>NZ_JBIBGK010000041.1:0-57857 GCF_042956445.1 Streptomyces sp. NPDC008238 | reverse complement strand
CACAGCCACCTCCACGATCAGATCCTGGAGACACCCTGCCGGGAGACCGATGGCCGATCAATTACCTGGTCGACCATCCGAGCCGAGCCACTAGCCCGGCTGTGGCTGTGGCTGTGGCGGAGCCTATGCAGACGAAAGGGCCGCACTGCGTTTGTCTGGTCCAGTCCCGAGTTGCTCGGCGCCCCGTCAGTGCACCAGGTGGTGCCAGTCCGGGGTGGCGGGCAGGTGGGGAGCGAGCGATAGAGCCCGTTGCCACATTCCCTGAACCTGCTGGGCGGGGCGCTGCTGTTCGTTGTGTACGGCATTGAGGACCAGCAGTCCTCCCGTCAGGGTCGGGACCGCCCATTGCATTAGAGCGAGATGTCGCTGTGCCTTGTCGACTTCGATGGGGTGCTTGGCCGCCTTTTTCGCACTTCAGGACGGTCGGAGGAGGCAAGTTCCAGCTTTTTCCCAAGACGCGGCTGTAAACCGTGGCCGCCAGCGCCCGCTCCGGTCAGCACGGTCTTGGCGAGGGTCGAGCGCATGGGGCGGGGTGATCCGACAGACGCGCCATCGCCAGGGCGGCGGCGGGACCGCCGCACTGTGGATGCCTGGGGGCGTTCGGTGCGCGAGGCGGGCTTGCGCAGGGTGTGCCTGACGCGCTCATCCGGCTGCCCCGCGCTGTCGCAGTCCCGATGCGAGGGGGGCGCCGCGCGCTCCGGGTGATGATCCGGGTATGCCCGCCGGTGCGCACGGCGAGGTGGTGCTCGGCCCGGTCCTTCTTCGGCGGGCGGGCCGTTTGCTCTCGGTCGGGGCTGTCCGGGGGCGGCCTCCCCGCGGTCGCTGGCTCAACCACCGCTTCGAACGCACGCCGCCGCTGTCTGCTGCTGCAAACGGCTCCTCTGCCTGACCACATAGGACACGCTCTTGGCGGGCTCACCCCGCCGAGCACCCGTCAGGAGTTCGAGTGGCGGTACGGGGCTGTGCCCGCATGCGGAGATCGCGTGGCCGCAAGGTCATGGCGAGGGCGGGGCGGGTTGTGTGGCCGGGCAGGTGTTCCAGACGCCAGCGGGCGGTGATGGTCGCGAGGGCGAGGGTGGCCTCGGTGGTGGCGAAGGTGTCGCCGATGCATTTGCGGGCGCCTGTTGCGAAGGGGATGAGGGCGTGGCGGGGCGGCTGCGGGCGCGCGGGATCCCAGCGGTCGGGATCGAAGGCTTCGGGGTCGGCGTAGAGGTCGGGCTTGTGGTGGATGAGGTAGGCGCTGTAGGCGACGGTGGTGCCGGCCGGCAGTCGATGCCCGGCCAGTTCGGTGTCGGCGGAGACCACACGAGTGATGAACCAGCCCGGTGGGCGCAGCCGTAGGGTTTCGGTGATGACACGTTCGGCCAGTGGCAGGTGGGGCAAGTGTGCGTGGGTGGCCGCGGTACCGCCCAGGACCGTGTCGACTTCGGAGTGGACGCGCTGCTCGATCTCGGGATGCTCGGCCAGCAGATCCAGTGCCCAGCCCACGGTGGCCGCCGTGGTCTCCGTCCCGGCCAGGAAGAACGCGATCGTCTGGTCGCTGATCTCTGCGGCGCTCATGCCGCGGCCGCCGTCTTCGGGGTCACGGGCCGCGATCAGGGCCGAGAGCAGGTCGCCCCGGTCGGTGCCCTCCGCGAGGCGCTGGGCGATGACCTGATCGAGGGTGTCTCGCAGGCGGGCTCGGGCCCGCAGGTAGGAACGGTTGCGTGGGGTGGGGAGCCGGTCCAACGGGGGGATCATCAGCATACGGCGGCCCATGCCGTTGATGAGGGTGGTGACGTCGTCGAGGATCCGGCCGAGCTCGGCTGAGGGAAGCGTGCGGGAGAAGAAGGCGGCAGCCGCGGCTTTGGAGGCGATCGCCATCATCTCGGTGGGTATGTGCAGGACTTGTCCGGCGTGCCAGCCGGCTGTGCGCTCGTCGATGCAGCCCGTCATGGTTTCCGCGTACGCGTGGAGACGGGCAGGGTGGAAGGCCGGCTGGATCATGCGTCGCTGCCGACGATGCTCGCTGTACGGACACGTGGGGAGCCCGTTGCCCGCCACTTCCCGCGCACGATCGTAGACGGGGCCGCCCTTGTCGAAGACACGGTCACTGATGAGGACGTGACGGGTGAGTTCCGCGTCGCAGAGCACGACGACGGCAAGCGGCCCCAGCCGGATGCGGACCAGATCCCCGTGGGCGGGCAGGGAGGTCAGGAACGCCAACGGATTGCGCAGCAATTGCGGCAGGTGACCGACCAGAGGAAGCCCGTTGGGGGCGGCGGGTAGTGAACGCAAGTCCTTCATCTTTTGCTCCGAAGCCGCATGTACGGGTGGTCAGTCGGCGCGTTTGTGGCGGGCCGAGGCGCCGGTGGGCAGCGCGTGCCACCACCAGCCGATACAAGGGATGTCCGGGGGCGCGCCGGTCGCGCTGGGAACGTCCGCGACGGGGCTCGTTGCCACGCGTACGGCGCCGGGGTGGCGGCCGTCGGGATCGGTGTAGCGCCCTGCCCTTATGCCCCATTCGTAGTTGCCGCGGATGAGGTAGGTCAGGTTGGACAGATAGCGGCGCAGCGGCTCGGAAGCGGTCGGCTGGACGATGTCACGAACCTCGATGAAGCGGGCCAGGATGCGGTCGCGCAAGGCGACAGCCTGCCTCTGGGCGTCCTGCTGGGTGGACCCGGGCTCGGCCAGGTAGAGGCCGACCAGATTCAGGACGGGTCCCGTCTCGGCAGGCCGCCGGGCGGCGAACCACACCTCCTTGCCGTAGGAGAACAGGTCGTCGTCGAGCGCGGCGACCATGCTGGCCATCTCGGTGAGCGCGTGCACGGCCGGCGCGTTGATCTCCTGGTCGGGGATGTCGTCCACCTCGCTGACCTGGAACCAGGCGAGGGTCGGGAATCCGGCGACGTACAGGAGGCGGGTGTAGAGGTAGTCATTGAGGCTGGGCATCACAGGCTGCCGGCGGGCCGCGCGTTCCCACGCCACGCCCAGGTACCAGGAGAGGTGCGCGTCCACCAGACGGCGACGCTGGGTCGGAGAGGCCAGGCGGTGCAGCCGCTCGGCCAGCTCCACCACCGGCCCGGCAAAGGGACTCTCCGGCGGCAGCAAGCCCGCGGTCGGGCTCTCCAGTGTGCGGATGACGCGCACGGCCAGGTCGAGGAAGGAGAAGGCATCCTCCGGGGATTCCTCGTCGCAGGCGAAGTCGTCGAACACGAACATCGTGTACGTCCAGTCCACGGCCATCTGGAGCCGCTCGGTGTCGGCACCGGGGCAGTTGCCCGCGAAGAACAGCGCGGACCTGGTGCCCGCGACCCGTTCACGGCGTCCGGGACCGTGGCACAGGCCGTGCCGCTCCATGAAGGCCAGGCCCTGCTCCTCGAGCAGCTCGACCTCCGGATGGCGGCGCCACGGCATGGGGAAGTACATCGCCGGCAGTCGCACCACGATGTCCGGGCCGGCTCCGGCCACATCGCGGGATTCCGGGTCGGAGGCGGCGGTGTAATCGGCCACGGTGCACTCCTCCACTGCCCGGGACATGTTGACGAGTTGACGCCGGGTCATGCCGTACGCTCCGCGACGCCGTGTACCAACCTCCGGGCCGCGTCGGCCGCGGGTGCCGGGAAGGCCGCGTCATCCAGGGCTTGTAGCGCTTGCTGGTGACGCAACCGGATCATGTCTTCGACGGCGTCCAAGGCCCCGGTCTCCCGCAGGACACGTCGAACGTGCTCTGCCCCGTGCTCGTCGAGTTCTGGTCGGCCCACCAGGGTGTCCAGGACGAGCCGCTGCCGGGTGTCCGCCCGCTGGTACCCCAAGGCCATCAGGACCGTCGGCTTGGCCTGACGAAGATCGTCCAGCACCGGCTTCCCGGTCAGCTCGGATGCGCCGAACACGCCCAGCACATCGTCACGCAGCTGGAAGGACTCCCCGGCCGGGAGCGCGAAGGCGCTCAACGCCGCGCGCAGCCCCTCCCCGGCTCCGGCCAGGGCGGCACCCACGTGCAAGGGCCGTTCGAAGGTGTACTTCGCGGTCTTGTAGCGCGCTACCCGCAGCGCCGACTCGACCCCGCCGTGCGCGTTCACGCGGGTGGTCAGATCGAGGTACTGGCCGTAGACGATCTCCATGCGCATCACGTCGATCACCGGCAGCACCGCGGCCAGCTCAGCCGGAGACAAGCCGGCCGTGTGCAGGAGCTCATCGGACCAGACCAGCGCCAGGTTCCCCGCCAGGATGGCTGCCCCTGTCCCCACATCCTCGCGAGCCGGGTGATCGGGGTAGCGCGACTCCACGGCCCGGTGCACGGTCGGCGCCCCGCGACGCAGGTCGCTGCGGTCCATGATGTCGTCGTGGATCAGTGCGAAGGCGTGGAACAGCTCCAGCGATGCCGCCGTCCGCAGCACGACGTCGGAGACCGTCGTCTTCCCGCCGGCGTGCCAGCCCACCGCGCACAGCAGGGGACGAAGCCGCTTCCCGCCGCGGGTGACGAAGTCGCGCACGTCCCCGGCGAGGGCGAACGTCCCCTCGGCTTCCGTCTCGGCACTGCGAAGGCGGGAGCTGAAGAAGTCGTCCAGCACCGCATCGACCCCCGACCGCACAGCTTGAAGATCCAACACCGACGCTCTGGACGGGCCAGCGGTTTCCACCCACACCCCCACCTCGCAGACCCCGGAACCAGCCGCCCCCACCATGCCGCCCGGCCTGAGACCAGCCCAACGGAGCTGCAGCGGCGCACGGGAGCAACGGGAGCGCGGCCGGTGGCAAGCAGCGCAGACGTAGGGACGGGGTCCAGCAACCGCACCACTGCCGGGTGCCCCGGCTGCTCCGCCACATCGTCGAAGGCGTCGGATCCCTGAATGCCTTGCATCCCGTCGGACAGTACGCAACGGCGACGACCGCAACCCGATGGATCACCCGTACGTCGTACTCGCTGAGCCGAGCCCACACCACCGAGAGGCGGCCATGTCGCACCCAGCGGACCCCTGGTCGAATACTGCTTCATCATCACCTTCAGCCACCGCGACCAGGATCTGATGACCTTCTCCGGCACCTACACCCCCGCGCCCGGAATGACCAGGCACGACGTCTACACCACCATCCGCGCCGACCACGTGCGGCAGTTGCCCTCGCACATCCAGAGCAGCCACTACCAGGTGACCTACTTCTCGCTGGAACGCAACCAACTGATCTGACCGGCGCTCCGCCCACGCCAGGGGGACCCCCACGCTCGGCAGCCCGGGCGGGCGAGCCGATTCCGTCCTAGGATCGGCTGAACCGCGCTGCCGCGAGGACGCGTGCTCGTGAGTACGGACGTATCAGGCGGCGATCACCCGGATGGGGCATCGGCGACCCCCGCGGCGCTGCGGGCGCCCGCCGATGTGCCCGGGCCGGACAACCGGTGGCCGCGCTCGCCCGTGACGCTCCCGACCGCCCGGGGCCCGCCTGGAACACGGCGCGCCGCAACGGCGGACCGATCGCGAGCGGGGCAGGAGGAGACGCATGAGCAGTGATCACGGTGCCGAGTACGCGGCCGCGGCCGCACGGCTCGGTTGCGCGCCGCTGGTGGACGCGATGGGCCGCATCCACAAGCACCGCGCCCACATCGTCGCCCTGTCCAGCCCCGACCCCACCAGGCCGCTCTTCGGTCCGGCCGCCACCCTCGCCTACCTCCCGTACCGGGACGACCTGCCGCAGACGGCGGCCGGCTTCGGGGAGCTCTTCGACCAGGCGGTCGGTGACGACCCGGCGGGGAAGGTCCTGGTGCTCTCCAGCGGCGGTTATCCGGACGTCTCGCACGGCGGCGGCACGAAACTGTCCCGGGTCGTCCGTCATGGGCTGGCCGGAGTGCTGGCGGACGGCAGGCTGCGGGACTTCGCCCAGCTGCGCGACCACGGGTTCGCGACCTGGTGCCATGGCGAGGCGACACGCTGGGGCGGCGACACCATCATGCCGTTCGCGGCCGGCGTCGCGGTACAAATCGCAGGTGTGTGCGTGACTCCCGGTGACTACGTCTTCGCCGACACCGCGGGAGCCGTGGTCATCCCGCGGGCCAGCATCGAGCGGGTCCTGCAGGAGGCGGCCAGGATCGACGCCGAGGACACCGAAGCCGTCGCGCGGATCCTCGACAAGCACCCACCACGCTAGCGGCGAGGGTACGCCCGGTCGTCGGGTTGCCCGCGCGCCGTGTGTGGGTGAGCCTCCTCGAAGAGGACATCGCTCCCCACCGGGCGTCCTCCGGACAGGACCCACGCTGGGAGGAACAGGTGACGGCCCACCCGACGGACGCCCCCGCGGCGCAGGTGCCGCAGTTCGACGGACTGCGCGCCATGTTCGTCAACACGACGCTGAAGCGCTCGCCGGAGGTCAGCAACACCGACGGGCTCATCGACCTGAGCGCGGGCATCATGCGCGGGCACGGCGTGCAGGTGGAGACGGTCCGCGCGATCGACCACGACATCGCGACGGGTGTCTGGCCCGACATGAGGGAACACGGCTGGTCCAGTGACGCCTGGCCGGATCTGTTCGAGCGCGTCCTGGCCGCTGACGTCCTCGTGCTGTGCGGGCCCATCTGGCTGGGGGACAACAGTTCGGTGATGAAGCGCGTCATCGAACGGCTCTACGGCTGCTCCAGCCTGCTCAACGACGCCGGACAGTACGCCTATTACGGACGCGTCGGCGGCTGCCTGATCACCGGGAACGAGGACGGGATCAAGCACTGCGCCATGAACGTCCTCTACAGCCTCCAGCATCTCGGCTACACGATTCCGCCGCAGGCCGACGCCGGGTGGATCGGGGAGGCCGGACCGGGCCCCTCGTATCTCGACCCGGGCTCGGGCGGCCCGGAGAACGACTTCACCAACCGCAACACGACGTTCATGACCTACAACCTCCTGCATCTGGCGGCCGTGCTGCGACGCGAAGGGGGATTCCCGGCATACGGCAACCAGCGCGCCGAGTGGGACGCCGGCTGCCGCCCCGACTTCCCGAACCCGGAACACCGGTGACCTCGTGGCCGTCACCGGTGCGTGGGAGTCGCCCCGCGCCGGCCGACTACGTACTCGGCTTGCCGTAGTCGAGCTCGAAGGCCGAGCGGTGTTCGTTGACGAACTCCTCGACCGTCGTGAGCGGCCGCCCGTTGATGCGCGGCGCCGTGTCGCTGATGCCGGCGAGTAGGCCCTCCTGCTGGTCGAGGTTCACGGCCTCGAAGTGCTTGAGCTTCGCCATGTCATGTCCGATGCCGAGCATCTCGAGGAAGGTGGCCGCGGTGACCTGCTCGTACGGAAGGTCCCTGCCCAGCACCCGGCTGACCTCGGCGGCGAGCTCCTCGTGGCTGTACTCCACAGGGCCGGTGAGCGCGTAGACCTGCCCACCGTGCTCTTCGGGCGAGGCGAGGATTCTGGCGGCGGTCAGCGCGATGTCGCGGCCGGCGATCGGGGCGAAACGGCTCTCCTTGCCGAAGGGCATCACGTAGCGGCCGTAGCGGATCAGCCCGGAGATGTAGAGCAGCCATCCCTGTTCTTCGGAGGGAATCCTCGCCTTCAGGCGGGGAGGGGATCCGATCCTGAGCGCTGCGGCGCGGGGCGCCGGAGCATTCGCTTCGGAGCGCTCTGCCGGTGGCCCGCGTTCAGTTGGGCCGCTTCTGGTTCTCGATGTAGTCCTTGACCATCTGGAGGGGCGCTCCGCCGCATGAGCCGGCGAAGTAGGATCCGGACCAGAAGCGGCCGTGCGTGATCGCCTGGTTGAGCTGGCCGGTGTATTCCTGTCGCAGGCGGCGCGAAGAGACGCCTTTGAGGGAGTTGACCAGGTTGGAGAGTGCGACCTTCGGTGGGTAGTGCACCAATAGGTGTACGTGATCGTTTTCGCCGTTGAACTCGATCAGGTCGGCCTCGAAGTCCTCGCACACCTTCCGCATGATGTCTTCGCAGCGCGTCAGCATGGTGTCGTTGAAGACGTTCCGCCGGTATCTGGTGACGAACACCAAGTGTGCATGCAGGTGGTGAACGACGTGACGACCGCGTCGCACATCAGGGTTTGGTTCCCAGCGTGGTGACATGAACCAATGATAGAGTCGGGATCGACTCGCACCGAAGGGGGTGGGCTGATGATCCGTACGTACAAGTTCCTCATGCGGCCCACCGTCGGTCAGGACCAGGCCCTGTCCGAGATGTTGCGGGATCACTGCTCGCTCTACAACGGCGCGTTACAGGAGCGCCGTGACGCCTACCGGCATGTGTCGCAGACGAGCGTCGGTTACGGAATGCAGTCCGCGCAGCTCAAGGACATCCGGGCGTTCGACGCGGAGTGTCAGGGCCGCTGGTCGTTCTCCTCGCAGCAGGCCACCCTGCGCCGGCTGGACAAGGCGTTCGCCGCGTTCTTCCGCCGTATCAAGGCTGGTCAGGCGCCCGGATACCCCCGCTTTCGAGGGGTGAACTGGTTCGATACGGTCGACTTCCCCAAGGACGGGGACGGCTGCCGCTGGGACAGTACGCCGCACGACCCGGTCACCCGCGTTCGCTTCCAGGGTGTCGGGCATGTAAAGGTGCATCAGCATCGGCCGGTGGTCGGCAAGGTCAAGACGGTCAGCGTCAAGCGCGAGGGCCGTAAGTGGTTCGTTGTGCTGACCGCCGAACGGGACCAGCCCGAGCCGCTGCCCGCGACGGGCCGTGTGGTCGGCATCGACCTGGGCATAGCCAACTTCCTCGCCGACTCCGGCGGCGGATTCGTTCCCAACCCGCGCCACGGCCGTACGGGCGCGGCGAAGCTCGAAGCCGCGCAGCAGGCCCTGTCGAAGTTCCCGCGGGTACGCCGGGACAAGCGCACGGCCAATCACCGCCGCGCGGTGGAGAAGGTCGCCAAGCTGCATGGCAGGGTGCGCCGCCAGCGGCTGGACCACGCACACAAGACCGCCCTCACGCTGGTCCGTGAGCACGACTTCATCGCGCACGAAGATCTCAAGATCCGCAACATGGTCCGCACCGCCAGGCCCAAGCCGCACCCGGACAAGCCGGGCGCGTTCCTGCCAGGGGGCGCGGCGGCGAAGACCGCACTCAACCGCTCGATCTCGGATGCCGGTTGGGGGGTGTTCCTGAGGATCCTGCACGCCAAGGCTGAAAGCGCCGGACGGGAAGTGATCGCCGTGGACCCCCGCAACACCTCGCGCCAGTGCCCGCAATGCGGACACACCAGCGCGGAGAACCGGCCCACGCAGGAGAAGTTCCACTGCGTCTCGTGCGGCCACACCGCACACGCTGACACGGTGGGCGCCCTGAACGTACTACGGGCCGGGCTGGTCCGTCGCAAAGCCCAACCGGCTTAGCGAGAAGCCACCCCGTTTACGGGGTGGAGGAGTCACTGCATGAAGAACGTGACCTGAACCTGAAGTTGGGTGTTGGGGACCCCCGACCATGCGAAGAGCTGCTCGGAGAGCCAGTGGTTCTGCGTGGCCTTGCTGTGTGCGTGGGGCCGGGACTGGAAGTGCGACATGCTCACGATGAGCTCGAGGTCCTCCTCCCTGGCGGCCTGGGCGAACATCACCGCGGCCTCCACCAGTCCGTCGCCGATCGGGTAGTTGAAGTACGCGCGCTGGACGCCCTCCAGGGCCTTGCGAACGTCCGGGAGGTTGAGCAGGTCGCCGAAGACGACGTCGGCGCCCTTGTCGCGTAGCCGCTGGGCCCGCTCGTCGTCCGTGTGGACCATGGCGCGCACGTCGAAGCCTTCCCTGAGGAGGTAGTCGACCATCGGCCGGCCGGTCGCGCCGTTGGCTGTCGTGATCAAGATCGAGGTCATTGATGCTTTCCCCTCTGCTCCGCCGGCGCGCACGTGCGCGGTTGGTGTCCGTCCGTGCACCTTCCGTGCGTATCCTCGCCGGCAATCGGACCATACCCACATAAAGATTACATCTAGCATCTAATGGGCCAAGGGTCGCCACCTCGGCAGGCGGACGACGCGGAAATGCGCCCGTCAGGCCCTTGACCCGGTGCCGCTTCGACGGGGGGTGGGGAAAGGGAGCGGGTCCGCATGATGAGGTGTGTGTCTCTGATGACTCCGACTGCAGGGAGCGCTCCATCCGATGACCACACTGCCCGCACGCCGCCGGGAGCGCGGCGGTCCCGGGACCGCCTCGGTGACGGATGTCTTGCCGTTCAGGCCTTCCCTCGTCAGAGCGGTGTTCAGGGACGTGACCCCGATGGATGTCTCTCGGTCGGCGGCGTGGGCCGCCGCTTCGGTGACGCGGACAGTTCTGGCGGAGATCATCGACGGCGCGCGGAGAGCGGCGGGGGGGGAGGCCCGGAGGAAGCTGATCCCCGGGGACCTCCTCGCGGCGATCGACCGGGATGTCGAGTTCGAGGTGGGGACCACGTGGTACGACCACAGCCCGACGTTCCGAGGCCTGACCGGTGTCCTGTACGACGCCGATGGTGTGATCGTGCCTCCTCGTGGGCGCAGCAGGTCGCGCAAACCGACTGCTGTGGTCGGCGCCCACAGGTTCGAGGCCGGGGTCAAGAGGCTGCTGCGGAGCCAGAGGGTGACGGCCGTGCCGGCGATGGTCCGCGACCTGGACGGGATCGCGAGCGCGTTCCTGACGGATCTCGCCCGGGACGCGGCCCTGGTCGTCCGGGAGGGCGGAATGAAGCGATTCGGCACCGCCGCCCTGCTGATGCCGCGTGAACCGGCCCCACCCCCGTTCCTCGAGGATTCCCACCGGGCCCTGTCAACCCGCGAGGGCGACGGGCGGACCATCGGCAGGGACGACATCCTGGCCGCCACCACGATGCAGTTGTCCGGCGGCAACCTCAGGCAGCGAGCCCTGACCGAAGCACGCGAAGCGACACAGAACACTACGGTCGGCTGAACGGGTGCGACGGCCCTCAGGGCGTGCTGCACGTTGGCCGAGGCATGCCTACAGATGAAGGACGGGTTGCGCCTCAGAGCCGTCATTGGACGGGTGGTTAACAGACGCCGGGAATGTGAACAGCGCGGCTGAACCGCAAGCGCTGATCAGCGGCCGAGCGTCGGCGCCGGCGCCCGCGACATCCGTATAAATGCCCACCAACTCGCGGTTCGATCATGTCACTTGACCGCCCCCGTCGCAGGGCGGGAAGTTCACCCGTGGCCGCGAGCATCTGCGGCCATGAGCAACCTCAGTCGCCGCATCTTCATCCTTGGCGGGCTCACCACCGCGAGCGTCGCAGCGCTCCAACTCGGGGCGATGGCCCAGCCGTCGGCCGCCGCCTCCACTCCCTTCCCCTTCACCCTCGGTGTCGCCTCCGGCGAACCGGACGACACCAGCGTGGTCCTCTGGACGCGTCTGGCTCCCACACCGACCAACGCGGACGGGCAAGGCGGCATGCCCAACGCCGACGTCGCCGTCGACTGGCAGGTGTCGACCAACCAGAACTTCACCAGCCTCGTCAGCTCCGGCACGTTCACCGCCCGCTACGCACAGGCCCACGCGGTCCACGTACTGGCCGGCGGACTCGCCCCGGACTCCGAGTACTACTACCGCTTCCGGGCCCAGGGATTCATCTCCCCGGTGGGCCGGACCCGCACCGCACCGGCGGTGAACACGGTCGGGCGCGACTTCACGATGGCCTTCGCCTCGTGCGCCCACTACGAGCAGGGCTACTACACCGCCTACCGGCGCATGGCCGACGACCGCCCCGATCTGATCCTGCACCTGGGCGACTACATCTACGAGGGCGGCGCCACCTCCGGCGCCGTGCGCCAGCACCTCGGCAGCGAGATCGTGTCGCTGGCCGACTACCGCCGCCGCTACGCGCTCTACCGCAGCGACCCCGACCTCCAGGCCGCGCACGCGATCGCGCCGTGGCTGGTCGTGCCGGACGACCACGAGGTGGAGAACAACTACGCCAACATGGTCCGCGCCGACAGCAGCCCCGCGCTCACGGCGGCCCAGTGGACCGCGCGCCGCACCGCCGCGTACCAGGCCTACTTCGAGAACATGCCGCTGCGGGCCGCCGCGACCCCCTCCGGCAACAGCATCCAGCTCTACCGCCGGGTCCGCTGGGGCACCCTCGCCACGTTCCACATGCTCGACACCCGCCAGTTCCGCGACGACCAGGCCTGCGGCGACGGCACGAAGGTCTGCGCCGACGCCGATCTGCCGTCCCGTTCGATCACCGGCCCGGCCCAGGAGGCGTGGCTGCTCGACGGGCTCGGACAGCACCTGAGTACCTGGGACCTCATAGGCCAGCAGGTCTTCTTCGCCCGCAACGTGAACTCGGCGGGCGCGATGAACATGGATGCCTGGGACGGGTACCGGGGCAGCCGGGCCCGGATCCAGCAGGGCATCATCGACCGCGGCGTACGCAACCCGGTCGTCCTCACCGGTGACGTGCACGCGTCGTGGGGCAACGACCTCAAGGCCGACTACGCCAACCCGTCGTCGGCGACGATCGGCTCCGAGCTGGTCTGCACCTCCATCACCAGCACCGGCAACGGAACCGCCACCACGGCGATCCCCAACGGGTCCCTCAACCCGCACCTGCGCTTCTACTCCAACCGGCGCGGCTACGTCCGCACGCACATCACCCGGTCGCAGCTGACAGCCGACTTCCGGTCGGTGGCGACGGTGACCGAACACGGCGCGGCGGCGACGACCGCGCGGACCTTTGTCATTCACGACGGACAGCCGGGGTTGGCCGATGCGTAAGCTCTCCGTACTGGGCGCGACCGTTGCCGGCTTCGCCGCGGTCCTCGCCATGGTCTCCCCGGCCTCCGCGGCCGGGCCCTCGTCCTGGGCGACCGCGAACAGCGACTCCGCCGGTGACCAGGACACCTCCTCGATCGCCGCCAACCGCCTCGGCGACACCGCCGTGGTCTGGGAGGACGACCGCGACTCGGCCACCCCGGGCGACAACGCGCACAGCGACGTGTGGGTGCGGATGTACCGCAACGGCGTCTCCGCCTACGAGAAGAAGCTCTCGGCCGGCGGGACCTCGGGCGTGGCCTGGCGGCATCTGCAGCCCGACGTGGGAATCGACGACCGGGGCAACACCGTCGTCGTGTGGGAGGAGGACCCGGACGGCAACGGGTTCTACAACATCACCTACCGAGTCCTCTCCCCGGCCGGCGCACTCCTCGGCTCCGGCCAGGCCAACGCGAGCGCCGACGGCCAGCAGATCCATCCGCGCGTCGCGGTCGATCCGGACGGCGCGCCCAACAGCACCACGGCGGTCGCGTTCTCCGTGGTGTGGGAGGACATCCAGGGCACCGCGGCGGCGACGGTGAAGGCGGCAGGGTTCACCGGGACCACGACCAAGGCCTACGAGGTGACGGTCAACGCGACCGGCGGCGCGCACCACAACCCCGACATCGCGACGTCCGCCTCGGGCGACGCCGTCGTCGTCTGGGACGAGGACACCGACAACAACGGCACCTACCAGATCGGTTTGGTGAAACTGGCCAAGGCGAACGGGGCCGTCACCCTCAGCCGCCGCAGTGCCAACAGCATCGCCGACGGGCAGCAGCAGCGCCCGGCCGTGGCCGCGAACTTCAACGGCGACTTCGCCGTGGCGTGGGAGTCCGACCACACCGGGACCCGCGGCGTCTGGGCCCGGTCGTTCACCGCCACCGGCACGGCCGGCTCGGCCGAGGTCGAGGTGTCCGGCGGAGCCGGAGCGGGCAACCCCACCGTCGGCATCGACGACCAGCGCGACGCAGTCGTCGGCTGGAGCATCGCCGGCACCGATCCGGCGGTCTGGGCCCGGGGCCTCAACCCCGACGGCACCTCCGCCGGCCGGTTGCCGGCCCAGTCCGTCAGCCAGGTCACGACCGGCCGGCAGGAGCAGCTCGCGCTGGCCTCCTCCCCGTTCGGCACACTCTCCATGGCGTACACCGACGACAACGACGGCAACACCTTCGACCAGGTCCTGCTGAGTCTGGGGGCGACCAACTCGGACTGGTGACGTCTTTGCGATCCGCGGACGTCCACCGGGGCCACCCCGGGTGGGGAGAGCCGGCAGTCGGTGCCGGGAAACCGCGCAAGCGCGCGGTTCCCCGGCACCGTTGTCGGATCACCTCCGTGAGAGGGCCCGGTACGTGCTCATCGCTCGAAGGTGCCGTACATCGTGGCCCGCGCGATGGCGTAGGTGAACAAGAGGAAGTCCATGAGGGCGGGAGACGTCGCCTCGGACACGTCCAGCTTGTCCACGCCGACGGCATGGACGACCAGGAAGTATCGGTCGGGGCCGTTGCCCGGTGGCGTGGCCGGACCCAGGTACCTGCGGTAACCGGCGTCGTTGCGAAGTGTCACCGCGCCGCCGGGAAGGTCGCTCCCGTCTCCGGCCCCGGCCGGAAGGTCGGTCACGGAAGCCGGGAGGTTGGCCGCAGCCCAGTGCCAGAAACCCGAGGCGGTGGGCACGTCGGGATCGAACATCGCCACTGTGAAGCTTCGCGTGTCGTCGGGGAATCCGGTCCAGCTCAGCTGCGGTGAGATGTCCGACCCGCCTGCCCCCAGAATGCCACTGGCCTGCGCGAGGGCGAGTTGGCCGCCGTGGGGGACGGACTCCGAACTCACCGCGAAGTCCGGGATCGGCGGCATGAAGTCGTAGGGACCGTAGGGCTTGATCATGAAGAGCCTCCGCATCCACGCCCGAAGCCCGGTCCTGCCCTGGATCAACGCTATGACCGCCGTTGTCAGTTGGCAATCGGTCCTGATGGGTTGACTTTGCTGTGTCCCTGCGGCTGGTGGCGTCGGTGCCACGACGATGTCGCCGTGCCGGCCGTCGGCGGTGCCGCGTCACGCTCCGTCCGGGATGCGTCGTGGCGGTGGACGCAGGAACCTGGAGGTAGGTAAGGGGGCGGCTGCGGCGGCCTGCGACGAAACCCGAGCCCGTCACGCTGCGCGGCACGTAACCCGTACTTGTCGGCGAAAGCGAGGCGGCACCATGCAGATGCAGGCAGCTCGGATGCACGGATACAAAGAGCCCCTTCGAATCGAAGACGTTCCCATGCCGGACCCGGCGCCGGACGAGATCCTGCTGAAGGTCGCCGCGACCGGCATGTGCCGCAGTGACTACCAGCTCCTCAACGGTTACTTCGAGGTGCCGTTCCCCGTTGACCTCCCCTACATCCCCGGCCACGAGGTCACCGGCCGGGTGGCCGGTACGGGCAGCGCGGTACCGACGTCGGTGGGGTACTCCGAAGGCGACATGGTCGTGGTCAACCCCAGTTGGGGCGACGGCACATGCCGCCAGTGCCGGGAGGGCAACGAACAGCTGTGCAGCGGCAACGGCAGGTGGGTGGGCTTCGGGCCTCCCGGAGGCTTCGCGGAGTACATGGCCGTGGAAGGCCGCCACGCCATCCCCGTCTCGGAGAACGCGGCTAGGCGCCCGAGGTCCTCGCCCCGATGACCGACGCGGGCATGACCCCGTACCGCGGAATGCGCAAGCTCCGGGACACCGGCAAGCTCGGTCCGGGCCGCACCGTCGCCGTCACGGGCATCGGAGGCCTGGGCAGCTACGCGGTCCAGTACGCCAAGCTGCTCGGCGGCGGAGCGACCGTGGTGGCCCTGGCCCGCAAGGACAACAAGCTGGACGTGGCGAAGGAGAACGGAGCCGACCACGGGATCAACGTGCGCGACAAGTCCAACCAGGCCATCCAGGACGAACTGGAGCAGCTCACCGGCCGCAGGACGATCGACGCCATCCTGGACTGCGTCGGCAGCAACGCGTCCATCTCCATGGGGTTCGACCTGCTGGGCCCCGAGGGTGTGCTGGCGGCGGTCGGCCTCATGAGTCACCACGTCGAGCACAAGCAGTTCCCGTTCGTGGGGACGGAGCTGACCTACCTCGGTTCCTTCTGGGGCAACCACCTGGACCTGGTCGAGGTGCTCTCCCTGGCCGAAGCGGGCCTCGTCAAGCACAACGTCACCAAGGTCGGACTCGAGGACATCAACGACAACCTGGAGGCCCTCGGTCGCGGCGACGTCGTCGGGCGCATGGTCATCGTCTTCGACTGACGTCACACACACACCGCACGCGAAGGGCGGCGTGCTCCGCCTCCACTGGCCGGAGACCGGGCCGGGGGCGTCGTGGTGCAGTACGCGCTTCAGGACCCGGCCAGGCGCCGACCACCCGCGCCGGTGTCGAAGCCTTGCCGGAAGTCGGACATGGGCCCGGTCACGTCGTACGTTCCTTCGCGGAACCGGAAGACGGAAGGCCAGGGGTCGGCTTCCGCACGGAAGTAGCCGGCGTAGTCCGGTTCGTCGACGTGCGGAGCGAGCAGTTCGAGGAGCGATACGACGTCGTCCAGCAGGTCCGGCCACAGGACGCGGACGAACAGTCCCCAGGCATCGTGATCGCCGCGGGACTGGCGTTCCAGACGCGCGAACTCCCCTCCGGGCAGGGGCCTGTCGGTGTCCGGATTCGGAGTCAGCAGAGGACGCGGGTACTCATCGGCGCCGACAGCCGCGGGGCGGTCAGTGAGCAGGCCCATGTGCCAGCACAGGGTGTCCAGGACCGGCCGAGGGGTGTCGTCCTTCAGGAAGCAGGTGAAGACCACTTCGTAGCGAATGTTCACGCGGACATTCTGCAGGTCGGCCGAGGCCCCGGTCGGCTCTGCCAGAGCGTCGAACCACTGCCTTGATCGCCTCGTGGGTCTGCCAGTGCCAACAGCGTTGCTGACAGGCAGCAGTATCGGTCGGCCGTGGCCGCGAACACTCCAGCGGACGTGACCCACTGCGATCACGCTACGGACGATGCTGATGCGCCGACGCGGGGGCAGCGTCGTCGTTCGGCGATGACCTGGCGGAGGGATGGCAAAGAACCACGCCCGGCGACCCGAGGGCCTCCGAAAAGGTTGCCCGAACGACGATGAATTCCGGCACGGTTCCGGGTCTTCAGGTATATCCACCTTTCGCGCGCGCATTGGGAGACACCTTGAAGCTCTTGCTCACCTCAGGCGGCGTCACGAACCCGAGCATCCGCTCGGCGCTCGTGCAGCTTCTCGGCAAGCCGATCGACGAGTGCCACGCCCTCTGTGTCCCGACGGCGCAGTGGGGACATCCGATGTGCGGTCCGGCATCGGTACGGGGCCTCGCAGCCGGCGAACCCCGGTGGCAGCACCTGACCGGCCTGGGCTGGGCCTCGCTCGGTGTCCTCGAGTTGACCGCACTGCCCACTATCGGCGCGGATCGATACGTCCCCTGGGTCCGGGAAGCCGACGTGCTCCTGGTCGACGGCGGCGACGCGACGTACCTGTGCCACTGGATGAGGGAGTCGGGGCTGGCTGATCTGCTGCCTTCGCTGCCCGACACGGTCTGGGTGGGAGTGAGTGCCGGAAGCATGGTCATGACGCCCCGGATCGGCACCTACTTCGTAGAGTGGCAGTCCGCGCCGGACGACCGCACCCTGGGAGTCGTCGACTTCTCGATCTTCCCGCACCTGGACGCCTTCCCGGGGAACACCCTGGCTGACGCTGAGCGCTGGGCTGCCGACATCGGCGGCGCAGCCTACGCCATCGACGAACAGACGGCCATCAAGGTCGTCGACGGCACCGTCGAGTTGGTCTCCGAAGGGCACTGGACGAAGTTCGGGTCATAGCCACCCGGCATTGTGGTGCACTCGCGACCGTGGCAGCCTTTCTGGGCTTCGCACAGCCTGCCGGGAGTTCCTGACCACCGGCGTCGAACCGCCCCTACTGGCCGCTTCAGCCGCACCACAGCTTGGCAGCGCTCTCTTGGGACCGAACCGGCCCCGAGCCCCTGCCGCCCAGCAGGTCGGCCACGGTCCGGTCGCCGTGGGAGAAGTCGCACACACAGGGTGTGGCGGTGTACGCATGGGGGGCCAGAACCAGGCCCACACCAGGCAGGCCACCACCGCTTGGAGGCAAACGGGGTAATTCCGCGTGCACTGTGCCGGCTCACGTTTGAGTCTGTGGTCATGAGTATCCGTCCCTGGGTCATCGTGGAGCCGCCGGAC
Source organism: Streptomyces sp. NPDC008238 (assembly GCF_042956445.1). Lineage (NCBI taxonomy): Bacteria > Bacillati > Actinomycetota > Actinomycetes > Kitasatosporales > Streptomycetaceae > Streptomyces > Streptomyces sp. NPDC008238. The sequence goes on along the minus strand of NZ_JBIBGK010000041.1, from coordinate 39,939 downwards.
AGTCGTGGTCTTCGCCGCATCAGCATTGGTGGCGAGACGGTCGGCAGTGCCTGGTCACCAGGCGAGCTGCGCAAAATACTCGGCCGCCGCGGTTTCCCTGCGGACATGGATCTGGATGATCCGGCATCCGTATGCTGGCGCGGGGGTGACAGTGGGAACTGGCCCGATCGAGCCTGGAAAAGACGCTCCATCATGTCACTCATGCTGGTCGGGCTGCTCGTCTCCATGGTTTTGAATGCAGTCATCGGATGGCCGGACGCCTCGGGGGCTCTTACTTTCGCGCAACGGATAACCGGAGTGCTGTTCGTGCTCTCGGGCGTGGTGCTGGGAATTGCAGCAATCGCGGCACACGACTACTGGGGGAAACGACACTTAAGGGCTTCCGGGGCGATTGTCCTGCTCGGCGCCATTATTGTGCTCGCGACCGACGTTCTCCTTCTTCTTCTCTGGTTCGAGGAGAGGGAGTACACACCCTACCTGCTGGTCTACGTGCCGGCCTTGTGCTGGTCCGTATGGGCGCTGTGTCTTCTTGTGCGCCAAAAATCGTGGAACGGGATGCCGCAACCCAAAAGATTCGCGGCGGGAGTGGTCGCCACTGCACTCCTCACGGCTGTCAGCCTCGCTTACTCCACTATGTACCAGCCCGCGGCCGCCCCTGTGTATTTTACTCTCAAGACGGAATTCGGAAAGCCGTGGGAAGACGGCAAAAATCCCTTCGTGCAGGTCCCGCTGACATTTTACATGAAAAACACCGGCGGGATCCCGGTGTACATCATCAATGACGGCTACACGGTCCGCGGCAGGGCCGCCTCGTATTCTCAGGGGGACGAGAATCGGATATCGGAGTGGAGCGACAGTTTCGGGAGGCCGGGGACGCCCGATGGGGAGGCCGAACTATACGTCGACCAGCTGAAGTACACCACAATAAGCAGCGGGAGATTCTACGACTCCGGCGACTCGCTCGACGTCGGGCAGGTGTACGCCTTGAAGAAGGTTTTTCAACTTCCCAAGGATGTCGAGTACGACACCGTGACTGCTGAATTGCAGATCTCGTACATCAGAAAGGATCGAGGGAGGCTGGACGTCGACGAGTTCAAGTCCCCTCATGCCACGTGGAACGCACGTGACGGACGCTACTACTGCGACCCGGTGTTGTGCGGAGAACAGCTCGTATACCGCGGCAGGGTACGGCACAACAACAATCTCATCAATGTCACGCGCAAACCGCGGTACGTGACCGCTGTCTGGTCACCGGGGCCCCGGTTCATCTCTTCGATTTCATCCCTGCCCTACGATTATCACAGGGCAGGCGACTACGAGGAGGAAAGAAGGGAACTGGAGAGGTACGGAGCTGCGAAGGACCGAGCCGTTTCAGAGATCTCCGTGGCCGAATTGTTGCGATCCGCAGGCCGCTGACCGGTTACTCGCTGAGCCAGGTGCCCACCGTGGTCCCGTCCTCGGCGAGGTACGTGGCCGTCTGCTCGCAAGAGAGGGCAGAGGGTCCCAGGCTGGCGAACAGCCTATCGTGTGGTACCAGCTCTGCGAGTTCTGGGATGAGCTTTTTGACTGGGAACGGGCCGCGGGTGCGCGTGTCGCTCTGCAACTGGACGAGGATGTCGAGCGTCTTGTTGTTCTCTTCCTCCGCCTTCCAGAAGTCCTTGACCCCTTCGTCGGCCCACCGCGTGGGAAGCAGTTTCCGCAGCCCCTGCATGAGGTCGTGCTCAGGGGTGGACTCGAATATGGCGCTGGTGCAGAACGCGGCAGCTTTCCCGAGCGACTGGTCGGGACGCTCCTGAGCTGAAACGGAGTGCTCCTGCTGGTCCTTCATGCGCGCGGCTTTCTCTTCCAGTTCTTCGATGGCTTCAGCTCTCTCCTCCTGCGACGTCCCGGGGTCATTGATTGTCTTCAGTAGCGCGCCGACCTGCTGCGTGGAATTCGCCAGCTTTTCTCGTTCCTTCGGTGGTGTGTTCGGGTCGACCAGAATGGTGAGAGAGGAGCTCACCGGCAGACCATACGAAGCGAAGCCCTCGGGATAGCTCCGGCTTGCAACCCCGTGCTGGCTCCTCTCCGTAGCGTAGGAGATGTCGTTCACTATTGCGATCAACCGGTCCCGTACGTCCGGTGGTGTGTGGGAATCACGGATCATGTCCAGGGCGGACGTGGTTCGTTTGACCACGAGGATGAGAATGGACCGTTCTTCTGCCGGGACCCGGGGATCATTGACCGCCTTGAGTGCCGAAGTCACCTGCTTCACCATGGCCGTCAACTCTTTCCGCAGTTCGGGGGAGGTTTTCGGGTCACCGATGGCTGCGAGCGTCGCTGCCAGGTTCTCCGTGCTCTCGATGACTCCCTGCCTGTCCTGCGGCGACGTCGTCGGATCCTGGACCGCATCGATCATGGTGCTCAGTGTCCCCACGGTCGACACGAGTTCCTCGGAGACTCGTTCCTTCTGCTCGTTCAGTTTCTTCGTCGCCTCGTCGATTTCCGCATCCTGCTCCGGCGGGATTTTCTGACCGTCCGTGTCGTCGGGGTCCGGCGACGTGTCAGTCGGCGAAGTAGGGGCGGACGTCGTGGGTTCGGGCGACGTTGTGGTTGAAGGCGAGGGCGGCGGCGTTGTGGGTTCCGTCGGGGCTCTCGGTGTGGTGGAAGCAGGCGGCGGAGGAGCCGTGGGCTGAGCCGGTACTCCGGCACGGCCCCCATCCAAGCTCTGAGAATCCGCGGCGGCAATCGTCAGGCTTGCCGGCATCGCGAGTGCTGCAGCCAGAATGGATGCGTTGGCCGCGTGAAGGATGTGTCGCCGGGAAATTCTGGCCATGATGATTCCAGACACGCTTGGCGTCGCACTGTTCCTCGTGGATTCTTCCTGTTGACGGTGAGTCGGTGAAATCGGAACCGGAAGAATGAAGAGCCGATATAAACCCACTGTTCACCCGCCCGGCGCATCCCGCAACGGGAGCCCCGAGCCGCCGTACGAACGGCCTGCGGTCGCTCAGCCGGCCCGGGTGACTGCTGATGGCCCGATCGACGTCAGGTGGCGGACCCGCAATGGATCTGCCACCGCGCGGACGCCTTGAGACGGTCCTGCCCGCAGATGGCGCGACGCCCCAGGTCGGATGTGGATCCGTCTGATGCCCTGGTCGTACCTGGCCCGTATGCCATCGCGGGCAGGCTCGGTGACGGCTTCCCGGTCGGCAGCAGCCGGGGACTGCGGTGGTCGCGGCGATTCCGTAACCTTCGCGCCCCCGCATGCGGGCGGGGGGAAAGCCGTCGCCGCCCGGCGGAGCATCGCAGGGAGCGGTGCGCGCCGTGCCTACTGCACTCCCGTGACGTGTGCCGGATGCATTGTTGGTGATCCTGATCCTGATCCTGATGCTGTGCTGGGCCGCGCTGGTGGGCGTGAGCCGCCTGTGGGTCTGAGTGCACTGGGCCAGTGATGCGGGCGGGTGGCTGCCGGCCACCGCGTGGATCCTCCTCGGCAGCCTGATCGCCGAAGCCTCAGGGCTCCTGGCCGTACGAACCGGGCCGAGAAGCTGCCCCGGCCGAAGCGCCGGCGGGCTATGTACAAGACTTCGGCCCCCGCCCGACAGGAAGTCAGGCAGGGGCCGAATGTTGGTAGCGGGGGCGGGATTTGAACCACGCGACCTCTGGGTTATGAGCCCAGCGAGCTACCGAGCTGCTCCACCCCGCGTCGGTACATCCAGTCTACGATCCTTGGGCGGCTCGCGCAGGCATTTTACGGCGTCACTCGGCGGGCATGGCGAGCGCGAGCTTGCCTGTGACGCGGCCGTCGAGGAGGTGCCGGACGGCTGCGGCAGTCTCGGCGAGCGGGTAGACGCGGTCCACGGCAGGGCAGAGCGTGCCTGCATCGACGAGAGCGGTCAGATCGCGCAGCCCGCTTGCGGCCTCTGAGGCGATGAAGGTGCCGAGATGCCGGCCGGTGAACGGAGAGAGCACCTGGGCGCGGAGCTGCCGATCGGTGCCGCCGAGCCAGCGGCCGTTCGTCTCGCCGCCGGTGATGACCAGTCTGCCGCGGGGTGTGAGGGCTCGGCGCAGATCCCGCAGACCACGGTTGCCCGCGATGTCGATGATGACGTCATAGCGCTGTAGGCCGGCGAGGAAATCCTCGCGCGTGTAGTCGATCACGTGGTCCGCGCCCAGCGCCCGTACGGCCGCGAGCTTGGGGGTGCTCGCGACGGCCGTCACCCGGGCCCCGAGTCCATGGGCGAGTTGGACGGCGAAGGTGCCCACGCCGCCGGCGGCTCCCGTGATCAGGACGTGTTGGCCTTCCCGGACCTTGCCGTTGTCGCGAACTGCCTGGAGTGCGGTGAGCGCACTGACGGGCACCGTCGCCGCCTCCTCGAAGGTGAGTCGGGTCGGCTTGGGAGCGATCCTGTCGGGACGGGCGGCGGCGCATTCGGCGAACGCGGCGGCTGCCGTCCCGTAGACCTCGTCGCCGGGCGCGAACATGGTCACATCAGAGCCGACGGCCTCGACGACACCGGCGATGTTGCGGCCGGGATTGGGGAGCTTTGGCCTTCGTAGCCCGCTCACGGCGCGGATTGGGTACGGCAGGCCGGCCATCATGTGCCAGGTGCCCCGGTCCACGCTGGAGGCGCGCACCCGCACCAGCACCTCGTCCGGCCCGATGGCGGGCTGGACGAGGTGCGCCGTCCGCAGCACGGCTTCCGGATCGGCGCCGTAGCGCTCCTGCACGACAGCGGACATCGTCTTCGTCTCGCCGGTGGTGATCGGCTCGCTCATGTTTCGCATCATCACTGCCCCCGGTTGTGTCCCCACGATACTTACGCCGTAAGTAGAGCACTTACGGCGTAAGGTCGTCAACGCTGGAGACACGAGAGAAGGAGATCCGTTCACCGTGACCCGACGAACCACCTCGCGACCGAACCGCGCGACGCTCACCCGGCAGCGGGTTCTCCATGCCGCCGTCGAACTCGCCGACGCCAGCGGCTTGGAGACGCTCAGCATGCGCAAACTCGGCGAGGCTGTCGGGGTCGAGGCGATGTCCCTGTACAACCACGTGGCCAACAAGGAGGACCTGCTCGACGGCATGGTCGACCTGGTCTTCGGCGAAGTCGAGTTGCCCGTGCCGGGTGCCGACTGGCGACAGGCGATGCGACAGCGGGCGATCTCCATGCGCCTGCTGTTGTCCCGCCACCGCTGGGCCATCGGGCTGATGGAGTCGCGGTCCACTCCAGGCCCGGCCACTCTGCGTCACCACGACGCCGTTCTCGGCTGCCTGCGTCAGGGCGGGTTCTCGCTCGAGCTGACCGCCCACGCCGTCTCGGTTCTCGACAGCTACATCTACGGGTTCGCCCTGCAGGAGAAGACCTTGCCCTTCGGTTCCCCGGAGGAGACCGCCGAACTGGCGGATTCCATCATGAGCGCATTCGGCGACGGCGAGTACCCGTACCTGACCGAAATCGCGACCGCTCACGTCATGCGTCCCGGGTACGACTTCAGCGACGAGTTCGAATTCGGACTGGACCTCATCCTCGACAGTCTTCAGCGAGCGGCGGGCTGACGAGGAAGCGGCGTGCCCGCCGCACGGGTCACAGGCCAAGCGGGGAAGCCGGGGCGTGCCGGCTGAACGCACGGGGCCGGGGTCGCCCACGTCTACCCCGCGGATCCCCGCAATACAGCGGCCGGGGTGCCGCGGGCAGGGCCCTGCCACGCAGCCTCGCCAGGGGTGACGGTGCCGGTGAGGCGCTCGGTCGTGGACTACCGCCCGAGCGCCGACGCCACCCCGGAAGGGCTGCTCAGCATGTGGTGTTGGGGTTCAGGAGCCTGCGCACGAAGGCCTCGGGGTCGGGAACCAGGTCCGCGACGGTGCCGAGGTCCAGGCCCGGCACCAGCGCGACCGCCGGCGCGAGTGGGCCGAGCACCACGGGGGCCAGGAACTGCCAGTGCTCCATCTGCTGGACCGAGCGCAGCAGATCCCGCAGCGTCTCGCGCCAGTCCACAGCGGGAACCCGCGGCGGAACAGGGAAGTTGACCAGGTGGCCGATCTTGCGGCCCCCCGTGGGCATACGGCCCAGGCCTGTCAGCGCGTCCTCATGCAGCGACGGGTCCTCGTTGAGGTGTTCGCCCCAAATCTGCGTGCGCAGCTTACGGACGGACACGCCGACCCGGTGTGGGGCGCCGCCCATGGTGCCGTCGACGAGATTCGTGTCGAAGACACCGAGCTGCAGTTCCGAATCCGTTGTGTGGGAACGGAAGTTAAGGTTGGCGCTCCCCGCGGAGACGTACTGGTCGTCGACGATCATCAGCTTCGCGTGGACGTAGATCTGCAGCGTGGTCGCCGCCTGCTCCAGATGGAAGCAGTGGACGTTCGCGGGATGTGCGGCTGCGATGCGCTGGAGCACCTCGGCGCGCATCGCCTTGTGGACGTCGCCGAGCCCCGGCACGTCGAAGTCGCGGGCGGTGACCAGGATGACCTGGACGCCCCGGGCTGCGGCGGCCCGCAGGTCGTCGACGAGCGGCGAGGGCCACAGGTACTGGTCCTCGATGTAGATGTAGTGCCGCGCCCGGCGGATGGCCTTGCGGTAGGCGGCCGTGACGGTGAACTCACCACCCGGCAGGAAGGAGTACACCCCTTTGCAGGTCAGGGTCCGCAGGACCTGTACGGCCTGGGTGCCTGAGGTGGCCGGCGGCCTGGGTGCTTCCGATGCGGGGATCGGCGCGGGCGTGCCGTCGATACGGCTCGGCGGAGTGGGGTCGTTCCAGCGCTGGACCAGGGACTGCCAGATCTGGCCGACGGCAGGCCCGAACACCGCGCACTGCACATCGTGCCAACCGGGCAGCGAGATCTTCTTCCCCAGGAAGTCCGGTTCCCGTTGCCGTATCGGCAGATCGCCGTGGGCGGCGTTGTCCCAGCGGTCCAGGCAGATGTCGATCCCGCCGACGAACGCCGCCGCATCCTCAGCGGCGCTGCCTTGCACCACCGCGCACTTCTGGTGGTGGGAGCCGAACTCGCCCACCCGGGCGTCGAGGACCGCCTGTGCACCTGCGGCGGCCAGCGCGGTCCGGAAGTCGAAGTTGTCCTTGGACGGGAGGCTCGGAACCCTGGGCCTGCGCACGGGAAGCGTGGAGAATTGCGAGCCGTACACGAGCGCGCGTACGACGATGCCGTTCGCGCGGAGCTTGAGGAGCCGCTCGAGGATCCCCGGTGAGCCCGCGACCGCCGGGCGCAGCACCTGCTCGGGCGAGAACCGCCAGCCGGCGAACAGCACCCGGTTTCCGGCCGTCAGGGCATCCAGCCGCGAGGCCAGCGTGTCGTAGTATCCCTCGGCGTCGACGAAGAACAGGACCATGTTGCCCAGGGTGAAGGCGGGGGAGCGGAAGGGGCCCATCTCGGCGCCGGTCAGCAGCCAGTCCTCCGGGGCGACCGTCTGCACGGGCGGGCGTTCGGCCGCCGCGCACATCTCGTCCAGCTTCAGGACCGTCAACGGGCCGACATCGTCGATCACATCGGCCGAGAGGGTACCGAGTACCTCGACCTTGAACCGGGCGACCGCGCCGGCGGTCTCGTCGCCGTAGTCGCCGTCCGCCCCGAACCGGGGCAGACAGCCAGGGTCCCAGCCGAGGAGCGCGATCTGCACCTTTCGCACGGCCGGATCGTTCCGGTTTCGGGTGCGTGAGATACGGTCCTGGTCCTGCGCGATGGACTCCAGCAGTGGATCTCCGGCGAAGAGCGCGGAGGCAAGCATCCCTGTTCTCCTTCACTGAGGCGCTGACGGCTGGGGCGGCATCTCTGTGGCGAGGCCGGGAAGGAAGACAGGCTCCAGTCGTACCTGTTCCCTGTCGGCCCGATAGTGCTCAAGTTCCTGCGGCCGGTAGCCCGGGGAGCGGTCGTACCGCTCCTTGGCGGAAACCGCCAGGTACTCACTCCCTTGGGCTCGCCTTCTTTGCCCGCGGCACTGCCCAGGGGCCGGTGCAATTGCTTGGTCAGGCGGTACATTCCCGTGCGTGAGGTGTGCAGTTGGCCCGAGCTGTCCGGCCGTACACGGAAGTCGATGCTCTGCTCCGGCTGCATTGCCTTCGGCCCGGCCGCGCTGAGCGCGTCGGTGTCGAACGTGAGCCCGTGTCTGCGAGCCTGGTCGACCATCCACAGCAAGGTGATGTCGGACAGTCCTGCTTCCTGGTAGCCGCCGCCGACAAACCAGTGCACCCCTGCGAACCACACCTGCTTCAGCTTCTGGAACTTCTCGGCGGCGCCCGGCTGCTGATGCCGCAGGGTCGGCCGGAACGCCGAGCGCTGTTCGTTGATGGCCAGCGCGTGGAAGGCCGCCCTGACCCAGCTGCTGAGCTCGGTGTTGTGGAACGCCCACACGACCATCCCCCCTTGCGAGGGCACGGAGCGGCGGCCGGCACCACGTCCATGCTCGCATCACTGAGTGAACCGTGCCATGCGAAGGGCTACGGCGCGAGATGCTCGTCGTCAGGCCACGGTCCCTCTACGCTCATGACCGTACATGGCGGGTCGTCAGCCGACTGTCACGGGAGGTCGCGTACCCACAGGGTGGAGCCACTGTGGCGCACGTGCGGACGGCGCTCTCCCTCGGTGACGTAAGGTACGTCCGCTGCGAAATGGACTTGATGGCCGGGGCGGAGACGGTCCATCACGACCTGTACCTTCGGGGCGTCGCGGAGGCATGGACCCGCGATGCCCGCTTCGTTCACTCTTGGAGTGGGGACCGTCCGTACTCTTCGTCACCGATGAGAACAGGGTGCCGACGCTCCGGCTGATGCCCCGTCGGCTGGGCCCGTCTGGTGAGGCGGGGCTCAGGCAGGCAGCGCGCCGGCCGCGACACACTGCCGGGCACCAGGGTGGTCGACAGCCACCTCGGGTTTCTCGAGGAAGCGGTGCCCTGCGCACACCCCTCCCGCTGCGGCTGAGCGCGCCGAACGTGTCCACCCGGGATGCCGCGGCCTGTGGCGCTGTCCTCCGGGGCCACCGCGCTGCAACAACTCGTCTGCGACGGCAACGCCGACCATGTGCTGTTCCCCGACCGCGCAGTGGAACGCGCCCAGGGGATCATCGGTTTTGAGAATCCGGTTGGGTCGACACCTTTACGAACGCTTCGGGCGCGTCCCCAGAGTCGGCTCGGACCATGGACTCGACCGGGCTGGATCAGGGAATAGCAGGGCAAGAGTGAATTCGGGTGCGTATCGTTCGAACCCGAGGCGGGGCTCGGACCGGGGGGTTGCGAGATGAGTCTGTGGGACCAGCTGGCACCTGCGGCACGCGACTCCGGTGCTCTCACGGGGCTGCGGCAGATGCTGCAGGACATGGGGCTCACCACGGATGTCGACGAGTTATCCGGACCGCCCCCTCAGCGGTCGATGCGGGGGGAGTGGAGCCCATCGGGAGGGCGCGGGTTGAGCCTCGATCCCGGCACCGGTCGTTTCACGCTGGGGTCGGTGGAGCGGACCCCAGAGCTCCGACAGACACCGATCGAGTTCCCGGATCCCAGGGTGACCTTCGAGTTGCTGGTCGACCTGGACACTCCCGGCGGCTCGCCGACCGGGCCGTTCCGGATGACGCTCACCATGCCGAGCGCGATCGCGCGGCTTCCGTTCCTGCGCGGCGCGAGGCTCGACGCCCGGGGCATGCTCGAAGAGGACCCCGCGCACCCGGACGTGCGGTTCCTCCTGCCGCGGCTGACGGTCGAGTGCCGGTGGGCAGGTGCTGACACGGGGCTTGCGACGCGACTCGCGTCCGCGTCGACCGTACCGCCGGGTGGCGTCGACCCGGCGGACGTCTACGAGTTCGTGCGCATGGAGCCACCGTACGCTCTCGTGGGGTCGGGCGACGTCATGGGTTTTGGGTTTCGCACCGCCGCCCTCGATCTGAGCGGTGTCAGCAATCCGCCGGGTGCCGCCCGCGCGATGCCGCTGGAGTGGCAGGGCTTCTGGCTGCCCGAAGCGCGCCTGTTCGTCGCGCCCAGCGGCATGGAGGGGCTCGCTGTCAACGCGGGGGTGCGGGATCTGTGGATCGGGCTCGGGCGGGACGCCGGAGTCACCGGCGTCTTCGAGGCCGAGGTCGTCCAACGGGGCGGCAACCCGCGGGTCAGGGTCCGGTTCCAGGACGACGCGGGTCGCTGGTACGACGGTGCCGGGCCCGACGTGGCCCTGCCCGAACGGTCGACCCTCCTCGTCGACGCGGTCGGCGGCCTCGCCCCGTACACCTACGCCCTCTCGGTGGACGGCACGACGACCACCCGGGACCGGGCCCCGGTGACCACACCCGCGACCGGCGGCATCCCCCTCCAGATCACGGTGACGGATGCGGCGGCCCACACCACGACGCTGTCGCTGACAGCGACCCGCCGCCCGGTCGCCGGGGCCGGCCCCGGCCCCGGCCCGGCGGGCGTTCAGCCGGTGACCGCCGACACCACGAGCACCACCGGCTCGCGCATCGTCGTCACGGCCCAGACAGCGACCACCGCGGTCGTCCGCCTCGAGCCCGACGGCGGCGACATCAGGTGGACCTGGGACGGCGGAGGCAGCGCCAGCGGGGCCACCGCGACCATCCCGGTGCCGAGTGGCGCGACGGACATCACCGTCGGTGTCGTCGCCGACAGAACCCGAGCACCCGGCTCACCGGCCGAGCTGCACTGCTACTTCCGCTTGGACCACCCGGGCAAGGCCGAGGACGGCCTGCCGTCGGACGTGAACTTCGCATACTCGTGCAACCCCGACAACACCCGCACCCGCAAGGCGCTCCCCGACGGCACTTTTGAGCCGGGCTCCGAGCCATTCCTCGGCGGCCCCAACGAGGCCCGTCTCAGGGCGCTGCCACCCGGCACCTCATTCCTCGTCAACGGCTTTGCTTCCTACGACAACGACTCCAGCACGACCGCGCGGCTCAACAACCTCGACCTGAGCGCCCGGCGCCGCGACGCACTCGTCCACCTCCTGTCGAAGTCGGGCCACGGCGCCACCGTGACACGTGGCACAGCCCACGGTTCCGACGCGCACCTCGCCGCGGGCGGCGACCAGGCCCAGCGCAACGCGTACTGGCGAGCCACCGCGATCGTCACAGCGCCGAGCGGTGTCACCGAGAAGGTCCATGCCACGCTGCACCGCGCCGCCGCCCCACCGCCGGCACCGGCCGACCAGGTCGACCCCGAACCGGCGCGGACGCCCGTCCCCGACTGCTTCCGCACGATCGGCATCCGCGTCGAGCTGGTCCGCAACACCTTCGTCCGCGCTGAGGTCTACGGAGAGTTCGACGTCCGGACGGCCGCGGAGATGCGGCTTGCGGCCAACTCCGCCGGCAAGATCCCACCGCGGACCAATCCCGCCGATGGAATCTGTGCCTTCCTCGTCCGACTGCGCATCGACGAGCAGCGCACGGCGTGGACCGCCTCCGGCGACTTCCAGGCTCTCGACAGCGACCTCGACGGGCTTGCCAGGCTCGAACGCCCCACGTCCGGCAGCGCCACCGGCACCGACGTGATCGGCGCGGTCGCCGGGCTCGCGCCGCTGCTCGCCGTCGCGACCCCGCCGTCACCTACCGCCGGTGAGCTGGTCACGCTCGGCGTCGCCACCGGCGCGGTGGTGGCACTTGCCGCCGCCGGCCGGATCAGCACGAAGTACGTCATCCTGCGCGGCGCCGAACTCGTCGCCTCCGACGGCCCGTCAGGCACGGAGGTCAGCGTGCTGCTCGACGTGGAAACGGGGTTCTTTTTCGACGCCGGGCTCGTACGGGTGCCGCAGGACCGGCCGGTCGTGGCACGGTACAAGGCGGTCGGCCTTCGGTCGACGTGGAACACCCGCCCGGCAGCCGGCGGCGTCGAACACGTACCGCTGTGGGCCTTCGACCCGACGAGGGGCTACAGCCTCGACGTGCCAAGCGGCGCCCTGGTCACCCGCGACCCGTTCGACCAGATCCTGCGTGTCCTCGGATTCCGCGTCTCCCGCGACAACCCTGCCTACTTCGAGGCCGAGCTGGGCATCGGTCTCGACCTCGGCATCGTCGACATCGACGCCGTCCGTGTCCGGCTGCGACTGGACGCGGTCGAGCCCCCGCAGATCACGGCCTTGGGCGCCACCATCAACGTGCCCGGTGTGCTGCACGGCTCCGGCTACCTGTCCCTGCCCGGCGACGGCGGGCTCGAAGGCGCCTTCGACCTGACAGTCGTACCGCTGAACATCCGTGCTGCCGCCACGCTGAAGATCGCGCAGAAGGGCGGCGCCACCGGGGTGTTCGTCGGCCTGGAGGTGGAGTTCCCGGTGCCGATCGTGCTCGGCAACTCCGGCCTCGGCGTCTTCGGCGTCCTCGGCGGAGTGGGCGTCAACTTCAAGAGGATCGAGTCCGCAGGTGTGCCGGCGCCCGCGCTGAAGTGGCTCGAGGAACAACTGCCGCGACCACTTGGCGTGCTGGCACCGCAAGGCTGGGAGCCTGACCCGGGGAGGTTCGCGTTCGCCGCAGGCCTGCTGCTCGGCACCCTCGAGGGCGGCTACGTCGTCCACATGAAGGGGATCGTGATCCTCGAGCTGCCCGGGCCGCGGCTGCTGCTGGTCATGAAGGCCGACGTGCTCAAGGCGCCGCCCGCGCTGAGGGGCAGCGGGACCGCCACCTTCGTCGCCGTGCTCGACCTCGACTTCGCCCGTGGCACGATCACCGTCGGGCTCGCCGCGGAGTACACCGTCGTCGAGTTGCTGCATGTCCGGGTCCCGGTCACCGCGTTCTTCGACACCCGGCACGTGCCGGACTGGTTCGTCGACCTCGGGACCTTCACCGAGCCGGCCACGGTGCGCGTCTTCGAGTTCATCGAAGGCACCGGGTATGTGATGGTGCACGGCGACGGCATCACCCATCCGCGGCTGCCGGCCGTGGCGACCAGTGGCCTCACCGTGGCCGTCGGCTTCCATGCGCAGTTCGTCTGGGGCAGTACCGGCGCGGGCCTCTACCTCAAGGTTGCCGGTGGCTTCGACGCGATCCTTTCGTTCAAGCCGTTCGCGCTCGGCGGCATCGTGGAGATCTCCGGCGAGCTTCGGCTGTTCGTCGTCAGCATCGGCGCCCAGGCCCGGCTCACCGTGCTGGCCGGGCGCGGCACAGTGGACGGAGTCGATGTCGAACGCACCCACATCAAGGGCGAGGTGTGCGGCGAGGTCGACTTCTTCTTCTTCAGCGTCTCCGGCTGTGTCGGCTTCGAACTGGGCGACTCCGACGTTCCGGAACCGGAGCCGCCACCGCTGGTCAGTGGCGTCGCCCTGGTCAGCCGCTCGCCCGCGTTGGTCGAGGGCAGCGCCACGGACCGGTCCGTCGACGGCAAGCTCGTCGACGCCCGCGACCTGGCCGACCAGACCGGGGCGGATCCTCAACCGGTGCCGCTTGACGCGATCCCCGTGGTGCTGTTCGACGTACCGGCCGGCATGGTGTCGGACCTCACCGTGCTCGGCCGTACCGTCCTGGGCAGCAACGGCCAGAGCGCCAACCCGTGGGTGCGCCGGGGCCGCCAGTGGTGGCGCTACCAGGTCACCGCCGTCGAACTCGACGGCGCGCTCTCCCCGGGGGAGACACCCAGTGCGTGGTGGGCGCGGGGCAATCCGGGCGACGCGCAGCACGGTCCGGCGCTCGCCCTGCTGTCCTGGCTGCCCGAACCGCACCCGCGCGCGGTGCCTTACGGGGAACGGCTCACCACCACCGTCAGGGAGCAGTGGGGCCGGATATGCGATCCCGCGGCCCAACCCGCGCCCGTACTGTGGACGTTCCACGAAGTGCCCACCGGCCCGAGCCCCGTCGGCTGGACACTGGACGGGCAGCCCTGGCCGGATCCGCAGGACACCGTGCGCAGCACCACACCGCCGGCCCGGCTGCGGGTCACCGAGCGCTGGCGGTGCGGCATCGGGCCGGCCGACCGGCTGCGCGGCATCGAGGCGGCCGGTGTCATCGGTGACGCGGTGCCGTGCCCCGACCGTGGGCGGCCCGCCGAGCCGACCCTCCGGGGCTGGGCCACCGGGCAGCCAGTGGGGTTCAGCCGTGCTGCCGGGATCGACGCCGCCGTACTCCTGGAGTGGAGCCAAACGGTCGCCGACGGTGCGACGCTCCACGACCTTCGCGCCGCGCACGTCGCCAAGGGCTGGGACCCGCGGCTCGCCCGCCAGTCGCTCACCTGTACGGGCAAGCTGCTGCGCTCACCGGCGGGCGACGGCAGCCGTCCGATCCTCTCGGGGGACCTCGACGACGAGAAGGCCGTCGTCAGGGCATGGGAGGACACCAGGTTCCGGCCCGGTGACCTCGGCGACGCGGTGCAGTTCTCGGCCGTGGGCGGACTGCACGCGTTCACGGCGCTGATGCTGGTGCCGCGGTGGTCCATCGAAGGGCTGCTCGTAGTGCGCTCCCTCGACGCATCAGGCGCCGTGCTGGGCGAGCAGCGGGTCGACGCGTCGGCGCTCGTCACAAACGGCAATCCGCTGCCCGGGCGGTGGACCGATCCGGCCGGCCCGTGGGGCGAGCGCGTCGAGCGTGCGGGCCGTATCGCCGCTCGGGTCGCGGCCCGCGAAGACGGGCTCGTACTGGTGCTGGTTCGCGGCGACGTGCCGCGCGACACGCTGACCGTGGAGATCGGCTGGGATCGCCGACGTACGCAAGGCGATGCGCCCGCATTCCACGTGCTCGCCCTCGAAGGGCTCCTGGCGAGCGAGGTCGACCGGTACGTATGGGACGACTCCACGGCCTCCACCCGGCGCGGGGCACTGCAGGCCGCGCTCAACCAAGACCCGGACCAGCACGCACTTCTGACGCCCGGCACGCCGTACACCCTGCGAGTGAGGTGGCGGGCGGCCCATCTGGCGCAGGACGAACTCCCGCCCGTCACACCGGAGCCGGCCTGGGGGGCCGAGCAGACCCAGGAGTTCCGTTTCGTCGCGCAGGGCGCCGCGGAGGTGCCATCGCGGCTCGAGCCATGGGTGCTGGCCACGACACCCGGGCCGGACGACCGGGGCGTCTTCTGCGACGAGGTGGTCCGACTGGCGTTCTCCTCCGCTACCGTCGACAAGCTGTTCAAAGCGTACGGCCAAGAGCTGAGGGTCGTGGTGCGCGCCGCATCCGGTCGGCATCCGGCCCCGCCGGGCGGCGGTCCGGCCGGCCCGCGCCTCCTCGACTTCGCCACCGCGCGTCCCACCACGAACCTGGCGATCTACACGCCGTGGGAGCAGACGGTCCGCGAGGTTGTGACCGGGGAGTGCCTGTCGGAATTCGGTGAGCGGGTGGACCACCGGGTCGTCGACCTGCCATACGTGTTCGAGCCGTGCACGGACCACCTGCTCGACATCGAGCGCGTGCCCAGCGGCTCACCGGTCGGCACGACCGGGGTACGGGTCTTCCGGGTCGGCTTCACCACCTCACGGTTCCGTTCGCTCGCCGAGTTCGCGGGCATGTTCACGGCCGCGCCGGTCGAGCACCTCCTCGTGCGAGATCCGGCACCGCTGACGACGCTGCCCGCCCGACCGGCCGGCAGCACGCTCGACGAGACCTTTTCGTTGGCGGGGCTGGCCGTTCCACAGGTACCGCGCTACCCACGGGTCCAGGTGCTGTGGACCGGTGCCGCCACCCCGCAGCCAGTGGCCGTCGTCGTCGAGTCCAACGAGCCGATGTGGCGCTCCCGGCCGATGCCGACTGTCGTAACCGGCCCGGCCGACGCCGTCGACCCGGCGCACCAGTGGTGGGCCGCGCGGCCGGCCGACTGGCTCACGCCCGAGCCGATGACCGCCGCGCCCGGCCCGGACGAGCCCCCACTCGCGCCGGTCGGGCGGATCGTGCGCGGCCCGGGCGACACCCGTGCCCTGCTGCTGCTCGGCCCCGATGCCCGCGGCAGCGAAGTGCGGTTGCGATTCCGGCGGCGCACCGACCCGCTCGCCGGTGTGCCTGACGACTTGGTCGACGCGGTGCGGGTGCTGCTGGGTGCCGCGCCCTGGGAGGAGAGCTGACATGGCGGGCCGGATCGCCAGCGTGTCCCGTTTCCGCGCCGAAGGCGTCGTCGCCCCCTGGCCCCAGATCGCCAGACGACACCTCCAACAGTTCGACCGGCCGGCCGACCGGGAGCGTCTCAAAGGTCGCTTCGCCGAGGTCCACCTTCGGTGGGCCTGCTCCGACGTGCTCGGCGCACCGCCCGGCCCATTCCGCGTCTGGGCGCGCAAGCCGCAGCGGCGCCCCGCCGACGTGACAGTCACCGCGACCAGTCACCCGCTCGGTGTGCTGCTGCAGTGGGATGGGCACAGCGCGGTCACGGTGGAGGTCGAGTGCACGGCCGTGGACTCGGCGCGCGCCGTGGCGCTATGGGGGTTCCGTGGTCCGGTCGGCCCGCTGGCGGCCGTGGGTGTCGTGGCGGCCAACCCCACGGTCGGCGAGGGGGTCTCCCTCAGCCTCCGCACCGGCGGCATGACCCACGCGCTGCTCGTCAACGGCCGCGACCCTGACGTACAGGTGGACCACCTGCGCGATGTGATCGACGACGACGGCTGGGTCGAAGTGGAGCGGGTAGGACTGCCGGTGGACGCGGGCCGATGGGGCGCCACCACGTACGACGCGGGACCGCAAGGTTTCCTCGGCGCTCCCCGCGACCCGGCCGACGCCGCCGTGGAACGCCTGCGGCGCGGCGGCCCGCCGATCGGCTGGTGGCCGCTGACCGAAGCCGCCCGCATCGCGCCCGAATGGGAGCCGCCCGACCCGGCGAGCCTGGTAGGCGAGGTGCGCACCGTGCTGCTCCCACAGATCGAGCCGCTCTACGCCCCAGGGCTGCCGCCCTTCCAACAAGCGGCCCTCCAACCCACCCTGACCGTGCCACCTCCCGAGCAGGACGGCCGAGCTTCCAGGCAGCCCTCACAGGCCACGACGCCCCTGCTGGGCGCGCTGCTGGTCGCCGCCACCACCGACCCGTTCCTCGCCCTGGCCACCGGGTTCGGCACCGCGTATCCGCTGGACGAGCGGGAACAGTTCGCCGGGCAGGACTTCATGGTCACCGCCGACTACCCGGACACGCCCGAGGGCGGCCCCGCGACCTACGCGGCGGTGGTGCCCTGGCCCAGCCGGCACGGCGACACCGCTGCGGTCACCGGACTGTCGGCCGCACGAGAGGGCCTCGTGCGCCCGGCCGCCCGGGACGAGCCCTGGCGCGAGACCGTTCGGCTGCGCTGGGACCATGTGGAGTCCAGCGCGCTGCTCGGCCGGCCCAGCGGCGTCGCGCTGGCCCGGTACGCCACGACCGGCGGCACGCAGGCCGAGCCGATGACCGACAAGCGGGACTCCGGCGGCCGGCACACCCCGGTTCCCACCCGGGCGTCGTCTGCGCCCGGTGTCCCGCCGGCCGACCACGACGTCCAGGTCGACATCGCGGCGCCGATCCCGATCGGCAGCGGCGGACGCTCGGCCGGCTACGCGGTCGCCGTCCAGGACGTCTTCGGTGTGTGGTCCCGGTGGGAGGACACGCGCTACGCCGGAGACGAGCCGGTCGCGCCCTCACCGCGGGTCCTCGCAGTACGCCTGGACACGGCGTACAAGGGCTCACCCCTTTGTTCCGCCACGTTGGAAGTGCACCTCGCCCTCGACTGGAGCACCCGTACCCCCACCCGGCTCGACGTGTTCGCGGTGCTGTTCCCGGCGCCCTCCACCAGTGCCGAACCGCCGCCGGGGGTCACACCCACCGGCCCGCCGCCCGCGGGGTGCCTGCGGCTCGACGTGTCCCTTCCGTTCTCGGGGGACACCCCCGTGCCCTCCTCGGGGGTGACGGTTTCCTGCCTGGACCCCGAAGGTGAGGTGGAGGTCCCCGCCGGGCCGGCGCAGTCCGACGACGCCCGCCGCTACCGGATCACCGCCACCGTCCCGCAACTCGACTTCGGGTCGAACCAGCACTGGGGCGTCGCCCTGTGGGCCCGCGAGGACATCGCGGTGCTGGGCGGGCCAGGCCCGTTCTCTCCCAACCTGGGGCCGGCACGGGCCTACGCCGCCTCACCAGTGCCACCGATGCTGCCGCCACCGCCGCCGCTACCCGGCGTCCCCGTGGGGAGCTCACCGGACGCGGACGGCCACAGCCACGTGCGGGTGGCCTGGGCTACGCCGGCCGGCGAGGTGTCGCGGTTCGTGGTGTACGAGGTCGCGGAGACGGCGCTTCGTTCCGCGGCCGGACTCAGCCCACGCGCTGCCGACGGCACCGTACCGGGTGCCCGGCTGGCGGCGTTGCGGACGGTGTATGACGGTCTTGCGGGCTCCCAAAGACGGGCACTGTTCCGCAGGGTGCGCGAGGCCGGTGCCGCGGCACGCGAGGCCGACCTGACGCTGCCGCGCGGCTCCACCGACATCCACCTCTTCGGGGTCACCGCGGTCAGTCCCGCCAACGTGGAATCGCCCTGGCCGTCCGACCACACCCACCTGAGGGCGTTCATGGCCCCGCGCATCCTCGCGCCTGCGGCACCCACGGTGACGCCTTCGTACGGCCCGGTCGGCGCGGCGACGGGGGTCCGGTTGGAGGTGGCCAGTACCTCGGCCGTACCCGTCGATTCCTTCCTGCTCTTCCGCACCCGTTCGCCTTTCGCTGCCCAATCGGCGCAGACCATGGGGCCCCCGTTCGCCGACATCGAGGCGACGAAGGTGACGGCGGACCCGCAAACGCCGACAGGCGGGCCGTGCTACACGAGCACATGGAGCGGCACGCTCCCGGAGTCGTGGGAGCCCTGGCTCGTGCGCGCGGTCGCCGTCCCCCGCCGCGGGGTGCCGGTCGACGCCGTTGTGGGCACGCCCTCACCCGGCTCGGCGATGGTGCCCGTCCAGCTGCCGCCCTCCGTGCCACCCGACGTGAGTGCCATCGTCACCGACGACTGGGACGGCACGGGCATCGTCGTCTCCACCAACACCACTGCGCCCTCGTCCCCGACACCGCTCGGCCCGCACCTGCTCAGCGTGTCCGTCGAGTCCGCGGGCACCGAGCTGTTCCCACGCCTGGAGAGCCCGCTCGACGGGCTGCCCCTCGCGGATCCGGCTGCGCGGCCCGCCGGCGCGGACAACGGCCCCGTGCTCGTCCGCGGTCCGCGCGCATCCGGTCGTATGCCGCTGGCCGTGTGGTTCCGCCGGTCCGCGGTGACCGATCCGGTGCGGGTGACCCTGCGGTTGGCCGACCCCTTGGGTCGGGTCACCGTCGAAGCCGTCCAGGTGCCGCCCGGACCGCTCGGCACGCCGCCGACCCTTGACATCCTCGAAGCCTTCGAGCTCGCGGGCCGCGGCGTGTTTCTCCGGTTGCGCAGCGACGCCCCCGTCGTCGACGGAGGCGCCGGTCCGCACGTACTCACCGTGATGGCCACCCCCCGACGGGTTCCCAACGGCCCGCTGCTGCCGCTGCCGCGTCCGATGAGCCTCACGGTGCCGCTGCCCGATGTGCCCACCGTGGTCCCGGACCGCCCGTTCCTCACCAGGGCCCCGATCCAGGTGGCGCGCACCAATGACCAGTCGCCCTACATGTACGAACTGCTGGTGCGCACCGGCGCACCGCTCCTCGTCGCGGTCGCCGTCGTCGCGCCCGACGGCCTGCGTACAGAACGGCGGACAACTGTGGCTCTCGGCTGATGCCGTGCATGCGCTTTCCCGGATCCTCGTAGTGCACGGTCTTTTGCCGTGACGGGTAAGAAATGATCCGAGCCGAGCCACAAGCAACCCTGGCGTCGCGACGTTCGCCTCGGGCGACGCCGTCGTCGTCTGGGACGAGGACACCGACACCAACGGCGCCTCCCCGATCGGCCCGGTGAAGGTGGCCAAGGCGCACGAAGCGGTCACCATCAGCCGTCGCAGTGCCGGCAGCCTCGGTGACGGGAAGCGTCATCGCCCGGCATCGGGGCGGCGATCGCTCAGAAGTTGCTCGAACCTGGCTATGCGTCCGGTCGGGCTGGGAATCATCGGAGCGAGGTGCGCGGGGGTTTGTTCGGGCGACTGTCACGACACCGTCCGCGGTGACACATGTCAACGGGGGATGACACGGGGATGGTGGCAGAGTTCCGGACGAGCCGGTTACCGGTGGGGGAGCGGTTTGCCTACAGGCGCAGCCAGACGACCGAGACACTGTTCCCCCATACGCGGCGCAATGAACATGCGTCAGGCTTCTGCGCGGAGTTGCACCTGCTGGACCTGGGTGCCGTGCAGGTTTCCGGGCTGCGGTACCCGCGGCTGGAAAGGCACCGGCCGGCGAAGCTGATCAGGCGGGTGATCTGGCCGATCCCCGCCACGGCCATCGCACGGTCCAGGCCGTGGCTGCCGGCCGGGCCCGTCACTCCACATGCCTAGGAAACGGAGGCGCACTTACCCCATCCGGGGAGGTGACCCGTGGCAACAGCCCCGGGGGAAACGGTACGACGCGGAGGGAGGACCTTGGATGGAGGCGCTGCGGGCGGGGAGGGACCCGAGCCGGATGGGGCCGTACGAGCTGCTCGCCAGGCTGGGCGGTGGGCGGATCGGCAAGGCGCACCTGGGCCGATCGCCGGCGGCGAGGCGGCGGTGGCGGTCAGGGTCGTGAACCGCGAGTTCGCGGCGGACGAGGCCTTCCGGAGCCGTTTCGCGGAGGGTGCCGCCGGCTTACGGGGGGTCACGGACGCCACCTTTACCGCGGTGATGGTGGACGTGGACGCGGAGGCCGAGCGGCCGTGGCTGGCCAGTGTCTTTGTCGCGGGGCTGTCCTTGGCGGAGGCGGTGGCCGAGTACGGAGTGCTGCCGCCGGAGTCGGTGGCAGCTCTGGGAGTGGGCCTGGTCCGGGCCTTGCAGGTCCTGCACGCCGCAGGTGTTGTTCACGGGGGCTTGAAGCCGTCCACCGTGATGATGACCACCGACGGTCCGCGGCTGGTCGATGCCGGGCTGGTACCGGCCGCGGAGGCCAGCGCCTTGGCGGAGCGTGGGGTGCTGGTGGAATCCCCGGAGTTCATGGCGCCGGAGCAGCTCTTCGGGAACCGTTCCCAGGCGGCGAGTGACGTGTTCCGTCTGGGGGCCGTGCTGGTTTTCGCCGCGACTGGTGACCCGGTCTTCGGCGAGGGATCCCGTCATGAGCTCGCCCGCCGGGTGGAGGACGAGGAACCAGACCTGGAAGGTCTCGTACCGCCGCTTCGGGAAATAGCTGCCGGCTGCTTGGCCGTGGAGCCGGCTGACCGGCCTCCGCTCACCGACCTGCTGGTCCCTCTGGCCGCCGTCGCCGGCCCGGCTCCGGCCGCGGCGGACGACGCCGGCCGTGGCGGTCCGCCGGTGACAGACTGGCTGCCTGCGCAACTAGCGGCCGCCGTGCGCGCCCACCAGCAAGCGGCAATCGCCCCGCAGCACCCGATGGTTTCACGACGCCACCTGATCACGGGTGCGCTCGCGTGGACCGCTATAGGCACCGTTGCCGCGGGTGCGGGGACCGTTGCCTACAAGATCCTCCGTCCGTCCCGAGTGGAAGCGAACTGGTACGGCGGCGTGCAGCGGGCCTTGATGATGAATCTGCCGGCGTCTGTGCGGGACGGGACTTTGATCGGCCCGCATTTCTCCCTGCGCGTGCGGGGTATCGCCTTGACGGAGGAACTCTCCGAGCTGGGTGCAGCGGCTCTGAGGCTGTACAAGGCTCGGCATGCGGCGGAAGGTCAGGAGTTCGTCGTCGTCACCTTCGCCGAGGTCGAGGATGCGACGCCCTGGCGAAGGGGCCTGACCGAGACGTCGCAGAAGAAGGTCTCCCTCACTGTGGAAACCGGCGGCCGCGCACGTCTCGTCAGCACCTATCCGTCCGGACTGGACAACGAGACGGTAGGACCCGCCACGCTCGCTCTCAGCGTGCCCAAGGGCGCACCGGTGACGCTGCGTGTCACCGACGAGGGCCGCACCCCGAGCATGGACCGGCGCACCGGGGAACGCGGTGGCGACGCTGTGGCCGCTTACTACAGGCCGCTGCCGAAGCTCAGGGTCACTGCGGAGGACTACGAGGCCATCGCACAGGTATCACTCGTGAACAGCCGTCTTGTGCGGATGGGCGTGCGCTTCGCCGAGACCGAAGCCTACGTGGGCCCGTGGGTGCGGCCCGGGGGCTGGGCCCGGCCGGGGCGCTGGTGGCTCATGCTCCGATGGGCCGAGGTGTACACGGGGTTTGCGACAACGGAGCAGCTGCGTAACGAGTACGACAGGAGCAGGATGTCGCTGTCCGGCCAAGTCCACTACGGCAAGAGCTTCACCCTGCACTCCGGCGGCAAGACCTACCAGCCCAGGGGGGCGGACACCATCGATTGGACAGAGTCCGAAGTGCCTTCCCTGTACAGCCACAGCGTCGTCTTCGACGTGCCCGAAGGCTGGCACGAAGGCGGCACCCTCGTCTTCCGCCCGAAAGTCTCACTCTCCACCGGTCTTCTGAACCCGGAAATGGGCGAGTTCGTCGCCGGACCGGTGACTTGGGACCGCGGCTTCCCGGAGCACCGGATCATGCTCACACCCACAGGCCAGTAGATCGCTGCGCGGGCCGTCCAACCCGGCAACTTCGGGTCCTGGCATGGCCGCCGTCGACAGCAGGA
Source organism: Streptomyces sp. NPDC008238 (assembly GCF_042956445.1). Classification (NCBI taxonomy): domain Bacteria; kingdom Bacillati; phylum Actinomycetota; class Actinomycetes; order Kitasatosporales; family Streptomycetaceae; genus Streptomyces; species Streptomyces sp. NPDC008238. Next base: position 17,409 of record NZ_JBIBGK010000041.1, on the reverse strand, counting down.
GCATGGCCGTCGAGCAGTCGCTGCCTGTAGCGGCGGCGGGCCCAGCCGCTGAGGTTGCCTCCGGTTGCCCCGCGACGGCGCTGCCGCTGACCGTCCTCCACCCCTCGGGCAGGCTGGCCCGGACCGGGAGGGGGCGGATGCGACGCGACGAACCGGCCCCGGCGCGCCCCTTGAGGGCGTGTCGGGGCCGGTTCGGGGGCGGTGCCGGTGCCGGCTACGGGGTCAGCGGTGGCACTGCTTGTGGGCGGGGAGCCAGGTACGGGTCCAGTGGCCGGGGTGCCAGCGGTGGTGCCGGTCCCGGAAGCCCGGGTGCCACTGCCGTGCCCAGTGGCCCGCCGTCTTCACGCAGTGGTGCGACGCTTTCGGCGGCCGGTGGTCCTGCGGAGCGGCTGACGCGCTCCCGACGGTGCCGAGGACCATGCCCGAGGCCAGGGCCACTGTCGCCGCGCTCATCGCCGCAGCCCTCTTCAACCCATTAATCATGTTCAGGCCTTTCCGTGCGAACCGGGAGCCGAGGGTCCCGGTACTGCCCGGACCGTTCGCCCGGGCATGCATTGATCCTCACGCTCCGGCGTCGTTCGATCACCGCATGACACTGCCTCTCATGAAATCCCATGCAATTTCTCATCTGTTTCAAAGGCAGGCTCGTCGAGAGCCGTCGCGTGCGTCCTTTACGTCGAGAACCTTGGTCGGATCCCGCTGACCGTAGGACGGGTCCACGCACCTCCTATTCGCCGGACGGACGGCGAGGCCGCTGCGAATGGCGCCGTAGATGACTCGTAGAGCTGCTGTAGATCCTGCGGTGGCAGGCTCGAGTGCACACAGGCAAGCACACGTGCAAGAGGTGTTCGCCGCTCAGTGTGGAGAGTGATTTCGTATGGCCACGGACTTCGAAGGTAAGAAGCTCGTCGTGATCGGTGGCGCCAGCGGCATGGGCCTCAAGGCCGCCGAGGATGTGATCGCGGGGGGCGGCAGTGCGGTGATCGTCGGCCGCCCGGGTCGGAAGCTCAACGACGCCGTCGCTAGCCTGTCGCGCTCCGGCAGCGCATGGTCGATCGAGGCCGACCTGGCCGACTGGGACCAGGTCGTCGAGGCGCAGAAGCAGTTGGCGGAGGACCACCCCGATGCCACCCTCCTCGTCAACTCGGCGGGGTTCTTCCTGCCCAAGCTCTTCCTCGACTACGAGGTCGAGCACTACGACTCGTACCACGACCTCAACAGGGCGACGTTCTTCCTGACGCAGACCGTCGTCCGGGCCATGGTCGCCGGCGGTCAGGGCGGCGCCATCGTGAACGTGGGCAGCATGTGGGCGCACCAGGCCCTCGCGGTGACACCGTCATCGGCCTATTCGATGGCCAAGGCCGGCCTGCACGCCCTTACGCACAACCTGGCCATCGAACTCGCCAGCGAGGGCATCCGCGTGAACGCCGTGGCTCCCGCTGTCACCAGGACGCCCCTGTTCGAGAAGGTCTTTCCCGAGGACCAGTTGGACGATGCGCTGGAGCAGCTGAGCGGCCTGCACCCGCTCGGCCGGGTCGGCACGCCGCAGGATGTGGCCTCGGCGATCGTCTTCCTCCTTTCGGACGCCTCGAGCTGGACCACGGGCGCCATCCTCAACGTCGATGGCGGAGTCATGGCGGGCCGCAACTAGCGGCATCTCTCACGCCCCGCCCGGGGCAGCTACCCAGCACCCACCCCGGGCGGGGCACCTTTCGCCGCGCTGGCACAGGTAAGAAGTCGCCTCCGGCGGGCGCTCACCTCCGAAGAGGCCCGCAGGGCTCACATCGGACGAACAAGGACGACGAACATGGCGTTCATCTCGCGTGGCTTCCACGGCCGAAGGCCGCCGGCCGGCACGAAGCTGCCGCCCGGGCAGTACGAGACGACCGGCTTCCCGGTGCTGTCCGCCGGGCCCACTCCCCGCATCCGGCGGGACGACTGGAAGCTGTCCGTGACCACGGAGGCCGACAAGCAGCACGTGTGGGACTGGGCGGGCCTGATGGCACTCCCGGCGGCGTCCCCGACGGTCGACCTGCACTGTGTGACGAAGTGGTCGAAGTTCGGCACCCAGTGGCGAGGCGTGTCGCTGGACGTTCTGCTCGCGGACGTGGAGACGGCCGCGGAGCACGTCCTCGTCGGCTCGTACGGGGGTTACACCACGAACATCCCCCTCGCCGACCTGGTCGACGGCAAGGCATGGATCGTCTATGGCTACGGAGGCGAGGACCTGGCGCCGGAACACGGTGGCCCCGCCCGGCTGCTGGTCCCGCACCTGTACCTGTGGAAGTCCGCGAAGTGGGTCCGTGAGATCCAGTTGCGGCGAAGCGACGTGCCCGGCTTCTGGGAGAGCGCCGGGTACCACAACTACGGAGACCCATGGCGAGAGCAGCGGTACCAGGGAGACTAGGCGACCGGCTCCGGTGGCGGACCGCCGAGGTGACGGGTCGGCGCGTGGAGTCGGCGACGGCCGTCACCCTGACGCTGGACGTGCCGGACTGGCCCGGGCACCGGCCGGCCAGCATGTGGACGTCAGGCTGACCGCGGAAGACGGCTACAGCACCCAGCGCAGTTACTCGATCGCCTCGGCCTCCAACGGCCGGACCCTCGACCTGACGGTCCAGCGCACGCCCGGAGGGGAAGTGTCGCCCTACCTCGTGGACGAGCTCGTGCCTGGGGACGGCCTGGAGCTGCGCGGGCCTGTCGGCGGCTGGTTCGTCTGGAGGCAGCAGCAGACGGAGCCGGTTCTGCTGGTGGCGGGCGGATCAGGACTCGTGCCTCTCATGTGCATGATCCGCGCGCGGAAGGCGGCCGGCAGCCGGACCCCCTTCAGGTTGCTCTACGCGGCGCGGACCCCGTCGGACGTTCTGTACGGCTCGGAGCTCCACCAGGGGGCGCCGGGGCTGGATACGACGTACCTCTACAGCAGGGAAGCCCCGGAAGAATCACGGCGTCCGCCGGGGCGCATCACCCCCGAGGACTTGGTCCGCGGCGGCTGGCCCCCCGACTTCGAGCCGACCTGCTACGTCTGCGGGCCCACCGGGTTCGTCGAGAAGGCGGCTGCCTACCTGGTGCTCCTGGGGCATGCGCCGGAGCGGGTACGTACCGAGCGCTTCGGTGACAGTGGAGGTTGAGACGGCGTCCGAAAGGCGCTGGCAGGGCCTCTGCCTGAGTCTCAGTCGTTGACGTGACCGCCGCGACGAGCGCCGGCCCGCTGCCCGGGGCGCCGGCCGGCACTGGACCGGCGTCGGGGTACTCCAAGGGCTTATAGATTGCATTGGTAATATAAAAGTCCATCGCCTGCCCATCAGGCGCACGGCCCTGCCGGCGCCAATGCACCACCGATTCGCACGCGCGGGATCACTCACGGGCGACCGCCCAGGGACCCCGCGGCACAATCCACGAGGACATCATGATTTTTGACGACCGCTTCAGACCCGTGTCGGCCGCGGAGGCGGCCGAACTCGCATCGCTGGTGAGCGGCCCTGTCCTGCTGCCCGGCGACGAGGGCTACGCCGCGGAATGCGAGATCTACAACCTGAACCTCTCCCTGGAGCCGGCGCTCGCGGTCGGTGCCGCCGACGCGTCCGACGTGCGGGCGGCGGTCTCCTTCGCGGCCCGCCACGGCCGGCCCGTGACGGTGAAGACCACGGGCCACCAGCAGGTCGGCCCCGCCCGGGGCGGGGTACTGATCAGCACCCGGCGCATGAAGGGCATCACCATCGACGCCGACCGGCGACGCGCACGGGTCGAGGCCGGCGTGATCTGGCAGGAGGTGATCGACCAGGCCGCCGCCGTCGGCCTCGCCCCGGTGAGCGGCTCGGCGCCGCTGGTCGGTGTGACCGGCTACACCCTGGGGGGCGGACTCAGCCCCGTCCTCGGCCGCAGCCTCGGATACGCGGCGGACCACGTCCGCTCACTGGACGTGGTCACCGCCGACGGCGCGTCGCGGCACGTCACGCCCGACACCGACCCCGAACTGTTCTGGGCCCTGCTCGGAGGCAAGGGCAACTTCGGCGTCGTCACCGCGCTGGAATTCGACCTGTTCCCACTGACCCGCTTCTACGGCGGCGGCATCCACTTCCCCGGCGAACACCTCGCCAACGTCCTGCACACCTGGCGCACCTGGCAGTCCGACATGCCGGAGGAGATGTCCTCCTCACTGGCCGTACAACGCCTGCCCCCGCTGCCCGAGTTGCCGGAACCACTGCGCGGCGCGTACGTGGTCCACGTGCGCTTCGCCTTCCTCGGTCCTGCGGCCGAGGGCGCACGGCTGATCGCACCCCTGCGCGCGGCCGCCCCCACACTCCTCGACACCGTCGGCGAGATGCCCTACACAGCCATGGGCGCCATCCACCTGGACCCCCCGACGCCCATGCCCTACTACGACCGCACAACCATGCTGCGCGCGTTCCCCGCCGAGGCCGCCGACGCACTGGTCGAACTGCTCGGTCCCGGGTCGGACTCCCCGCTGGCGAGCGTCGAGATCCGCATGCTCGGCGGCGCACTCGACCGGCAGCCCGCAGTGCCCAACGCCGTCTCCACCCGCGGCCTTCCCTTCGTCCTCTTCGGCTTCGGCGTGGGCGGCCCCGACCAGGCCGGGTTCCTCCGCGGCGCACTCGACGAGGTCATGAAAGCGATGGAGCCCTGGGCGGACGACCGCAGAATGGTCAACTTCCTCTCCACCGAAGAGGCAACCAACCCCGAACAACTGGAAGCGGCCTACGGCACCGACCACTTCCGGCGCCTGACCGCCACAAAGAAGGCCTACGACCCGGACAACACGTTCCGGGTGAACCACAACATCTTGCCCGGCTGACGAGGGACGGAGCCCCGCGGGGCCGGACTCATCCGTCCGGCCCCAGGGGGCCCGGCGACCCGGCCGTCACATCGTCGTCGCACGCTGCTCAGCAGACTCCCGTGCGCGGCGCGGACGTAGTGCCGCAGTGCCGCCCGCTCGGGGTGTGCACCATGTACTGGCCAAAGCCGTGCCTGCACCGGCCGCCTCACCAACGACGCCGACGTCGCTTCCGAGGGCACCGGCTGTCAATCTCCGGCGTTCCCCTCCCTTGCCGGCCCGTTCACCGACCCGGACGGGTTCGTGCGGGAGGCGGGAGCGCGGGCGCGGCCGGGGGAGCGGAGAGGACGCCAGGCCCGGTCAGTCGAACTCTTCGACGTACTCCTCGGTCGGGCCCAGTTCGGGTTCGTCCCGGAGTTCCAGGGTGTCCCCGAGGCCCTCGAGTTCGAGGACGGTGACGGTGTTGACCCCCGCGTGCAGCAGCGGCGCCGGGCAGTACAGGGTGACCTGGGGGCCGATGTCCCAGTGGCGGCCGAGCAGGAAGCCGTTCACCCAGACCAGTCCGTGCACCGATCCCGGCAGCGCCAGGAAGGTGTCGGCGGACGTGTCGGCTTGGAACTCGGCGACGGCGAACCCGGCATCCGTACCGGTGGCCGAGCCGGCGCCCGCGTCCAGTGCCGCCGACAGCTCCCGCTCGGACCACTCGGGCAGTGCCACCGGCGTGCTCTCCCAGCCCTGGACCATGCGCCGGTCGACCAGGACGGGACCGAGCAGCCCCTTCGGGCGGCCCACGTTCGGACCGTAGTTGACCCTGCCGAGGCTCTCGACCAGGACGTCGAGACGGACGGTCTCCCCGGTACCGGTGATCTTCAGCTCGGGGGAGTCCGCGTCGGCAACGCCGAGGTGGACGCCGTCGGCGAAGACCAGGGCGCGGTCGCGGACGTCGGTGAAGACCAGCCGGTGTTCGCCGGCGGGGATGCGCGGGCGGGCGGTGCAGCGCACCAGGCCCGCCTCCAGGCCGAGTCGCTCGAAGGTGGCGGGCCGGGGCGCGGCCGAGGTCTCCACCGGTACGGCGCGGAGCGCGGCGTCGAGGCCGTCGAGCAGGCCGGCCCGGCGCACCAGCGCGACCCGGGCCGGCGGGAGGACGGGAAGCCGCTCGGGGGAACGCAGCGGCCCGGTCGCGCCCAGGACCTCGCGCATGGCGTGGAACTTCGGCGTGAAGCGACCGTCCTCGGCGATCGGCGCGTCGGAGTCATAACTGGTGACCACGGGCTCGAGTCGGCCCTCGGTCTCGTTGGCGCCGGCCCACAGACCGAAGTTGGTGCCGCCGTGCGCCATGTAGATGCTGACGCTGCCGTGGTCGTCGAGGATGCCGCTCAGGGTGTGGACGGCGCTGTCGACGCTGCGGACGTGGTGCCGTTTGCCCCAGTGGTCGAACCAGCCGTTCCAGAACTCGGCGACGACGAAGGGCTCCTGGGGCCGGCGGCTGGTCAGCAGCTCGCGGGCATCCTTGGGCTTGGAGCCCAGGGTGGCGGCGGTGAGGGTGCCGGGGAGCGTGCCGCCGTCCAGCATCAGTTCGGTGGGGCCGTCGGCGGTGAACAGCAGTTCCGTGATGCCGTGTTCGGTGAGGGCCTGGCGGTTCCAGCGCAGGTAGGCGTGGTCGTCGCCGTAGGAGCCGAACTCGTTCTCCACTTGAACGGCGACGACCGGTCCGCCCCGGGACGCCTGCAACGCGGCCAGGCGCGGGACCAGGTCGCCGAACCAGCCGGCGACGGCCGAGGTGAACTCCGGGTCCGAGCTGCGGATCGCGAGGTCCTTGCCGGTCAGCCAGCTGGGCAGGCCGCCGTTGGACCACTCGGCGCAGATGTAGGGACCGGGCCGGACCACGACGTCCAGGCCTTCCTCTCCCACCGTGCGGATGAACCGCTCCAGGTCCCGCCAGCCGTCGAAGCGCGGCGCGCGGTCCTCCCGGGGCTGGTGGAAGTTCCAGGCCACATAGGTGTCGACGGCGTTCATCCCGAGGTCGGCGATCCGGCGGACGCGGTCGCGCCAGAGATCGGGGTGGACCCGGAAGTAGTGCAGCGCCCCGGACAGGATGCGGTGGGGGATGCCGTCGCGGTACAGGCGGCCGTCTCGCCAGGACAGAAGTGCGGGAGAGGCGGCCGTCGCCGCCGCTCCCGAGGGCGCGGCGAGGGCGGTCTCGGCGGCTTCGGCCGGGCGCCGCGGCGGGCCGATGTTCGTCGTGGGCGACTCGTTCACCGGGGGAGCGTATGTTATCGATGACATCGATAACAAGCCTGCTAAGGTCCTCCGAACCGATCGGGGGAGGGAACACCATGAACGAGGACGCCTCGCGGCCGCGGCAGCCGAGCATGGCCGACGTGGCCAGGATCGCCGGAGTGTCGGCGCAGACCGTCTCGCGGGTCCTGCGAGGCTCACCGAACGTCAATCCCGAGACGTCCCGGCGGGTCCTGGCCGCCGTGGAGCAGATCGGCTACCGCTTCAACACCGCCGCGCGGACCCTGTCGTCCGGCCGCAGCCACACCATCGGCCTGGTCCTGCTGGCCTCCGGCGGGTACTACTCGCGGTCGGCGGTGACCGCCGGTGTGGAGTCGGCTGCCGGTGAGGCCGGGTACGCGGTGAGCATCGCGACGATCTCCGCCCTGGACGTGGGCCTCATGGAGCGTTCCCTGGCCAAGCTCGCCGACCAGAACGTCGACGGCTTCGTGATCGCGGTGCCGCTGATCTCGGTGACCCGCAAGATGGAGGAGATCACCCGGGACATCCCGACCGTCACCCTGGACGGGTCGCGGACCGCGGGTGCCCGGGTGCTCGGCATCGACCAGCGCGAGGCCGGCCGGATCGCCACCCAGCACCTCCTCGACCTGGGGCACCGTCAGGTCTGGCATGTCTCCGGGCCGGACGAGTGGATCGAGGCACGGCAGCGCCGGGAGGGCTGGCAGGGGTGCCTGGAGCAGGCCGGGATCGAGGCCCCGCCAGCGCTGGAGGGCGACTGGTCGCCCGCCTCCGGTTACCGGCAGGGGCAGATCATCGCCATGATTCCCGAGGTCACGGCGGTCTTCGTGGCCAGCGACGAGATGGCCTTCGGGGTGATCAAGGCGCTGCGCGAGCGGGGCCGGTCCGTGCCGGAGGACGTGTCCATCGTGAGCGTCGACGACATCGCCCTGGCCGCGTTCTGCGCACCGCCGCTGACGGCCGTACGGCAGGACTTCTTCGGCTACGGCGCCGCGGCTGTACGGCTGTTGCTGGACCCGGACGCGGGTCCTGAGGAGGCCGTGGGTACCCCCACGCTCTCCGTGCGGGCCTCCACGGCGCCGCCGCGCGCCCTCTGAAGGGCGCCCGTGCGGCGCCCACGAGCCGGGTATCCGCTGTGAGCTGATCCGACGGCATCCAACCCCTTGCGCCCGTCATGTGATCGGTGCCATGGTACCCAGCATGTTATCGGTGCCACCGTAACAACGCCGGGTCGTACGTCCACCGGATCCGGGGTGCGGTGGCGTGGTGCCCGCGATGCGGAGGGGCCCCGGACGGGGTCCGTGACGGGCCCGCACCGCCGCTCAAGTCAGGTGGGCGTACGTCCATGGGAAGGACCCCCAAATGAGGAGATCGTTCGCCTTCGCCGGCACCACGGTCATGGCGCTCTCGCTGCTCGTCGGCTGTTCGTCCGCCGGTGGCTCGGACTCCGGCTCGGGCAGGACGACCCTCAAGGTCGCCGCTCTCGAGGGCGGCTACGGCAAGGACATGTACCACCAGGTCATCGAGGCCTACGAGTCCTCGCACCCGGACGTCGACGTCCAGCTCCAGATCTCGAAGAGCATCGAGGACGAGATCACGCCGAACATGAAGGCCGGCAAGTACCCGGACGTCGTCGTGCTCGGCCAGGGCCGCAAGGCCGGTCTCACCGAGACCCTGATCAAGGACAAGGCGCTGGAGGACCTCACCCCGGTCCTGGACACCAAGGTCCCCGGCGGGACGCAGACGGTGGGCGAGAAGCTGACCGACGGCATCGTCGGCAACCTCAACACCAACCCGTACGGCACGGACAAGACGTACCTGATGCCGATGTACTACTCCCCGACCGGCCTCTTCTACGACAAGGGCCTGTTCAAGGAGAAGGGCTGGGACGTCCCGACCACCTGGGACGAGATGTTCGCGCTCGGCGACAAGGCGAAGAAGGAGGGCATCGCCCTCTTCACCTATCCGACCGCCGGCTACCTCGACTCGTACTTCTACGCCCTGCTCGCCGACGTCGGCGGGGAGCAGTTCTACCAGGACGTCATGACGTACAAGCAGGGCATCTGGAAGACGGCGAAGGCCAAGCAGGTCCTCGACATCACCACCAAGCTGCTCGGCTACGCCGAGAAGTCGACCGTCGGCTACGCCAACGAGCAGGACTTCACCAAGAACCAGCAGTCGATCCTCGACAACAAGGCGCTGTTCATGCCGAACGGCACCTGGATCACCGGCGAGATGGCCGACGCGCCCCGTTCGGACGGCTTCGCGTGGGGCCTGACCCCGCTGCCCTCGGTGAACGAGGGTGACACCCGCTACCTGACGACCTCGGTCGAGTCGGTCTGGGTGCCCAGCGCCGCCAAGAACAAGGACGCGGCGCAGGAGTTCATCGCCTTCCTGTACTCGGACGAGGCCGCGAAGATCTTCGCCAAGTCGAACGCGATCCAGCCCGTCAAGGGCCTCTCGGACAGCCTGACCGGTGAGAGCACCGCGTTCTACTCGCTCTACGACGACACGTCGGTCTCCGCGCTGGTCGGCGGCTTCGCCTCGACGAACCCGGTCGAGGGCGTCGACATCAAGTCGACCCTGTTCGACACCGCCAACAGCATCATCAGCGGCGACACCACCGAGGCCAAGTGGCAGGCGGCGCTGGACGAGGCCAGCGAGAAGCTGCGCCAGGCGGGCAACTGACCGGCCCGGCGGCGGCGTGGTCCGGCCGGGCCGCCGCCGGAGCCTTCCCCATCCGGTGAACCTCCGGGTTCGCCAGTACCACTTCGTACGACCGGAGGACCGGCACGGTGACGACCTTCTCCACCCCACCCCAAGAAGCGGCGGCCCGCCCCGTGAGGAAGACCGGGACGACCTTCCGCCGCACCCGGCCGGGTGCCCCCGCCCGGACCCGCCAGCGGGGCGACACCCGCTTCGTGCTGGCCTGCCTGCTTCCCGCGCTGGTGCTGTTCGCGGTCTTCATGGTCTACCCGACCGTGAACGTGTTCCGGATGTCGCTCTACACCTGGAGCGGTTTCTCCCCGGACATGAGGTTCGTGGGGCTGGACAACTTCAGCCGTCTGCTGGACGACCAGCAGTTCGTGCGGGCCTTCCAGAACACCATCACCCTGCTGGTCGTGGTGACCGTGGTGACCATGGGCATGGCCCTGCTCCTCGCCGCGATCATGACCCGGCAGAAGCTGCGGGGCAGCAACCTCCTCCGGTTCGTCCTCTACGTCCCCAACATCCTCTCCGTGGTCGTGATCGCGGCGATCTTCTCCGCCGTCTACGACCAGAACAACGGCCTGCTGAACGGCACCCTGCGGGCGGTGTCCCTGGACACCTGGCAGCAGGTCTGGCTGGGCGACCAGAAGCTGGTGCTCTACTCGGTCGGGATGGCCATGGTCTGGCAGTCGCTGGGCTACTACATGGTCCTCTACATGTCGTCCATGGCGAGCATCCCCGAGGAACTGTACGAGGCGAGCTCCCTCGACGGCGCCTCCGCCGTGCGGCAGTTCTTCTCCCTCACCCTGCCGCTGATCTGGCAGAACCTGCGGACCTCGCTGACCTTCTTCGTGATGAGCGCGGTCAACCTCAGCTTCGTGCTGGTCCGCGCGATGACCGGCGGCGGCCCGGACAGCTCCTCCGAGGTGCTGCTCAGCTACATGTACAAGCAGGCGTACACCAACTCGTCCTACGGCTATGGCATGGCCATCGGTGTCGTCATCTTCGCGTTCTCGTTCCTCGTGTCGCTGCTGGTGAGCCGCGCGACGCGGCGCGAGCCCCTCCAGTTCTGAGGACGGAACCCCACACCATGACCATGATCGACTCTCCCGGCTCCGGCGCGGACTCCGCCGGCTCCGCCCGTTCCGGTGCCGGCCGCGCCCGCACCGGCCGCGCGCTCACCTACACCCTGGTCACCGCCCTCGCGCTGGCGATCGCCGTACCGGTCGCCTGGGTGCTGACGGCCTCGCTGAAGGCGAAGAGCGAGTTCTTCGGCAGCCCCTGGACGCTTCCCGAGGGCCTGCGCTGGCAGAACTACGCCGACGCGTTCACCGACGCCCACCTCGGCGCGTACTTCCTGACCTCGGTGTTCGTCACCGTGCTCGGCCTGGTCTTCGTGCTCGCGGTGTCGGTGCCGGCGGCCTACGTCATCGCCCGCTACGACTTCCCGGGCAAGGGCGCCGTCGAGACAGTCCTGCTCGGCGGGTTGTTCGTGAACGTCAACTACATCGTCGTGCCGATCTTCCTGATGCTGGTCGACTGGGACAAGGCGCTGGTCGACGTCTTCCCCGACGGCTTCTTCCTCGACAACCCCACCGTGCTGTCGCTGGTGTACGCGGCCACCTCGATCCCGTTCACCATCTACCTGCTGACCGCGTACTTCCGGTCCATCCCGGTCGAGTACGAGGAAGCCGCGGGTCTGGACGGGGCGTCCCGCTTCCGGATCATGACCACGATCATGCTGCCGATGGCCCGCCCGGCGGTGACCACCGTGATCCTCTTCAACTTCCTCGCCTACTGGAACGACTTCATCATCTCGCTGACCCTGCTGCCCGGCGAGGGCAAGACCGTCCAGGTCGGCCTGCTCAACCTGTTCACCGCACAGAAGGCGGCGGCCGACTACGGCCGTCTGTACGCCGGGATGGTCATCGTCATCGTGCCCGTGCTGCTCGTCTACGCGCTCATCCAGAGGCGGCTTATCGAGGGGATGGCGTCCGGCGGAGTCAAGGGCTGAGATCCCCACACGGACCCAAGACGGAAGGAAACGAACCGAGATGAAGGACTCGACGCGCGCCGGCCTGCTCGTCGTCGTGCGCACCCTGATCGCTGCGGCCCTGGTGGCGCTCGTGGTGGTGGAGCGGACGACGGTCGGCTGGGGCCACCTCGCGGTGATGCTCGTCGCGCTGGGCGGACTGCTCGCCCTGCTCGCCTCGTACAACCGGGCGTTCCGGTGACCGCCGCGGCGTCCGCGCGGACGCTGGCCGCCGTCCGGCCGAGCGAGCGACAACTCGCCTGGCAGGAAATGGAGTTCTACGGCTTCATCCACTTCGGTATGAACACCATGACCGGCCGCGAATGGGGCGAGGGAGGCGACGACCCGGCCCTGTTCGACCCGGACGACCTGGACGCCGACCAGTGGGTGCGGGCGCTGAAGGCGGCCGGGATGACCGGTGTGATCCTCACCTGCAAGCACCACGACGGCTTCTGCATGTGGCCGAGCGAGGCCACCGCGTACTCGGTAGCGGCGTCCCCGTGGAAGGACGGCAAGGGCGACGTGGTCGCCGAGGTGGCCGACGCCGCCCGCCGGCACGGTCTGAAGTTCGGCGTCTACCTCTCTCCCTGGGACCGCACCGAGGCCTCCTACGGCTCCGGCACCGGCTACGACGACCTCTACGTCGCCCAGCTCACCGAACTCCTCACCCGCTACGGCCCGGTGTTCTCCGTGTGGCTCGACGGCGCCAACGGCGAGGGCCCCAACGGCAAGCGCCAGACCTACGACTGGGAGCGGTACTACGCGGTGGTCCGCGAGCTCCAGCCGGACGCGGTCATCAACGTCTGCGGACCCGACGTCCGCTGGTGCGGCAACGAGGCCGGCGAGACCCGCGCCGACGAGTGGAGCGTCGTACCGCGCGCCCTCCAGGACGCCGAGCGGACCGCGTCCCGCTCGCAGCAGGCCGACGACGGCACCTTCGCCCGGCTGGTGCGCAGCGACGACCAAGACCTCGGCAGCCGGGCGGTGCTCGCCGGGCACGAGGACGACCTCGTCTGGTTCCCGGCCGAGGTCAACACCTCGATCCGGCCCGGCTGGTTCCACCACGAGGCCGAGGACGCCCAGGTCCGGTCGGTGGACGAGCTGTTCACGCTCTACCTCCGCTCGGTCGGCGGCAACTCCTGCTTCCTGCTCAACGTGCCCCCGGCCGCCGACGGCCGGCTCCACCAGGCGGACGTGGACGCCCTGGAGGGACTGGGCCGGCGGATCGCCGACTTCCGCGCCCGCCGGATCGACGCCACCGCCACCGTCAGCTCCGGCACCCCGGGCGACATCGCCGCCGTCTGGCCCGGCCGGGCCACGTCCCCCTGGCGCGCCGGCGAGGACGACCCCCGTCCCTGCGTGACGCTCGCCTTCGCCGCCCCCCGCCCGGTCGAGGCGGTCGTCCTCGGCGAGGACATCACCCAGGGCCAGCGCGTCGAACACGTCGTTGTCCGGGGAGCCCTGGACGGCGTCTGGACGACGCTCGCCGAGACCGGCGCCGTCGGCTACCAGCGCATCCTCACCTTCCCGCCCACCGAGGTGGACACCATCGCCTTGCAGATCACGGCGGCCCGGGACACCCCGGTCCTCGCCCGGGTGGCGGCGATCGGGGCGTCCTCGTGAGCGCGAACGGCCGCCGGCCGGGCGGTTCGCGCAAGCCCGGCGCGCGCAAGGCCTCCGCCGCCCGGCGGCCGGTCGCGCCCCCGCGCACGACGGCGGGCCGCGGACGGCTGTCACGGCGGGTGGCCGCCGTGTCCGGCGCCGCCTGCCTGGCGGTCGCCGCGCTGGTCGCCGGCACGGTCACCGCGTTCGGAGGGCAGGGCCACGGCGACGAGGTCGCCTCGCTGGACGGCCACCCCGTCACCCGGGAGGAGATCCTCTTCCACATGGATCGGCTCGCGCCGACGGTGCAGAACGAGCTGCGCAACACATACTCAGGCCTGAAGACCTCGTTCTTCTGGAACGCCAAGGCCGGAAATCGCACCGCGCTGCAGCGCCTGGAGACGCGGGCGCTCGCCGAGATCCGCGAGGACAAGACCACGTTGCTGCTCGCGCAGCAGCAGGGCCTCGTCGGCTCCGTCGACTTCGCCGACCTTCAAGCCGAGCGCACCGCCGAGAACACCTCCCGGGCCGAGGCCGTCGCCGCTGGCCGGACCGTGTACGGCGTCACGGACTACTCCCTGGACGAGTACTACGGCCACCGGCTGACCGAGCTCGCCACCGGCCTCAAGGACAGGCTGAGCAAGAGCCCGGGCGACCCGCTGCACGTCACCGACGCCGAGGTCCGCAAGGCGTACGACGACGACCCGGACTCCTGGAACGCCAACGCCACCACCTACACGTACACGCAGCTCGTGGTGCAGGTCCCGGGGAAGGCGGGCGCGGACTTCGACGCGAAGCTCGCGCGGCGGGTGAAAGCCGCAGGCGACCTCTCGGACGTGAGCGGGGTGGCGGACGCCCAGGTCACCACCGGCACGTACGGCGGTGACGGCCCCACCAGCATGAACACCCACGACCAGAACCTGAGGTCCGTGCTCGGCGACCTGAAGCCGGGCGAGATCTCCGAGCCCGGCAAGGGCGGCGGACAGATCACCTACTACCAGCTCGACAGCAAGAAGACCGACGGCGAAAAGGCGTTCGGCGACTACGCGTCGCGGATCCGCCAGTCGCTGGTCGAGACGAAGTACGACAGATACCTCCAGCGCCGGGCCGACGATGCCTCGCTGCGCGTCGACCACTCGGCGATGGCCGCCATCAACGCGAAGGATGTGCACCAATGAGCCCTGCCGACGTCGGCCCGCCCGAGGACAGGAAGGTACGGCGCCCCAGGATCACCGGGCGGACCCTCCGCACGGGCCTCACCTCCTTGCTCGCGGCGCTGCTCGTGGGCTCGCTCGCGCCGTCGGCGTACGCCGTCGCGGAGCCGGCCGCCACGGCGAAGTCCGCGACGACGGCCGCCGCCACCGCGAAGTCCTGGCCGGGCAACACGCCCAACAGGACGGGCGGCACCGACTACTACATCGACGCCACGCACGGACACGACACGGCGTCCGGCACCTCGGCGCGGCACGCCTGGAAGACCCTGGCCAAGGCGAACGCGACCACCTTCACGCCGGGCGACCGCATCCTGCTGAAAGCCGGCGAGCAGTGGCAGGACGAGCAACTGTGGCCGAAGGGCTCCGGCAGCGCGGGCAAGCCGATCACCATCTCGGCCTACGGTGACAAGAACGACGGCCGCCCGTACATCGCGACCAACGGCAACGTCCCCAGGCCGTTCAACGCGGACGGCACCAAGAACCCCGCCACCGTGGGTCTCACCGGTGCCATCGTGCTGCGCAACCAGCAGTACTGGGACATCAACAACGTCGAGCTGTCCAACGACGACGACTTCGCGACGAACATCACCACGGGCACGTACGTCCGCGACGGAATCATGGTGTCGATCAACGCCGACCTGCTGAAGGCCGGCGAGGACAGCATCATGGACCACTTCCGGATCTCGGACGTCCACGTCCACGACCTCGACGGCCCGAGCAGCTGGCAGAAGATCCACTACGGTGCGGTGGACTTCCAGGTCTTCGGCAACAAGAGCTACAAGGACTACGCGACCGGCGGCCACTACTTCAAGGACGTCCGGATCGAGAACAACACGTTCGTCAACGTGGAGCTGCACGCGGTGCAGTTCGGGTTCAACTGGTTCAACGCGGACGGCGCCGCCGCGGGCCAGTACGACGACAGCGGGAAGTTCCACGAGGGCTGGGAGCAGCTGTGGGTGCGTACCCGCGACCTGTACAGCCGTGACGTATACATCGGCCGCAACTACGCCGAGAGCATCGGCCAGGGTGCCATCCAGCTCGCCGACACCGAGCGGATGACGGTCGAGTACAACGAGGTCAACGGCTTCCTGGAGCGCTACGACGCGGTCTCCTGCGGCCTGTACCTGTGGGCGGGCGCCGACTCGACCATGCAGTACAACGAGGTGTACGGCGGCCCGGACAACGAGTACGACGGCACGCCCTGGGACCTGGAGTACACCAACTTCAACGTCACCTACCAGTACAACTACTCGCACGACAACGCGGCGGGCTGGATGGCCTACATGGGCAACAGCTCGAACTCGGTGGCGCGTTACAACCTGAGCGTCAACGACAACGGCGTCCTGGTGAAGAACATGCTGTCGTCGAACTACGAGCCCTCGTACTTCGTCAACAACACCTTCGTGTACGACGGTTCCAAGCTCGACTACGTACACGACGAGACGTTCCTGAGCCGCGTCTACTTCCTCAACAACATCTTCTACAACACGTCGAAGACCGACGAGACGACCTGGTACCGCCGCACCGGCGCGCTGCGCCAGGCCGTGTTCTCGAACAACGACTACTACGAGGCGAGCGGAAGGCACTCCACCCAGGAGCCGGCCGACCCCGACGGCCTGCGCGTGGACCCGCAGTTCAAGGGCAGCGTGGACACCTACGTCACCGGTGCCGGCGTCGCGAGGATCCGTGCCGCGGCGGCGCATTTCTCGCTGAGGAAGAACTCGCCCCTGATCGACGCGGGCCGCTACAACGCCCACCTGGGCGCGGCCGACTTCCTCGGCACCAAGCTCTACTACGGTGACGCGCCCGACATCGGCATCGCCGAGTCCCGCAAGGGGAAGCGGGTCGCCCACCCGGTCGACGACGACCCGATCGAGGAGGAGGCCGACAGCGTCGACCTCGCCCTCGGCAAGACGGTCACCGCCAGCTCCACCCACCCGGGGGCGAACGGCACCCTCGGCGCGGAGAAGCTGACCGACGGCAACCTCAGCACCCGCTGGGCCGCCGCTGACGCCGCCGCCTACCCGATCACCCTCGACGTCGACTTCGGCACGGCGACCACTTTCGACCAGGTCTACCTGGACGAGTACACCGACTCGGGCACCAACCCCCGCGTCCAGTCCTTCGACCTGCAGCGCTGGGACGACACCACCGGCACCTGGGTCACCTTCGCGAGCCGCGACACCGGCATCGGTCACGACCTGACCGTCACCGGCTTCGGCTCGGTCACCACCTCCAAGCTGCGGGTGGCCTTCACCGGCCAGATCGCCACGGAGCAGTACTCGCCGACGCTGACCGAGATCTCGGCCTACAGCTCGGCATCCTGACCCCCCGTCCGGTCCCGCGGTCACCCCGCGGGACCGGACGGGCGGGCCTGATCGTGATGGTCGATGCCTCGGGGCGGGTCGGCAGCGGGTGTTCGATCCTCTCGGACGTTTCCACGCTCTCTTCGAATATCCGCCCCCTGCCCGGCCGCAGTGGGGGTCAGCCACAGGCGAGCGGAGAGATTGCCCTTTCTGACGCGGCTTCCATGCGAGCTTGCGGGGGACCGGCACAGACAATCCGCCCATGGTCGCCACAACACATCGGCGTGTGTGTCTCGAGGCGGCTATGCGATGGTGACGCCGTGGTCGCGGGCGAGTGCGTCGAGGCCGTCGGCCCAGCCTTGGCCGATGGCCCGCAGCTTCCAGACGGGGTGGCCGTTTGTGAACCGTTCCGGGTTCGGTGGGGACTCGATTGTTTGAGAGGATCGAGTCATGGCACGTCCTTCCCAGTACCCGCTTGAGCTGCGCCGTCGTGCG
>NZ_JBIBGK010000040.1:0-59337 GCF_042956445.1 Streptomyces sp. NPDC008238 | reverse complement strand
TCCTTCGAGACCGTTTCACCGGCCCCTCCGGGCTTTCCCTTCGTTGTCTCCAGCTTAGCAGATCCGATTTCCTTCTCTGCCACCCTCTGGAGGGGTTTTCGCTTTCGGCGTTTCCGCCTCGGCGACATTCACTACGTTAGCGGATTCCTTCGCGTCTTGCGAAATCGTCCCCCGCTCGCCGTCCGATTCCACGCCAACGGAATTCGAGGGCACGGATGTGCGCCCGAATCTCGGGGTGGTGTCGTAGTGGTGAGTGACCGCCGATCGGAGGATCCGGACGAACCGGGCGCACCGTCTCAAGCGGCTTGGGCTACGTTACGCAAGCGCGGCGGCGGAGTCAAGCTCCGCCGCCGCTCAAACGTGGGAATCCGGCCGACATCAGCCGCCGGCGACCTCGACGGCCGCCAGGCTCTTCTTGCCGCGCCGCAGCACGAGCCAGCGGCCGTGCAGCAGGTCGGAGGCCTCAGGGGTCGCGTCCTCGTCGCCGATCTTGACGTTGTTCACGTACGCACCGCCCTCCTTGATGGTGCGGCGGGCCGCGGACTTGCTGGCCACGAGCCCGACTTCGGCGAAGAGGTCGGCGACGGAGGCCAGCTCGGCGACCTTGGCGTGCGGCAGTTCGCCGAGGGCCGCGGCGAGGGTCCGCTCGTCGAGCCCGGCGAGTTCGCCCTGGCCGAAAAGTGCCTTGGACGCCGCGATGACGGCGTCGCACTGCTCGGCGCCGTGGACGAGGGTGGTGAGCTCCTCGGCGAGCGCGCGCTGGGCCGCACGGGCCTGCGGACGTTCCTCGGTGAGCCGCTCCAGTTCCTCGATCTCCTCCTGCGACCTGAAGCTGAAGATGCGCAGGAACTTGGACACGTCGCGGTCGTCGGCGTTCAGCCAGAACTGGTAGAAGGCGTACGGCGTGGTCATCTCGGGGTCGAGCCAGACCGTGCCGGACTCCGTCTTGCCGAACTTCGTGCCGTCGGCCTTGGTGATCAGCGGGGTCGCGAGCGCGTGCACCGAGGTGCCCTCGACGCGTCCGATCAGGTCGATGCCGGCCGTCAGGTTGCCCCACTGGTCGCTGCCGCCGGTCTGCATGGTGCAGCCGTAGCGGCGGTGGAGCTCCAGGAAGTCCATGCCCTGGAGGATCTGGTAGCTGAACTCCGTGTAGCTGATGCCGGCCTCGGAGTTGAGCCGGCGGGCGACGGCCTCCTTGGCGATCATCTTGTTGACCCGGAAGTACTTGCCCACGTCGCGCAGGAACTCGATGGCCGACAGGCCGGAGGTCCAGTCGAGGTTGTTGACCATCACGGCGGCGTTCGGGCCCTCGAAGGAGAGGAAGGGCTCGATCTGGGCGCGGATCCGCTCCACCCACCCGGCGACGACGTCGGCGTCGTTCAGCGTCCGCTCGGCGGTCGGCTTGGGGTCGCCGATCAGACCGGTGGCGCCGCCGACGAGGGCGAGCGGCCGGTTGCCGGCCAGCTGGAGCCGGCGGATGGTGAGGATCTGCACCAGGTTGCCGAGGTGGAGGCTGGGGGCGGTGGGGTCGAAGCCGCAATAGACCGTGACCGGGCCGTCCGCGAACGCCTTTCGCAGTGCGTCCTCGTCGGTGGAAACGGCGATCAGCCCTCGCCACCGCAGCTCGTCGACGATGTCCGTCACGGTTCTCGTGCCTCCTGGTGTCGTTCGATGCTTCGTACCCGGTCGTACGGAGTCTTTCCGAGACTACGCGTTCCGCTCGACTCCTTTTGCGCCCCCCGGGGCGCATGGTCGCGGGTGAAGTGAAGCAACCCTGCGCTCGCGGGCGAAGTCGGTGCTCACAGCGCTGGCCGCAGCAAAGCCGCGCCGGATCGATCATGCAGGGACACATACCTAGGTGACGTACTGAGCATGTACGTCGTTGCAGCATCGGCAAGCGACGGCCGGCAGGAGGGACGGCAATGCGAGCGATCGTCTACGCCAGGCTCAGCCGGACCCCGAGGGGCGAGGAGTCCAAGGGCGGGAACCTCACCCAGCAGGTCGAACTGAGCCGGGCACTGTGCGACCGCAACGGCTGGACGGTGGTCGAGGTCATCACGGAGAAGGAATGTTCGGCCTCCAAGTTCCGCCTCGTTGAGGGCCGCAAGGTGTCGGTGCGTGGGGAAGGCTGGAAGCGCGTCGTCGAGCTGATTCGTTCGGGTTCGGCTGATGTCGTGGTGGCGAGGCACTACGACCGCCTCTACCGCACGACACGGGACCTGGTCGAGTTGGTGGACCTGGCCGAGGAAACCGGTGTGCATCTGGCGGCCGCACAGGCGCAAGGAGTCCTGGACCTCGCAACTCCTACGGGTCGTCTGGCGGCGCGCATCGGCGCTGCGGTGGCCGAGAACGAGATCGAGATGCGAGTGGAGCGTCAGGTCCTCGGTCATCAGCGCCGCAGGGAGTCGGGGAGGCCCTTCTGGGGCACCCGCCCCTTCGGCTTCGAGCGTGACGGCACTCATCGCGACGAGGAGGCGGAAGCCCTGAGGCAGGCGTACCGGGACGTCCTGGCCGGTGTCTCCCTGTGGTCCATCGCAAAGGACTGGAACGCTCGCGAGCTGCTCTCACCCCATGGCAACGAATGGCGCAGCTCGAACCTCCGGAGCGTCCTCATGAAGCCGCGGAACGCGGGCATCCAGACCTACTCCCAGTGGGTCGAGAAGCCTGGTGGGAGACGCGTACGAGTGACCGAGGAGACCGGCACGGGCAACTGGAGGCCGATCGTCTCCGAGGGCATGTTTCGGGCCTTGGCGCGCTATCTGAGCGACCCCGAGCGCAACACGGGCGGTGGGGGGAGGCGCAAGGCCCTGTTGTCCGGCGTGGTCCGTTGCTCGAAATGTCAGGCTGTCGTCACACAGGGGTGGAGCCGGAAGAATGCGGCAGGCGAGCGGTACAGGATCTACACCTGTTCCGGTGGCCGGTGCATCACATGTCCAGCGGACCCCCTCGACTCCTTCGTCGTCCGGGAGGTCATTGCCCGGGCCGAGGAACTGAACCGGTCCTCGGCCACGGATGCGGCAGACGAGGAGCGCGAGGCCTGGCTGATGGCCGAGGAGGTCGCCACCTCCGCGAGGCGCACCGCCCTGGCCGAGATGTTCGCGGTAGGGGACATCGACGCGTCGACCATGCGCGCAGGCATCGGCAGGTGCGATTCCGGCCTGAAGGAGATCCGGACCGAGCTGGCAGCCCTCATGGCGCAGCGGGTTCGGGTGGATCTTGGGGACGTCGAGTACCTGTGGGAGGAACTGGACTACGAGGATCCCGACCGGATCGACCACGTGCGAACGGTCGTCATGCAGGTCTGCGAACTCGTGGAACTGCTGCCGCGAGGTCGCGGAACTCGAGCATTCACATCGGATCACTGCCGGATCACCTTCCGCAAGCCTTGAGCGGTGCGTGCGTCGCGCTTGGTTCGCACATCAGTGACGATCCCGCGGCCGGGTGGGAGATGGGGCTGGGTGTCTGCGATGGCATCGACCGGCTTCAGCCGGGCGAGCGGATCCACTGCGGCTCCGACGCCAAGGTGGGCTGATTCGCCGCCGGCATGACACCCAAGGCTGACACGGCCCCATGAACCGGAAACCTGTCACGCGCCGCGCTCAAGAGCGTCCGGCATCACGGGACCCGCTCGCTGCGCCAGCCGGCTGGCGGGCCAATGGGCGCGGCGCACAGGGTGTCAGGCTCCTGCGGACGGCTTCGCTCTCGGGCTCAGTCGGTACGCCGAGACCGTCGGATCACCAGCGATGTAGAAGCGGTGTTGCCAGTCGTGGGCTTTGCTCACGCCCACCCGGGGACCGACTCGAATGAGCTCCGCGGGTACTGGCTCTCCCTCGGACAGCGTGACCGAGGCGCCTGTCAGCAGGTCTGTGCCGTTGTGCTCGGAGGTGATGCCGAGCGCCTGGCAGAGGTTCCCCGGACCCCGCGCGAGTCGTGGACTCGCGACCTCGCTCCCCCGCCTCATGCGTGCCAGGTCCTCGCCTTCGACGACCCTGCCCGCCCGTATGAGGGCGGCAGTGGCGACGCCGTCCTCCCCGGTGACGATGTTGGCGCACCAGTGGAGGCCGTGTGACCGGTAAACGTACAGGTGGCCGGCGGCTCCGAACATGACGGCGTTGCGCGGTGTTCTGCCTCGGTAGGCGTGGGAGGCCGGGTCGGCCGAACCGGAGTACGCCTCGGTCTCCGTGATGATGATGCTCACGGTTCCCTCGGGGGACTCGTGGGTGAGGATGGCGCCGAGCAACTTGGGGGCGACTTCTTCGGCGGGGTGAGCAAGATCCACGATGTTCATGCTGACCTCCCTGACGCGCCGAACATGACGGCGTTGCGGTCGGTGCGGCCGCGGTAGGCGTGGGAGCCGGGGTCGAGGGGGCCGGCGTAGGCCTCCACCTCGGTCAGCCTGAGCGCGACGGGGCCGTCGTCCGTCGTGCGTACGAGGGTTCGCCCCAGGAGGTCGGGGGCCACCTCCAGCACCGGGCGGTCGAAGAAGGACCTGGGGAGAGGGGTGCTTTCCGGAGGGGGGATCATGCGGTACGAGAGTAATGGAACCGTTCGGGGTGGGGCCGCGTTCGTAATGACCGAGGCAACCGCCAGTAAAGGGAGAGGGACATCGTGGGCTTCAAGAAGCTGCTTGCGAGCTTGGGCGCCGGTGGCGCGTCGGTCGAGACGGTGCTCAACGAGCCGAACGTCGTCCCGGGCGGGGTCGTCCAGGGCGAGGTGAGGATCCAGGGCGGCTCGGTGCCGCAGCAGATCGAGGGGCTGTCGGTGGGCCTGCAGGCCCGCGTCGAGGTCGAGGGGCAGGACACCGAGTACAAGCAGGACATCGAGTTCCACCGGCAGCAGCTGGGCGGGGCGTTCGAGGTGCAGCCGGGTGCGGTGCACGTGGTGCCGTTCGGGCTGGAGATCCCGTGGGAGACCCCGATCACGACGTTCCTGGGGCGTCACCTGACCGGGATGAACGTCGGGGTGACGACGGAGCTGGCGATCGCCCGTGCGGTGGACTCCGGTGACCTCGACCCGATCAACGTGCACCCGGTGCCGGCGCAGCAGGCGATCCTCGACGCGTTCGGCCAGCTGGGCTTCGGCTTCAAGAACGCGGACCTGGAGCGGGGCCACATCCGCAACACGCGGCAGCGGCTGCCGTTCTACCAGGAGATCGAGTTCTTCGCGCCGCAGCAGTACCGCGGGCTGAACCAGGTGGAGCTGAGCTTCGTCTCCGACGGGCACGAGATGGACGTCGTCCTGGAGATGGACAAGAAGCCGGGGCTGTTCAGCGAGGGCAGCGACGCCTTCCGTTCGTTCACGGTGGACCTGAACAACTTCCACACGACCGACTGGGCGGGGTACCTCAACCAGTGGCTGGCCGAGGTCGGCGGCAAGCGCAACTGGTTCTAGGATCGGCGGGCGGAAGCGCGTATCGCGATCAGCAGGAGGTACCGAGGTGACCGAGCAGAAGCGGCGGCCGCTCCCCCACGACTTCCACCCGCCGGTGGCGTCGTTCACGGTGGTGAGCGACGACATCGAGCCGGGTGGCACGCTGAAGGACGCCCAGGTCTACGCCGAGGGCAACGTCTCGCCGCACCTGCGGTGGGAGGGCTTTCCCGAGGGGACAGGGAGCTTCGCCGTCACGTGTTACGACCCCGACGCGCCCACGGGCAGCGGTTTCTGGCACTGGGTGCTCTTCGACATCCCGGCGTCGGTGACGGAGCTGCCCGCGGGCGCCGGCAGCGAGGGGTTCAAGGGGCTGCCCGAGGGTGCGGTGCACGTGCGCAACGACTACGGCGGCAAGGACTTCGGCGGTGCGGCGCCGCCGCCCGGGGACGGGCCGCACCGGTACGTCTTCACCGTGTACGCGGTGGACCAGGAGAAGCTGGGTCCGGACGGGGACGTGTCGCCCGCCGTGGTCGGCTTCAACCTGCGGTTCCACGCGATCGCACGGGCCAACCTGATCGGCGAGTACGAGAACCCGCAGTAGCAGTGGGGCTCCCGGCTGCGGCCGGGGGTCCGAAATTCCGTTGCGCCCCGGCGCTCCCGCATCGCACTGTGGTGTCTGCCTGGTGACCTGACCGTCACCGGGGGTCGGCACCGCAGTGGCGGGGGCGGCGGGGCGTTCGCGTTGTGCGGTTCTCGCCGCGCGATCCGCCTGCCGTCCGCCGGAGCCCGGTCATGCGCCCGGGTGTCCACGCCGATCGCCGCGCTCCGGGCGCCCGGGCCCCACGGGGGAGGGCGCCCGGGGTGGCCGGCCCCGGGCGGGGGCCACCGTTTCGTTCCCTGTTTCCTCCTGTTCGCTTTGACGTGCGGAAATTGCGTTGTCCGCGCGGGTATGGCCCGGTCACAGTGGAGCCACCTCGCCACGGGGCGGGGACGGACCCGAGGGGTGGGCGACGTGCGTGAGACGCTGGTGCTGAATGCGACCTTCGAGCCGCTGTCGACTGTGTCGCTGCGGCGTGCGGTGGTGCTGGTGATGCAGGACAAGGCCGTGGTCGAGCAGGCTCATCCCGGGCTGCGGATCCGCGCGGCGGCGGTGGAGGTGCCGGTGCCGCAGGTGATCAGGCTCTGCAGGTACGTGCGGGTGCCCTTCCGACAACGGGCCGCGTGGTCGCGGCGGGGTGTGCTGGTCAGGGACCGGCACCGGTGCGCGTACTGCGGCCGGAGGGCGACGACCGTGGACCACGTGCTGCCGCGGTCGCGCGGTGGCGGGGACACGTGGCTGAACACGGTGGCGTCGTGCGCGGAGGACAACCACCGCAAGGCGGACCGTACGCCGGAGCAGGCGGGGATGCAGCTGCTGACCCAGCCGTTCGAGCCGACCCCGGCGGACGCGTTGCTGCTGGCGCTGGGTCTGAAGGACCGTGAGGACGTGCCGGGCTGGATCGCGCTGCCGGCCTGAGCACCGACCGGGGCCCCGGGCGGTCGTCCGGCTACTTCAGCAGGAGCTGGGCGATCGCCACGAGGCCGACGACGACGACGACTGCGCGCAGGGCGACGGGCGGCAGGCCCCGGCCGATGCGGGCGCCGAGGACGCCGCCGAGGGCGGCGCCGGCGGCGATGAGCGCGACGGCGGTCCAGTCGAAGTCGGCGACGAAGAGGAAGAACAGCGCGGCGACGCCGTTGACCGTGAGCGCGAGGACGTTCTTCACGGCGTTGATCCGCTGCCAGGACTCCTCGAGGAGGACGCCCATCAGGGAGAGGTAGACGACTCCCTGGGCGGCGCCGAAGTAGCCGCCGTACATGCTGGCGACGAGGAGTCCGCCGATCAGGGCGGGGCCGCCGTGCTCGGGGACGTGGGTGCCGTTGCCGGAGCGGCGGGCCTGGAGGGCGCGGGAGAGCCGGGGCTGGACGACGACGAGGACGAGGGCGACTCCGATGAGGACCGGCACGATCGTGTCGAAGGCCTCGGAGGGCAGGGTCAGCAGCAGGAAGGCCCCGATGAGTCCGCCGATGAGGGCGGCGGCGCCCAGCCGCAGCAGGCGGGGGCGTTGTCCGGCGAGTTCGCGCCGGTAGCCGATGGCGCCGCTGACGGAGCCGGGGACGAGTCCCAGGGTGTTGGACACGTTGGCGGTGACGGGGGGCAGCCCCACGGCGAGCAGGACGGGGAAGGTGATGAGCGTGCCCGAGCCGACGACGGTGTTGATGGTGCCGGCGCCGACTCCGGCGGCGAACACGGCCAGGGCTTCCCAGTAGGTCATAGGCGTCTCCATGGTCGGTGCGGCTCTTCTCCCCCCGACGGGACCGGGGGGAGCCGGAGCGCACGGATCATGTCATACGCGTTCGCGGTGGTGGCCGCGGTGCTCAGTCCTTGTCGAGCCGGGGGGTCTCGCGGCGGGTGCCGGTCTCGGCGTTGCCGGGGCCGCTGCCGGGAGCGCCGGGGAGGTTGACGATGCCGCCGAGGCCCTTGAGTGCGTCGTTGAGTTCGCTGGGGATGATCCAGAGCTTGTTGGCGTCGCCTTCGGCGATCTTGGGGAGCATCTGCAGGTACTGGTAGGCGAGCAGCTTCTGGTCGGGGTCGCCCGCGTGGATGGACTCGAAGACGGTGCGGATGGCCTGGGCCTCGCCCTCGGCCTTGAGGGCGGCGGCCTTGGCCTCGCCCTCGGCGCGCAGGATCGCGGACTGCTTCTCGCCCTCGGCGGTGAGGATCTGGGACTGCCGGATGCCCTCGGCGGTGAGGATGGCGGCGCGCTTGTCGCGGTCGGCGCGCATCTGCTTCTCCATCGAGTCCTGGATGGAGGTGGGCGGCTCGATGGCCTTGAGCTCGACGCGGTTGACGCGGATGCCCCACTTGCCGGTGGCCTCGTCGAGAACGCCGCGCAGGGCCGCGTTGATCTCCTCGCGGGAGGTCAGGGTCCGTTCCAGGTCCATGCCGCCGATGATGTTGCGGAGGGTGGTGACGGTGAGCTGCTCGATCGCCTGGATGTAGCTGGCGACCTCGTACGTGGCGGCCCGCGCGTCGGTGACCTGGTAGTAGATGACGGTGTCGATGTTGACGACCAGGTTGTCCTGGGTGATCACCGGCTGCGGCGGGAACGGCACGACCTGTTCGCGCAGGTCGATGCGGTTGCGGATGGTGTCGATGAACGGGACCACGATGTTGAGGCCCGCGCTCAGGGTCCTGGTGTAGCGGCCGAAGCGCTCGACGATCGCGGCGCTGGCCTGCGGGATGACCTGGACCGTCTTGATGAGCGCGATGAAGACGAGCACCACCAGGATGATCAGGACGATGATGATCGGCTGCACGTCCACTCCCACGCCGTTTGCCTGTGCCTACCTGTACGAAGACATGATCAAGTCTGGCAGACCCCGCGGGGAGGCGGGCCGGGTTCGGCGAATTCCCGTGCCGTCTCGGGTGCGGGGCGCGCAGGATCACATCACGACGGCCGTCGCGCCTTCGATCTCGACGACGTCCACGCTCTCGCCGGGTTCGAAGGCCCGTCCCGTGTCGAGGGCGCGGGCCGACCAGACCTCGCCGTTGAGCTTGATCCGGCCGCCGTGCCCGTCCACCCGTTCGAGGACGACGGCCTGGCGGCCCTTGAGCGCGTCGATGCCGCTGCGCAGCTCCGGGCGCTGCGCGCGGCTCCTGTTGGCCAGCGGGCGTACGACGGCGATGCCCGCGACCGAGACGATGACGAAGACCAGCACCTGTCCGGTGATGCCGAGGCCGAGGCCGGCAGCGACAGCGGCGGCGACGGCTCCGACCGCGAACATGCCGAACTCGGGCATCGCGGTCACCACGAGCGGAATACCCAGCCCCACGGCGGCGATCAGCCACCACAACCAGTCGTCCACAGGCCCATGGTAGGGGCCCGCAGTGGATCTGTGACAGGGTGCGACGGCTCTGCCGGGCGCTTTCGTCGCGGGACCGGGTGCGCGGGTGTCCTCGGCGGGTCGGTTCGCGGGGTGACGTCACCGGTCGCGCCGGGGGTCACCCCGGGAAGGTCACTTCAGGGGCAGGCCGTTGGCGGTCCAGCGGTCGCCGCGGCGCTCGACGACGAGCGGGAGGCCGAAGCAGAGGGAGAGGTTGCGGGAGCTGAGCTCGGTCTCCATGGGGCCGGCGGCGACCACCTTGCCCTGGCGGATCATCAGGACGTGGGTGAAGCCCGGGGCGATCTCCTCGACGTGGTGGGTGACCATCACCATGGAGGGGGCGATCGGGTCGCGGGCGAGCCGTCCCAGGCGGCGGACGAGGTCCTCGCGGCCGCCCAGGTCGAGGCCGGCGGCGGGCTCGTCGAGCAGGAGCAGCTCGGGGTCGGTCATCATGGCGCGGGCGATGAGGGTGCGCTTGCGCTCGCCCTCGGAGAGGGTGCCGAACCTGCGGTCGAGGTAGTCGCTCATGCCGAGGCGGTCGAGGAAGGCGCGGGCGCGGTCCTCGTCGACCTGCTCGTAGCTCTCCTGCCAGTGCGCGGTCATGCCGTACGCGGCGGTGAGGACGGTCTCCAGCACGGTCTGCTTGCGCGGCAGCTTCTCGGCCAGGGCGACGCCCGCGATGCCGATGCGGGGGCGCAGTTCGAAGACATCGACGCCGCCCATCTTCTCGCCGAGGATCTGGACGGTGCCGGAGGTCGGGAAGAGGTAGCTCGAGGCGATGTTCAGCAAGGTCGTCTTGCCGGCGCCGTTGGGGCCGAGGATGACCCACCGCTCGCCCTCGGCGACCGACCAGGAGACCTGGTCCACCAGAGCCCGGCCGTCTCGGACCACGGATACGTCCACCAGCTCCAGAACATCGCTCATGAGCGTGTTGTCTCCCACTTCCCGATCGCACGTCTGCCGTCGCGAGCACCTGTAGGCGCCGCCCCCAAGGAAATCTACGCCACGCCCGGGCCGCCCCAGTCCTTAGGCTGGGGGGATGCTCGACGAACCTCGCTCAGGACGGCTGGCCGCCTGGGGAAATGCCCTGATTGCCGGACTTGCCGCGCCGGATGACGCCGCTCAGGAAGTGCTCGCCGACGACTCGGTGCACCGGGTCTCCGGACTCCCCGGCGAGGAGGGCCCGGTGGGGCTGACGCTGGGGCTGGGGCGGCTGCGCGCGCTCGGTGTGCGCGGGCTGCGGATCGCGCTGCCGGTGCCGGGGCACCCGCTCGGACTCAGCGGGCCGCCGGAGTTCAACGCGCGGGCCCTGGCGGCGGGCGAGGCGGTCATCGCCGTGGGCGGGCCGGCCGTCGGGCTGGTTCCGGAGGTCACGGAGGCCGGGCCGCGGGGCGACGTGCACGTGTCGGTGGAGTGGCACTGCCTGGAGGTGCGGGACGCGCCGCCGGCGGACGTGCCCTCGCTGGGGGAGGCGGAGCGTGAGCTCGCCGAGGCGTTGCGGGACGCCACGGAGGCGCTGGCGCGGCTGGACGTGGCCGGCGCGGGGCCGACGGCGCAGGCGGCTCTGGAGGCGTACCGGGCGCGGGCGGCGCGTGGGCGCGAGGTGCTGGCGCCGGGGTATCCGCCGCGGGCGGTGCGGGTGCTGGAACTGGCCCAGCGGGTGGGCGCGCTGATCGGGATCGCGACCGGTGCGGGGGCCGGGCACGGGGCGGCGGTCAGCGCCTCGGAGATCGCCGCCCGGGCGGAGTTGCTGCGGCCGGTGGAGCGCACGGCGCGGCGGGCGCAGGTGGCGGCGTACAACGCGTACGTCGAGGAGACGGAGCGGCGCCGGGGCTGAGACCGGCCGGGGACGGGAGAAGGCCCCGCGGACGACGCTGTCCGCAGGGCCTTCCGCGCGCACGTCAGTTGTTGAAGCAGACGTTGCCGACGGCCGGGTTGAGGATGCCGACGGCGTCGATGGTGTTGCCGCAGAGGTTGACCGGGATGTTCACCGGAACCTGGATCACGTTGCCGGAGATCACACCGGGCGACCCGGCGGCCACGGCGCCCGCGTGGGAGTCGGCGAGCGCGGTACCGGCCGAACCGGCGGCGGCCGCACCGGCGGCGGCGATGATCAGGGCGGCCTTCTTGGCGCTGTTCATGAAACTGTTCCTCCTGTGATGGCACGGCCCGGTTCGAGGAGCCGCACTGTGAGGAACGCGGAGCCCGGGGCGTTGACACGGGGAGGGCGCCGGAAACCTTCGTACGGCGGAATCCGCGTGTCGTACCGGCGTGTGCCGCCCGTCGTGCGGGAAGGCGCCGTGGGCCGCACGAACGGACCGGCCCCGGGGCGGCGGAGCGCTCCGGGGCCGGTGGTCACGGCCTTGCCGTGGGGGGTGACGTCCTGGGTCAGCGGTTGACGCAGACGTTCCCGATGGCCGGGTTCAGCAGGCCGATCACGCTGATGGTGTTGCCGCAGACGTTCACCGGGACGTGCACCGGGACCTGGATGACGTTGCCCGAGACCACACCGGGGCTGTTCTTCGCGCCACCGTGGGCCTGGGCGCCACCGGTGTGGGCGGAGGCGGCACCCGCGCCGACCATGGCGAGGCTTCCGGCGACCATGGCGACGGCGGCGGCCTTGTGCAGGTTCTTCACGTTCTTGACCCTCCTTGCATGGGTGCCGCGGCAGTCGCCGCAGCACGCCATGGAGAACGGCCCACGCCCGGCCAGGTTGCGCCATCCGGGCGACATACACCCGACGGTATGAATCTCACTCCGGACCGAGACGATCCGCTTGTCCTACCGCTAAGCGCCCCGGCTTTCGCGTCGGTGGCCCTCTGTATCGGTGGCCTTTCGCGCCGGTGGCCTTTCGCGGCGTCGTCGGCCGCTTCCGTTCAACTCCCGATACCGTGCCGGACCGCCCACAGGGCCGCCTGGGTGCGGTCGGAGAGATCCAGCTTCATCAGGATGTTCGACACGTGGGTCTTCACGGTCTTCTCCGAGAGCACCAGGGCACGGGCGATCTCCCGGTTGGAGCGGCCCTCGGCGATCAGGGACAGCACCTCGCGCTCGCGTTCGGTGAGGGTGCCCCCGCGGCCCTGGCCGGGGGTGGAGTCCTCCTGGGAGAGCAGGGCCTCGGCGACCTCCTGCTGCAGCAGCACGTGTCCGGCGTGCACCGAGCGGATCGCGCCGGCCAGGGCGTCCGGGTCCACGTCCTTGTAGACGTAGCCGGCCGCGCCCGCGCGCAGCGCCGGGACGACCGTGCGCTGCTCGGTGAAGCTGGTGACGACCAGCACGCGGGCCTTGCTGCCGTTGTCGCGCAGCCGCCGCAGGGCCTCGATGCCGTCGACACCGGGCATGCGGACGTCCATGAGGATCACGTCGGGCGCGAGTTCGCCGGCGCGCTCGACGCCCTCCTCACCGTCCCCGGCCTCGCCCACCACCTCGATGTCGGGCTGCACCTCCAGGAAGGTCCGCAGGCCGCGGCGGACCACTTGGTGGTCGTCGACCAGCAGCACGCGAATGGGGCCGTCAGCCACCGGGCACCTCCATCTCGATCACGGTGCCCCTGCCGGGCGCCGAGTCCACCGTCAGTCCGCCGCCGACCCCGTCGGCCCGGTCCCGCATGGAGACCAGTCCCAGGTGGCGGCCGGCCCGGC
This sequence comes from Streptomyces sp. NPDC008238, assembly GCF_042956445.1. NCBI lineage: Bacteria > Bacillati > Actinomycetota > Actinomycetes > Kitasatosporales > Streptomycetaceae > Streptomyces > Streptomyces sp. NPDC008238. The sequence goes on along the minus strand of NZ_JBIBGK010000040.1, from coordinate 46,399 downwards.
GCACCGCGGACGGGTCGAAGCCGCGCCCGTCGTCGCGCACCGTGAGCACTGCTCCCCTGCCCCGGCCCTCCAGGCGCACCGTCACCGTGGCGGCGTCCGCGTGGCGCAGCGCGTTGTGCAGGGCCTCCTGGGCGACCCGCAGCACCGCCTCCTCCTGGGCGGCGGGCAGGGCGCGTACGTGGCGGTGGCCGAAGGAGATGTGCGCCGAGTGCGCGCGGTCCAGGACGTCGACCTGGGTGCGCAGGGTGGCCAGCAGGCCGTCCTCGTCGAGCGCGGCGGGGCGCAGCTCCACCACGACCGCGCGCAGTTCGTCGGCGGCCTCGGCGGCGAGCGCGGCGACCTGCCGCAGCTCCTCCCGGGCGCGTTCGGGATCGCGGGCCACCAGGGCGGAGGCCGCCTGGGCGGTGAGCCGCAGCGAGAACAGCTTCTGCGAGACGGCGTCGTGCAACTCGTGGGCGATGCGGGCCCGTTCCCCGGCGAGGGTCAGCTCCCGGCTGCGCTCGTACAGGCGGGCGTTGGTGAGGGCGATGGCGGCGTGCGCGGCCAGGGTGCGCAGCAGTTCCTCGTCCTCCTCGCTGAAGCCGCGGCCGTCCCGCGCGGGGCCGGTGGCGCAGCGCTTGTTGGCGAGGAAGAGGGCGCCCAGGATCTCGTCGCCGTCGACCACGGGCATGCCGAGGAACTCGGCCATGTCGGGGTGGGCGGACGGCCAGCCGCCGAAGCGCGGGTCGCCCTTGACGTCGGTCAGCCGCTGGGGGGTGGCCTCGTGGAGCATCGCGGCGAGGATGCCGTGCTGCCGGGGCAGCGGGCCGATGGCCTTCCACTGCTCGTCGCTGACGCCGTCGACGACGAACTGGGCGAAGCCGCCGTGGTCGTCCGGCACGCCCAGGGCCGCGTACTGGGCCTCGAGCAGTTCGCGGGCGGACGAGACGATGGTCTGCAGGACCTCGCGCACTTCCAGGTGCCGGCTCATCGCGAGGACGGCCGCGCTCACCGCCTCGATGCCGCGTCGGGACGATCGGCTGGACATGTGCTCACCGTACCGGCGGGGTGACGGCGGCGGGATCGGCCCGCTGACCGAGCTCCCCCGGTCCGCGGACCTAGGGCGAAGTTCCTTCCGCCGGTGCTGCGGGCGGCCGAGGTGCGGGGGGCGGGCGCGTTCCTACGGTGGGGGCAGCCGCCGGGCGACGGGCCGGGCGGCCGGTGGGAGGACACGTCATGCCGGTGGCAATCATCACGGGAGCGTCGCGGGGACTGGGGCGGGCCCTCGCCGGGGCGCTCGCGGAGCGGGGCTGGGACCTGGTCGTCGACGCGCGGTCGGCCGGGGCGCTGGAGGAGGCGGAGCGGGAACTGGCGGGCCGGGCCCGGGTGGCCGCGCTGCCGGGTGACGTCACCGATCCGCGGCACCGGGTGGGGCTGGTCTCGGCGGCCTGGAACTTCGGCGGGCTGGACCTGCTGGTGAACAACGCCGGCGCGCTCGGCGCCGAGCCGCTGCGGCCGCTGTCCGAGCATCCGCTGGAGGGGCTGCGGGAGGCGCTGGAGACCAACGTGGTGGCCGCGCTGGGCCTGGTGCAGGAGGCGCTGCCGCTGCTGCGCCGGCGGCGGGGTGCGGTGCTCAACATCAGCTCGGACGCCGCCGTCGAGGCGTACCGCACGTGGGGAGGGTACGGCGCGAGCAAGGCGGCGCTGGAGCGGTTGTCGGCGGTGCTGGCGGTGGAGGAGCCGGAGCTGCGGGTGTGGTGGCTGGACCCGGGGGACATGAGGACGGCGATGTACGCGGCGGCGGTGCCCGGCGACCCTGACGCTGACGCGCGCCCGGAGCCCGCGTCCGTGGTGCCGGCCGTGCTGGGTCTGATCGACGGTGGCGCGGCCAGTGGCCGCTACGTCGCCCCGGCCCTGCTGGAGACCGGGCGGTGACCGCGCTGGGCGCGCTGAGGGTGCCGGCGGAGCTGGCGGCGCGGGTGCCGGCGGAACAGCGCGCGGACGGGGCGGCGGGCCGCGACGGGGTGCGGATGCTGGTGGGCCGGCGGACCCGGGGCGAGGTCGCGCACCACGCCTTCGGTGACCTTCCGGAGTTGCTGCGGGCCGGGGACGTGCTGGTGGTGAACACCTCCGCGACGCTCCCGGCGGCGGTGGACGCCACCCTCGGGGAGTCCGCGGTGGTGGTGCACTTCTCGGGGCTGCTGGACGACGGGCGCTGGGTGGTGGAGCTGCGGACGCCCGACGGGCGGGGCACGACCCGGCCGCGCGCGGGTGGTCCGGCGGGGGTGGCGGTGGCGCTGCCCGGCGGCGAGCGGCTGGTGCTGCAGGAACCGCTGAGCCCCCGTGGGGAGCGGCTGTGGGTGGCGCGGGCGTCGGCGGCGGACGCGGCCGGCTTCCTGCGCCGGCACGGGCGGCCGATCCGGTACGCGTACACCGAGCGGGACCAGCCGGTGGCGGCGTACCGGACGGTGTTCTCGGTGCCGTCGGCGGACGGTCCCGGCTCGGCGGAGATGCCCAGCGCGGCCCGCCCCTTCACGGACGGGCTGGTCACGGCGCTGGTGAGCCGGGGGGTGCAGATCGCGCCGGTGGTGCTGCACACCGGGGTGTCCTCCGGCGAGGCGCACGAGCCGCCGTACCCGGAGCGCTTCTCGGTGCCGGAGAGCACCGCGTGGCTGGTGAACGCCGCCCGGGTGGGCGGCGGGCGGGTCGTGGCGGTGGGCACCACCGCGGTGCGCGCCCTGGAGACGGCGGCCGACGCCCGGGGGCGGGTCACGGCGGCGGGCGGCTGGACGGACCTGGTGGTCACGCCGGAGCGGGGCGTGCGGGCGGTGGACGGCCTCCTCACCGGGCTGCACGACCCGGCGGCCTCGCATGTGCTGATGCTGGAGGCGGTCGCCGGCCGGGAGCTGCTGGGGCGGGTCTACGACGCGGCAGTGGGGGCGCGTTACCTCTGGCACGAGTTCGGGGACGTGAACCTGCTGCTGCCCTGACGGGCCCGCGCGGGGCACCAGGCGTCGCCGGGTGGTCGCGGTGCGCGACACGTCTGTGAGGCGGCGCATAGGGCGTACGTCACGTACGAAGGCGCGTAGTAGGAGGCGGGGCGGCCGGATCGGCAGGGGGCACGGCGTGTGCCGTGCCCGGCCGGTCCGGTCGCTACGACTTCGGGTAGTAATGCGCGGGTTTGGTCGGCGAGTTTCCCGCGGCTAAGAATGCTCGGGTCGCTCCGCGCCGTGTTCGACGCACGGCGCTTCTCCTTGCCCGAGGGCGGAGTGGGGCGCAGCCGAATGGAAGAGGTCACTCCCCCATGCAGCTCCCGACGATCCCGAGGTTCGACCGTCTGACCAAGGCCCACAAGTACTCCGCCGCCGGCATCGCCGCGGCCGGTGTGGGCGTCCTGGCCATCACCGGTGTGACCGGGACCAGCGGGACGGCGCAGGCCACCGGCAAGGCGGCGGAGCAGGTCTCCCCGCAGGCCCGGTCCGCCGCGGCCGAGCGGCACGCCGCGCACGTCGCCCACGTCGCGCACCGGAAGGTGCTCGCCGGGCGGCACGCGGCCCACGTCGCGCACCTGGCCGCCGAGCGCAAGCGCCAGGCGGACGAGCGTGCGCGCGAAGCCGCGCGGGAGGCGCGCGAGCGCCGGGCCGCCGCCAACCGCAGCCACGAGCGCGAGGCCCTCGTCCCGCAGCAGCGGCACGAGGCCTCGGCCCCCGCTCCGCGCGCGGCCGCCCCGAAGGCGCCTGCGGCGCCCTCCGGCACCCCGCAGCAGATGGCGCGGCAGATGATCGGCGACGCGGCGCAGTTCGAGTGCTTCGCCAACATCGTGATGCACGAGAGCACCTGGAACCCGTACGCGGTGAACCCCTCCTCCGGTGCGTACGGCCTGGTCCAGGCGCTGCCGGGCTCCAAGATGGCCTCCGCGGGCGCCGACTGGCGCACCAATGCGGCCACGCAGATCAAGTGGGGCCTCGACTACATGAACGGGCGCTACGGCAGCCCCTGCGGCGCCTGGTCGTTCTGGCAGGCCAACCACTGGTACTGAGCCGTCCGGCGCGGGCCGCGCGGACGTGCGGAAGGCGGCGGTTCCCCTCCTGGGGAGCCGCCGCCTTCCGTTGTCGTACGCGGGGCCGCTACTTGCGCATGACCTCCGGCTCGTGGCGGCGCAGCAGGCGCAGCACGAGGATGCCGCAGACGAGGGCGATGCCGAGCAGGATCCCCATGTCGAAGCCCCACTGGCTCGCGGTGTGCTCCCACAGCGGGTCCAGGTTGTGGGGCTTGGCCTGGTCCCACGGCGGCATCAGGTGAGACAGGTCGAGGGTGGCCCCGATGGCACCGACTGCCCAGCGGGAGGGCATCAGCCAGGCAAACTGCTCCAGGCCGACGGTGCCGAAGATCTGGAAGAGCACGCCGGTGAAGACGACCTGGACGATCGAGAACATCACCAGCAGCGGCATGGTCATCTCGGCGGTCCTCACCAGGGAGGAGATGACCAGGCCGAACATCATCGAGGTGAAGCCCAGGGCGATGACCGCCAAGGTGACCTCGGCCGCGGGGAAGCCCTTGATGACCAGGCCTTCGTCGGGCAGCTTGCGCGCCGACAGGCCGATGGCGCAGATGATGACGCCCTGCAGGGCGCTGACCAGTCCGAGGACGAAGACCTTGGAGAACAGGTACGCCGAACGGGACAGGCCCGTCGCGCGTTCCCGTTCGTAGATAACCCGTTCCTTGATCAGTTCGCGGACCGAGTTGGCGGCTCCCGAGAAGCAGGCGCCTACGGCGATGATCAGCAGGACGGTGCCCGCGTCGGTGTTGAACTTTCCCGGCTCGCCGGGGAGGGTCAGACCGTACTTCGCGGGGATGACGGCGCTCACCAGGCCCAGAACGGCCGGCAGCAGGATCATCAGCCCCATGTACCCCTTGTCGGAGGCGATCACCGACAGGTAGCGGCGGACGAGGGTGACGAACTGCGCCGGCCAGCTCTGCGGCTTGGGAGGCTTGGCCCGCTGCGGGGCCGCGCCTACGGACTGCGGGGCGACCGCGTCCAGGTCCGCGGCGTAGATCTGGTAGTGCTGGGAGCCGCGCCAGCGCCCGGACCAGTCGTAGTCGCGGTAGTTCTCGAAGGCGGAGAAGACGTCGGCCCAGGTTTCGTAGCCGAAGAAGTTCAGCGCCTCCTCGGGCGGGCCGAAGTAGGCCACGGCGCCGCCCGGCGCCATCACCAGCAGCTTGTCGCACAGGGCGAGTTCGGCCACCGAGTGGGTCACGACGAGCACGGTGCGGCCGTCGTCGGCGAGGCCGCGCAGCAGCTTCATGACGTCCCGGTCCATGCCCGGGTCGAGGCCGGAGGTGGGCTCGTCCAGGAAGATCAGCGAGGGCTTGGTCAGCAGTTCCAGGGCGACCGAGACGCGCTTGCGCTGACCTCCGGAGAGCGAGGTGACCCGCTTGTCGGCGTGGACGTCGAGCTTGAGCTCGCGCAGCACCTCGTCGATGCGGGCCTCGCGCTCGGCGGCCTTGGTGTCGCCGGGGAAGCGGAGCTTGGCCGCGTAGCGCAGGGCTCTGCGGATCGTCAGCTCCTTGTGCAGGATGTCGTCCTGCGGGACGAGGCCGATACGCTGCCGCAGCTCCGCGAACTGCTTGTAGAGGTTGCGGCTGTCGTACAGCACCTCGCCCTCCTCGGCCGGCCGGTAGCCGGTCAGGGCGCGCAGCAGCGTCGACTTGCCGGAGCCGGAGGGGCCGATGACGGCGACCAGCGACTTCTCGGGGACGCCGAAGGAGACGTCGTTGAGGATCGTCTTGGTGCCGCTGCCCTGCGGCACCTTCACCGTCAGCCGGCGGGCGGAGAAGGAGATCTCGCCGGTGTCGACGAACTCCTCCAGCTGGTCGCCGACGAGCCGGAAGGTGGAGTGGCCGACGCCCACGATGTCGTTGGGGCCCAGCAGATGACGCTGTATGGGCTGGCCGTTGACGTACGTGCCGTTGTGGCTGCCGAGGTCGACGATCTCGTAGCGGCCGTCGGGGTGCGCCCGGAACTCCGCGTGGAAGCGGGAGACCTGGAGGTCGGAGACGACCAGGTCGTTCTCCAGGGCGCGGCCGATCTTCATGACGCGGCCGAGCACCAGATGGTGGAAGGTGGTCGGGCTGCGGTCGCCGTAGACGGGCGGCGCGCCGGCGCCGCCGGACGGCCCGTGCGGGGCCGGGATGTGCGCCTGCGGCGTCCGCCCGTCGGGGCGCGGGGACGGCTGCGGCACGTGGGCGGCCGGCGCCCCGTTCCCCCAGCCGCCCTGCCGCGGCGGGGCCACGGAGTTCGGCCTCGACTGCGCCGCCGGGCCGGACTTGTGGGCCTGCTGCGGGTTCGCCAGCGCGGTGTCGGCGCTGTAGAGGTCACCGCCGGCCGCGGCGCCGCTGAAGCTCAGGCGCGGGCCGTCGGCGGCGTTGCCGAGGCTGACGGCGGCCCCGGCGGCGACGTCGTAGGCGTGGACGCGCTGGCCCTGGACGTAGGTGCCGTTGGTGCTGCCCAGGTCCTCGATGACCCAACCGCGTTCGCCACGGCGGATGGTGGCGTGCCGCCAGGAGACCCGCGCGTCGTCGAGGACGACGTCCGACTGCGGATCCCGGCCGAGGCTGTACGACCTGGCCGGATCGAGCGCCCAGGTCCGACCGTTCAGTTCGAGTACGAGTTCAGGCACCCCAAGCCCCACAAAGTTGTCCCCCGGGTTGTCCCCCATGAGGGGAGTCTAGGGATTGCGAACACCGGGAGGAACCATTCCCGGCACGCCGACCCGTCAGGACGCCACACCGTTGCGGTGATGTGAACCGTCTTCCGAGAAGCCGTTGACGGCGCCGAAACACCACCGGAGAGTGGTAACCGCCCATGAACCGTGCGGATCATGACGGATCGGGGCACCATGCGGCGCAGGCGGTTCGGACGCGAGACCTCGGGGGCGGGCATGACCGCGTACACCTCCACACCTTCGAACGCGCCCGCGCGCCCGGTCCCGTGGGGCGGCGTGCTGCTCTCGGCGATCGCCGCGGTGAGCTGGGCGTACCTGGGGATGGCGGGGGCCGCCGCGCTGGGCCTGCACCTGCTCGGCGCCGACACCGCGGGCTCCCTGGGGCCGATGACGGCGGCCGTGGTCGCCATGGCGGTGGGCGGCAAGGTCGTCCCCTCGGGTGACGTCGCGGTGTTCGGTCTGGGCGGCGCGGGTGGCGAGGGCCGGCTGGACCTCATGCCGCTGGGCGTCGGCCTGGTGGGCGCCCTGCTGCTGTCCTGGGTGTTCCTGCGGTCGCTGCGCGGGGCCGGACTGACCGTCCCCGGGGGCGAACTCGCCGCGCGGGCCGGTGCGGTGGTGGCGCTCTTCGTGGCGCTGCTGGGCGCCCTGGCGTGGGCCGGGGAGGACACCCTCGCCCTCGACGGCGCCGCGCTGGGCGGGGACGGGGGCGGCGGCCTCACGGACCAGCTGCCGGGCATCGGTGACATCGGCGGGGGGCTCGGGGACGGGCTGCAGGACCTGATCGACGCCAAGGCCTCGGTGAGCTTCCACGTCGCGACCGGCCGCACCCTGCTGGGCGGTCTGCTGTGGGTGCTGGTCGTCCTGCTGCTGGCGCTGCTCACCTCGCGCCGTTCGCCGCTGCCGCCCGCCCTGGAGCCGCTGCACCGGATCGTGCGGCCCGCGGCGTCGGCGCTGCGCTGGGTGCTGCTGCTGGCCGTCCTCGCGGGCTGCGCGGCCGCCGGGTACACGGCGGTGACCGGTGACGAGCCGGGCCGGATCGCCGGGGCGGCCCTGCTGGGGGCGCCCAACGGGGTGTGGCTGGCGGTGCCGCTCGGGCTGTTCGTGTCCTGGCGGGGCACGGCCACCGGGGAGCTGGCCCAGGTGCTGCCGGACCCGCTGGACCGGCTGCTGTCGACCAGCGTGCAGGAACCCGTGACGCCCGCCCGGCTGGCCGAGTACGACCAGCGGGTGTGGCTGCTGACCCTCGCCGCGGCGCTGATGATGCTGGCCGCGGGGGCGCTGGCGGCGGCCCGCACCCCGCTGTGGGGGTCGACGCGGGCCGGGTTCGCGGGCCGCTGCGCACTACGGCTCGGCCTGGTCACCGCGCTCGCCTTCCCGCTGCTGGTGTGGGTGACCGGCGTCTCCGTGGACGCGGGCGTCTCGGTCTTCGGCTTCGACGCGGTGGGCGCCGGGGTGGACCTGCACGGCAGCCTCCCCCTGGCGTTCCCGCTGGGCGCCGCCTGGGGGGCGGCGGCCGGCGGCGCGGGGGCGCTGCTGGCACTGCTGACGGGCACGGCCGGGCGCCGGGTGTCGCCGTACGCGCTGCGCCGGGCGGCCGAGGCGGCGGCCGGGGAGAGCAGCTCGCGCACCTACCCGGGCATCGCCTGCCAGCCCGGTCCCTACCTCCCGAGCCCCGGCTACGGCCCGCCGGAAGCCGGGCCCAACCCCTATCGGCAAACCCCGCACGGCAGGGCGCCGCAGGGCCAGGTGCCGCAGGGCCCGCCGAACGGCGCCCCGCCGCAGGGCCGCGGGCCGCACTCCGCCCGGACCGTCACCGGGGCGCCGCTGCCCCCGCCGCCCGGGCCGCCGCCCGGTCCTCCTCCGGTGCCTCCGCCGGTGCCTCCCCCGGGACCGCCGCCCGGCCCCTCGCGCGGGGGCCCGCCGCCCGGCGCGCCCGGGGGCCGCCGCTGACCACGGACGGTGTCCGGCAGGCGGAACACATGTCCGTCCCCGGCACGGTGCCCGATACGGTGGAGGCACCATGAACGACGCATCGCAGGCGACCGCTGCCACCGCCGCCAATGTGCCGACTCTGCTGGTCAAGATCTTCGGTAAGGACCGGCCGGGGATCACCGCCGGGCTCTTCGAGACGCTGGCCCGCTTCCAGGTGAACGTCATCGACATCGAGCAGGTCGTCACCCGGGGACGCATCGTGCTCTGCGCCCTGGTACCCGCCCCCGCCGGCCGTCCCATGGAGGGCGAGCTGCGTGCGACGGTGCACGCGTGGGCGGAGTCGATGCGCCTGCAGGCCGAGATCATCTCCGGCATCGGTGACAACCGGCCGCGCGGTGAGGGCCGCTCCCATGTGACGGTGCTGGGGCACCCGCTGACGGCGGAGTCCACGGCGGCCATAGCGGCCAGGATCACCGGCGCGGGCGGCAACATCGACCGTATCTTCCGGCTCGCGAAGTACCCGGTGACGGCGGTGGAGTTCGCCGTCTCCGGCGTCGCCACCGACACGCTGCGCCCGGCGCTGGCCCTGGAGGCCCACGAGCGCGGCGTCGACGTGGCCGTGGTGTCGGCGGGCCTGCACCGCCGGGCGCAGCGCCTGGTGGTCATGGACGTGGACTCCACCGTCATCCAGGACGAGGTGATCGAGCTCTTCGCGGCGCACGCGGGCTGCGAGGACCAGGTGGCCGAGGTCACGGCCGCGGCGATGCGCGGCGAGCTGGACTTCGAGCAGTCCCTGCACGCGCGGGTCGCCCTGCTCGAGGGGCTGGACGAGTCGGTGGTGGACAAGGTCCGCCAGGAGGTGCGGCTGACGGCCGGGGCGCGCACGCTGATCCGTACGCTCAAGCGGATGGGTTACCAGGTGGGCGTGGTCTCCGGGGGCTTCACGCAGGTCACCGACGACCTCAAGGAGCGGCTGGGGCTGGACTTCGCCGCCGCCAACACCCTGGAGATCGTGGACGGCAGGCTCACCGGGCGGGTGACCGGCGAGATCGTGGACCGGGCGGGCAAGGCCCGGCTGCTGCGGCGCTTCGCGGCGGAGGCCGGGGTGCCGCTCAGCCAGACCGTCGCCATCGGCGACGGCGCCAACGACCTGGACATGCTCAACGCGGCGGGCCTCGGGGTCGCCTTCAACGCCAAGCCGGTGGTGCGCCGGGCCGCGGACGCCGCCGTCAACGTGCCGTTCCTGGACACCGTGCTCTACCTGCTGGGCATCACGCGCGAGGAGGTCGAGGCGGCCGACGCCGACGACGGCTCCGCCGCCGGGGACTGACCGGCGCACCCACGGGCACCCCACGAGCACGGCGAGGGCCCCGGAGCACCGGCTCCGGGGCCCTCGCCGTGCCGTCCCGGGCCCCGCGGCGCCGCCGGACCGCGGCCGGGATGCGGCTCAGTCGTGCGGCGACCAGAAGTCGACGAGGCGGCCGACGCCGTGCTCGACCGTCTTCCACGGGCCCGAGAAGGTGATCACGGCGATGGCCGCCGTCGGGAAGCCGGTGCGGTTCATCCGCGCGCGGGCGTCCCCGTCGCTCTCCCCCGCGAGCGCGTCGGCGAGCGCGTGGATGGCCGGGTTGTGGCCCACCAGCAGCACGTCGTCGACGTCCTCGGGGGTCTCGTCGAGCAGGGCGATCAGGTCACCGAGGGTGGCGTCGTACAGACGCTCCTCGTAGACGGTGCGGGGGCGGTGCGGGAGTTCGTGGGCGGCCAGCTTCCACGTCTCGCGGGTGCGCGTGGCCGAGGAGCAGAGGGTGAGGTCGAACGGGATCCCCAGTTCGGCGAGCCTGCGGCCGGCGACGGGGGCCTCCTTGCGTCCCCGTTCCGCCAGCGGTCGCTCGTGGTCGGGGACGTCGGGCCAGTCGGCTTTGGCGTGCCGGAGCAGGACGATCCGGCGGGGCGATGCAGCTGCGCTCATGACCCTCAGCTTTCCAGAAATCCGGCCGTCAGGCGCGGGCTGCGGGACGGATCACGCTTCGCCGCAGGAGGGTCACAGCAGGTACTGCAGCAGCCCCGGGAGCCCTTCGCCGACCGTGTGCAGGAGCTGTCCGACGGGCTCCGCAGCCGAGGCCTCCGCCGCCCCCGGGCCCGCGACCAGGGCGAGCAGCGCGGCGAAGGCGAGCGCGGGCAGGGCGAGCGCCCACCACGGCAGGCGCGTCTGCGTGCCGCGTCCGGCCGCCGGGCGGGCGGCGCGGGTCCGCCGGGTACGCGAGGGAACAGCCTGCGTGGACACGTGTCGCCTCCGTGGGTCGGCCGCGGTGCCGGAACGTCGTCCGACCTTGCACCACGACGCTACGGAAGGGCGGCTGCCGGGCCCATCGGGTGGCCCACCCACTTGACCCTGACCCTGGCCCCCTAGGGGAGGTGGGGTTGTCCCTACCCCCGCTCTCGGGGTGGCGGGTGCGGGTCTGCGGGGCGCGGGTCAGCCGAACTTCGCGCCGATGACGGCGATCACCGCGACGAGTGCGGGCACGGCCATCATGAGACCGAAGATGATCAGGAACTTCTTCTGCGGCTGCGGGGGGTTCGGCTCGAGCACGGGCATGCCGCCCAGTCTCGCATCCACCCGCGGCCCCCGCGTACCCGGGTGGTCAGAGTTCGTCCTCCACGGCGCGGTCACGGCCGGCGACGACGCCCGCGGCGATCTGCGGCACCAGCAGGGCGAGCATGAAGGCCACCGGCAGGTCCCAGCCGCCGGTGTGCTGGTAGAGGGTGCCGACGAGGATCGGACCGGGGATGGAGATCAGGTAGCCGGTGCACTGCGCGAAGGCCGAGAGCCGCACGACGCCGCCGCCAGTGCGGGAGCGCATCCCGATCATGGTGAGGGCCAGCGGGAACGAGCAGTTGGAGATGCCCAGCAGCACCGCCCACACCCAGGGCGCGCCGGCCGGGGCCGCCCACAGTCCGCCGTAGCCGACGATCCCGAACAGGCCGAGGCCGACGGCGAGTCCGCCCTGGTGCCGCATGCGGCCGGCGAGCGCGGGCAGCACGAAGGAGAGCGGCACGCCCATCACCATGGTGACGGCGAGCAGCACACCGGCTGTGGAGGCGGAGACCCCGGCGTCGCGGAAGATCTGCGGGAGCCACCCCATGGTGATGTACGCGCCCGTGGCCTGGAGCCCGAAGTAGACGGCGAGCGCCCAGGCGGTACGGCTGCGGGCGATGCTGCCGGTCCGGTTCCGCCCCTCCCCGGCGGGGGCCGCCGGCACGGCCGCGGCGGCGGGGGCCCGGTCGCGGACGAGGGCGAGCCAGGGCACCACGGCGACCGCGGCGATCACGCCCCAGGCCGCGAGGCCGAACCGCCAGTCGCCGCCGAGCGCACGGGTCGCCGGGACGGTCGCCGCGGCGGCGACGGCGGTGCCCAGGGACAGGGCCATCGAGTAGAGCCCCGTCATGGTGCCGACGCGGTCCGGGAACCAGCGCTTGACGACGACGGGCATCAGGACGTTGCCGACGGCTATGCCGCCCAGGGCGAGGGCGCTGGCGGCGAGGAAGGGCACCGTGCCGCCGGTGAACGGCCGCAGGAAGAGCCCCAGGGTGATGGCGACCAGGCCCGCGCAGACGACGGCACCGGGGCCGCGCCGGCGGGCCAGCCGGGGCGCGGTCACCCCGAACACGGCGAAGCACAGCGCGGGGACGGAGGTGAGCAGGCCGGCGACGCTGCCGCTCATCCCGAGGCCGTCGCGCACCTCCTCGAGGAGCGCGCCGAGGCTGGTGATGGCGGGCCGCAGATTGAGTGCCGCGAGCACCAGTGCGACCGCTACCAGCGTCCGGGCGCGCCGTGTGCCGGGCACGCTGTTGGGCAGGTGTGCGGGCACGGAGGCCCGTTCCGTGGCAGGGTCGAGCGTCGCTTCGTCGTCACGCATGCCGACCATCATAGAATGATGGGATGAATGTTGAGGAGAGCCCATGCCCCTGACCTCGCCCCGGCGCTCCGCCCTGGCCGACCAGGTGATCGCGCAACTGCGCGCGCAGATCACCTCCGGTGAGTGGCCGGTGGGGTCGCGGATCCCCACCGAGACCCAGCTGGTCGAGCAGCTCGGGGTGGCCCGCAACACCGTCCGCGAGGCGGTCCGGGCGCTCGCGCACAACGGGCTCCTCGACATCAGGCAGGGATCCGGCACCTATGTGCTGGCCACCAGCGAGCTGGCCGGGGTGATGCACCGCCGCTTCGCCGACTCCGACCCCCGGCACGTGGCCGAGCTGCGCAGCGCCCTGGAGGCGTCAGCGGCGGCGCTCGCCGCGCGGCGTCGCACGGAGCGCGACCTGAAGCAGCTGGACGCCGCCCTGGCCCGGCGGGAGAGCGCCTGGGAGTCGGGCCGGGCCGAGGCCTTCGTCGACGCCGACGCGGCTCTGCACCTGTCGGTCGTGGCGGCCTCGCACAACGACGTCGTCGTCGAGCTCTACGCCGACCTCGGCGAGGTGCTGCGCGCCTTCCTGCGCGCGGACGTCGGCGAGGAGCTGCGGCCCGAGCAGTACGTGGACCACGCGCGGCTGGTCGAGGCGATCCGGGCCGGTGATCCGGAGGCGGCCTCGGGCGAGGCCTCCGCGCACGCCTTCAGCTGCCGCTTCAGCCCAGCTGCCCGGTGACCCAGACGTCCTGGATCTCCTTCCAGCAGCGGTCGCTGAGGGTGACGGTCTCGGCGGGGCCGACCGGGACGGACGCCCCGTCGACGTCCGGGTCCCACCACTGGCGGCACTCGATGTGCAGCTGGACGCTGTCCAGGTCGGGGTCGGGGTTGAAGCAGACGGCGACGCCCTCGCTGCCCTGTACCGAGGTCCGGCACTGGGCGACGTCCGGCAGCCGTGCCGCGGCCCCCGGCGTCGCGGCCGCCGGGCCCACGCCCGCGACGAGCGCCGCGACGGCCGCCGCGGCGCACACGTAGGCACGCACGATGCACACCTCCCTCCGCTGACCCCCGGCTCACCCCCGCACGGCCATCCTCCCGGCCCGCGGGGCCCGGCCACCCGGTCTGCTGGGCCGAACGGGGGACACGGCCCCGAACGCGCGTACGGCCCCGGCGCCGTCCGAGGGCGGCACCGGGGCCGTACGCGAAGGGGCCGGAGCGGCCCGTACGATCAGGCGCCCACCGCGTGCAGGCCGCCGTCGACGTGGATGATCTCGCCCGTCGTCTTGGGGAACCAGTCGCTCAGCAGCGCCACGACGCCGCGGCCGGCCGGCTCGGGGTCGGCGAGGTCCCACTCGAGCGGGGCACGGTGGTTCCAGACGTCGGCCAGCTCACCGAAGCCCGGGATGGACTTGGCGGCCATGGAGCCGATCGGGCCGGCCGAGATCAGGTTGCAGCGGATGTTCTGCTTGCCCAGGTCACGCGCCATGTAGCGGGAGGTGGCCTCCAGCGCCGCCTTGGCCGGGCCCATCCAGTCGTACTGGGGCCAGGCGAACTGCGCGTCGAAGGTGAGGCCGACGACCGAGCCGCCCTCCTGCATCAGCGGCAGGCAGGCCATGGTGAGCGACTTCAGCGAGTACGCGGAGACGTGCATCGCGGTGGCGACGGACTCGAACGGCGTGTTGAGGAAGTTGCCGCCGAGGGCGTCCTGCGGCGCGAAGCCGATGGAGTGCACGACGCCGTCGAGCCCGCCCAGCTCCTCGCGGACGACGTCGGCGAGCCTGCCGAGGTGCTCGTCGTTGGTGACGTCGAGCTCGATGACCTTGACCGGCCTGGGCAGCTTCTTGGCGATGCGCTCGGTCAGCGTGGGCCGCGGGAACGCCGTGAGGATGATCTCGGCACCCTGCTCCTGGGCGAGCTTCGCGGTGTGGAACGCGATGGAGGACTCCATCAGCACGCCGGTGATGAGGATGCGCTTTCCAGCGAGGATTCCGCTCATGTGCTCAGTGACCCATGCCCAATCCGCCGTCGACGGGAATGACGGCTCCGGTGATGTATGCGGCCTCGTCGGAGGCGAGGAAGCGGACCGAGGCGGCGATCTCCTCGGGCTGCGCGTAACGGGCCAGCGGCACCTGGCCGACGATGCTCTCCCGCTGCTCGTCGGTGAGCACGCGGGTCATGTCGGTGTCGACGAAGCCGGGGGCGACCACGTTGACCGTGATGTTGCGCGAGCCGAGCTCACGGGCCAGCGAGCGCGCGAAGCCGACGAGGCCGGCCTTGGACGCGGCGTAGTTCGCCTGTCCCGCCTGGCCCGTCAGGCCCACCACGGAGGAGATCAGCACGACGCGGCCCTTGCGGGCGCGCAGCATCTTCCGCACCGCGCCCTTCACCACGCGGAAGGTGCCGGTCAGGTTGGTGTCCAGGACGGACGTGAAGTCGTCGTCGGACATCCGCAGCAGCAGCTGGTCGCGGGTGACGCCGGCGTTGGCCACCAGCACCTCGACCGCGCCCTGCTGGGCCTCGATCTCCTTGAAGGCCTGCTCGACCTGCTCACCGTCGGTGATGTCGCACTTGACGGCGAAGAAACCCTCCGGGGGCTCGCCCGAGCGGTAGGTGACGGCGACCTTGTCGCCCGCGTCGGCGAACGCTCGGGCGATGGCGAGGCCGATGCCCCGGTTTCCTCCGGTGACGAGAACCGAGCGGCTCAACGGATCACCCTTTCCCTAGAGGTCTGGTACTCCAGAAAACTATCTGCCTACGTCGCGGTACGGGGAATCGACCCCCGACAGGGGCATGTGCGAGTCGCTGTCGAGTCCCTACAGAAAACCGCAGGCGGGCGGATTGTCGGAGCGGCATGATTCACTGCGGAGACACTGACGATTGGACAGAAGGGGAGGCCCTCGTGCCCCACGAGGTCGATCAGTCATTCCTGGCGCTGCCGCTCAGGGCGCTCGCCGACGCGGCACTGGCACGCGCCCGCGCGCTGGGCGCCGAGCACGCCGACTTCCGCTTCGAGCGGGTGCGCGGCGCCTCGTGGCGGCTGCGCGACGGCAGGGCCTCCGGCTCGTCGGACACCACGGACGTCGGCTACGCGGTGCGCGTGGTGCACGGCGGGGCGTGGGGCTTCGCCTCCGGGGTCGACCTGTCGATGGACGCCGCGGCGCGCGTGGCCGGGCAGGCCGTGGCGATGGCGAAGCTGTCGGCCAAGGTGATCGCGGCGGCGGGCTCCGACGAGCGGGTGGAGCTGGCGGCCGAGCCGGTCCACTCGGACCGGGTGTGGGTCTCCTCGTACGAGGTCGACCCCTTCCAGGTGCCCGATGCCGACAAGACGGGTCTGCTGTCCGAGTGGAGCGGGCGGCTGCTGGCCGCCGACGGCGTGTCGCACGTCGACGCCTCCCTGATGACCGTCCACGAGAACAAGTTCTACGCGGACACCGCGGGGACGACCACGACCCAGCAGCGGGTGCGGGTGCACCCGGAGCTGACCGCCGTCGCGGTGGACCCGCGGACCGGTGAGTTCGACTCGATGCGGACGCTGGCGCCGCCGGCCGGCCGCGGCTGGGAGTACCTGACCGGCACCGGCTGGGACTGGGACGCGGAGCTCGCGGAGATCCCCGGGCTGCTCGCCGAGAAGATGGCGGCGCCCTCGGTGCAGGCGGGGGCGTACGACCTGGTGGTCGACCCGTCGAACCTGTGGCTCACCATCCACGAGTCGATCGGCCACGCCACCGAGCTGGACCGCGCGCTGGGCTACGAGGCCGCCTACGCCGGCACCTCCTTCGCCACCTTCGACCAGCTGGGCACGCTGCGGTACGGCTCCGCGCACATGAACGTCACCGGCGACCGCACCGCCGAGCACGGCCTGGCGACCGTCGGCTACGACGACGAAGGCGTCGCCGGGCAGTCCTGGGACCTGGTCAAGGACGGCGTCCTGGTCGGCTACCAGCTCGACCGCAGGATCGCGCGGCTCACCGGCTTCGAGCGCTCCAACGGCTGCGCCTACGCGGACTCCCCCGGCCACGTCCCCGTGCAGCGGATGGCGAACGTGTCGCTGCAGCCGGCACCGGACGGGCCGTCGACGCAGGAGCTGATCTCCGGCGTGGAGCGCGGCATCTACGTCGTGGGCGACCGCTCCTGGTCGATCGACATGCAGCGCTACAACTTTCAGTTCACCGGTCAGCGCTTCTTCAGGATCGAGAACGGCCGCCTGGCCGGGCAGCTGCGCGACGTCGCCTACCAGGCCACCACCACCGACTTCTGGGGCTCCATGGAGGCCGTCGGCGGGCCGCAGACCTACGTCCTCGGCGGTGCCTTCAACTGCGGAAAGGCCCAGCCGGGCCAGGTCGCCGCCGTCTCGCACGGCTGCCCCTCCGCGCTCTTCCGCGGCGTCAACATCCTCAACACCACGCAGGAGGCCGGTCGATGAGCTCCGTTTCGAAGCCCCACGAGATCGTCGAGCGCGCCCTGGAACTGTCCCACGCGGACGGCTGCGTGGTCATCGCCGACGAGGACTCCTCGGCCAACCTGCGCTGGGCGGGCAACGCCCTGACCACCAACGGCGTGACGCGCGGCCGCAGCCTGACCGTGGTCGCGACGGTGGACGGCTCGCAGGGCACCGCCTCGGGCGTGGTGTCCCGTGCGGCGGTCACCGCGGACGAACTGGAGCCGCTGGTACGGGCCGCCGAGGCGGCCGCACGCGCCGCCGGTCCCGCCGAGGACGCCCAGCCGCTGGTCGAGGGGGTGCCGGCGAGCGCCTCCTTCACCGAGCCGCCGGCCGAGACCTCCTCCGAGGTGTTCGCCGCCTTCGCGCCCGCCCTGGGCGAGTCCTTCGCCGCGGCGCGGGCCGGCGGCCGGAGGCTGTACGGCTTCGCGTACCACTCGGTCACCTCGACCTACCTGGGCACGTCCACGGGGCTGCGGCTCCGTCACGACCAGCCCAGCGGCACCCTGGAACTCAACGCCAAGTCCGAGGACATGTCCCGCTCGGCGTGGGCGGGAGCCGCCACCCGCGACTTCACCGACGTCGACCCGGCCGCCCTCGAGGCCGACCTCGCGCAGCGCCTGGCCTGGGCCGAGCGCCGGGTCGACCTGCCCGCCGGGCGGTACGAGACGCTGCTGCCGCCGTCCGCCGTCGCGGACCTGGTGATCTACCAGCAGTGGAGCGCCGCGGCCCGTGACGCGGCGGAGGGCCGTACGGTCTTCAGCCGCCCGGGCGGGGGCACCCGGGTCGGCGAGAAGCTCTCCGAGCTGCCGCTGACGCTGCGCAGCGACCCGGCCGAACCGGGTCTGGAGTCGGCGCCGTTCGTCATCGCGCACGCCTCGGGCGACGTCGCGTCGGTCTTCGACAACGGGCTGCCCGTCGAGGCCACCGACTGGGTGCGCGAAGGCGTGCTCAACCGGCTGTCCACCACGCGGCACAGCGCCGGGCTGACGGGCCTGCCGTTCGCGCCGTCCGGGGGCAACCTGGTCCTGGACGGCGGCGGCAAGCGGTCGCTGGAGGAGATGGTGGCGGACACCGAGCGCGGCCTGCTGCTGACCTGCCTGTGGTACATCCGCGAGGTGGATCCGGCCACGCTGCTGCTGACCGGGCTGACCCGGGACGGGGTCTACCTGGTGGAGGGCGGCGAGGTGACCGGTGTGGTGAACAACTTCCGGTTCAACGAGTCGCCGGTCGACCTGCTGGGCCGGGCCACCGAGGTGGGCCGCACCGAGCGCACGCTGCCGCGCGAGTGGAGCGACTGGTTCACCCGGGCCGCGTTCCCGGCGATGCGGGTCCCGGACTTCAACATGAGCTCGGTCAGCCAGGGCGTCTGACCAGGACGACGGGTGGGGCGATGAACGAGAAGCAGACGGTCAAGGTCTCGAAGTTCCTGGCGCGGGTGCTGCGGCACGACCCGGCCTCGATCGGGATCACCCTCGACCCGGCCGGCTGGGTGGACGTGGACGAGCTGATCGCCGCGTCCCGCCGGTCGGGCCGGCACTTCTCGCGCGCCGACCTCGACCACGTCGTGGCCAACAACAACAAGAAGCGCTACGCCTTCTCGGAGGACGGGCGGCGGATCCGGGCCAGCCAGGGGCACTCGGTGGAGGTCGACCTCGGGCTGTCCCCGGCGGACCCGCCGGCCGTCCTCTTCCACGGCACGGCGAGCACCACCCTGCCGGTGGTGCTGCGCGAGGGGCTCAAGCCGATGTCCCGGCAGGACGTCCACCTCTCCGCGGACGTCGAGACGGCCGTGCGCGTCGGTACGCGGCACGGCCGTCCGGTGGTGCTGGAGGTGGACGCCGCGGGGCTGGCCGCCGTAGGTCACGTCTTCCGGGTGAGCGCCAACGGGGTGTGGCTCACCGATCTGGTGCCGCCGACGCATCTGCGGCAGCACGTCCTCTGAGCCGCACGCCTCCGTCGGGAGGCCGGACGCCCCGTCAGGTGGCCGTCCGCCGGCGCCTGCCGCGGATCGAGGCCCACAGCGGTGTGATCACGGCGACCACGAGGATCGCGCCCAGGATCTGCAGCACGTGACGGGTCCAGTCGACGCCGCTGGTGTGCCGCACCCCGACCCATCCGGCGACCGCGTTGCCCAGGAAGGCGCCGAGGATGCCGCAGATGATGGTGAGCCACCAGGGGATGTCCTGCTTCCCCGGCAGGAGCAGCTTCGCCAGGAAGCCGAGCACGATGCCGACGATGATCGCCCAGAACCAGTTCATGCGGCCAGTCTCGGTGCGGCCGGGGTACGACGCATGCGGAAGGCGGCCATACGCCGTACGGCGGGTGCTGTCACACACGGGCGGCCTCCCCGGTCTCCACTGTGACAGACCCGCGGCGTAACGTGGACCGTGCCGGAACCGGGTGGCTTCCGGCGTTTCGAGCAGGTGGTGGAACGTGATGCGGAAGCGGAGCGGTACCGAGGTCTTCCGGATCACCGGGACCGCGGCGGGGCTCACCGAGGACGTCCGCGGAAGGCAGCGGCGCTACATCATCTCGATGTCGGTCCGCACCGTGTCCTTCATCCTGGCGGTCGTGCTGTGGCACGTCTCGGCGCCCCTGGCCTGGATCGCGCTGGTCCTCGGCCTGGTGATGCCCTACGTCGCGGTCGTCATCGCCAACGCCGGCCGGGAAAACGCGCCCGGGCTGCCCTCGGCGCGGGTAGCGCCGCCGGCGCCGCCGGCGCTCGGCCCCGGCGGGACCGGGGAGACGCACCTGCCGGCGGAGCGGATCCCGGAGGACGACGGACGCCCGCGTTCCGGTCAGGTCTGAACCTTTGCACCGGTTCATCCCCCGCTCCGAAGCTCAGGAAAACCTCAGATCAATCATGAGGATCCCCTGCACTGCGGGCCATGGTGCGTGACATACTGCGTACGCGCTCCGCATCCCCCGTCGGAGCGACGGACCGACGCCGGGCGGCTCCCCCCGTGGCTGCCCGGCGTCGCCATGTTTGGATGGGGTTCGTGAACGACGAATCGCCGATCTGCTCCGCCAAGGGTTGCCGCGCCCCCGCCGTGTGGGTGCTCGCCTGGAACAACCCGAAGATCCACACGCCCGAGCGCCGCAAGACCTGGCTGGCGTGCGAGGAGCACCGCGAACACCTGTCGTCGTTCCTGGGCGTCCGCGGCTTCCTGAAGGACGTCGTGCGCTTCGAGGAGTGGGAGAAGAGCTCAGCCGCCGATGGCTGACATGGGCCGCTCGGGCTGCAGGAACGTGGGGTCGTCGAGGCCGGAGCCGGCCTTCTTGCCCCACATCGCCTTCCGCCAGAGCTCGGCGACCTCCTCGTCGGAGCCGCCGGAGCGCAGCGCGGCCCGCAGATCGGTCTCCTCGCGCGCAAACAGGCAGTTGCGCACCTGACCGTCGGCGGTGAGGCGGGTGCGGTCACAGGCCCGGCAGAAGGGCCGGGTGACGGAGGCGATCACACCGACCCGGGCGGGGCCGCCGTCCACCAGCCAGCGTTCGGCGGGGGCGTGTCCCCGGGCCCCGTCGGGCTCGGGGGTCAGTGTGAAGCGGGTCCGCAGACTCTCCAGGATCTCCTCGGCGGTGACCATGTCGCTGCGCTGCCAGCCGTGCTGGGCGTCCAGCGGCATCTGCTCGATGAAGCGCAGCTCGTAGCCGCGCTCCAGGGCCCAGGCCAGCAGCTCGGGGGCCTCGCCGTCGTTGACGCCGCGCATCAGCACGGTGTTGACCTTGACCGGGGTCAGACCCGCGGCGTGGGCGGCCTCGAGGCCGCGGACGACGTCCTCGTGCCGCTTGCGGCGGGTCAGGGTCTGGAAGACGTCGGGACGCAGGGTGTCCAGGGAGACGTTGACCCGGTCCAGCCCGGCCCCGCGCAGCGCCGCCGCGGTCCGGGCGAGGCCTATGCCGTTGGTGGTGAGGGAGAGCTTGGGGCGGGGCGCCAGCTCGGCGCAGCGCTGCACGATGCCGACGAGGCCGGGACGCAGCAGCGGCTCGCCGCCGGTGAAGCGGACGTCCTCGACGCCGAGCAGGGTGACGGCGATCCCCACCAGCCGGACGATCTCGTCGTCGGTGAGCAGGTCGGGCTTGCCGAGCCACTGCAGGCCCTCCTCGGGCATGCAGTAGGTGCACCGCAGATTGCACCGGTCGGTCAGCGAGACCCGCAGGTCGGTCGCGATCCGGCCGTAGGTGTCGATCAGCACGGCGCGCCTCCCTGTGCGGGTCGGTGGTGGGACGACAGTGCCGTCCCGTTACTTCGCAGCCTACGGGACGGCACTGACGTTCAACAGTCTGTTTAATGCGCCCCGGCTCCGGTGAGGGACCGGACCTCCAGCTCCGCGTACTTGCGGTCGGCGTCCTCCTCCGGCTTGGACAGGAGCGTGCCCACCACACCGAGCAGGAAACCGACGGGGATGGAGATGATCCCGGGGTTCTCCAGCGGGAACCAGTGGAAGTCGACGCCGGGGAACATCGCGGTCGCCTTGCCCGAGACCACGGGCGAGAAGACCACCAGGAACACGGAGGTGATCAGACCGCCGTAGATGCTCCACAGCGCGCCGGTGGTGTTGAAGCGCTTCCAGAACAGGCTGTAGAGGAGCGTCGGCAGGTTCGCGGAGGCCGCGACGGCGAAGGCCAGGGCGACCAGGAAGGCGATGTTGAGCTTGCCCGCGAAGATGCCGAGCAGGATCGCCACGGCCCCGATGGCGATTGCGGCGATCTTCGCCGCCGCGACCTCCTCCTTCTCGCTCGCCGTGCCCTTGCGGATGACGTTGGCGTACAGGTCGTGCGCGAAGGACGACGAGGAGGCGAGGGTGAGTCCCGCGACCACCGCCAGGATGGTGGCGAAGGCCACCGCGGAGATCACCGCGAGCAGGATCGCGCCGCCCGTGGAGTCCGCGCCGCCGCCGATCTCCTGGGCGAGCAGCGGGGCCGCGGTGTTGCCGGCCGCGTTGGAGGTGGTGATCGTCTCCGGGGTGAGCAGGGCGGCGGCCCCGAAGCCCAGCGCGATCGTCATCAGGTAGAAGCAGCCGATGATGCCGATCGCCCAGTTCACCGAGGTACGGGCGGCCCGGGCGGTGGGCACGGTGTAGAAGCGGATCAGGATGTGCGGCAGGCCGGCCGTGCCGAGGACGAGGGCCAGGCCCAGCGAGATGAAGTCGATCTTCGAGGTCGCCGTGACGCCGTACTTCAGCCCCGGCTCCAGGAAGGCCGCCCCCTTGCCGCTCTTCTCCGCGGCCGCGCCCAGCAGCGAGGACAGGTTCCAGTTGAACTTGGCGAAGACCAGGAAGGTGATCAGCAGGGTCCCGCCGATCAGCAGCACCGCCTTGACCATCTGCACCCAGGTGGTGCCCTTCATGCCGCCGATGGTCACGTACAGCACCATGACGACGCCGACGAGTATGACGATCAGACGGCGCGGTCCCTCGCCGGTGATGCCGAGCAGCAGGGCCACCAGCGCGCCCGCGCCCACCATCTGGGCCAGCAGGTAGAAGATGCTGACAACGATGGTCGAGATGCCCGCGGCCGTTCGCACCGGGCGCTGCCGCAGCCGGAAGGCGAGGGCGTCCGCCATGGTGAACCGGCCGGAGTTGCGCAGCGGTTCGGCGACCAGCAGCAGCGCCACCAGCCAGGCGACGAGGAAGCCGATCGAGTAGAGGAAGCCGTCGTAGCCGACGAGTGCGATGGAACCGGCGATGCCGAGGAAGGACGCGGCCGACATGTAGTCGCCGGAGATCGCCAGGCCGTTCTGGAAGCCGCTGAAGGAGCGTCCGCCGGCGTAGAAGTCGGTGGCGTCCTTGGTCTGGCGGCCCGCCCAGACGGTGATGCCGAGCGTCGCGACGACGAAGACCGAGAACAGGGTGATGATCAGCGGCCGGTGCTCACTCGCGCCGACCGCGACCACCTGGACTCCCGTGGTGTGCAGCGCGGTCATGCGGTGGCCTCCGTGCTCTCGGTGTCGTCGGTGTCGTCGGCGCCCCTGGAACCAGTGCCTTCCAGGCGCGCCTTGAGGGCGTCCGCGCGGGAGTCGAGCTTGGCGTTCGCGTGCCGGGAGTACCAGACGGCGATGCCGAAGGTGGTGGCGAACTGCGCGAGCCCGAAGACGAGGGCGACGTTGATGTGGCCCACGACCTTGGTGTCCATGAAGCCGCCGGCGTAGTTCGACAGCAGGACGTACAGCAGGTACCAGGTGATGAACGCGAACGTGAGCGGGAACGCGAACGAGCGGTAGGAGCGGCGCAGTTGGGCGAACTCCGCGCTCGCCTGCACCTCGGCGTACGAGTCGGCAGACGGCGGACCGGAGCTTGCCGAAGGTCGTGCGGGGTCCACGATGCCTCCTGTGGGGCGGAGCTTGAGCGGGCACGAGCGGGCGACGCGACCCGCGTCGGCGCATGCGGCGCCGACGTGAGCTACGTCACGTAAAGATCGGACCCGCGCATGGTAGAGGCGCGACCACGGCCTTCGACAGAGGGCGGTAGTTGAAAACTGGTTCTTCTTCGGCAACCGGAACTTGAGCTTTCTTTACCAATCCATTGATAGCGCGTGGACGGCGGCGATAGCTTCCAGCGTCATGTACCCGTCCAAGGGCAACCCTGCCCGCCAGGACGGGTGTTTGGACGATTGGAGATCCCATGGCTCCACTGCCCGGACGGCGCCGCGCCTTCGCGCTACCCATCGGATTCGCCGTGGCGAGTGCCCTCGCCTTCCTGCCGAACGCCGCCTCGGCCGCCACCGCCGGATCCGCCTCGGGCGGCGGCGGTGCCGTGTACGACGGCCCCTCGCTGTCGTACGTGGTCAACACCAGGACCGACCGGGGCACCGTCAAGTCCGTCGAGCGGGCCGTGTCCCGCAACGGCGGTGACGTCGTCACCACCTACGACCGGATCGGCGTGATCGTCGTCCACTCGGCCAACCCCGCGTTCGCGAGCGAGATGCGCAAGGTCCGCGGTGTGCAGACGGCCGGGGCGACCCGTACGGCCGCGCTGTCCACGGCGTCGACGACGGAGCTGGGCGCGGTGCAGGAGATCACGGCCGCCGACGCCGCGCGGGCGAAGGCCGCGGCCACCGCCGGGCAGGAGCCGATGGAGCCGGACCAGTGGGACCTGCCGGCCATCCGGGCCGACAAGGCCGCCCGGATCAACCCCGGCAGCCGCAAGGTCACCGTCGCCGTCATCGACACCGGCGTGGACGACACCCACCCGGACCTGACCGCGAACTTCTCGGCCGCACAGTCCGCCAACTGCGTGGGCGGCAAGGCCGACACCAGCCCGGGCGCCTGGCGTCCGTACACGCCGGACGCCTACCACGGCACGCACGTCGCGGGTGAGATCGCCGCGGCGCGCAACGGGATAGGCGTGGCCGGCGTCGCCCCGGGTGTGAAGGTCGCCTCCATCAAGGTGGCCGACCCCGTCACCCAGTTGTTCTTCCCGGAGAGCGTGGTCTGCGCCTTCGTCTTCGCCGCCGACCACGGCGTCGAGATCACCAACAACAGCTACTACATCGACCCGTGGCTCTACAACTGCTTCGGCGACCCCGACCAGCGGGCCATCGTCGACGCCGTCAACCGGGCCGCGCAGTACTCCCACAAGAAGGGCGTGCTGAACGTCGCCTCCGCGGGCAACTCCAACCACGACCTCGACTCCGACGCGATCGTGGACGCGACGAGCCCCGACGACACCACCCCGGTCACCCGGACGATCGACCCGCACGTCTGCTGGGACATCCCGACCCAGCTGCCGGGCGTCGTCACCGTGTCCGCGACCGGCGTGCAGAAGCTGAAGTCGTACTACTCCAGCTACGGCCTGGGCGTCGTCGACGTCGCGGCCCCCGGCGGCGACCGCTACCAGATCCCCGCCACGCCCTCGGCCAACGGACGCATCCTGTCCACCCTGCCCGGCAACACCTACGGCTACCTGCAGGGCACGTCGATGGCCAGCCCGCACGTGGCCGGCGTCGCCGCGCTGATCAAGAGCCGCCACCCGCACGCCTCGCCGGAGCAGCTGCAGTGGATGCTCAAGGCCCAGGCGGACGACCCGGGTTGCCCGACGGGACTGTACGACCCGGACGGCAACGGCGTGCAGGACGCCACCTGCACCACCGGGCGGCACGTGAACAGCTTCTACGGCCACGGCGTCGTCGACGCCCTGGACGCCGTCACCAGGTGACGCCTCGCGGGTGACGCGTCGTACCCGGCACAAGGGAGCGCCCGGCGGGATACCCGCCGGGCGCTCCGCCGTCCCGGACCGGGTCAGGCCCTGACGAGGACCTTCAGCGCGATCCGCTCGTCCATCGCCTTGTAGCCGCCCGGGACTCCGTCCAGGCCGACGGTGAGGTCGAAGACCGGGGACGGGTCGATCGTCCCGTCGAGGATGTCGGGGAGCAGTTCGGGGATGTAGGTGCGGACCGGGGCGACGCCGCCGCGCAGGGAGACGTTGCGGTCGAACATGTCGCTCAGGTCGAGGCCGGTGCCGCTGCCGTGCGGGACGCCGACGTAGCCGACGGCGCCGCCGTCGCGGGTGACGGCGACCGCGGTACGCATCGACTGCTCGGTGCCGACGGCCTCGATGACGGCGTGGGCGCCGTGGCCGCCGGTCAGTTCGCGGACCGCCGCGACGGCCGCCTCGCCGCGCTCGGCGACGACGTCGGTGGCCCCGAAGGCGCGGGCGACGGCGGTGCGGTCCTCGTGCCGGCCGAGTGCGATGATCCGCTCCGCGCCGAGCCGCCGGGCGGCGAGCACCCCGCACAGGCCCACCGCGCCGTCGCCCACCACCGCGACGGTGGCGCCGGGCCGCACACCGGCGCCGACCGCGGCGTGATGTCCGGTGCCCAGCACGTCGGAAAGGGTGAGCAGACCGGCCAGCAGGCGCTCGTCGGACAGCGCCTCCGCGGGCAGCCGCACCAAGGTGGCGTCCGCGAACGGCACGCGTACGGCCTCGCCCTGGCCGCCGTCGGAGCCGACCTGGCCCCAGAAGCCGCCGGCCGGGCAGGAGGTCGTCAGGCCCTCCGCGCAGTAGGCGCACGTGCCGTCGGACCACACGAAGGGCGAGACGACCAGGTCGCCCGGCTTCAGCCCGGACACCTCGGAGCCGGTCTCCTCTACGACGCCCAGGAACTCGTGCCCGATGCGCTGTCCCGGCTGCCGGGCCGACTCACCGCGGTACGCCCACAGGTCGCTGCCGCAGACGCAGGCCAGCACCACGCGCACCACCGCGTCGGTGGGCTGCCGGACCGCCGGGTCCGGCACCTCCTCCACGCGGATGTCGTGGGGGGCGTGGATCACGGTGGCGCGCATACGGAGGTCGTCCTCGCTGCTGGTGCGAATGGGGTCGTACCACCGTACCGGCCGGTAGCGAGCAGGAACTGCGCGCCGAGGTAGGTGAGCATGATCCAGAAGCCGGCCGCCGGCAGCTGCGGCAAGTCGGCGAGCCGGGTCGCGAGCAGGGTGTCCGAGAGCAGGAAGAGCGCCCCGCCCAGCGCGACCGCCCGCCGGCCGGACGCGGCCGCGGCGGTCGCCGTGGCCGTCAACAGCAGGCTGTACGCGGCGACCGGGATCCGCAGTCCGGAGGGCAGACCGGACCACACCACGAGGAGCACGGCGAGCCAGACGACCGCGTAGCAGGCCGCCGTCGCGGCCGCTCGCCGCCGGTCGGCGAAGGCCCCGCGCGCGGTGAGGAGTGTGAGGTAACAGACGTGCCCGGCCGCGAAGGCGACCATCCCGGCGAGGAAGGACGTGTCCCCGCCGAGCTGCAGCAGCACGTCCCCGGCCCAGCCGCACAGCAACGCCGCGACCAGCAGCCGGGGGCCGCCGCGCAGCGCAGCGCAGGCCGCGAGCAGCGGCACCAGGACGGGCTTGGTGAGGTGGTCGGCCGTCACGGAGCCCGCGAGCTGCGCGGCCAGGTGCACGGCGGCGGCCACCGCGAAGACGGCCAGGACCGCGCGGGCGGCCCGCGCCCGCGTCACGCCGCCGGCTCCTCTCCCCGCGGACTCCAGCCGGGGCCGCGCAGGACGTGGCCCGCGCGGTCCCGCCAGCCGCGGGCGCCGGCGACGTCGCGGGCGATGGCGGCGTACTCGTGGGTGGCCACCCGCAGCGGGTTGAACGTGGTGATGTTCTTGGTGAGGCCGAAGACCGGACGCTCCCCCTCCGCCGCGAAGGACCCGAACAGCCGGTCCCAGACGATCAGGATGCCGCCGAAGTTGCGGTCCAGGTAGCCGCCCTGCGAGGCGTGGTGGACGCGGTGGTGCGAGGGGGTGTTGAGGACGTACTCGACCGGGCGGGGCAGCCTGTCGACGCGCTCGGTGTGGATCCAGAACTGGTAGACGAGGTTGAGCGAGGAGCAGAACGCCAGTGCCGCCGGGTGCACCCCGCAGGCGATCATCGGCAGGTAGAACACCCACGACGTCATGCCGGTCCACGGCTGCCGCAGCGCGGTGGAGAGGTTGAAGTTCCGGCTGGAGTGGTGCACCACGTGGCTCGCCCACAGGATGCGGACCACGTGGTGGCCGCGGTGCTGCCAGTAGTAGAAGAAGTCCTGCGCCGGCAGCATCAGCGGGATCGTCCACCAGTGCACGGGCACCCGGAGCGGGGTGAGCTCGTACACGGCGGTGTAGACCGCGACGATCGGGATCTTCCAGAGGAAGTCGAAGAACAGGCTGCCGAGTCCCATCGACAGGCTCGTCGCGGTGTCCTGGGCGGTGTACCCGGCGGCGTCCTCGTCCGGATGGATCCGGTAGCTGATCAGCTCCAGGACGGTGAGCAGCACGAACGCGGGTATGGACCACATCACGGCATCGGGGAGTTGCGGCATGCGCGCACCTTAAGGGCGCGTGGCGGCCCCGGCCAGGGGTCGTTACCGATCGGTTCTACCCGGGGGTACCGGCGGGGATCCGCCCGGCCGGCCGGCCCCGCCGGGGCGGTTTCCCAACCAAGCCCGTGGGGCGGGTGGTTGACGCGGCGGACGGCCGCGTCACGCCTCCGGCACGCCGCCCCGGGCGGCCCGTCCGCGGAGTCATCCGACGGTGCGCCAGGGCCGGGTGGCGGCGGGCACTGTCGGTGGCCGCCCGTATTGTGTTCCTCCATGCACGCGCCCCAGCTTCCGCAACCGTCGTGGCCAGAGGCCTACCCCGACGGATACGCCGTCGTGGACGTCGAGACCACCGGCCTCGGCCGCGACGACCGGATAGTGTCCGCGGCCGTCTACCGGCTGGACGCGCACGGCGAGGTGCAGGACCACTGGTACACCCCCGTCAACCCGCAGCGGGACCCGGGCCCGGTGTGGATCCACGGCCTCACCTCGGAGATGCTCGCCGACGCCCCGCTCTTCGGCGAGGTCGCCGCCGAGCTGGCGGAACGGCTGTCGGACCGGGTGTTCGTCGCCCACAACGCGGTCTTCGACTGGTCCATGCTCGCCCGGGAGTTCGCGCGGGCCGGCACCGTGGCGCCCGTGCAGCACCGGCTGTGCACCATCGTGCTCTCCAAGGCGCTCGCGCTGCCGCTGGCCAACCACAAGCTGGAGTCCCTGGCCGCGCACTTCGGCGTCGTCCAGCAGCGCGCCCACCACGCGCTGGACGACGCACGCGTGCTGGCGGAGGTGTTCCGGCCCAGCCTGCGCCAGGCCGCGGCGGGCGGACTCCAGCTGCCGCTGCACGCCTGCCGCCCGCTGACGGAGTGGATCGACACGGCCGCCCCCGCGCAGTCGGCCGCCGCGGGCTACCGCAGCACGTACCGGCCGATGAGCTGGCGCCCCTCGCGGCGGCGCCCGGCCTGCCCCTACCCCAACCCGGGGCGGCTGGAGTCCGGGGGACCCCTCGTCCAGGGGATGCGGGTCGCCTTTTCGGGCGACACGAGCATCGACCGGGAGCTGCTGGAGGACCGCGCCACCGAGGCGGGGCTGCACGTGTCGTCCTCGGTGAGCCGGCTGACCAGCCTCCTGGTGACCAACGACCCCGACTCGCTCACCACGAAGGCCGTGCGGGCCCGGCAGCTCGGCACCCCGGTCGTCGACGAGCGCCGCTTCGCCCGGTTGCTGGGCGACGTCGCCCCCGCGCCGGACGTGCACGGCTGACGCCGCCGTTCGAGTGGTGCGCCCGCGACGCACCCGGTCACCGATTGCCGCACCAGGGCCCGGCCCGCACCCTGGGCCTCATGGCCCGATGCGAAGTATGCGGAAACGACTACGTGATGAGCTTCGAAGTGCACGCCCAAGGGGCCGTGCACGTCTTCGACAGCTTCGAGTGCGCCATCCACCGGATGGCGCCCATCTGCGAGCACTGCCGGGTGCGGATCGTCGGCCACGGGGTCGAGGTCGACGGCCACTGGTACTGCGGCGGTCACTGTTCGAAGGCGGAGGGCCGCAGCGGCATCGTCGACCGGGTCGGCTCGCTGCCCGGTGGCGGCTGACCGCGGCGCTGCCGGCGACCGACGGTCCCGGTGACGGCCGGTGACCCCGGCACGGCAACCGCCCGACCCCTCCGGAGAGCGCCCCGCGACCGAGTTGTACGGTCATGGGGTGTACCGCTTCCTGTTGTCCCGGCAGTGGGTGATCCTCACCCTCATCGCACTGCTCCTGATGCCCGTCATGGTCAAGCTGGGCTACTGGCAGTTGCACCGGCACGAGCGCCGGGTGGCCAGCAACCACCTGATCGCGGACAACCTGGAGGCGAAGCCCGTCCCCGTGGAGTCGCTGACCGCCCCCGGCACGGCCGTGCCGAAGCGGGAGGTCTACCGCACGGTCACCGCGACCGGGCACTACGACACCGCGCACGAGGTCGTCGCCCGCCAGCGCACCGCCGCCGACGGGGACAGCATCGGCTACCACGTGATCACCCCGCTGGTCCTGGCCGACGGCCGGTCGGTGCTGGTCAACCGGGGCTGGATCCCGGCCGGCACCGACCTGACGAGGGTCCCGAAGGTCCCGGCGGCCCCGTCGGGCGAGGTCACCGTCACCGGCCGGCTGCGCCCGGACGAGACCACGGCGGCGACCGGCATCCGGAACAAGGGCGGACTGCCCGACCGCATGATCATGCTGATCAACAGCACGCTGGTGGCCGAGGAGCTGCCCGCGTCGGAGCGGCCGGTCGGCGGCTACGTCGAGCTGACGACGACCTCCCCCAAGCCCTCGGGGCGGCAGCCCGAGCTGATCCCGGACCCCGACCACGGCAGCATCGGCATGCACATGGGGTATGCGATCCAGTGGTGGCTGTTCACCGCCATGGTGCCGGTCGGCTGGGTCATCCTCGTCCGCCGGGAGCGGCGGGAGCGGCTCGCCGCCCTCGACGCGGCTCCGGAGGAGACGGGCGGTACGGCGGAGCCTGCCGCCGCTGCGGTCGCGTCGCCTTAGCGCCAGGGGCACCCTCGTAGAGCGGGGACCCTCGTACGAGGGAGAGACGGAGGCCGACCGTGGCGGCACTGATCGAGGACTACGCGATCATCGGCGACCTGCAGACCGTCGCGCTGGTCTCCCGGAGCGGCTCCCTCGACTGGCTCTGCCTGCCGCGCTTCGACTCCCCCGCCTGCTTCGCCGCGCTGCTGGGCGACGAGGACAACGGCAACTGGCGGATCGCCCCGGCCTCGGCCTGGCGCGAGGAGCCCTGCACGAGCCGCGCCTACCGAGACGGCACCCTGGTGCTCGAGAGCGTGTGGGAGACGCGGGACGGCGCCGTCAAGGTGATCGACTTCATGCCGCAGCGCGACCGCGCCCCGGACGTGATGCGCATCGTCGAGGGCGTGCGCGGAAGCGTCGCGATGACCAGCGAGCTGCGGCTGCGCTTCGACTACGGGCGGGTCGTCCCCTGGGTGCGCCGCACCGACGGCCACCGCGTCGCCATCGCCGGGCCCGACTCGGTGTGGCTGCGCAGCGAACCCCAGGTGCCCATGTACGGCAAGGGCTTCGCGACGCACGCCGACTTCACCGTCGCCGAGGGCGAGCGGGTGGCCTTCGCCCTGACCTGGCACCCCTCCCACGAGAGCCGGCCCCGCCTGATCGACCCCGTCCGGGCGCTGGAGCAGAGCTGCGCCGACTGGGAGTCCTGGTCGGCCAAGTGCCGCTACGAAGGTCCCTGGCGGGACGCGGTGCTGCGCTCGCTGATCACCCTCAAGGCGCTCACGTACGCGCCCAGCGGCGGCATCGCCGCGGCGGCGACCTCCTCGCTGCCCGAGGAGATCCGCGGGGTGCGGAACTGGGACTACCGCTTCTGCTGGCTGCGCGACGCGACGCTCACCCTGAACGTGCTGGTGGAGACCGGCTACCTCAAGGAGGCCTACCACTGGCGTGACTGGCTGCTGCGTGCCGTCGCCGGCGACCCGGCCGACCTGCAGATCATGTACGGGCTGGCGGGCGAGCGCCGGCTGCCGGAGGAGGAACTGGACTGGCTGACGGGATACGAGGCGTCCCTGCCGGTGCGGACCGGCAACGCCGCGGCCAAGCAGCTCCAGCTCGACGTCTACGGCGAGGTCCTCGACTCGCTCTTCCTCGCCCGCAGCTTCGGACTGCGTGACGAACCGCACGCCTGGGCGGTGCAGCGCACGCTGATGGACTTCCTGGAGAGCAAGTGGCACGAGCCCGACGAGGGCCTGTGGGAGGTGCGGGGCGAACGGCGGAACTTCGTGCACTCCAAGGTGATGGCGTGGGTGGCGGCCGACCGGGCGGTGCGCACCCTGGAGAACCAGCCGCACCTGTCGGGCGACGCGGACTCCTGGCGGGCGATGCGCAGCGAGGTGCACCGCGAGGTGTGCCGCAAGGGCTTCGACCGGGAGCGCAACACCTTCACCCAGTACTACGGCTCCAAGGAGCTGGACGCGGCGACCCTGCTCATCCCGCAGGTGGGCTTCCTGCCCGTCACCGACAGCCGGGTGGTGGGCACGGTGGAGGCGGTGCGCCGCGAACTGGACCACGGCGGCTTCGTCCGGCGCTACACCCTGGAGGACAGCAGCGTGGACGGGCTGCCCGGCGGCGAAGGCGCCTTCCTGGCCTGCTCGTTCTGGCTCGCGGACGCGCTGCACCGGATCGGCCGCGTCGACGAGGCCCGCGAGCTGTTCGAACGGCTGCTGGGCCTGCGCAACGACGTCGGCCTGCTGGCGGAGGAGTGGGACCCGGTCGAGCGACGCCAGTTGGGCAACTTCCCGCAGGCGTTCAGCCACATCGGCCTGGTCAACACCGCGCTCACGCTGTCCGGTCGCGACGGAGGACGATGACGCATGGACCTCGGGTTGAAGGACAGGGTGTACGTCGTGACGGGCGCGACCCGCGGGCTGGGCCTCGCCGCCGCGCGGGAACTGGCGGCCGACGGTGCGCGGGTGGTCGTCGGCGGCCGCGGCGAGGCGTCGGTGGCCGGCGCCGTCGCGGCTCTGGGCGGCGCGGATCGGGCGACCGGCGTCGTCGCCGACAACGCCGAACCGCAGGCGCCGGAACGGCTGGTCGCCGCGGCCCGGCGGGCGTTCGGCAGGCTCGACGGCTTCCTCATCAGCGTGGGCGGTCCGCCCGCGGGCCACACCGACGTCATCGGGGACGACCAGTGGCGGGCCGCGTTCGAGTCCGTCTTCCTCGGTGCCGTACGGCTGTCCCGGGCGGCCGCCGACGAGCTCGGCGAGGGCGGCGTCATCGGTTTCGTGCTCTCCGGCTCGGTCTACGAGCCGATCCCCGGGCTCGCGGTCTCCAACGGGCTGCGGCCGGGCCTGGCGGGCTACGCCAAGAACCTCGCCAACGAGCTGGGGCCGCGCGGCATCCGCGTGGTGGGGCTGCTGCCCGCCCGGATCGACACCGACCGCGTGCGCGAGCTCGACGCCCGCACCGGCGACGCGGAGGCCGCCCGCGCCCGTCTCAGCGAGCGCATCCCGCTGCGCCGCTACGGCACCCCGGAGGAGTTCGGCCGTGCCGCGGCGTTCCTGCTGTCGCCCGCGGCGTCCTACCTGACGGGGATCATGCTCCCCGTGGACGGCGGGGCCCGGAGCGGCTTCTGAGCCCCGTCCCGGCGAGGACGCCGCACGGTGGCTGACGGCGGGCCTCGGCAGGAAGCGGGAGAAGGCCGGCGCTGACGCCCGCACGGACCCGCACCGCGGAGCCCCGTCCCGCCGCGGACGCCCGCCCCCGGGGCGGTCAGGTGACGCGGGCCGCGCGGTGGCTGACGGCGCGCAGGCGGGCCTCGGCGGGGAGCAGGGGGAGGCCGGCGCTGACGCGTGCGCTGTCGAGGACGGCGGAGTCGAGCGCGGCGAGGACGTCGCCGGGGACGGCGTGCGGGGACAGGGCGAGCTGGAGCCGGGCGCGGGGTGCGGTGGGCGTGCCCATGAGCGCGGTGGTGGCGTGCTCGACGCCGTGGAGCTGCTCGGCGTCGGCGGCGATGATCTCCTCCAGGGCTCGGCCGCGCAGCAGGACCAGGCCGTCCTCGTCGGCGTCCACCGCAAGCCGGCGCAACCTGCGGTCGCGCACCTGGGCGAGCAGCCACCACAGGGCGCACAGCAGACCCAGGGCCAGCACGCCGATCACCACCGGCCACCACCACGAGGTGCCCTCGTAGCGGGTCCGGTCGCCCTCGCTGAGCAGCACGTCGTCCCGTCCCGTGTACGGGCGGTGCAGCAGTCCCGTCGCGGAGCACAGCACGACGGCGCCGCCCAGCACCAGGAGCAGCCCGGTGAGGGCGAGGACGACCCGGTTGACAGTGGCGCGCACGGCGCCTCACCCCTCTCCGACACGGCGGACGTGCAGCGCGAGGCCGAGCGGCCGGGCCAGGCCCAGCTGCTCCACGGCCTGGTTCAGGGCCGCCACGAGGTCGGCGTGGACCGCCTCCGTCTCGCGGAAGGCGATCACGGCACGCACCGTCGCGGTGCGGCGGGTGACCGTGACACGCGCCGAGCGCACCCCGGAGACCTCCACCGCTCGGTCCCGCAGGGTGAGTTCGGCGGCGTGGCGGTCGAGTCCGGCCCGTACGGGCGCCGTTCCGGCGCGCATGGGGAGGACGTCGCGGAGCCCGGGGGTGACGGCGAGGACGAGCAGCCACAGCCCCAGCACGACCGCCACGCAGGCCCCGGCAAGGATCCACGGGTCGTCCAGCGGGCGGGTGGCCAGTTGCTCCGTGAGGGCCCGGCGCCAGGCCGTCCCGGGCCGTCCGGCGCGTACCGCGGCGATGTCGTAGAGCAGCAGCCCGGCCAGGAGGGCCAGGAGCCCGGCGGTGACCGCGGCCGGGAGCCGGCGCGGGGACCAGAAGCGCCGCGCGCGGGAGCGGCGCCGCGCCGGTGCGGGCGGCGGGGGCTCGGCCGGCGGGAGGGGCGCCGGGGCGGGTTCGTTCACCGGACCCTCGCCTCCTGCGCAAGGTGGACGGCCCGCGAGTGCAGGCGTTCGACCTCTACGGTCACCCCGAGGACCGCGACGCCCGTCAACTCCTGGACGCGGGACGTGACATGGCGGCTTACCGACCGGCACACCGCCGCGATGTCCACCGGGTAGCCGAGTTCGACGGAGAGCCGTACGTACACCTGCTCGCGGTGGACGGAGACGCCGGCCTGGGGGCGCGCGCCGCGCGGCACGTACTCCCGTCCGGGGGCGTCGGCGAGGGCCTCGCGGGCCGCCTGGGAGGCGATCTTCGCCAGCACGCGGTCGGCGAGGCGCAGCGAGCCGCGCTCCGCGGGGGCGTGTGGCGGTGAGGGGGGCGTCGGCGCCGGCACCGCGGCCGTCATCTTCGTGGCTCACCGCCTCCGGTCACGGCTGCGGAAGAACTCCCCGGGCTCCAGGTCGCCGTCGAGGAACCGGCCGACGACGAACCCGACGGCGCCGAGCGCCGCCACCAGCAGGAAGGCCGCGAACCCGCCGAAGAACCCGGCGAATCCGAGCGCCATCCCGACGATCAAGCCGAGCACGGCCATGCTCATCGTTCCGCTCCCTGTGTCCCACCCGGGGCCCGTCACTGGACCCGCTGCTCCTGGTCGTCGTCGTCCGTGTCCTCGGGGAGCTTGACGTCGCCCACCGCGATGTTGACCTCGATGACCTCCAGGCCGGTCATCCGTTCCACCGCCGCGATGACGTTCTCGCGCACCCCGTGCGCGACCGCCACGATGGAGACCCCGTAGTCGACGACGATGTCCAGGTCGAGGGCTGCCTGCACCTCGCCCACCTCGGCCCGCACCCCCCGGGTCACGGACCTGCCGCCCGGCACCCGGTCGCGGACCGCGCCGAAGCCGCGGGAGACGCCGGAGCCGAGGGCGTGCACGCCCTCCACGTCGCGCGCCGCGAGCCCGGCGATCTTCTCGACCACGCCGTCCGCGATGGTGGTGCGCCCGCGTGTCGCGGGATCCCCCAGGGGCGCGCGCCGCCCTGACGTGCCGTTTCCGGCCGGGCTGCTCCCCTTCTCCAGGGTCCGGCCCCCCTCCGCCTGCGGAGCGGTCTCGGTCATCGCACCTCTTCCCTTCGGGTTTCCGACGGCGGGAGCGGTACGGGCTGCTCCGTGCACCACACTATGTGGGCATGCCCCGTCGCGCCGTGAGGATGCAGCGATCAGGGACAGGATGGCGGCACGCGCGCACGCGCGCGGCGGAGGGAGACGAGGGCCGATGACCGCGGACCGGCTGGCTCGTGCGGTGCGCCGGCAGCTCGGGCACGGCCGGGTCCTCCCCCTGGGCGGGCCCGCGGACACGGCGTGGGTCACCGAGCGGGCGGCGGCCGGGATGCTGCGCGCGGCCGCCGAGGCGGTGCCCGGGATCCGCCTGGGCACACTGCGCGTCGGCACGGTGGACGGGCCGGACGGCCCGGACGGCGAACCGGGCGACGTGGCCGGGACGCTGCCGGAGTCGGCGCCCTCCGGGGCCCTGCCGAGGCGGCCGCTGCGCGTGGAGGCCCGCTTCGAGGCCACCCCGGAGCACCCGTTGCCGGAGTCGGCCGGGCGGCTGCGCGACGCACTGTGGCGGGCGGCCACCGAGGGCCTCGGGCTGGAACCGGAGGCGATCGACCTGGCGGTCACCGGGCTGCTCGACGGCGACGTCGGCCCGACGGGGCACCCCGCGCAGGCCGCCGAACCGCCGGAGGACACCGGCCCCCCGGAGGGCGCGGTGCCCGCCACCACCGCGGGCCGCGCCGCGATGCGGGTCCCCGGGGTCGCCGGGCTGACCTCACGGCTCGGCGGGCAGCGCCATCCGTCGCAGGTGCAGATCGCGGTGGCCGCGGGTCACCGCGCCCTGGACGTCGCGCGGGCGGTGGCCCTGGCGGTGACGGCCGTGACGCAGGACGTCACGACCGTCGTGGTCACCGACATCGCCGCAGGCTGAGCACGCCGCGGCCGGGCGCGGCACCCGGCTGTCCGGGGCCGTGCGGTGCCCGGCCGGCGGCGTGATCCTGTCGGCGACGGCCGGTCGGCCCACCGCCACCACGGCGGCGTGGTCGCAGCTGCTGCGCTGATCGCGGAGACACACGAGCGTCCCGGGCCCGCGCGTCGGCGGACTGGCGTCCCGGTCGCGAGGCCGGGCTCGCGGCGCGGTGCCCGCGCACCCGGATCCCGGAGTGCGCCGGCCCCGCGCTCGGGCGCCCCGGCGACGTACGACGCGCGAACCCGGCCGGGCGGCTACTCCCCCACGCCCGCCAGGTCCCGCAGGCGGCGGCCCTGGGCGGCGCGCTCGGCCACGCGCTGCTCCTCGTACGTACGGCCGGAGGCCTCGCGCAGCAGGGCCTTCGTCTCGATCACGGCGTCGCGGGGTGCGGCCAGCAGCGCGCCCGCCAGGTCCTTGACCGTGGCGTCCAGCTCGGCCGCGGGGACGGCGACGTTGGCCAGACCGGTGGCGCAGGCCTCCTCGGCGCCGACGTAGCGGCCCGTGGCGCAGATCTCCAGCGCCCGGGCGTAGCCGACCAGTTCGGTCAGCGGCTTGGTGCCGGCGAGGTCGGGGACCAGGCCCAGGCTGGTCTCGCGCATGGCGAACTGCACGTCGTCGGCGACGACGCGCAGGTCGCAGGCGAGGGCCAGCTGGAAGCCCGCCCCGATGGCATGCCCCTGGACCGCGGCGATGGTGACGAGGTCGTTCCGCCGCCACCAGGTGAAGGCCGACTGGTACTCGGCGATGGTCGCGTCGAGTTCGCCCTCGGGAGCGCGCGCGAGGTCGATGAACGACGGCTCGCCGTCGAAGCCCTCGGGCGTGAAGGCCTGCCGGTCCAGCCCCGCGGAGAAGGACACGCCCTCCGCGCGGAGCACGACGACCCTGACGCTGCCCGGGAGCAGCCGGCCGGCCTCGACCAGCGCCCGCCACAGGGCGGGCGACTGGGCGTTGCGCTTGGCCGCGTTGCACAGCGTGACGGTTGCGACGGAATCCTCCGTCACAAGTCGTACGCCGTCACGTTCCAGCAGCACAGTGGGGTCGGACATCGGGCACCTCCTGGCGATCCGCAGTCTGGATTACCGAAGAGTAACCACCCGGTCGGCCGTTCCCGCGACCGGGTGGTTCTGCCACGACTCCGAGCCGCTGCGCAAGGAGCCCGGCCGCGTCAGGCCGTGGAAACCTTCTTGCCCCGTGTCGCTCCGCCGCGACCGCGCAGGGTCACGCCGGACTCACTGAGCATCCGGTGGACGAAGCCGTACGAGCGGCCGGTCTCCTCGGCCAGCGCCCGGATGCTTGCTCCGCCGTCGTACTTCTTCTTGAGGTCTGCCGCGAGCTTTTCGCGCGCGGGGCCGGTCACCCGGCTGCCCTTCTTCAGAGTCTCGGCCACCCGTGCCTCCTCTAGGGAAGTGCGCTCTGTGACTCTCATGATCACCCCTAGGAGACTTCCTGGCCACCCATTCGGCAAGGTCCGTGCGACAACATTTGGCGCCCCGTTGACGCGAACACGCGGTGCCGGAGGGGTGGAATCCGGCATTCCGCACGACCTTCCCGGGCCGCTTCCCGAGCGCCGCGGAGAAAGAGCAGGTCATCCGGGCCGGTAAGGAGTTCTCCCATGTGACGCGGCTGATCCGCTCGTACGTCCGGTATTTCGCACGTTCCCGCGCCGGAGTACGAGCCCATCTCACACAGATGAAGGATCACCCGTCGGCCGAATGATCCAGTGGAGTGATCCACACGGATGATCGGCCGCGGGCCCCGGAAGGATCAGGCGAGCGCGACGAGGTCGGCGTAGTCCTGGCCCCAGAGGTCCTCGACGCCGTCGGGCAGGAGGATGATCCGCTCGGGCTGGAGGGCCTCCACCGCGCCCTCGTCGTGGGTGACGAGGACGACCGCGCCCGTGAAGGTGCGCAGCGCGCCGAGGATCTCCTCGCGGCTGGCCGGGTCGAGGTTGTTGGTGGGCTCGTCGAGCAGCAGCACGTTGGCGCTGGAGACGACGAGGGTGGCAAGGGCGAGCCGGGTCTTCTCGCCGCCGGACAGCACGCCTGCGGGCTTGTCGACGTCGTCCCCGGAGAAGAGGAACGAGCCGAGGATCTTGCGGACGGCGACCAGGTCCATGTCCGGGGCCGCGGAGCGCATGTTCTCCAGCACGGTGCGGTCGGCGTCGAGGGTCTCGTGCTCCTGGGCGTAGTAGCCGAGCTTGAGGCCGTGGCCGGGGACGACCGCACCGGTGTCCGGCTGCTCCACGCCCGCCAGCAGCCGCAGCAGCGTCGTCTTGCCGGCGCCGTTGAGGCCGAGGATGACCACCCGGGAGCCCTTGTCGATGGCCAGGTCGACGTCGGTGAAGATCTCCAGCGAGCCGTACGACTTGGACAGCCCCTCGGCCGTGAGCGGGGTCTTGCCGCACGGCGCGGGATCGGGGAAGCGCAGCTTGGCGACCTTGTCGGACTGCCGCACCGCTTCCAGGCCCGACAGCAGCTTGTCCGCGCGGCGCGCCATGTTCTGGGCGGCGACCGTCTTGGTGGCCTTGGCGCGCATCTTGTCGGCCTGGGCGTTGAGGGTCGCGGCCTTCTTCTCGGCGTTGGCGCGCTCGCGCTTGCGGCGCTTCTCGTCGGCCTCGCGCTGGGTGAGGTACTGCTTCCAGCCCATGTTGTAGACGTCGATCTGGGAGCGGTTGGCGTCCAGGTAGAAGACCTTGTTGACGACCGTCTCGACCAGGTTGATGTCGTGGGAGATGACGATGAAGCCGCCGCGGTAGGTCTTGAGGAAGTCTCGCAGCCACAGGATGGAGTCGGCGTCGAGGTGGTTGGTCGGCTCGTCGAGCAGCAGGGTGTCGGCGTCCGAGAAGAGGATGCGGGCCAGCTCGACGCGGCGGCGCTGACCGCCGGAGAGGGTGTGCAGCGGCTGGGCCAGGACGCGGTCGGGCAGGCCCAGGGCGGCGGCGATGGTGGCGGCCTCGGCCTCGGCGGCGTAGCCGCCCTTGGTGAGGAACTCGGTCTCCAGGCGCGCGTACTTCTTCATCGCGTTGTCGCGGGTGGCGCCCTTGCCGTTGGCCATCCGCTCCTCGTTCTCGCGCATCTTGCGCAGGACGGTGTCCAGGCCGCGGGCGGAGAGGATGCGGTCGCGGGCCAGGACGTCGAGGTCGCCGGTGCGCGGGTCCTGGGGCAGATAACCGACCTCACCGGAACGCGTCACGGTGCCGGCGGCGGGCAGGCCCTCGCCCGCGAGCACCTTGGTGAGGGTGGTCTTGCCGGCGCCGTTGCGGCCGACCAGGCCGACGCGGTCGCCGCGGGCGATGCGGAAGGAGGCGGACTCGATGAGGACGCGGGCTCCGGCGCGCAGCTCGATGCCGGTGGCAGTAATCACGGGAAGAAACTCCTGGGCGTGGCGGACGGCAGTCGGACGGGGGGTCGCGGTGGTCGCGGTCGGACGCCGTCTAATGCGTGCGGATCACTGCCATGCCTCCAGTCTACCGGGGGCGGCACGGGTGCCCGGCAAGCGGTTTTCGGCCGGTGGGCCGGGGCGGGCCCGGGGCGGGGGCCGCCCCACCGGCCGCGACGGGCCGGGAGGGACACGACGGCCGATAATCGGAGGTATGCAGTTCGACGACGACGCATCGCTCGACACGTCCCAGGTGGAGGACCAGCGGAGCGGCGGACGGTTCGGCGGCAGGCCGCGGGGCAAGGCGGTCGGTGGTGGTCTGATCGGGCTGATCGTCGTGGTGATCGGGCTGATCTTCGGCATCAGCCCCGACCAGCTGGGGCTCTCCTCGGATCCCCCGCGTCAGGCCCCGGGCACCACCTCGGGCTCGGACCTCGCCGAAGGCTGCCGCACCGGCGCGGACGCCAACGCGCGCCAGGAGTGCCGCATGGTCGCGGTGATCAACAACGTGCAGGCGTACTGGTCCTCGGAGTTCCGCAAGCGCGGCATGACCTACGAACCCGCGCCGACCGTCTTCTTCGACCAGCCGATCCGCACCGGGTGCGGGGTCGCGGACCCCGCGTCGGGGCCGTTCTACTGCCCCGTGGACCGCAAGGTCTACCTGGACCTCGACTTCTTCTCCACGCTGACCAGCCGCTTCGGCGCGGAGGGCGGGCCGTTCGCCGAGAGCTACGTCGTCGCGCACGAGTACGGGCACCACGTGCAGGACCTGGTGGGGACGCTGGGCAAGGCGCAGGACCGGCTCACCGGCCCGAGCAGCAACTCCGTGCGCGTGGAGCTGCAGGCCGACTGCTACGCGGGCGTGTGGGCGCACAACGCCACCCGGACCCTGGACGAGGACACGGGCGGCCCGATGATCAGCGCGCTCGACGAGGACGACATCCGGCGGGGGCTGGACGCGGCCGCGGCGGTCGGCGACGACGCGATCCAGTCCCGGGTGCAGGGCCGGGTGACCCCGGAGTCCTGGACACACGGCTCGTCGGCGCAGCGGCAGCAGTGGTTCACCACCGGGCTGGACAGCGGCGATCCCGGCGACTGCGACACGTTCGCGCGCTGACGGGTGACGGGTGACGGGTGGCCTGACCGGGTGCTTTGTCCGTGCGCGGGGCCATTGTCGGACCCCCCTGCCAGACTGTGATCCACGTCGCACAGGACGTCAGGTCCCGGAAGGGGAGAGTGATCGTCATGGCCCGCGAGGCAACCGCACCCACCGTCTGCCCGACGCTGCGCTTCAAGGACGCGAAGGCCGCCGTGGCCTTCCTCGTGGAGGCCTTCGGCTTCACCGAGATCGCGGTGCACGAGGGCGAGGACGGCGTGGTGGAGCACGCGGAACTCGCGTACGGCAACGGCGTGGTGATGCTCGGCAGCGAGCGGTCGGGCACCGCCTTCAGCCGGATCGCCGCGGGCCTGGGCGCCGCGTCGGTGTACGTCGTCGTGGAGGACGCCGACGCCCACCACGAGCGTGCCCTCGCCGCCGGGGCCGAGGTCGTACTGCCGCTCACCGACCAGGAGTACGGGTCGCGGGACTACACGGCCCGCGACCCGGAGGGCAACCTCTGGTCCTTCGGCACGTACGTGCCGCGGATACCGGGGTAGCCCCGGTCACTCTCCCCCGGTGTGCACCTGGAAGGCGGCCCGGCGGATCATCTTGGACAGCGCCGGGTCGGGGTGCGCGGCGGCGAGGGCGACCAGCACCTGGACGGTGCGGGGGTGGCCGGCGTGGCGCAGCTCCTCCAGCAGACGGGTGACGGAGCCCTGGACGGCCGTCTCGAGGTGGCTCACCAGCAGGTGGCTCTCGCCGTGGTCGGCGACGGCCGCGGCGGTGTCGACCCAGAGCCAGGTGGACTCCTCGCGGGTGAGCAGCGCGGCGACGTCCTCGGGGTCCGCCCCCTCGTGCTCGGCGAGCCACAGCAGCGCGTAGGGCCGCAGGCCGGCCTCGTCGACGACGGCGCGGACGGACGGCTCCGCGGGGCCGCCGACGACGCGCAGCGCCTCGAAGGCCAGGGCGCGCAGCAGTGCGTCGTCACCGCGGGCCACGTCCAGGAACTCGCCCACCGCCTGGGCCACCGGGCGGGCGGCCAGCCAGGCCTTGTACTCGTCGCGGGCGGCGCCGGGCGGCATCCCGATGCAGGCCTTGAGCATCTCCTCGGCGGAGTGCTCGAAGTGCCCGGCGGGGCCCTGCGCGGCCACGCAGATCTGCTCCAGCTTCACCCACACCGCCCAGCTGCCGAGCGCGGTGATGGTGACCTCGCCGGGGCGGGCCGGGTCACGGGGCCGGAGGGCGCCGACGCGGGCGAGCGCGTCCAGCGTCCAGTCCAGCAGCGCGGGCAGCTCGTCGCGGCCCCCGCCGGCCGGGGGCTCGTGGCGCTCCGCGCGTAGCTCGGCCACACGCTGCCGCAACAGGTCCAGCAGTACGGCCACGGCGACCGGACCGGAGGAGAGGTGGAGCAGGGAGAGCAGCTGCGGAGCGGCCTCGACGACCTCGGCGACGAGCGAGGGGTCGGCGTCGGCGCACTCCGGCTCGAGCGCCGCGGGGTGCGCCAGCGACCAGGCGTCGAAGAGCGCGACCCAGCCGCGCAGCACGGCGGTGTCGTCGCGGTCCCAGGCGCGCAGTCGCCAGCCGGGCCGGGCGGCGCCTCCTTTGTGCAGCTCGATCAGGCCGGTCAGCCGGGCCCGGTCCCAGGCGGCGCGCACCTTCCGCTCCGTCAGGCCCAGGGCGGCGACGGCCCGCAGCACGTCGGGGTCCCGTAGTATCCCGGCGGTCCCGGGGGCGGCGGCGCCGGTCTCCGCCTCGGCCCAGC
Organism: Streptomyces sp. NPDC008238; assembly: GCF_042956445.1. Lineage (NCBI taxonomy): Bacteria > Bacillati > Actinomycetota > Actinomycetes > Kitasatosporales > Streptomycetaceae > Streptomyces > Streptomyces sp. NPDC008238. Next base: position 3,905 of record NZ_JBIBGK010000040.1, on the reverse strand, counting down.
GGGCCAGCCGTACGGCGTCCGAGAGTTCGGTGCGCGCCCTGCGGGCGAGCTCGGGCAGTGCCGGGATTCCCTCCGGCGGCCGCGGCGGGCGGCTTCGCCGCGTGGTGGCGGCACGGCGCGCGGTGGCGAGTGGCCTGCGCGGGACAAGACGCAGCGGAGTGTCTCGCGGGATACGGGACGTCACGGGAGCAGTCTTGCGGGTGAGCACCCGGAAACCCAAACGAGCGTCCCCGTAGCGTGATGGACGGCGCCCGAATTGGGGGGAGAGATGCGCTTTTGTCGAGACATAAGGACCAGGTAGGGAAGGCCTCAGAGGAGGGGGGTGAGGAAGCGCCGGAGGGCCTCCTCGTATGTTGAGGGGTTCGCGTTCCACATGGCCGCGTGCGAGGCGCCGCTGACGGCGTGCAGCGTGACCAGGTCCGGGCGCTCCCGGGCCAGTTGGCGGGACGGACCCCACGGGGCGAGCGAGTCGTCGGGCCCGTGGAAGACGAGCGCGGGCACGTCCAGCCGTTCCGGGTGGGCGGCCTCGGCGATCCGCTCCGCGTGCAGGCCCGTGCGGCCCTCGGTGGCGCGCACGCCCAGCGGCAGCAGCGCCCGGGGCGCGCCCCGCGCGGTGGCGGCGGCTCGGACCGTGTCCTGCCAGTCGAGCACCGGGGAGTCCAGGACCATCCCGGACACCAGGGCGCGCAGCGGGGAGTGGCAGGCGGCCCGGAGCGCCATCGTCGCCCCGGTCGACCAGCCGTGCAGCACCAGCCGGCGCGCGCCGTGCCGGACCGCGTAGCGCATCGCCGCGTCGAGGTCGCGCCATTCGGAGTCGCCGAGGTGGCCGATGCCGTCCCAGGAGGGGGGCGCCCCGGCGTCGTTGCGGTAGGAGAACGCCAGGACGGGCAGCCGCAGTTTGGCAAGGAACGCCATGAGGTTCATGCCGAGCTCGCGGGAGGTGCCGAGGCCGTGCGCGAGCACCACCCAGGTGTCACGGGCGCCGGGCACGAACCAGGCAGGCAGCAGGCCGAGTTCGGCGGGGATCTCGGCGTCCCGGTACTCCAGGCCGAGGGCTGAGCCCGGGGTGCCGATGTGCACCTGCGGGGTGAGCCGGACCTGGTCACCCGGCGCGACGCCGCCGCGGTTGATGCGCACCAGACGGCGGGTCACCGAGTCGGGGGCCGTGGAGAGCACTTCGCCGACGGTGACGTGCACCCCGGCGGCGATCAGGCCGTGCACACCGCGCCGGGCCGTGCCGAGGGTCCGGGTGAGGGTGATGTCCCGCCCGGTCACGGCGTGGACGGTGAGCGGGTCCGGGTCGATGCCGTAGGCGGTCGGCCGCAGGGCAAGCTCGGAGACGTGCCGCCCGGCCGCCACGGCGGCCGCCCCGGCACCGAACGCTGTCGTGGCGGCGAGGGCCGCCGCGGTGGTGAGGCGCATCCCCTCCAGTGTCCGCGCGCGCACCCGGGGCGGCCAGTGGGCGGGACCGTCCGGGCTCAGTCGCGCTCGTCCTCGTGGGCCTCGCGGGGCCGCGGGACGTCGGCGCGGGCGGCCCGGTGCCCGGCGCGCTCCCCCCGGGCCTCGTGGGCGTCGTGCTCGTCCTGGAGCTCGTACGCGTCGCCGGCCCCGCGGACCCCGTGCCCCTCGGGCTCCTCCGCCGCCTCGTCCCCGGGCTGGCCGTACTGGCGCAGCCGCTCGGCGACGCGGGCGAGTTCGCGCTTGGAGAGCAGCGACGGCGAGAACCCGGCCACCGAGCGGGCGGCGAGCCAGACCTGGCACATCCACTCCAGCTGGGCGGTGCGGTCGTAGGCCTGCTCGAGGTCGTCGCCGTAGACGATGGTGCCGTGGTTGCGCAGCAGGCAGCCCGTACGGTCGCGGAGCGCGCGCAGGACGTTGGCGGCCAGTTCCTCGCTGCCGTAGGTCGCGTAGTCGGCGACGCGTATCCGGCCACCCAGCGCCGCGGCCATGTAGTGGATGGCGGGCAGTTCGTAGAGGAGCGTGGAGACGGCGGTGGCGTGCACGGCGTGGGTGTGCACGACGGCGCCCGCGTCGGTGTGGCGGTAGATAGCCAGGTGCATCGCCAGCTCGCTGGTCGGGCGCAGCGCGCCGAGCACCTGCTTGCCGTCCAGGGCGACCCCGACCGTGTCCTCCGGGCCGAGGCGGTGGTACGGCACCCCGCTGGGGGTGACGAGCACGAGGTCGTCGCCCACCCGCACCGAGACGTTGCCGGAGGTGCCGACCACGAGGCCGTCGTCGACGGAGCGGCGGGCCGTGTCCACCAGCTCCGTCCAGGCCCGCGCCACCGTGTTCCGCACCGACATCCGTGCCACCTCCGAGCGCTGATCCTGACAGGTTGGCCGTTGCCGCCCGCTCTCGGGGCACAGTAACGTCCCGGCACACCCTTACGGACCGATCACGCATACGAATTGCAGGGGCACCATGACCACCGTCAACGGCGGCATCTCCTTCTGGTACGCGAAGTCAGGGCTCCCGGTGCCGCGTGAGCCGCTGCCCGGGGACACCACGGCCGACGTGTGCATCGTCGGGGGCGGCTACACGGGGCTGTGGACCGCCTACTACCTGAAGAAGGCCGTGCCCTTCCTGCGGATCGTCGTCCTGGAGCAGCGCTTCTGCGGCTACGGCGCCTCCGGACGCAACGGCGGCTGGCTGTACAACGGCATCGCCGGCCGCGACCGCTACGCCGCGCTCCACGGCCGTGAGGCCGCCGTGGCCTTGCAGCGCGCGATGAACGGGACCGTGGACGAGGTGATCCGGGTCGCCGCCGAGGAGGGCATCGACGCGGACGTCCACAAGGGCGGGGTGCTGGAGGTCGCCCACTCCCCCGCTCAGTTGGCCCGGCTCAGGGCCTTCCACGAGACCGAGGTCGCCTTCGGCGAGAAGGACCGCGTGCTGCTGGGTGCCGCCGAGTCCGCCGCGCGGATCCGGGTCGCCGGGACGGCCGGCGGCACCTGGACGCCGCACGGGGCGCGCGTCCACCCCGTGAAGCTGGTGCAGGGGCTGGCCCGGACGGTGGAGGCGCTCGGCGTCGTCGTCCACGAGTCGACCCCGGTGACCGAGATCCGGCCGAAGCACGCGGTCACGCCGTTCGGGACCGTGCGCGCCCCCTACGTGCTGCGCTGCACGGAGGGCTTCACCGCCTCCATCAAGGGCCAGAAGCGGGCGTGGCTGCCGATGAACTCGTCGATGATCGTGACGGAGCCGCTGCCCGCGGAGGTCTGGGACACCATCGGCTGGGAGGGCCGGGAGGCGCTCGGCGACATGGCGCACGCGTACATGTACGCGCAGCGCACCGCCGACGACCGGATCGCCATCGGCGGCCGGGGGGTGCCGTACCGCTTCGGTTCGCGCACGGACAACGACGGCCGCACACAAGCGGCGACGGTGGAGGCGCTGCGCGAGATCCTGGTGCGCTTCTTCCCGGCGACGGGACGGGTGGCGGTCGACCACGCCTGGTCCGGCGTGCTCGGCGTGCCGCGCGACTGGTGCGCGACCGTCGAACTGGACCGCTCGACGGGCCTCGGCTGGGCGGGCGGCTACGTCGGCAGCGGCGTCGCGACGGCGAACCTCGCGGCGCGGACGCTGCGGGACCTCGTCCAGCTGGACTCCGGCCAGGCGCACGGCACGGAGCTGACGGCCCTGCCCTGGGTGCACCACCGCGTGCGCCGCTGGGAGCCCGAACCCTTCCGGTGGATCGGGGTGCACGGGCTGTACGCGGCCTACCGCGGCGCCGACCGCCGCGAGCAGGCCGGACGCAGCGCGGAGACCGACCGGGTGGCGCGTATCGCGGACCGCATCTCGGGCCGCCACTAACTGATCGTTTCAGAATGACGTGCGGAGTCGTCGCAGGCAGATGATGCTGCAGGCGAGTTCCAGGAGGCCCTGGTGGAGGTCGGCGCGGCGTT
>NZ_JBIBGK010000039.1:43244-60670 GCF_042956445.1 Streptomyces sp. NPDC008238 | reverse complement strand
TGGCGTTGACTTTTGGCACGCTGTTGAGTTCTCAAGGAACGGAAGCTTCCTTCGAGACCGTTTCACCGGCCCCTCCGGGCTTTCCCTTCGTTGTCACCAGCTTATCAGACTCTTTCGGGCCCGATTCCCGCCGGCGGGGATCTCTTCCTTTTCCTGCTTTTGCGTTCCGGCCTTTCGGCTTTCGCGCTCCCCGACTTTAGCAGATGCTTTCCGTCGGATTTACCGGCCGCTGAGAGGACGCACGTCTCCGTGGCGTTCTCGTCGCGGGGGTTGTGCCAACGTACTGGAGCGGGGCACCCCGATGCAAATCGGAGGTGCCCCGCTCCTGGTGGTGCGTCAGACCTCCACGACCACGGGGAGGATCATCGGGCGGCGACGGTAGTTGTCGGAGACCCACTTGCCGATCGCGCGGCGGATGAGCTGTTGCAACTGCCTGACCTCGGCGACCCCGTCGGAGGCGGCACGGGCGAGGGACTCCTCGATCTTGGGGAGCACCGCGTTGAAGGCCTCGTCGTCGATGCCGGAGCCGCGGGCCTGGACGAACGGGCCGCCGACGACCTTGCCGGTGGTGCTGTCGACGACGACGAACACCGAGACGATGCCCTCCTCGCCGAGGATGCGGCGGTCCTTGAGGGAACTCTCCGTGACGTCGCCGACCGAGAGGCCGTCGACGTAGACGTACCCGGCCTGCACCTTGCCGGTGATCTTGGCGACGCCGTCGACGAGGTCGACGACCAGGCCGTCCTCGGCGAGGACGCAGCGCTCCTTCGGGATGCCGGTGGCCTGCCCGAGTTCGGCGTTGGCCCGCAGGTGCCGCCACTCTCCGTGCACCGGCATGAGGTTGCGGGGCCTGCAGATGTTGTAGAAGTACAGCAACTCGCCGGCGGAGGCGTGGCCGGAGACGTGCACCTTGGCGTTGCCCTTGTGCACGACCTTGGCGCCCCAGCGGGTGAGACCGTTGATCACCCGGTACACCGCGGTCTCGTTGCCCGGGATGAGCGACGAGGCGAGCACGACGGTGTCGCCCTCCACGATGCGGATCTGGTGGTCGCGGTTGGCCATCCGGGACAGGGCCGCCATGGGCTCGCCCTGGGAGCCGGTGCAGACCAGGACGACCTTCTCGTCCGGCAGGTCGTCGAGCGTCTTGACCTCGACGATCAGACCCGGCGGGACCCGGAGGTAGCCGAGGTCGCGGGCGATGCCCATGTTGCGGACCATGGAGCGGCCGATGAAGGCGACCTTGCGGCCGCGTTCGTGGGCGGCGTCGAGCACCTGCTGGATGCGGTGCACGTGGCTGGCGAAGCTGGCCACGATGATCCGCTTGTCGGCGTTGGCGAAGACGTTGCGGAGCACCGGCAGGATGTCCCGCTCGTGCGGGATGAATCCGGGGACCTCCGCGTTGGTGGAGTCCGAGAGCAGCAGGTCGATGCCCTCCTCCGCCAGCCGCGCGAAGGCGTGCAGGTCGGTGAGCCGGCCGTCGAGCGGCAGCTGGTCCATCTTGAAGTCGCCGGTGTGCACGACCGTGCCGGCCGGGGTGCGGATGGCGACCGCGAGGGCGTCCGGGATGGAGTGGTTGACCGCGACGAACTCGCAGTCGAAGGGCCCGATGCGCTCGCGCTGCCCCTCCGCGACCTCGAGGGTGTAGGGGCGGATGCGGTGCTCGGCGAGCTTGGCCTCGATGAGGGCCAGGGTCAGCTTGGAACCGATCAGCGGGATGTCGTCCTTCTCCCGCAGGAGGTAGGGGACGGCGCCGATGTGGTCCTCGTGGCCGTGGGTGAGGACGATGCCGACGACGTCGTCCAGGCGGTCACGGATCGACGTGAAGTCCGGCAGGATCAGGTCGACTCCGGGCTGCTCCTCCTCCGGGAAGAGCACCCCGCAGTCGACGATCAGCAGCCGGCCGCCGTACTCGAAGACCGTCATGTTGCGGCCGATCTCGCCGAGACCGCCGAGCGGGGTGATGCGCAAACCCCCTTCGGGCAGCGCGGGGGGTGGGCCGAGCTCAGGGTGCGGATGGCTCAAAGTCTCTCCTCACCACGCACGCCACAGGCCCCGGGCCGAGGCCCGGGGAGACCGTGCGCGCGTGACAGCGTGCTTGCTTCTGCGTTTGTCCTCATGGAGCGGTATTCAGTTCTCAAGTCTTTGGTTACAGCTGTACCCCGCCGGAGGCGAGATCCTGCTTCAGCTGTGCCGTCGCGGCCTCGTCGAGCTCCACGAGCGGGAGCCGGAGCGGACCGGCGGGCAGCCCCTGCAGGGCCAGGGCGGCCTTGGTGGTGATGACCCCCTGCGTGCGGAAGACGCCGGTGAAGACCGGGAGCAGCTTCTGGTGGATCTCGGTCGCCTTGTGGACGTCACCGGAGAGATACGCCTCGAGGAGGGCCCGTAGCTCAGGGCTGACCAGATGTCCCACGACGGAGACGAAGCCGGCGGCGCCGACCGAGAGCAGCGGCAGGTTGAGCATGTCGTCGCCCGAGTACCAGGCGAGGCCGCTGCGGCTGATGGCCCAGCTCGCGGCGCCGAGGTCGCCCTTGGCGTCCTTGTTGGCCACGATCCGGGGGTGCTCGGCGAGCCGGACGAGGGTCTCGGTCTCGATGGGGACGCCGCTGCGGCCGGGGATGTCGTAGAGCATGACCGGCAGGCCGGTGGCGTCCGCGACGGCGGTGAAGTGCCGGTACAGGCCCTCCTGCGGGGGCTTGTTGTAGTACGGCGTCACCGTGAGCAGGCCGTGGGCGCCGGCGCGCTCCGCCTGGCGGGCCAGCTCGACGCTGTGGTGGGTGTCGTTGGTGCCGACGCCGGCGACGACGAAGGCGCGGTCGCCGACCGCCTCCAGTACGGCCCGGACGAGCTGCTCTTTCTCCACGTCGCTGGTGGTCGGCGACTCACCGGTGGTGCCGTTGACGACCAGGCCGTCGTTGCCTGCCTCGACGAGGTGGGCGGCGAGCCGCTGCGCGCCGTCGAGGTCGAGGGCGCCGTCCGCGGTGAACGGCGTGACCATTGCGGTCAGGACCCGCCCGAAGGGGGTCTGCGGGGTGGAGGTCGGAGCCATGGGTCCAACGCTACTCGGTGCCGCTACCGGGGCACCCCCTCGGGACCTGCGATGAGGACTCCGGCGCTGCCTGCTCGGGGGTTCAAGCAGCACCGGAATCCGTTTCTGAAGACTAGACGAATTGCATGAAACCCGGCAATCGGAAGATTCCGGATGAGTGGTGACCTGCTACGGAGCGGTCCGGCCGTTGGCGTTGAAGGCGGCGTGGGTGAGCGGCATGAGCTTCGCCCATTCGGCTTCCATGCGCTCCCCGACCATCTCGATCTCGCGCTGCGGGAAGGACGGGACCTTGGCCAGCTCGTGCTGGGTGCGCAGGCCGAGGAAGTGCATCAGCGAGCGGGCGTTGCAGGTGGCGTACATCGACGAGAACAGGCCCACGGGCAGCGTGGCCCGGGCGACCTCGCGGGCGACGCCGGCCGCCAGCATCTTCTGGTACGCGTCGTAGGACTGCCGGTAGGAGGCCTCCATGGCGTCCACGACGGACTGGTGCTGCTCCGGGGACCCGTGCACGAACTCGTACTTCCCGGGGCGGCCCTGCTGTACGAGCTTGCGGTCGGTGGACGGCACGTAGAAGACCGGCTCCAGCTCGCGGTACCTGCCGGACTCCTCGTTGTAGGACCATCCGACGCGGTGGCGCATGAACTCGCGGAAGACGAAGATCGGGGCGCTGACGAAGAAGGTCATCGAGTTGTGCTCGAAGGGGCTGCCGTGGCGGTCCCGCATGAGGAAGTTGATCAGGCCCTTGGAGCGCTCCGGGTCCTTGGTCAGCTCGGCCAGGGACTGCTCGCCGGCCGTGGAGACCCGGGCGGCCCAGAGCACGTCGGAGTCGGCCGCGCTGTGCTTGACGAGCTGGACGGTCACGTCGTCGCGGAACTGCACGGAATCGTCGGCGGAGGTTTCGGTCACCGGGCGTCCTTCCTCACGGAGCTTGGGGCGGCGCCCAGCCTATGCGCCCGCTCCGACATCCCCCGACACCCGTCGACACCGGGCCCACCCCCGCGAAGCGGAGCAAGGCAGACGACCGGCGGACCACTGCTGGCCGGTCCCGGCGGGGCCCGCTAGCCTCACCGATGTGTCTCTGCCCTTCCTCGCCGCCGACAGCGGCCACGACGAGTACGCCGCGGACGCCGCCCTTCCGCACCGGGTCCAGGACGGGTGGATCCGTCCCTACCGGCCGGGACCCTGCCGGGTCGCCGCGGCGGCGATGCTGCTGATGCTCGCCTCGTACCTGCTCTTCGCCGCGGTGATCATGGGGCTCGCGGGCAACGGGTCAGGGGTGATCGCCACGCTCGTCGCGGCGGTGCTGGCCATCGGCTGCGCGCTGCGTCTGCTGCGCGTGGGGATCTGGGTGAGCGCGCGCGGGCTGCGGCAGGTGGGCTTCCTGTACACCACGACGCTGCAGTGGAACCGGGTCGCGTCCGTCCGTACGGCCCAGCAGCCGGTGAAGTGGCTGGGGCTGCCCCGGACCGTGCAGGGCCAGTCGCTGGTCGTCGCGCGGGCCGACGGCGAGCGCATGCGACCGCTGCTCACCGACCACAACGCGGACTTCCTGGGCCGCACCGAGGCCTTCGACCAGGCCGCCGACGCCATAGAGGGCTGGGCCGCGGAGCTGGGCCGGTAGGTCCCCCGGGGCGGCGCCGGGGCGCTCGCCGGCGTCCGCAGCGCCTGACGGCTGCGGCTGACGGCCCCGCGCGGCGTCCCGCGCCCTCCTGGGCGCGCTACAGGCCGTCGTCCGGAGCCGGGAGCACCCGGGCCCGGTCCTGCCCGGCACCGGCGGTACGGCCCCGTCGTGGGGCCGGAACGGCGCCGCGTCGTGGCCGCCGGGTGGCCGACAGACGGCCGTCATCGGACGTTCGCCTGCGGCTGTTAGCGTCCGGCCGACTTGGCCCGTCGAGGACCTGGAGCGACTGTTGTTCGCACCGCCGCACCCGAACCCGCTCCTCAGCCGTCCCGGGCCGTTGCCCGCGCTGGAACGCCTGCGGGGCCGATCCGTCGTCGTGAAGTTCGGCGGGCACGCCATGACCGACGGGCCGCTGCTGCGTTCCTTCGCCGAGGACGTGGTCCGGCTGCGGCGGGCCGGGGTGCGGACCGTGGTGGTGCACGGGGGCGGTCCGCAGATCAGCGCGCAGCTCGACCGGCTGGGCGTGCCCGCGCAGTTTCTGGGCGGGCAGCGCGTCACCACGCCGGAGACGCTGGACGTGGTGCGGATGGTGCTCGCCGGCAAGGTGCAGCGGGAGCTGGTACGGCTGGTCAACGAGCACGGCCCGTACGCCGTCGGGCTCACCGGCGAGGACGCGCACACCCTCACCGCGGTGCGCCGCTACGCCGAGGTCGGCGGGGAGTTGATGGACATCGGCCTGGTCGGGGACGTGACGGAGGTCAACACCGCGGCCCTGGACGTGCTGCTGGACCACGGCCACGTCCCGGTGGTCTCACCGCTCGGCCGCGGCACGGACGGCGAGGTCTACAACGTCAACGCGGACGCGGCCGCGGGTGCGCTCGCCGCGGCGCTGGGCGCGGAGGCCCTGGTGGTGCTCACCGACGTGCCCGGGGTGTACGCGGACTGGCCGCGCCGGGAGCGGGTGCTGGACCGGCTCACGGCCAGCGAGCTGGAGCTGGTGCTGCCCTCCCTCGGGGGCGGCATGGTGCCCAAGATGGAGAGCTGCCTGCGCGCGGTGCGGGCCGGGGTCCGCAGCGCGCGGGTCCTCGACGGCCGCGTCGCGCACGCCCTGGTGCGGGCGCTGAGCGGCGGCCCCGGGGAGACCGGGACGACCGTCCTGCCGGGCTGAGGGCGGGCGGACCCGCTCAGGGGGTCCGGGGCGCCTTCCCCCGCAGGGCGATCGCGCGCTGCATGGCCTTGCGGGCCCGCGGGGTGTCACGGGCGTCGTGGTAAGCGACGGCGAGCCGGAACCAGGTCCGCCAGTCCTCCGGCGCGGCCTCCGTCTCGGCCTTGCGCCGGGCGAAGACCGCGTCGGCGGAGGCGCGGTCGACGCGCCCGCTCGGGGTGCGCACCAGCTCGTCCTCCGGGAGTCCGCCCTCGGCCTCCAGTTCGCGGGCCAGCCGGTCCGCGTGGTGCGCGAACTGCGTCGTACGGACTAGGAACCAGACGCCGACCAGTGGCAGTACGAGCACGGCCACGCCGAGGACCACCGTGACCGGGCGGCCGTCCTGGATCAGCCAGACGCCGCGGGCGCCGGCCAGCACGAAGTAGACGACCAGGACGGCCGCGAGGACGAAGTAGGTGATCTTTGCGCGCATGGTGGGCGGACCCGGCTTCCGGTCTCTGGCTGTGTCTGTGTCGTGGTCTCTGGGTCGCTCAGTCGAGGTCCATGAAGTGCTCCAGGCCGAAGGTGAGCCCCGGCGTGGAGACGACCCTGCGCACGCCGAGCAGCACGCCCGGCATGAAGGAGCCGCGGTTCATGGAGTCGTGACGGATGGTGAGGACCTCTCCGGCGTCGCCGAAGAGGACCTCCTGGTGGGCGACGAGACCGCGCAGCCGCACCGCGTGCACGGGCACGCCCTCGACGTCGGCGCCGCGTGCCCCGTCCAGGGCGGTGGCGGTGGCGTCCGGCTGCTCGCCGAGCCCGGCCTCGCGGCGGGCGTCGGCGATGAGCTGGGCGGTGCGGACGGCGGTGCCGCTGGGGGCGTCGACCTTGTCCGGGTGGTGGAGTTCGACGATCTCGGCGGACTCGAAGAAGCGGGCCGCCTGCCGGGCGAAGCGCATGGCCAGGACCGCCCCGATGCCGAAGTTCGGCGCGATGAGCACGCCGCTGCCCGGCGCCGCGCCGAGCCAGCCGCGCAGGGTGTCCAGGCGCTCGTCGGTCCAGCCGGTGGTGCCGACGACGGCGTGGATGCCGTGCCGCAGGCAGAAGTCGAGGTTGCCCATGACCGAGCCCGGGGTGGTCAGTTCGACGGCGACCTGGGCCTCGTTCTCGGCGAGGGCCTCCAGCTTGTCCTCGCGGCCGATGGCCGCCACCAGCTCGAGGTCGTCCGCGGCCTCGACGGCCTTGACCGCCTCGGCGCCCATGCGGCCGCGGGCCCCGATCACACCCACGCGGATCTTGCTCATCGTTCCAGTCCTCCGGTCCAGACGTTCGAGACGGTCGGTACGGCTCAGGTCAGACGACGGACTCGTGCAGGCGGGCGGCCTGCCGGTCCTTCAGCGGGCCTATGACGGCCAGCGAGGGACGTTGTCCCAGGACGTCGCGGGCGACCGCGCGCACCTCGTCGGGCGTGACCGCGGCGATCCTCTCCAGTGTGGCGTCCACCGACATCTGCTCGCCCCAGCAGAGCTCGCTCTTGCCGATCCGGTTCATGAGCGCGCCGGTGTCCTCCAGGCTGAGCACGGTCGATCCGGAGAACTGGCCGATGGCGCGGTGCAGTTCCTCGTCGCTCAGCCCGTGCTCGGCGACCTGGTCCAGTTCCTCGCGGCAGATCTTGAGGACCTCGTGGACCCGGCGCGGCTGGCAGCCGGCGTACACCCCGAACAGGCCGCAGTCCGCGAAGGAGGAGGTGTACGAGTAGACGCTGTAGGCGAGGCCGCGCTTCTCGCGGACCTCCTGGAACAGCCGGGAGCTCATGCCGCCGCCCAGGGCGGTGTTGAGCACCCCGAGCGCCCAGCGCCGGTCGTCGTGCCGGGACAGCCCGGGCATGCCGAGCACGACGTGGGCCTGCTCGGTGCGGCGTTCGAGCAGCTCCACCCGGCCCTGGCCGCGTATCGTGCGGGCGCCGCCGCGCGGCGGGCGGGGCACGGCGTCGGCGTCGCGGAGGGCGCCCGCGTCCTCGAAGGCCTTGCGGACCTGGCGGACGACGGTCGCGTGGTCGACGTTGCCCGCCGCGGCGACGACCAGCCGTGTCGGGTCGTAGTGCTTGCGGTAGAAGCGGGCGACCTGGTCGCGGGTGAGGGCGTTGATGGTGTCGACGGTGCCGAGGACGGGGCGGCCCAGCGGGGAGTCGCCCAGCATGGCGGTGGCGAACAGGTCGTGGACCTGGTCGCCGGGGTCGTCCTCGGTCATCGCGATCTCCTCCAGGACGACGCCGCGCTCGGCGTCGATGTCCTCCTGGCGGATGAGGGAGCCGGTCAGCATGTCGCAGACGACGTCGATGGCGAGCGGCAGGTCGGTGTCGAGGACACGTGCGTAGTAGCACGTGTACTCCTTGGCCGTGAAGGCGTTCATCTCGCCGCCGACGGCGTCGACCGCCGAGGAGATCTCCAGGGCGCTGCGCCGTGCGGTGCCCTTGAAGAGCAGGTGCTCCAGGTAGTGCGTGGCGCCGTTGAGCGCGGGGGTCTCGTCGCGTGAGCCGACGCCGACCCAGATGCCGAAGGTCGCGGAGCGCACGGTGGGCAGGGTCTCGGTGACGACGCGCAGTCCACCGGGGAGGACGCTGCGCCGGACCGTGCCGATGCCGTCGGTGCCGGGCAGGAGGGTCTGCGTGCGGACGGCCCGCCCCTTGGTGGAGGGGCGGGCCGTCACGCGTGTGGAACGGGTGGTCACTTCTCGGACGCGTCCTCGGCCTTGTCGTCGGCCTTGTCGTCGGCCGCGGCGTCCTCGCCCTCGATGACCGGGATCAGCGAGAGCTTGCCGCGCTGGTCGATCTCGGCGATCTCGACCTGGACCTTGGAGCCCACGGCGAGGACGTCCTCGACGTTCTCGACGCGCTTGCCGCCGGCCAGCTTCCGGATCTGCGAGATGTGCAGCAGGCCGTCCTTGCCCGGGAGCAGGGAGACGAAGGCACCGAAGGTGGTGGTCTTCACGACCGTGCCCAGGTAGCGCTCGCCGACCTCGGGCATCGTCGGGTTGGCGATGCCGTTGATGGTGGCGCGGGCGGCCTCGGCGGACGGGCCGTCGGCGGCACCGATGTAGATGGTGCCGTCGTCCTCGATCGTGATCTCGGCGCCGGTGTCCTCCTGGATCTGGTTGATCATCTTGCCCTTGGGGCCGATGACCTCACCGATCTTGTCCACCGGGATCTTGACGGTGATGATGCGCGGGGCGTTCGGCGACATCTCGTCCGGAGTGTCGATCGCCTCCATCATCACGTCGAGGATGTGCAGTCGGGCGTCGCGGGCCTGCTTGAGGGCCGCGGCCAGGACCGACGCCGGGATGCCGTCGAGCTTGGTGTCCAGCTGCAGCGCCGTGACGAACTGCTTGGTGCCGGCGACCTTGAAGTCCATGTCGCCGAAGGCGTCCTCCGCACCGAGGATGTCGGTGAGGGTGACGTAGTGGGTCTCGCCGTCGATCTCCTGGGAGATCAGGCCCATGGCGATGCCGGCGACGGGGGCCTTCAGCGGCACACCGGCGTTCAGCAGCGACATGGTGGAGGCGCAGACCGAGCCCATGGAGGTGGAGCCGTTGGAGCCCAGCGCCTCGGAGACCTGACGGATGGCGTACGGGAAGTCCTCGCGGGCCGGCAGGACCGGGAGGATCGCCCGCTCGGCCAGCGCGCCGTGGCCGATCTCACGGCGCTTGGGGGAGCCCACGCGGCCGGTCTCGCCGACGGAGTACGGCGGGAAGTTGTAGTTGTGCATGTAGCGCTTGCGCGTCTCGGGCGCCAGCGTGTCCAACTGCTGCTCCATGCGCAGCATGTTCAGCGTGGTGACACCCAGGATCTGGGTCTCGCCGCGCTCGAACAGCGCCGAGCCGTGCACCCGCGGGATCGCCTCGACCTCGGCGGCCAGGGTGCGGATGTCGGTGACGCCGCGGCCGTCGATGCGGACCTTGTCCTTGATGACGCGCTCACGGACCAGCTTCTTGGTCAGCGAGCGGTAGGCGGCGGAGATCTCCTTCTCGCGGCCCTCGAACTGCGGCAGCAGCTTCTCGGCGGCGAGCGCCTTCACCCGGTCCAGCTCGGCCTCGCGGGCCTGCTTGCCGGCGATGGTCAGCGCCTGCTTCAGCTCGTCGGCGACCGAGGACTCCAGCGCCTCGAACACGTCGTCCTGGTAGTCCAGGAAGATCGGGAACTCGGCGGTCTCCTTGGCGGCCTTCGCGGCGAGGTCGGCCTGCGCCTTGCACAGCACCTTGATGAACGGCTTGGAGGCCTCCAGGCCCGCCGCGACGACCTCCTCGGTCGGCGCCTCGGCACCGCCCTCGACGAGCTTGATCGTCTTGTCGGTGGCCTCGGCCTCGACCATCATGATCGCGACGTCGCCGTCCTCGAGGGTGCGGCCGGCCACGACCATGTCGAAGACGGCCTCCTCCAGCTCGCTGTGGGTCGGGAAGGCGACCCACTGGCCGCGGATCAGCGCGACGCGCACGCCGCCGACCGGGCCGGAGAAGGGCAGGCCCGCGAGCTGCGTGGAGCAGGAGGCGGCGTTGATGGCGACCACGTCGTACAGGTGGTCGGGGTTGAGCGCCATGACCGTCGCCACGACCTGGATCTCGTTGCGCAGGCCCTTCTTGAAGGACGGGCGCAGCGGGCGGTCGATCAGGCGGCAGGTGAGGATCGCGTCCTCGGAGGGGCGGCCCTCGCGGCGGAAGAAGGAGCCGGGGATCCGCCCGGCCGCGTACATGCGCTCCTCGACGTCCACCGTCAGCGGGAAGAAGTCGAGCTGGTCCTTCGGGTGCTTCGAGGCGGTGGTGGCCGACAGCACCATGGTGTCGTCGTCCAGGTAGGCCACGGCGGAGCCGGCGGCCTGACGGGCCAGGCGGCCCGTCTCGAAGCGGATCGTGCGGGTGCCGAAGCTGCCGTTGTCGATCACGGCCTCGGCGTAGTGGGTCTCGTTCTCCACTATGGGAATTCTCCTCTTTCGTGCCCCCGGGCGTCTTCCCGGGGACCGTCGGTGGAGGGGCGTCCCGCCGGGCCGGTCTTCGATCGAAGCCACCGGGACGTACGTGCTGCCCGGGGGCCACTACCGAGGACCGGCTCTGGTGGCGCTAGGAGGACGCTCCCTCCGCATGCTCTATGGCGTTGTGTATGGGACCAGACTACAAAGTCTCGGCCCCGGTCTCGCGCCCAGCGCGGCCCCGTACGTACGCGAAGGGAGCGGCCCCCGGCTGGGAACCGCTCCCTCCACGGCTGTCTCAGCGGGCGCCGGCGGCACCGCGGCGGATGCCGAGGCGGTCGACGAGCGCACGGAAGCGCTGGATGTCCTTCTTGGCCAGGTACTGCAGCAGGCGGCGACGCTGGCCGACCAGGATCAGCAGACCACGACGGGAGTGGTGGTCGTGCTTGTGGGTCTTGAGGTGCTCGGTCAGGTCCGAGATGCGGCGCGAGAGCAGCGCGACCTGGACCTCGGGGGAGCCGGTGTCGCCCTCCTTGGTGCCGAACTCGGCGATGATCTGCTTCTTCGTCTCGACGTCGAGCGACATACGGTCTCCTTGTGTGTCGGTGCCTCCGGGCGCTCCTGGTCTGTGTCACAGGAGAAGCTTCGACGACCCTTAAGGCATGACGCGCCGCGCATGGGCGGACGCATCGGTTACACAGAGTACCACCCCGGGCCCGGTGCGATGTCCGGGGCCGGGGTGGCGGGCGGCAGGGGGCGGCCGCGGGGGCTCAGCCGCTGGTCATGCCGCGGGCCTCGGCGTACAGGTCGAGGACCGCGAGGGCGAGCGGGATGAGGGAGAGCAGCACGGTCGCCTCGGCGAGGTCGAGCATCCGGCCCCAGAAGGGGGTGACGCCCTTGCTCGGGACGACGAGGGCGACCGCGACCAGGAGGGCGGCGCCCAGGGCGACCGCGGCGGACAGCCACACGGTGCGGATGTCGAGCGAGGAGTGGTTGCCGCGCAGCAGGTCGGTGAGGACGTCGGTCGGCAGGTTGAGGGAGAGGCCGATGATCAGCAGGCCGACGGTGATCACGCCGGCGACCATGAGCGTCACGACCTGAGAGGTGTAACGGAACAGCCGGGCGCGCATCAGGGTCGCCAGGCCCGTGGCGAGGGCGAGCAGCTGCGCCCAGGTGCTGTCGGAGAAGCCGAGCACGACGCCCGCGGAGCCGACGACCGCGGCGGCGCAGCCGCCGACCAGGCCGAGCAGCAGCTCGTGGCCGCGGCGGGCCTGGTTGGTGATCCGCTCGAAGTCGACCGGCTCCTCCTCGCCCTGCCGGTCGCCGTCGCCGCGGTGCCGGGCCTGGACCTGGTCGGGTGAGCGGAAGCCGATGGGCAGCCGGGCGAAGCGGGCGGACCAGCCGGGCAGGAAGCCGATGACGGCGATCATGACGACGGCGGTGACGGCGGCGGCCTCGCGCGGCGCGGCGTCGGTGAGGATCGCCACGAAGGTGGCCACGGTGCCGACGCCGGCGGTGAAGGAGGCCGCGACGAACGGCGCGTCCCCCTGCGGCAGCATCAGCACGAGCAGGACCGCGGCGATCAGCACGACCACGCAGCCGATGAGGAAGTGCAGCCGGCCGGGCCCCTCGTCCTTGCCCACGCCCATGATCCCGGAGCCGGCGACCAGGAGCAGCGGCAGCGAGGACAGGCCGAGGGCGACGGCGGAGTGGCGGTCGTCGTACACGCGGGCGCGCACCGAGGCGAGCGCCACCAGCACCAGGCCCGCGGCGCCGGCGAGGATGCCGGGCAGGCCGTGCATGTCGTGCTTGACCGGCTCGGAGAACCAGAGCACGAAGGCCATGAGGGCGAGCAGGACGACGCCCGCGGTCAGGCCCACCACGCGCATGAGGCCGTCGTTCCAGCTGCGGCGGTCGGTCTCGACCGCGGCGGCTACGGCGTCGACGACGTCGTCGAACACGGCCGGCGGCAGCGAGTCCGCGAACGGCCGCAGCAGGAGCAACTCGCCGTCCTGCACGCGCTGTTCCGCCAGGGACAGGGTGCTGTCGAGGACCCGCCCGTCGCGACGGACCAAGTTGTAGCCGGTGGGGGCGGCTTCGTCGGGCGTCTGGCCCGACAGGCGCAGTATCTCGGGATGGATGTCGGAGAGCGGCACGTCCTCCGGGAGTGCCACATCGATCCGGCTGTTCGGCGCCGCCACCGTGACTCTGCAGAATCCCGTCGCTGAGACCGTGCTCACCTGGAGTGTCCCCCTCGTCCGGTGATGGGTGGGTTGGGGTCGGGTCCGCGCGGCCGTCCAGGGCCGGAACCCCCGTTCCGCGCTTCGCGATCCGTCACCCTACCGGGTACCCCGAGTCCCTTGTCCCCCACCCGTCCCAGTGCCCTGGAACTGTCATGCCCAGTAGGATCGCCACCTGCCTGTGGTCCAACGCCCGCCCCGCGAAAGGGCGGAGCGCGACCGGGACGTGTCATACGGGGGACCGTCGCCACGGGGGCGGCCCGAAACTGCGATTCGCGTGAAGGACTGGTGCATCGGTGAGCGTGGTCGTCATCAAGCGCCCGCCGCGGGTTTACCCGCCGGAGGTGCCGAGTGAGGAGGTACGGCTCGAAGCCCCGCCCGAACTGCCGCGCGGCGAGGACCAGGGCCTGCTGATGAACCTGCTGCCGATGCTCGGCATGGGTTCGTCGGCGGCGTTCTTCTTCCTGCCCACCGGGTCGGGGACCTCCGGCGGGTTCATGAAGGTCATGGGCGTGCTCATGATGGGTTCCACCGTGGCGATGGTGGTCGCCCAGATCGTACGGGCCCGCAAGGGGCCGTCCGGGCAGATGGCGGAGGCCCGCCGGGACTACCTGAAGTACCTGGCACAGGTGCGCCGCGGGGTGCGCAAGACCGCCCGCAAGCAGCGCGACGCACAGTATTACCTGCATCCGGCTCCCGAACAGCTGTGGGCGCTGGTCGCCGAAGGCTCACGGGTGTGGGAACGCCGGTCCTCCGACCCGGACTTCGCGCAGGTGCGGGTGGGCCTCGGCCCGCAGCAGCTGTCGACGCCGCTGGTGGCGCCGGAGACCGCGCCGGTGGACGAACTGGAGCCGCTGACCGCGCACTCGATGCAGCAGTTCATCGCGGCGCACGGCTCGCTGGACAACCTGCCGCTGGCGGTGGGGCTGCGCTCCTTCTACCACGTGACGATCTCCGGGGACCCGGACACCGTCTACGGGCAGACCCGTTCCGTCGTGGGCCAGCTGTGCTCCCTGCACTCGCCGGAGGACCTGGTGGTCGCCGTCGTGGCGGCGCCGGGCGCCCAGCCGGAGTGGGAGTGGGTCAAGTGGCTGCCGCACGCGCAGCACACGGAGCAGGACGGCGCCGGCTCGCGCCGTCTGATATGCGGCGACCTCGGTGAGGTCGAGGAGCTGCTGTCGGACGAGCTGGACGGGCGGCCGCGCTTCAACCGCGAGGGCCAGCCGGTGCTGGACCAGCCGCACGTGGTGATCGTCCTGGACGGTGGCGGCGTGCCGGCGGACTCGGTGATCGCCTCCGCCGAGGGACTGCAGGGCGTCACGATCCTCGAGGTCGTGCCCGGCGAGCTGGACGAGGCGCGCGGCTCGCTGTCCGTCCAGGTGTGGCGCGACCAGCTGTACCTGGAGGCCGGGGCCGGGACCTTCACCGGCGTCCCGGACGTGCTGTCCCCGGTGCAGGCGGAGTCGCTGGCCCGGCAGCTCGCGCCGCTGCGGCTGGGCGCCGCGGACGCCGACGAACCGCTGCTGGCCAACCTGGACTTCACCGACCTGATGGGGATCGGCGACGCGGCGTCGGTGGACGTCGCGCGCACCTGGCGCCCGCGGACCCTGCACGAGCGGCTGCGGGTGCCGATCGGCCTGGGCGAGACCGGCGAGCCGGTCATGCTGGACGTCAAGGAGGCCTCGCAGGAGGGCATGGGCCCGCACGGCCTGTGCGTCGGCGCCACCGGTTCCGGCAAGTCCGAGCTGCTGCGCACGCTGGTGCTGGGCCTGGCCGTCACGCACTCCTCGGAGACCCTCAACTTCGTGCTCGCCGACTTCAAGGGCGGCGCGACCTTCACCGGCATGGGCACGATGCCGCACGTGTCGGCGGTCATCACCAACCTGGCCGACGAGCTGACCCTGGTGGACCGCATGCGCGACTCCATCACCGGTGAGCTGACCCGCCGCCAGGAGCTGCTGCGGCAGGCCGGCAACTACGCCAACATCACCGACTACGAGAAGGCCCGTGCGGCGGGCGCGGCGCTCGACCCGCTGCCCTCGCTGGTCCTGATCATCGACGAGTTCTCCGAACTGCTCGCCGCCAAGCCCGACTTCATTGAGATGTTCATCCAGATCGGGCGCATCGGCCGCTCGCTGGGCGTGCACATGCTGCTGGCCTCGCAGCGCCTGGAGGAGGGCAAGCTGCGGGGCCTGGACACCTTCCTGTCGTACCGGATCGGTCTGCGGACGTTCTCGGCCGCCGAGTCGCGGACCGCGATCGGCGTGCCCGACGCCTACCACCTGCCCAATGTCCCGGGCGCGGGCATCCTGAAGTACGGCACCGACACCATGGTGCAGTTCAAGGCGGCGTACGTGTCGGGCACCTACCGGACGCCGGGGACCCGCACGGCCGGCGGGGCGCGCGTCGACCGCTCCCCCGTGCTGTTCACCGCCTCGCCGGTGCCCGTGCGCATCGTCACCGAGCCGGAGCCGCAGCAGCGCGGCGGGCAGGTCGACGACGCGCTGGCCGACACCGTGCTCGACGTCATCGTCGGCCGGCTGGAAGGCCAGGGGCCGCCCGCCCACCAGGTGTGGCTGCCGCCGCTGGAAGAGCCGTTCAGCGTCGACCAGGTGCTGCCGCCGCTGACGGTCAGCGCCGAACGGGGTCTGCACGCGGACGGCTACACCGCCACCGGCAAGCTGCAGGTGCCGGTCGGTCTGGTCGACAAGCCCTTCGAGCAGCGCCGCGACGTCATGTACGCGGACCTGTCGAGCTCCGGCGGTCACGCCCTGGTCGTCGGCGGCCCGCAGTCCGGCAAGTCGACGCTGGTGCGCTCGCTCATCGCGTCCTTCGCCCTCACCCACACCCCGAAGGAGGTCCAGTTCTACGCGCTGGACTTCGGTGGCGGCGGCATGCTGGCGCTGGACGGGCTGGCGCACGTCGGCGGGGTCGCCTCCCGGCTGGACGCGGAGAAGGTCCGCCGCACGGTCGCCGAGGTGCACGGCATTCTGAACGCCCGCGAGGAGTTCTTCCGCAGCAACGTCATCGACTCCATGAACACCTTCCGCTCCCGGCGGGCGGCGGGGCACTTCCCGGACCAGCCGTGGGGCGACGTGTTCCTGGTCATCGACGGCTGGGGCACGTTCAAGACCGACTACGAGATGCTCGACCCGGTCATCAACGACATCGCCGCCCGCGGCCTCGGCTTCGGCATCCACCTGGTCATCACCGCCACCCGCTACACCGAGATCCGGCCCGCGCTGCGCGACCAGATCCTCAGCCGGCTGGAACTGCGGCTCGGCGACCCGATGGAGTCCGAGTTCGACCGCAGGCGCGCCGAGAACGTGCCGGTCGGCAAGCCCGGCCGCGGCCTGTCCCCGGAGAAGCTGGACTACCTGGCGGCGCTGCCGCGCATCGACGCCTCCTCGGGGGTGGAGGACCTCTCCGAGGGCATGGCGCAGTTCGTCGCCCAGGTCAACGCGGGCTGGCCGGGCCCGGTCGCGCCGAAGGTGCGGATGCTGCCGACGATGCTCCCGGCGACCGAGCTGCCCGACGGCGGCGACTTCTCCGACCGCGGCATCGCGATCGGCGTCGACGAGCTCACCCTCTCCCCGGTGTTCGTGGACTTCGAGACCGACCCGCTGATGGTGATCTACGGCGAGAGCGAGTCCGGCAAGTCCTCACTGCTGCGGCTGATCGCCAAGCAGGTCAGCGAGCGCTACGAGCCCGGCAAGGCGCTGTTCGTGGTCTCCGACTTCCGCCGGGCGCTGCTCGGTCAGGTGCCGGAGAGCCACATGTACAAGTACTGCGCCTCCGGACCGCAGTTGCAGGAGGTCATGGAGTCGCTGGCCGGCTCGATGGGCCGGCGGATGCCCGGCCAGGACGTGACGCCCGAGCAGCTGCGCAACCGCAGTTGGTACACCGAGCCCGACGCGTGGGTCTTTGTCGACGACTACGACCTGGTCGCGACCTCGATGGGCAACCCGATGCAGGTGCTGATGGAGTACCTGCCGTTCGCCCGCGACCTGGGCCTGCGCATCGTCCTGTCGCGCAGCACGTCGGGGGCGTCGCGGTCCTCCTTCGAGCCGTTCCTCACCCGGACCAAGGAGCTCGGCGCGACCGGTGTGCTGCTGTCCGGCGACCCCGGCGAGGGCCCTGTCTTCGGCAACGTCAAGGCGACCAGGCTGCCCCCGGGCCGCGCGCAGTTCATCACGCGGCGCCGCGGCAACCAGCTCATCCAGACCGGCTTCCTGCCGGAGAGCTGATACCGGTCCGGCGCGCGGCGCCGGGAGACGCGGGCGGGGGGGGGGCGGGGGGGCCCCCCCCCCCCCGGGGGGGGGGGGGCCCCCCCCCGGGGGGGGGGGCGGGGGGGGGGGGGGGCGGGCCCGGGGGGGGGCCCCCCCGCGGCCGGGGGGGGGCCCCGGGCCCCCCCCGG
>NZ_JBIBGK010000039.1:0-43234 GCF_042956445.1 Streptomyces sp. NPDC008238 | reverse complement strand
GGCCGCGCGATTTCAACCCGGGGGCGCGGCGCCAACCCCCTCCCCCCCCCGGGCTCCCGGCGGGAGGGCTCTGCCCGGGCCGGGGCGCGGGGCGGGGCGCGGGGGGGGGGGGGGGGCGGGCGGCCCCCCCCCCGCCCGTGTGCCGGCGTTCAGTCCCGCGGGGACGGCGGCCGGTAGGCGGGCGGTACGTCCCGGGGGTCGCGCCGCACGGCGGCCGGGCGGTCGCCTCGGGCCGCCTCGTCCTCGCGGGCTTCGTCCGCCGCCTCCGCCGCCTCCTCGCCGGCCCGCTGCTCGAACCAGCGCCGGGCGCGCTCCTCCTGCGCCGCGCGCTCCTCGGGCGTCATCCGCTCGTCCGCGCGCTTCAGCTCGGCCATGCGGTCGCCGATCGCGCCGAGGTAAGCGCCGGACAGCAGCGCCTCGCGCCCGCCGACACGGCCGGAGAGCACCTGCCGTGCCGTCTCCTTGAGCGTTGGGTCGACGTCGGGGTTGTCGGCGAGTGTCCTGAGCGCCTTGTGCAGTCGGCGGGCCTGTGCGGGATCGTCGGCTACGTCCATCAGGTCCGCGTCGCTGATCTCCTTGCTCATCGGCTCCGTTCCCCCGGTCGAGAGTGTCGTGACGCGTGTGTCCATGCCATCGTGCCATCAGGGGGACGCCACGACCACGGTCCCGGGCGCGCTGGCCGGGGTCGTCCGATCCGGTGTGGCACGGTCTGTCTGACCGATGGAAGGAGGCGACGAGCGCCCATGTCCTACCCGGAGCCCCGCTACCTCGGAGATCAGGGCGAGGTCAGCGCGCTCTTCCGTGCCGCCGGAACCGCCGCGGACGTGGTCGCGCCCTCGGGGACCCACACCCACTACCTCGCCACGCACGCGTCGACGGACGGTGCCTTCGGCCTGTACCGGATCGACATGGGCCCCGGCTCCCCCGGTCCCAGCACGCACTTCCACCGGTCGATCTCGGAGTCCTTCTTCGTCCTCTCCGGGGCCGTGCAGCTCTTCGACGGGGAGCGCTGGATCACCGCCCGCCCCGGGGACTTCCTCCACGTGCCGGCCGGGGGGCTGCACGCCTTCCAGAACGACTCCGACGAACCGGCCTCGATGCTGCTGCTCTTCGCGCCCGGAGCGGCCCGGGAGGAGTACGTCGAGAGGGCCGGCGAGATGGCGCGGCGCGGGGGTGCGGCGTTCCGGGAGTTCCTGCTCCGTCACGACAGCTTCTTCGTGGAGCCGCCGCAGGTCGGGCCGGAGCCGCTGTGACGGAACCGGGCCGGGGCCGCCCCGGGGAACCCGGGCCGGGCCGTCAGCCGTGGCTCGTGTCGATGACGCAGAAGCGGTTGCCCTCGGTGTCGGCGAGGACGACGAAGTCCGGGTCCGGCGGGTAGCGGTCCCAGTCGACCCGCACGGCGCCCAGCGCGACCAGGCGTTCCACCTCGGCCGCCTGTTCGGCGGCGTCGTCCGCGTACAGGTCGAGGTGGACCCGGGGGTGCTCCTGCACCGGGGTGGCACTGGCGCCGAGCGCGATGCCCGGTCCGGACGCACCCGCCGCGGGCACCAGCACCGCCCAGTCGTCCTCCGCCCGCACCTGGCCGTCGCGGGGCACGTAGTCGAGGGCGGCGCCCCAGAAGGCCGCCGCGCGCCGCACGTCCGTCACTCCGAGCACGATCGTCCCGAGGGTCAGCATGCGTCGAGTGTGCCGGCCCCGGGAGGGCGCGGACGGGCCTGCCACCGCGTGACCGTCACCCGCACCGCCGCCCCGGGCGCCGTCTTCGAGGGCGGACTCGTCCGGCGCCGTCCGCCGCACGGCGTCAGGGGGCGTACAGCTCCAGGCGCCAGTCGTTGCAGCGGATGGGGTTCCCCGGCGGGTACTCGAAGTCGCACTCCTCCACCAGCGTGAAGCCGAGCTTGCGGCAGATCGCGTTCGAGGCGTCGTTGTCGACCTTGGGGAAGGCGTGCAGGAAGCGCGGGCCCTTCTCCGCGGCCGCCCGCGCGATGACGGCCGCCCCGGCGGCCGCGGCGACACCGCGCCCCTGGAACTCGGGCAGGACGCCCCAGCCCGTCTCGTACACCGTCCCGCCCCGCCAGGACTTCTCCCAGTAGCCGATGCTCCCGGCCGGTACCCCCTCGGGCAGCAGGACGATGCTGAACATCCCGCCGCCTGCCTCGCCCCCGCTCGCCAGGTACCGCTCGTGCCGGACGAGCAGCTGCTCCTCGGTCTCGGGGCCGCCGAGGTGGCGCATCATCGCGGGCGCGTTCGCCCGGCGGAGCAGTTCGAGGTCGCCCTCCGACCACGGCTCGATCCGTACCTGCGTGTCCATCGACCGCTCCCCTCGTCGCTCCTGACCATCACACCACCCGGGTCCGACACCGCCACCGATGAGTTCCGCCGGCCGGCCCGGTCCTATCACCGGAGCCGTTCCGCCGTGGCCCGGCCCGACCAGAGAGGCAGCACCATGGACGACATCACCATTACCCGGGTATTCGACGCCCCGCTCGCCAAGGTGTGGAAGGTGTGGACCGAGCCGGAGTACTTCGCCCAGTGGTTCGGGGCCCCGCTGCCCACCGTCGCCAGCGACGTCCGTCCCGGCGGCGCCTGGCGCGCCACCGTCACCACGCCGCAGGGCGAGATGCCGCTGAGCGGGGTGTACCGCGAGGTGGAACTCCACAAGCGGCTGGTGTGGACGATGGAGGTCCCCGGAGAGCCCGAGGTCGTCATGGACGCGACCTTCACCGACCGCGGTGAGCGGACCGAGGTCGTCTACCGCCAGCCCGGCGTCCCCGAGGAGTACTGCGCCACGGCCGAGGCCGGCGCCAACCACATCCTGGACAGCTTCACCTCCGTCCTGGCGAAGTCCTGACGGCGGACCGCGGACGTGACGGCGACGACCTTCGTCCTCGTCCCCGGCGCGGGCGGCGGCACCTGGTACTGGCACCTGCTCGTGCCCGAACTGCGCCGCCGAGGCCACGCCGCGGTCGCGGTGGACCTCCCGACGGGGGACGACGGCGCGGGGCTGCGGGAGTACGCGGACTCGGTGGTCGCCGCCGCGGGCGACCGGGCGCCGCTGGTGCTCGTCGCGCAGTCGATGGCGGGCTTCAGCGCGCCCCTCGCCTGCGAACGGCTCGGCGACCGGCTGGTGCTGCTCGTCCTGGTCAACGCGATGGTCCCGGCTCCCGGCGAGACCGCCGGGGAGTGGTGGGCCGCCACGGGCCAGCCGGAGGCCCGGCGCGCCCTGGACCTCGCCGAGGGGCGTCCGGTGGACGGGGAGTTCGACCCCCTGGTGACCTTCTTCCACGACCTGCCGGGGCCGTTGGCGGAGGAGGGCCTCGCCCAGGGCACCCCGCAGTCGGACACCCCGTTCGGCGTGCCCTTCCCGCTGTCCGCCTGGCCGGACGTGCCGACCCGCGTCGTCGTGGGCCGCGACGACCGGCTGTTCCCCGCGGCCTTCCAGCGGCGCGTGGCCCGGAAACGGCTCGGCGTCGAGGCCGACGTGGTTCCGGGCGGGCACCTGGTGGCGCTCGCCGACCCGGGCGGGCTGGCGGACCTGCTGGTGGGCTACCTGCCGGGCTGAACCCGCGTGAGGGGTGGGGGGGGGGGGGGGCGCGCCGCCCCCCCCCCCCCCCCCCCCCCCCCCCCCCCCGGGGGGCCCCCCCGGGGGCCCCCCCCCCCCCCCGCCCCCCGCCCCCCCCCCCCCCCCCCCCCCCGCCCGGGGGGGGGGGGGGGGGGGGGGGGGGGGGCCCCCCGGGGGGGCCCCCCGGGGGGGGGGGGGGGGGGGGGGGGGGGCGCCCCCCCCCCCCCCCCCCCACGACGACCCGTGCGCCTGGTGGACGACCGCCTGGGCGCAGGCGAGCCGTGCGGACGGGCAGGGGCCAGGCGGAGTCGCCGCTGCCGCCGACAGCCCGGAACAGGTTGAGCAGCCAGAGGGGCGACAGCAGCACGAACACCACCCACGAGGTCACCGTCCCGCCGCGGCCGGCCGGCGTCGCCCCACCGGCCGGCCTGATCTCCCGGCGCGGCCGCCACCGTGCCCGCTTCAGCGGCGTGCGCGGTTCGCCCGGTTCCCCGCCGTCGGGGCCGAGAACGGTCGACCGCCCGCCCATCGGCTGCCCGGCCGGCGGGCGTACGACAGGACCCAGCGGCTCCCGCCCGGCCAGGTCACGGCAGGGGGTGAACCGCGCCCGCGCATCACCGCCGGCCCGGCGGGCACGCCGCGAGCACGCTCACGAGGCGGGGCCGACGGTCCTGGTCAGCCGCAGGGCACCGGGGCTCCACTGTTCCCGCCCGGTACTCCTCGCCTCGGCCGACCAGCCGCGCGCGCCGGCGATCGCCATGGCGCGCTCCTGGCCGACACCGCGGAACAGCCGGGCGGGGACGGTGACGGCGAGCTCGAGGCCGCCGTCCGCCGCGGTCCCGGACTTGTACGCCGCCGGGTGCCCTTCGGCCCGGTCGATGCGGCCGTGGATCTTCTCGGTGGCGTAGGCCTCCCAGACGGCGGCGTCCCAGGCCCACTCGATCCGCAGGCGCGGCCAGGTGAGCACGCCGAGCCAGGGGTTGAGCCACTTCAGGGGCGGGTTGAGCCCGGCCGACGCCAGGGCCGCCAGCACCCCGAGTGCCGCCGCGAGGGCGGCCCAGACCGGGAGCCAGAACCACTGCAGGACGAACTGCAGCAGCAGTCCCGTCCTGCTCCTGCGCCGGACGGTGGGACGGTCGTGTGGCAGTAGAGGTGTCGACATGGCATCACCCAAACACGTCGCGCACGCTGAGCGTGCTGGGATGGCCGCCGGCGGACTCCTGCCGGGGCACGGCCGGCGGGCGGGTCCCCATGCTCACCTCGACGCTGTCCGCCACGGCGGCCAGGACGCCGACGTAGTCGGGGAAGTCCTGGACCATCGGTGTGGTGAGCGTCAGTACGACCAGCTGGGAGACCGGGAGGCACGGAAGGTAGGCACTCGCCTGGGCGAGGTCGAGGGTGACGGAACCACCCGTGCCGTCCTCCCCGCCCCGCGCGGTCATCTGCAGCCCGGACAGGACGAGTACCCCGGGTCCGCCCGAGGTGTTGACCTCCAGGACCTCGTTGACCGGGTCGTCGGACAGGGCCTCCACGAGGCCGGCCACCACCGTCCGGACGTCCGGGGTGCGCTCGATCGGCTCCGCGATGACCGACAGCGTCGCCGTCGTCACCCGGTCGTCCGCCGTGCGCAGCAGGCAGAAGGCCGCTTCGAGCGTGCCGTCCTCGGCCGCCGCCTCGGCGATCCGCTTGTACCAGTACGCCACGGTCTCGCGCTGGTAGCCGGTTCCCGCGGCCCAGATGTCGGCGGCCATCGCGTCGAGGTACCGATCGCGTTCCGCGGGCTCCAACTCCAGCCCGAGGGAGCGGAACTCCTGCGGGATCCGCCACTGCACGAACGCCGGTGCGCTCTCCTCCGCGCCGGTGTCCGTCGTCGTCTCCGTCATCGATCAGGCTCCTGCCGCGGGGGGTTCGTCACTGAACAGGCCCGGGATCTTCAGGCCGGTACCACTGCCGGTGATGCCCGTCCACGAACCCCGGTACCACCACTCCTGCGGGCGCATGGGCAGGTTGTCGAGGGTGCTCGCGACCTTGCTCAGCGGCGTCCTGGCGAAGGAGAGCGCGCTGCTCTCCTTCATGATGTTCGCCAGCTTCGCCGCGCCCTGGACGGGCAGCTTGCCGGTGAGGGTGAACTTCAGGCCGCCGGTGATGGCGGCGTCCGCCTTCACCGCGTTGAAGGCCTTGCCGATCTTCCCGGTCGCCCCGATGGCGAGGAACTTGCCGCCCGGGACGGCCGCGAGCGCGTCCATGCCCAGGCTCGTCCAGCTCACGTCCGCGCCGCCGAGCTTGGCGGCACCGTGCGCGCCCAGCGCGCCGAGCGCCGTGACGCCGCCGGCCAGGGCGAGCGCGCCGGACAGCGGCGGGCACCACATCGTCAGCAGTGAGGCGACGGCCAGCGCGCCGGAGACGGCGCTGAGGATGTCCCCGACCTTCTTCAGCAGATCGGCGTGCTTCACGCACCAGTTCTGGATGTCGTGGCCGATCTTGGTGAAGAAGTCCGCCAGCCCCTCGAAGAAACCGGCGTCCGGCGCCTTGTCGTTGGCCTTGCGCAAGCGGTCCGCGACGCCCCGGGCGTCGGACTGGTGGTGCTCCAGCAGTTCCTCGGCCCGCTTGATGATGTCCTCGAGCTCCTGCTGCGCCTTCTCCAGCTGCTTCCCCGCCAGGTCGAGGTCCTTGCCCGCCTGGTTCAGCCGGTTCGAGGCCGCGTCGATCCTCGCCTGGGCGTCGGCGAGTTCGCCCGGTGTGGCGTAGTACTGGCCGGCCAGGCGCAGCGCCGGGTCGGCCGCCGCCTGGTTGTAGGAGGAGGCCGCGCGGTCGTAGGCGCCCTGCCCGGACTTCTCGCGCTCCTTGGCGGCCTTGGCCTGGGCCTCGTAGTCGCGGGCCTTCTGCTGGTACTCCGCCAGTTTCGTCCGCCACGAGGACAGCTGGAGCGAGGCCTCGCGCAGGGCGTCCCGGCTGTCGCCGACGTAGCGCGGCAGATCGCCGACCTTCTCGGCGAAGGCGCTCGCCGCCTCGCCCTCCCAGGTCTTGCCGCCCTTGGTGATCCCGGTGAGCGTGGTGTAGGCGTTGTCCAGGCCCGTCGCGGCCCGCGACAGCTTGGAGTTGAGGTCCTCGACGCTCTCCACCTTCCCCGGCGCGGGGTCGAAGCCTATGGAGGGGTAGTCCGTCGCCGTCATCGCGCACCCGCCGTGGGCCGTGCCTCGGGGGTCGGGGACGGGGTGGGCTTCGGCGCGGCGCCCTGCGTCATGGCGTCGCGGATCGCCTGCTCCGTGGCCTCGTAGTTGTCCTTGGTGGCCTTGAGCTTCTCCTCGATCTGCGCGGTGCCGTCGGCGATCTTCCCGATCGCGTTGTCCCAGCTGTCGTGGAACTCGTCGCAGGCGTTGTCCAGCGCCTCGCTGCCGGTGCTCTTCGGACCCACGTCCTTCAGCGCGTTCAGCGCCTTGCGCATGTCGTCCTGGCTGTCGTGCAACTGCTTCAGCAGCCGGTCGAGGTCCTGGACCTCGACCTTGAAGTGGTCACCCAATGTGTGTCCCCCGCGTGGACCGCCCGCCGTGCCTCAGCGCCAGGGGCGGTGGTTTCAGCCGACCCACCGAGGCTACCGCTCCCCACGTGCCGCTTCACCCCCGCCGGGGGCTCCGCCCAGGATCTCTACGTGCGTGACGGGCCCGCCCCTTGCGTGATCCGGTAGGTTCGGATGCTGTTGGCATGTCCTCGCTTAGGCGATCGGCGGTACCGGAGCCGGGGGCCGTACGCACCGCGGACGTGCCGGAATCGCAGTCAACGGGGATGGGACAACGGGGATGAGTACTCCCTTCGAAGGTTCACAGGGCGGCGCCGCCGCGCGGACGCGGCTGAACTCCGTGCCCGCGGACCCGGGCGGCGGCGGGACGTCCGCCGGAACGACGAAGGTCGACACGCAGCGGCTGGACGGGGCGGCCAACGCCCTGGTCGAACTGCGCGGTGACACCGAGAACGTCGACAACACGGCCGACGAGGACACCCTCGGCGCCGTCACGGGCCTCAACAGGCACACCGCCCCCGGCCCGCCCGAGGCCGGCTCCTGGGCCACCGCGGGCTCCCTGGTCGGCCTGGACGTCCGCTGGGGCGACCAGGTCGTCAACCTCAAACTCATGCTCCAGGACATCAGCGACAGGCTCCACGCCAGCACCGGCCACTACACCCGCGCCGAGCAGGAGGAACAGGCCCGCCAGGCCTCCATCCGCACCCCCTTCGGCTGAGCCCGGCACTGGATCCCGCACCGGACCCGGGTCGCCCGGGACGGCGCCCGGCGGACGTCGTACGTCCGGGGCGAAAACCCACACCCGTCCGCAGGGACGGACAGGAGCTGACGCAGACATGGTGTCCATCCCCTACCTCGACAAGGCCGACCTCGGCCCGCTGGCCGACGCCGCCGCCTCGTGGGGCGCGCTTCCCGCCAAGTACGAGGCGTTGCGGCGCGAGTTCGAGCAGCGCGTGATCAACCACCTCAAGGGCCATTGGGAGGGCGACGCCGCGACCGCGGCCTTCGCCACCATGGGCAGGGCCCGCACGGAGTACGAGAACGCCGCCACCGAGGCCGGCCGCGTCGCCAAGCTGCTCCAGGACGCCCACACCGAGTTCGCCAGGTACCAGAAGCAGCTGCACACCCTGCTCGACGAGGCCCGCCGCGACAGCTTCCGCGTCTCCGAGGACGGCGCGATCAAGGACGTCGACTCCCGCTGGGACAGCCCGACCGCCTCAGCGTCCCCGGGCTTCGCGACCGAGCGCAAGGACAAGCTGGACTCGCTCTCCTCCCGCCTGAGGCAGGTCCTCGAACAGGCCACCGCCGCCGACGAGGCCGCGAGCGCCGCCCTCGGACGCGACGCCAACGCAGACAGCCGGTCGTTCAACACCAGCGTCTACACCAGCCTCGACGCGGTGGAGGCCGACCAGGCGTCCGCGCTGATGACGAAGAAGGGGCGGTTGACCGACGCCGAGCTCACCAAGCTCGACCGGCTCCTCGCGGCGAACAGGAACGACCCGGAGTTCGCACGGCAGTTCGCGGTGAAGACCGGCGCCGAGAACATGCTGGACAAGTACAACGAGATCGTCACCCCGCCCGCGGGGACGCACTTGTCCAAGAGCGAACTGGCCCGGCTCAAGGACATCCAGCAGAACCTGGGCACCACCATCGGTACCGCCACCACGTCCGACGACCGCGCCGGCCACCGCGACCCCGCCGTCACGAAGTTCCAGGACGACCTGCTCGAAGCCGGTCACCGCGACTTCAACGCCAACCCCACCGAGACCCCCTACGGCCTCAGCGGGTACCAGCTCACCAGCAGTCTGATGAGCCACGGCACGTGGGACACCGACTTCCTCCAGGCCTACGGGAACGACCTCCTCACCGCCGAGAAGAACGGCACGAACGGCGGCCAGAACCCGGATGCCTACTGGACCGGCAACATGACCCGCTCCTTGGGACCCGCCAACATCGGCGCACTGGACCCCATGACCGGCTTCATGGAAGCCCTGGGCCACAACCCGGCTGCCTCCACCGAGTTCCTCTCCTCCGAGTCGGAGGTCAACGGCGAGAAGGTCGACCACCTCGACTACCTGATGAAGGACCGCCACTGGCCCGACGGCGCGGCCTTCACCGGGGACCCCCAGAACCGCAGCGGCTACAACAACCTCGGTCACGCGCTGGAGTCCGCGACCACCGGGCACGCGTACGACACCGGCCCCTCGGCGGACACCCCGGCGCACAACGAGAAGCAGGCCCCTCTGATGCACGAGGTGGTCCACTCCGTGTCCCAGGACTCGGAGCTCGCGCACGACGGGATGCAGGACAGCCTCGGACGGATGGCCGGGGAGTACATGCCGGACATCCACCAGTCCCTGACGAACGACCGTTCGGGGAACAGGGACCAGTTCTATCCGATCGAGGGCGCCGCGGCGAACCTCAGCGAACAGGACACCTCCCGCTTCCTGATGACCGTCGGGAAGGACCCGGACGGCTACGCCGCGGTCAACCTCGCCGAGAGCGCGTACACCTCGAACCTCATCGACCACCACCTGCAACACCCCGACGCCTTCGAGGGGTCCACGGACACCGCGCTGCGGGAGATCGCCAGGTCGTCGGGCGAGGTCCAGGGCAGCATCGCGATCGGCAGGCGCGAGTCCGACATCGGCGACGCCGCGGAGGCCGACAAGGCCTACAACGACGCCATGGGACGCGCGGGCGGCTACGCGTCGGGGATCGTGGGCACCGGCATCGGTGTCGGCACGTCCTTCATCGCCACTCCGGCCGTCGGCGCGGGTGTCGGCGGCGTCGCGACCACCGTCACCGGGGACCTGATCAACCGGATCGTCAGCGGAGCCGAGCGCGACACCATGGGCAACGCGGTGTACTCCAGCGGCGGCGACTGGGAGGACGCGAAGTACTCCACCGCCGCCGTGCTCCAGGACGCCTACCGGAACTCGGCGGAGGCCCAGGGACAGGGTCACGTCGCCGACTACCAGAACATCCTCGCCAACGAGGTCGAGGTGGGATTCCACTCCGCCGACAGCAACCTGGACGGCTACGGCCAGGACACGAGGGGAACCGGGCAGGGCTGACCCCGGGCGCAAGCACGGGACCGGCCTCGGACACGCGACACAGGGAATGCGGCTCATGAAGTGGGACAACCGGACGTGGCTCCGGAAGAACGGCGGGCGACGGCTGGTCGTCTCGGCAGTGGTGCTCGCCGCGCTCGGCGCGGGGTACTACGGGTTCCAACTGCAGTACCCGGCGGCGAAGGCGGCCCGGGCGTGCGGCGGGATGCTGCCGGTCGACCCGGTGCTGGACCTCGCAGGGAAATCACGGCTGAGCCTGCTCGGCTCGGGCTTCGACGCCGACAGCCGGCGGTTCGACGTCTCCGACGACGTGAAGGAACCCGACGGGCTCGCCGTGCGCTGCGAGGTGGGCGGGGTCAAGGTGTCCGTCGAGACGACGGCGGGCGCCCTCAACGCGTACGGCGCCTACACCTTCCAGAGCGAGGAGCGGACCCTGCCCGTCCCCCTCGGCGGGGGCTGGCAGGGCTTCATGGTCACCGAGGACGACGATGCCACCGCCTCCGTGGTGCTCAGCTGCAAGAACTGGGCGCCCGACGAGGGCGGCGGGATCCTCGTGGCGGCCACGTCCCCCACCGGCACCGAGGTCACCGAGGACGTGC
The DNA here is from genome assembly GCF_042956445.1 of Streptomyces sp. NPDC008238. Taxonomy (NCBI): domain Bacteria; kingdom Bacillati; phylum Actinomycetota; class Actinomycetes; order Kitasatosporales; family Streptomycetaceae; genus Streptomyces; species Streptomyces sp. NPDC008238. Next base: position 32,482 of record NZ_JBIBGK010000039.1, on the reverse strand, counting down.
GCCTGGCCCTCGCCCGTACCGTGACCGCGACCGCGCAGCGCGCCGCGGAGAACACGGGGTGCACGACGAAGCCGGGGAGCACGGACGCGCTGACGGCCCCGCAGGCCGCCGCCACGACCGTGCCGGCCGCCGGGGCCAAGGGCACCTGCGAGGGGCTGACCTCCGCGACGGAGGTACGCGAGACACCCGCCGCGACCGCGCCGGTGGAGGAGTGCGTGCTCGGCGGGCGTCTGCAACTGTCGGCCGCGTACGGCCCCTTCAACGACAACTCCCGCGCCGTCGCGAACGGCCCCTATGGCGGGCACGACAAGCCCGCGGGCGCCGACCGCACCTCGGTGTGGACCTCGGCCACCTGCCCCGGGGCGCTGGGCATCGGCTACTTCGCGGCGTACGCGGTCGACGGGAGCAGCCGGGACTTCGGGGCGCACCCGCTCACCGGGCCGGAGCAGGCCGATCTGCGGCACTTCGCCGAGCAGTCGGCCGCCCGCCACGGGTGCGGCAGCCCGGCGAAGCCTTCCTGAGGCTTCCCGACGGCGGCCGGGACCATACGTGCGGCCGTCGTCAGGGCCGCACGGCCCGGACGACGGCCGGCCCGAGGTCCGCCCCCGCTCGGGCCCCGGCTACTGGTTCGGCCACCGCCCCGGCGCCTGCGCCTGCTGCTGGTACGGGTCGCCGCCCTGCTGGTACTGCGGCTGGTGCGGCGGCTGCCCGTACTGCGGCTGCCCGCCGCCACCCCACCCGGCAGGCCCGCCGGGCACACCCGGCCCGCCCGGTCCCCCGCCGTTGCGCCTGCCCCGGCGCGCGATCCTGACGATCAGCAGGACGAGGAGTGCGAGGACGACGAGCGCGACGAGTCCGACGACCGCGAGGACCGGGCCGTTGCCGGAGGACGACGAGGACGAGGACGCCGCGTCATCGCTCGCGGTGGGGTTCCCCTTGGACTCCGTCGGCCCCGGGGCGCCTTCCTTGAGCGACTCGGGAACGGCGAGCGGGCCGTACTTAGCGCCCGCGGGGACGTCCCGCTGGAGTGCGGCGAGCGGCTGGATGAAGCCGTAGCCGTAGTGGTCGTCGGGAAGCGCGGTGCCCTTCGCTGACGCGGGGAGCCCCGCGGTCTTCGTCAGGCGGTTGACGAGCTGCCCGACGGTCAGGTCGGGGAACTCGGCCCGCAGGAGCGCGGCGGCGGCGGAGGTGAAGGCGGTGGCGTCCGAGGTGCCGTTGGCGGATCGATACGGGAAGGACTCGTCCCCGCCGCCGGCGGACACGATGTGCGTCCCCGGTGCGGTCAGCAGGAGTCCCTCACCGTGGTTGGAGTCTTCCCAGACCTCCCCGGAATTCTGGACCGCGCCGACCGTCAGCACACCGGGATCGCTCGCGGGATACTTCCATGCCTCCCGCCCGCCGCCGTCGTTCCCGGTACCCACCACGACCAGGACGTCCTTCTGCAGAGCGTAGGCGACGGCCTCCTCTTCCGCGGTCGACTGCGTGGAGATCTGCTGGGAGATGTTGATGACGGAGGCGCCGTGGTCGACGGCGTAGCGGATGGACGGCCCGAAACCCTCCTCGGCGTCGCCGGTGTCGCGGATCGAAAGGATGCGGGCGTCGGGGGCCAGACCCATCACCCCGCTGCCATTCCCGGGACCGTGTCCGTGACCGGCGATGATGGATGCCATCGCGGTGCCGTGGGCGTCTTCGCCCTCCGGCAGGGACGACGCGTCACCGTCGATGAAGTCCTTGCCCTGCACCACGTTGCCCTTGAGGTCCACGTGCTCGGAGTCGACACCCTCGTCGATGACGGCGACGGTGACGCCCTTGCCGGTGGAGATCTTCCAGATGGCTTCGGCATCGAACGCCTTGAGCGGCCACTGGTCGTCTCTCACCTGATCCGCGGCGGCCATGGGCGCGGCGGTCAGAACCAGGGCGCCGGCGAGTACGGCTCCGCTGACCACGCGCAGCGTTCGTGTGAAGCTCATCGGTGTCCTTCCTCGGGCAGTGGGGGCCGCGGCATGGCCACGCCCCCCACTTTCTACATCCAGCTACTGGACGAACGGTTATTCGATGACCCGCGGAGCGTTGTTCTGCTCGGGCGTCCAGGTCTCCTCGTCCTCGACCAGGTAGTCGGGACGCTCGCCCTCGCGCCGCTCTTCCTCTTCCCCACGGTCGGTCTGGCCGCGGCCCATCATGCGGTTCGCGCCCCTGCCCGTGCCGCTGCCGCCGCCGGCGCCCGCCGCGCCGCGGCTCTTGTGCAGACCCGAACCGCCCGGTGTGCCGCGGGTGCCCGAACCGGTGCCCTTCGCGGCACCGACGACACCGCCGCCACGACGTGCGAGGCTGCCGCCGCGGCCGGCCGCCGCGCCACCCCTGCCGCCGGCACCCGCACCCGCGCCACCGGCGCCCGGTATGCCGCCGCGACCCGCTGCTCCGGCGCGCCCACCGGTTCCGGAGGACCCACCGCGGGCACCGGCGCCACCACGTGCGCCGAGCCCGGCACCGGCCACGCCGCCGGGGAGGCCGCCGGCCAAACCGCCCGCACCGCCGGCGCCGCCACCGACCGCACCTCCGGCTCCCACGCCACCACCGGCTCCGGCCGTGCCGCCGCCGATGCCCGTCGTCGTGCCGGGAGGAGTGGCTATCCCGTCGATCGCCGTACCGACCTGAGGCTTCGTGCTGGTGGCCGGCTTGGGGACGCCGCCGGTGATGCCCGTGTCACGCGGGGACTTCACGTTCGAGGAGGGCTTGACCGTCCCTCCGGTGTTCCCCGTCACGCTGTTCCGGGACGTGGTCGTCTTCGGGCGTTCGACCGTGCGGGACGGCGTGGTGGGAACGACGACGGGGACCGGGGGCTGACCGATGGGCGCCGGGGGGTAATCCTCCGGATCGTCGATCCGCCGACGCCATTCGCCCATGGTCTTGGACTGCGCCGAGTACGCGAGGGCCAGGGTCTCCATCCTGGCCGCCATCTGCAGCTGGGCTTCCTTGCCCGCCGAGAGACTGCCCTCGTTGTTGTCCAAGGCGTTCTGAGCACCCCGGTTCTCCCGGATGTCCTTCTGCCAGTCCTCGCTGCGGTCGAACCCGTCGGTGAGCGCGTCACCCATGCTCGACAGCCTGCTCGGCTTCTCCATGCTGTCGACATCCGCCTTGACGGGCCGCAGCACGTTCGCGGCGCTCTGTATGGCGGTGGAGGTGTAGTGGGCGTAGGTCGCCGTGTTGTCGATCTGCGTGCTGATCTTCTTCGCCTTCGCCGCGAAGCCCTCCGCGGCGGACCCCTCCCAGTGCTGGAGGACGTGGTCGACGGCCTTGTCGAAGACCGCCTTGACGCTGCCGTCGCCCTTCACGAGCATGTCGTGGACCCGTCCCCAGGCCTGGGCCACGCCCTCCACCGTGTCCGGGTTGGCGTTGGCGAGCATGGCCTTCATCTCGTCCATGTTCTTGCCTGTGGCGAAGGGCGTCTTCACCTCGCCGGCGAAGCACATCTTCTCCGCTTCGCGGTACTCGTAGGACAGTCCGTCACCCATGCTCCACAACCCCCTCATGGATCAGCAATTCGTTCATCGGGACCCGCACCGCTCAGCCGCCGGACATGCCGGTCTGGGTGTCGTACTCGGCATTCGAGTAATGGCCGTGCGCCTTCTTCGTGTTCTTCCCGAACTGGTCCATGACCTCGTGCACGGCTTTGATGATGTCCTCGAGGTAGAGCTTCATGCCGTCGTGGGCCTCGGTGAGCTCCTTGGCCTCGACGAAGTCGATCCCCAGTGCACCCGGCGGCAGAAATGTCTGGTTCACGGCGGTCGACTTCGCGCTGCCCATGCTGCTGAGCACGCCGTTGAGCTTGGTGATCGTGTCCTCGAGCTCACTCAGATCGACCTTGTACTGGTCACTCATCGTGTCGCTTCCCCGTTCCTACTCATGTGTTGATCCCTCGCTTGCGACGCCAGTCACCCAGCACCACGCCGCCGCCGACCAGCAGCGCGACACCGCCGACGGCGCCGCCGACCGTGTACACGGCGTAGCGCTCGGTGCGTTCCTGGGGGCTCTCACCGAGGATGACGGTGGCCGCCTCGATCTTCTCGTGGGCTCCGGCGTCGACGACGGGGTCCGGCCTCGGGGCGTCCTCCGGGGTGGTGGCGTCGTCGTTGACGGCGGCCACCGGGTCGATGACGCCCCAGCCGACGAAGTCGTCGCGGCCGGGCTTGCCGCGGTCCGCGGTCTGCTCGATCTGGGTGATGACCTGACGGTACGTCCAGTCGGGGTGCTTGGCCCGGATCAGGGCGGCCACACCGGAGACGTACGGCGCGGAGAAGCTGGTGCCCTGATCGATGCAGTGGCCGCCGGCGGGGACGGTGGAGACCATGTCGACCCCGGGCGCCGCGACGCCGACGAAGGGGCCGGGCTGCGAGAAGTTGGCGCGGGCGTTGTCTCGGTCGGAGGCGCCGACCGCGAGGACGCCGTCGTAGGAGGCGGGGTAGGTCAGCTTGACCTGTCCGCTCGCGCCGTCGTTCCCGGCCGAGGCGACGATCAGCACGTCGTGGCGCTGGGCGTACCTGACGGCCTGCTCCAGCGCGGAGTCGGGCGGCATCGCCGTGGCGGTGTCCTGCGAGATGTTGATGACCTGGGCGCCCTTGTCCACGGCGTGCCGGATCGCGTCGACCATGGTCCGGACCGTGCCGCCGCCCTGGTTGTCGTTCTGGCGGATCGCGAGGATCGACGCCCGCGGGGCGATGCCGACGAAGCCGGTGTCCTTGAAGGGCCGGGCGGCGATGATGCCGGCGACCTTGGTGCCGTGGCCGACCGGGTCCTTGGTGCCGTCGTTCCTGGTGCCGTCCTTCTTCTTGCCCGGCTCGATCAGGTCCTCCCCGCCGCCGAACTTGATCGCGGGGGCGAGCTGCCGGTTGTTCTTGTCGACGCCGGTGTCGATCACGGCGACGTTCACCCCGAGGCCCTGGGTGTCCTTCCACAGCTGGTCCAGGACGATGCGCTGCAGCGACCAGGGTGTGCCCTCGATCACGTCGGAGGGGAACGAGCACTGGGTGTCGTCGATCTGGAAGCGCTCGTTGTCGACGTCGTCGGCGAGGACCGTGCGGACGTCACCGACGGCCGGCACCGGGGCGACGCCGGAGGCCGGCAGGCCGAAGGCGGCGAACGCCGCTGCTGCGGCGGCGGTGGCGGTGCGCCTCACGGCGTGCGATCCCACTGGTGTTCCGTCCTCCCGTTGTGTGCGGTTCGTGGTCAAACCGCCGACGAGGGCGAGCACGTACGTCGTCCGTACACGCCCGCCCTCATCACGAACTACGCGGCCAGGCGCGCAGTCAGCCCCAGATCTGCCGGTTCTTGTTCTCGGTGTCCTGGTAGTTCTGCGCGGCCGTGTCGAGGGCACGGGCGATGGCCTCCAGCGTCTGGTGCATGGACGCGGCACGCTGGTCCCACTCGGTCTGCTTGGCGCGGTAGGCCTCCTGCGCGGAGCCCTCCCACGTGGTCGCGATCTTCTTCACGCCGGACTCGAGGTCGTCCAGCTGGCGCTTGATGTTGTTGGCCGTCGTACGCACGTCGGTCGCGGCCTGGGAGATGGTCTGGAAGTTGACCAGGATCTGCCCGGACATGTGATGTCTCCTCAGATGTTGGATTCGGAACCGTGATCCGGCCGGCACGGCGTCAGGTCACCGTGCGGGGACGGTCATCCGAACGGGTTGCCGCCCTGCGCCGAGATGCTCTGGATGGACGCGCGCTGCTCCTCCTCGGAGGCGGAGTAGTTCTTGGTGCTCGCGTCCACGGCTTCCTTGATGTCGCCCAGGATCTGGTTGATCTTGTTGGCGTCCTCGTTCACCTGCGACTGCAGGTTGTTGTACGCCGTGGCGGCGGAGCCCTTCCACCCGGAGGTGATCGTGTCGATCACGGTCTGGAGGCGGCGGATCTCGCCCTGGATCGAGGAGTTGACCGTGGAGATGCGGTTGCTGAAAGCAACCATCTCCTCCTCGGTCATGGTGAACTGCTGTCCAGCCATGTGTCGCGTCCCCCATGAGACGTAGAAGATCGGATTCGACGAACATCGGAAGATGTCGCCGGTCTTCAACTCTAGCCAATAGCAGCGACAAGGCGAACAGGTACCCGGTTCCGTATCGGGATCCTGACCTTCATCACCAAACCCACACCGTCCCGCGGGAGTTGATGGTTTGGCCAATGGTTTGTCAAATACTCAAGCAATTCCCGTGGAACCCGGCGGAAATGCCAGTTCAGGAGCCCTGTGCCTGCTTTGCCGCGTCGACGTCGAGCGTCGGCCCGCTCGCGAGGAGATCCGACCAGATCCGCGGCACCGGCACCGGGGAGTTCTTCGCGTAACCGAGTTTGGTCTGCACGACGCCGACCTCGTCGTCCTGCTTCGCCGCGCCGCCGCTGTCGCTGTCGCCGGTCGTCGGCACCGAGTAGCGCAGGCCCGTGTCGGTGACCAGGAAGATGGACCCGATGCGCTTGTCGGTGCCGTCGTACGCCTTGTAGAAGAGTCCGCTACCCGGCGAGACGTAGGTGTTCGTACCGCTCTGCGCCACGTCCCGGGGAAACTTCTTCCCGGCCCACATGGTCATCGCCGGCTTCTTGGTCAACTTGTCGTCGACGCCGCCGTACACGCTGCAGGCGACCCTGCGGCCGTCCTTCTCGTCCTGGGTGTTGGCCTGCGTGACCGACTTCTCCGGCCAGCCCAGCCCGTCCATGAACGTCTCGCTCGCCCGGGCCGAGGTCACCTCGCCCACGTTGACGGAGACCGCCTCCGGCGACCCGCTGTAGAGCGACCTCGCCTGGGTGCTGTTCAGCAGCAGCTTCGCCATGAAGTCGGTGACGCGCACGACCCGGTCCCGCTGCACCACGTACTGGTCGTCGTTGGCCCTCAGCACCAGGCCGACCTTGGCGTGCTCCGGGCTCAGCCCCGGGGCGGTGGACGGCTCGCCCATCCCGTCGACCGGCGGGAAGGAGATGGCCGCGCCCGGCACGTTGTTGAGGGTCGACAGGAAGTCGGAGTCGACCTTCTGCGGCTGGGCGGAGGCGCCGAAGATGACCTGGCGCAGGGTGTTGACCAGTTCCGGGTGCTGCTTCCAGTCGGGACCGCCGAGCAGGTAGGTGAAGCCCCGGTCCGTCACCAGGTACTGCGCGCCACCGGGCACCTCGATGTACATGGCCTCGTCGTCACGGAGCCGGTTGCCGCCCCCGACGAGGGCCGCCTCCTTGGGCTTCTGCTGGTTGATGACGAGCACCGCCCGCTGCGCGGAGCGGTCCGTGCCGCCGCCCGGGGTCTCGCACAGCGCCCACGTCTTGGCCCTGCCCGCGTCGTCCTGGCTGGGCAGCCGGTCCGGGGCGTAGGGGATGCCGATGGTGGTGCCCAGCGTCATCCCGCTGTTGTCGAGCACCGACTCCTTGACCTTGAGGACCTCGAACTTCTCCGGGTCGAGCAGGAGCCGGGCTGAGGCGAGGTTGAGCACGGGGTGCAACTGGGGCTCCCCGTTGGTCTTCAGCACGACGTAACGGGTGGTGGACGCGTCGCCGACGATGACCTTCTGGGCGGGCGTGTCCCACCCCTTGGGGGCGGCGGGCTTCAATATGCCCCAGAATCCGAAGCCGACGACGACCAGCAGGCCCACCACGAGGCTCGGGGCGACGGTCTTCAGCGGACGCGGCGCGGCCTCCTCCGAACCGTGCGGGGAGGGCTGGAGGAACGCGGCCACCGTGCGCCTGCGCGCGAACGAGTAGGCGTTCAGCTCATCCCTACGTGTCGCCATTGCTGCGTCAACTCCCCGTATGTCGCTGCTTTGTTGTGGCGTTCCCCGGTCGCGTCGGCCTGCTGTGGTGACGGCTGTGGCGAGGGGGACCCCTACTATGCCGTGTGACGATCGCACCGTACGGTACGGGGTGGCGCGATCGGCCCGCCAGCGGCACCCGGAGCGTCCCGCGCCGGCCGGCGAGCGGACGCGAGCGAGCGCTGGACGGCGCGGCACGCCGGCCACGCGGCACAAGTACCGGCAGAAGCAGAAGGGTTGTACGGGGGATGACCACGGCGACCAGGTCCCGGCGCAGTCCGGGCGACGAGCCATCGCAACAGCACGCAGGACCACCCGGGGACGGCCGCGGCGGCGCCCCCGCGGCGCGGACCGGGGCCGCGGCGCCGGCGATGACCCGCAGACCCGGGAGCATAGGCCCCGTGCGGGTGCAGCAGCTCGTGCTGATCGAGCTGGCGCTCGCACTGCTGCTGGGCGGCTGGCTGATCCACAAGGTGGCTGGGCCCGTGGTGGCCGCGGCCGTGGCCGTGCCGCTCGTACTGTTCGGCCTGCTGCGGCGGCGCGGCCGCCCGATGCCGGAGTGGATGGCCACCGGACGCGCGCTGAAGGCCCGTCAGCGGCGCAACGCCGTCGCCGTCCCGCAGGGCACCGACCCCGGCTTCGTTCCGGTCGTGGAGTGCGACCCGGCGCTGCGCACCTACGGCTACACCGACGAGCGCGAGCAGCGCGAGATCGGCATGGTCGGGGACGGCACCTTCCTGACGGCCGTCGTCCAGGTGCAGGCGGTCGACGAGCCGCTGCGCCCGGCCCGCGGCGTCCGCTCGCTCCCCCTGGACCTGCTGAACGACCTGCTGACGGTGGACGACATCCGGCTCGCGTCGGTGCAGGTCGTCCAGCACACCCAGCCCGCCCCCGCCCCGCACCTGCCCCCGCAGGCGGTGGCCGCGCGCTCCTACGCGCCGCTCCAGGCACAGAGCCAGACGCCGGGGCTGCGGCTGACCTGGATCGCGATCAAGCTCGACCCCGAACTGTGCCCGGAGGCGGTGCAGGCACGCGGCGGCGGCATGGCCGGCGCGCGGCGCGCCCTGCTGCGGGCCGCCGACCACCTGGTGAGCCGGCTGGTGGGCACCGGGCTCGAGGCCCGGGTGCTGACCGAGCCCGAGATCATCGCCGCCGTGGCGACGTCGAGTTGCGTTAACCCGCTCGCCACCACCGGCGGCGCCGCCCTCGACGGCAGCCGCCAGGCGCGCCGCACCTCGGAGAGCGCACGGGCGTGGCGCTGCGACGACCGCTGGCACACCACGTACTGGGTCAGCCGCTGGCCGCACCTGGGCTCCGGCGCCACCGCGCTGCCCGACCTCGTCGGCCTGCTGACCTCCTCGCCCGCGCTGGCCAGCACCTTCTCGCTGGTCCTCGCGCCGGGGGGCAGCCGTTCGGCGCTGCTGTCGGGGTACGTGCGGCTGACCGGCCGCAGTGAGAACGAACTGGTCGAGGCCAGGCGCCAGTTGGAGCGCCGTGCGACCGCGTCCCGGCTGGGCCTGCTGCGGCTGGACCGCGAGCAGGTGCCCGGCATCCTCGCCACGCTGCCCCTGGGAGGTACCCGCTGATGCCGGCTCCGACCGTTCCCGCCTTCGACGGCCGGCGCCCGGGTGCCGGCTCCGGCTTCCCCGGCGGCACCGAACCGCGCCCCTCCCACCTGCCGCAGGGCTCCGACCCGCGCGGCTCCTCCCTCGCCGGCGCCGGACGGCGCACGCTGCGCGCCGCGTTCGGACTGCTCGGGCCGCGCCGCGACCGGCACACCCTGGCGCCCGCTCAGCTCGCCGGGCTGTCCCTGCCGATCGGTGACGACGGTGTCGTCATCGGGATCGACGCGTCCAACCAGCCCGCCGTGCTGGCGCTGAGCCGCCCCGCCCGCCTCGACGTGGTGCTGGTCGGCAGCATGTGGCTGGCGCAGGTGCTGTCGCTGCGCGCCGCCGCGACCGGTGCGCGGGTGGCGGTGGAGACCGCCCGCCCCCAGTCGTGGGCGCCGATGGCGCAGGCGGCCGGCGGCGGCCAGCAGTGCGTGACCGTGCACGAGGTGGGGCGGATCGCCCCGCAGGGCCCGTCGGTGCACAGCCCCGTCGTCATCGTCCGGGACTGCGGCGCCCGTCCGCCGCGCAGCCGGGTGGCGGCGCAGTCCTGGCAGTCGGTCATGACCCTGCTGCCGTACCTCGGGCCCACGGCGCCGCGGTTGCTCGCCGGCGCCGACGTGGTGGGGCTGCAGCGGGTCTCGCCGCAGGAGGCCGAGGTCATCGGCCGGGTCATGGGTCTGTCGGAGGCCGACGTGACGGCGCTGCCGACGCTCGGCGACAACGTGACCATGTGGTGCACGCGCAAGCACCGGCAGTTCGTGATGACGCAGCCCACCGACGCGGAGTCCGGCCTCCTCGGCCCGGCCCGGCGCGTGGACTGATCCGCACGGCCCCCTCGGGGGTGTTCCGGCCGCTCTGGTGCCGCGGCGGTTTCCGGGCCGCGGCACGGGGCATGGGGCACAGGGGTCCCTGGATCCGCAGCGGTCGCGTCAACTCGTCGGCGGTGCGGCCCCCGTGCGGGACAAACAGGGCATCACGCCGGCGTGCCCGTCGTGATGCCCACGGCGCTTGCCCTACCCGCGGGCCGGGTGATTAGGCTCTTCCGGTGAGCCGTGGCGGCTGCGCCGCGGGAACTCCGAGACGGGGGAAACGCGTCCGCCCCGACGGGTGGGACGCGTACATCAGTTGACCAGGAGGCACAGTGAGCAGCGATCAGGACGACATCCGCACGGGCGGGGCCGTCCCGGACGGGGATCAGTCCGACGCGGACCTCACGGGCGAGTTCCAGATCGACTACGCGCCGCCGTCCTGGTACACGCAGCAGGCCGGCGGAGGTCCCGCCACGCCCCCGGCGCCCGCCCCCGGTCCGGGTCCGGGCCCCGCGGTCAGCCCGCCGCCGCCCGTCGGGCCGCCGGTCGGGCCACCGGTCGCCGCTCCGGTGAACCCGCCGCTCGGGCCGCCCGTGGGTCCGCCGGTCGGCGGGCCGGTGGCGCCCACGACGGCGGCCGCCCCCGAGGCGGCGGCACCGCAGCAGCAGCCCCCGTCGCAGCCGCCGCAGCAACCGCAGCCCGAGCAACCGGCCGCGCCCGCCCCCGCGGTGGCCCCGGCCGCGGAGGAGGAGCCGCCCACTCCGGCGACCACGCCCGCGCAACCGCAGCCCGCGCCCGTGGTCCCCGACGCAGCCCGTGAGGCCGCGGCGGCGGCGGTCTTCGCCGACCCCGGGCCCGCCCGGCCCGAGGAACCGCAGCCGGCCGAACCGCGTCCCGCACAGGAGCCCGGACCCGTCGCCGCCGAGGCGACGCCCGCCCCCGACGCGGAGCCGGAACCGGCGCCCCACCCGGCGCAGACGCCCGAGGCACAGGCCCCGGCCGCCCCCGAGCAGCAGGCGCAGGCACAGCCGCCCGTCACCGCGCCGCCCGCCCCGGCGCCGCAGTCCCAGGTGCCGCCGCTGCCTCCCGAGTACCAGCCGGCCGCCCCGCAGGAGGCGCCGCAGCAGGGGTACGGCTACCCGCAGCCGCCCCACCAGGGCGCACCCTGGAGCGACCCCAACGTGCCCGCGCCGCAGCCGCCGTACGGCTACGGCTACCCCCAGCCGGTCCCGCCGCCGCACGGCTACGGCTACCCGCAGCCGAACCAGGGCGCCCCGTGGGGCGACCCCAACGCGCAGCAGCCTCCGCAGCCGCAGCCCCAACCGCCGTCCGCGCAGCAGGGGTACGGCTACCCGCAGCAGGGGCCGGGCCCGCAGCAGCCGCCGGTCCCGCCCCAGCCGCAGCCGCCCGTGCCGCCGTACGGGCAGCCCGGCCCGCAGCAGCCGCCGGCTCCCGCGCCCGCTCCGGGCCCGTTCCCGCAGCAGGGGCAGCAGCCGATGCCGCCGTACGCCGACGGCACCAACCCCCCTCCGCCCCCGCACGGTTACGGCTATCCGCAGCAGGTGCCCGGCCCGTACGCCCAGCCCCAGCCGCCCGTACAGCCGCAACCGCAGCCGCACTCCCAGCCCCACCCGCAGCCCCCGGCCCCGGCCCCGGCCCCGCCGCAGCAGCAGCAGCAGCAGCAACAACAACAACAACAACCGCAACAGCAGCCCACCCCGCCCGTGGACCCGCGCACGGCGGCCGGCTGGGGCGGCCCGGGTCCCGGCCAGGAGCAGCAGCAGCGCGTGATGCACGGCGCGCCGCTCGGCTACAACGCGGCCGTGGAGCTGTCCTCGGACCGGCTGCTGCGGCAGCAGCCGAAGGCGCGCAAGAACAACAACCAGCCCTCGCGCTTCAAGATCGGCGCCAAGAAGGAGGAGCAGGAGCGCCAGCGCAAGCTGGACCTGATCCGCACCCCGGTGCTGTCCTGCTACCGGATCGCGGTGATCAGCCTCAAGGGCGGCGTCGGCAAGACGACGACCACCACCGCGCTGGGTTCCACGCTCGCGTCCGAGCGCCAGGACAAGATCCTCGCCATCGACGCCAACCCGGACGCCGGCACCCTCGGCCGCCGGGTGCGCCGGGAGACCGGGGCGACGATCCGCGACCTGGTCCAGGCGCTGCCGCAGCTCAACAGCTACATGGACATCCGGCGCTTCACCTCGCAGGCGCCCTCCGGTCTGGAGATCATCGCCAACGACGTGGACCCGGCCGTCTCCACCACCTTCAACGACGAGGACTACCGCCGCGCGGTGGCCCTGCTCGGCCAGCAGTACCCGATCATCCTGACCGACTCCGGCACCGGCCTGCTCTACAGCGCCATGCGCGGCGTGCTCGACCTGGCCGACCAGCTGATCATCATCTCCACCCCGTCGGTCGACGGTGCCAGCAGCGCCAGCACGACCCTGGACTGGCTCGCCGCGCACGGGTACGCCGACCTCGTGCAGCGCAGCCTCACCGTGATCTCGGGGGTGCGCGAGACCGGCAAGATGATCAAGGTGGACGACATCGTCGCGCACTTCGAGACCCGCTGCCGCGGCGTCGTCGTGGTGCCCTTCGACGAGCACCTCGCCGCGGGCGCCGAGGTCGACCTCGACATGATGCGGCCGAAGACCAGAGAGGCGTACTTCCACCTGGCGTCGCTGGTCGCCGAGGACTTCGTCCGCGCGCAGCAGGCACAGGGCGTCTACCCGCCCCAGCAGCCGATGCCGCAGCAGCAGGGCGGCTACCCGCCCCAGCAGGGACAGCCGGGACAGCAGCCGTACCCGCCGCAGCAGCCGATGCCCCCGCAGCAGGGGTACGGCTACCCGCAGCAGCCGCCGTACGGGCAGCCGGCGCCGCCGCCCCCGCCGGGCCAGGGCGGCATGCCCCAGGGCTGGACGCAGCAGCCGCCCCCGCCGCCGCAGGAGGCGCAGCCCGGACAGGAGGCGCAGCCCGGACAGCAGCCCCCGGCTCCGGGGCAGGTCCCGCCGGGCTGGACCCAGCAGCAGTGACGGAAAAGGGCCCGTCCCGCCATCGTGGCGGGACGGGCCCTTTCCGTCCGGCTGGTCGGCGGCGCTCCGGCCGCGGACTCAGTCGGTGGCGCCGTAGGCGTCGACCAGCTCCCGGGCACGCTTGACGTCGTCCGCCATCCGCTCCAGGAGCGCGTCGATCGTGTCGAACTTCTCCATGCCCCGCAGGTAGGCGAGGAAGTCGACGGCGACGTGCAGCCCGTACAGGTCCAGGCCGACGCGGTCGATGGCGTAGGCCTCGACGGTGCGGGCGGTGCCGTCGAAGGTGGGGTTGGTGCCGACGGAGATCGCGGCGGGCATCGCCTCGCCCGCCACGTGCAGCCAGCCGGCGTAGACCCCGTCGGCGGGGATCGCGGTGTGCGGCAGCGTCTCGACGTTCGCCGTCGGGTAGCCGAGGTCGCGGCCGCGCTGGGCGCCGCGGACGACCACGCCCTCGACGCGGTGCGGCCGGCCGAGGATCTCGCGGGCGCCCGCCACGTCGCCCTCGGCGACCAGGCGGCGGGTCATGGTGGAGGAGAACGGCTGGCCGCCGCCCGCCTCGCCCGTCAGGTAGAGGTCGACGACGTCCACCTCGTAGTCGTACTTCAGCCCCATCGCGGAGAGGAACTCCACGTCACCGGCCGCCTTGTGCCCGAATCGGAAGTTCGGGCCCTCGACGACGGCCCGGGCGTGGAGCGCGTCGACCAGCACGGTGCGGATGAAGTCGCCCGGCGAGAGCTGCGAGAACTCGGTGGTGAACGGCAGGATCAGCAGGGCGTCCACACCCAGCTCCGCCATCAGCTCGGCGCGGCGGTGGTGGGCCGCCAGCAGCGGCGGGTGGCTGCCCGGGCGGACGACCTCGCTGGGGTGCGGGTCGAAGGTGACGACGACGGAGGCGACGCCCAGCTCGCGGGCGCGCTCGACGGCCCGGCCGATGATCAGCTGGTGGCCGCGGTGCACACCGTCGTACGAACCGATGGTGACGACGCTGCGTCCCCAGTCCTCGGGGACGTCCTCCAGGCCTCGCCAGCGCTGCACAGTGACCGCTCTCCTCGACCGCCGATGGTTCTCCGATGTGCAGGTCCAAGCCTGCCATGCCGGGCCCCCCACCGGCGCGGCACCCCCGGTGACGGGGCCGTTCCGGATCCGCCGCGGGTCGTCCCCCGCCCCACCGCCCGGCCCGGGAGCCCGTCACAGGCCCACCGCCCGCGCGGGCGCGAGCTGGTCGCACATGCGCCGGGCGCTGGGGCCGATGACCGCGTCCCATGCCCCGGCGCCCGCGCCGTCGGGCCCGTCGGCGGCCAGCCATCCGCGCACCTGCCGGCCGAACCCGGGCGACCCGCTGACCAGCTGCACCAGCCGCCGGTCGAAGAGGGCCGCCCCCTCGGGCGTACGGCAGAGCAGGAGGCCGACCCGGTGCACCAGGTCGCGGGTCGCCGGGGCCGGCCGCCGGGCGCACCCGTCGGCGGCCGCGGTGAGCAGGGCGTCCAGTACCGCGGGGTCGCGCTCCTGCTCCAGCAGCACGTCCAGCAGCTCCCGGCGCAGCGGACGGGAGACCTGGCCGCCCGGCGCGGCCAGCACGGGCGCCAGCACCCTGCGCACCTGCGGCGGGTGCTCCCGCAGCAGGCCGGTGACGAGCGGCAGGAGCACGGCGCGGGCGGCCGGGCCGTGCTCCAGCCGGCGGTCGAGGTAGGCGGCCGCGTACCGGGCGTCCTCGGGGCGGTGGCCGAGGTGGTCCCACACCAGGGCGGCGGCCCGCCGCGCAAGCGCCGGGGTGGAGACCTCGGCCAGCTCGCGCAGCACCTCGGCGGCGCCGGGACCGGGTTCGCGCAGCCGGCGGTGGAAGGCGGCGAGCACCTGCTCGGGATGGGTGGGCAGGGCAGCGGCGAGCGCCGCGGCCGGCAGCAGGGGATCGCCGGCGGCGAATCCGTCCAGGGCGGCGGCCAGGTGGAGGGAGCGGGTCGCCGGGTCCCGCAC
Organism: Streptomyces sp. NPDC008238; assembly: GCF_042956445.1. Classification (NCBI taxonomy): domain Bacteria; kingdom Bacillati; phylum Actinomycetota; class Actinomycetes; order Kitasatosporales; family Streptomycetaceae; genus Streptomyces; species Streptomyces sp. NPDC008238. Next base: position 17,279 of record NZ_JBIBGK010000039.1, on the reverse strand, counting down.
GAGGAGGCCGAGCGCGGCACCGTGCAGGGCGCGGTCGGCGGGTCTGGCCAGGATCGCCAGGGCCGCGTAGCGCAGCAGCTCGCGGTCGGCGGCGAGTGCGGCGTGCGGGGCGGCGAGCAGGCCGTAGGTGGCGGCGTCGGTGTGGCGCTCGGGCCGGTCGTCGTGCGCCCAGCGGTCGACGGCGCGGCACACGGCGGACGGCTCGTCCTCGGCGAGGGCCGCCAGCAGTTCCCGGGAACGGGCGTGGTCCGTGGCGGCCAGGGCCTCGGTGAGGTCGTCGACCGCCTGCCGCCGGTGGGTGTGGAGCAGGGCCTGCGCCGCAGTGGCGACCGTCGGCCGGGGGCCGGAGGGCGCGGACTGCAGCAGCCGTTCGTCGGTGAACCAGTCGCACAGCGCGGGCAGCGACGGTCGCGGCGCACCGGTCAGCACCTCGCCGGCCGCCGTCAGGAACCGCTCGCGTGTGCCGTCCGCGACGCGCGGCGGGCCGTCGGCGGGGAGCAGCACCCGCAGCAGGGCCAGGCGCTCCTCCGGGGGAAGCCGCAGCCGCCGCCAGAACCACGGGCCGAACTCCCCCAGCCCCGCGCCCTCGTGGAAGCCCCCGGCCTCGATGGAACGGGCGGTGACGCGTTCCGCCAGCAGCCGCAGCACCTCCCGGTACGGTGTGGCGTCGGGCACCGCGAGCAGGGTCTCCCCCAGCAGATGCGCCGCCCACCACACCGCGTCCGCGCGCCGGACCGCCGGCCGCCCGCCGTCGCCGCGCGGCAGGACGCCCGCGGCGCCGCGGGCCGCGGGCACGGCGGCGTCGCGGTCGAGCACCAGGACGAGTTGCCGAAGCCTGCGGGCGAGGGTCTCCGGCCCTGAGCGGCGCGCGGTGAGCAGCAGCCCCTGCACGACGGGGCCGATGCGGTGCCGGGGCACGGGCAGGCAGCGCGGCACGGAGGGCGGGGCCAGCGACGGCGCGGGCGGGACCGGTGGCACGGCGCTGTGCCGCGGCTGCGCGGCGGCCCGGGCGGGCAGGCGCACGGGGGCCTCGGCGCTGCCGTCCCGGTCGCCGGCCGACCAGCGGTGAACGAGGGCGTACAGCGCCTCGTCCAGGTCGAGTTGGCAGCCCTGCAGCCAGTCGCCGAACTCCTCGTGCGCGAAGCGGTACCCCGCGCCGGCCGGTACGACGAGCCCCTCCGTGAGCACCGCCGCGGCCCACCCGGAGCGCCACGGGAACAGCTCCTCGAAGGAGGCGCGGTCCAGTTCGCCCTGCCCGGGGCCCAGACAGCGCCGGGCCGCCTCGTGCGCCTGCCCGGCGACGCGGGCGGCCAGCCGCCGCACCTCCGGGGCCCGCGCGGGGGGCGTGGCGGCCGCGATGCGGTCCGCGATCCGCAGGCACAGCAGGTCCAGATGGGCCGAGAACACCTCCGCCCGGCCCGGCCGTCCCATGAGGCCGCCGCCGGCGGCCCGTACCTCCGACAGCAGCCGCAGCGCCAGCGGATGCGCCGCGTCCTGCTCGGCGAGGGCGCCGGCAGGCAGTCCGTGGCGCTCACGGACGAGCCGCGCCGGCTCCTCCGGCAGCGCGCCCAGGCGCAGGCACGCGGGCAGCGCGCGGGCCCCCGGCGGGGTTCCGGCGTCATGGAGCACGCCGGGCGGGAAGAGCGCCCCGGCCTGTTCCCAGTACTCGGGGCGGCAGGCCACGATCAGCCGCGCACCCGCCGACCGCAGCCAACTCGCCGTCTCAGCCGTCCACTCGGGCAGCGCGTGGGCGAGCACCGGCGGCATCTCCTCGGGGGCGTCCAGCACGACGAGCAACGGCCGCCCCACGGTGCGCGCCAGGCGGGCGACCGCATCGGGGGACGCGTCGGCCGGCGCGTGCTCCGGTGCCGCCCCGGCGTGCACGATGCGCCCCGCGGCGGCCAGCGCCCGCTCCACTGCCTCCCGCAATCCGGCGTCCCCCGCACGCAGTTCGGCCCCGCGCAGCCACACCGTGGGCGCCGGGTCCGGACCGGCGGCACGCCGCGCGGCCAGCACCTCCAGCTCGGTCGTACGCCCGCTCCCGGGGGCGCCGACCAGCCCCAGCACCGGGGCGCACCCCTCCCCCGTGAACCGGGCCAGCTCCGCCTCCGCGTCCGGCCGTACGACGGCCTCCCGCCAGGCACGCGGCCGGGCCGCGGAACCGACCGAGGTCGCGGTCAGCTGCAGCGCCCCGGCGATGTTCAGGTGCGGCCCGTACGCGGGTACGGTGGCCGCGTTGCGCGCCAGCGCCTCCCCGAGTACCCCGCCCTCGGCGGGGGCGCGCAACGGCACGGCGAATCCGCCCGCGCGCCGCCCCGCGTGCATCGCGGTCACCAGGACGCCGTGCACCGCCCCTGTCTCGGCGTCGATCACCGGCTCCCCGGAGGCGACCGCGCGCAGCGGCTCGTCGTCCCCGCGCGCGCCGGCCAGCTCGTACGCCGCGTCGAGCAGGTGGAAGCGGTCCGTCGCGGTGTACGTCACCGGAGCCGTCCCCGCGATCGTGGCCTCCACCCAGCCCGCGCCGCGCAACCGCACGACCCGCCCGGGCCCCGCGGTCCGCGCGAACCCCGCCACGGGCAGCGGCGGCACGTCCAGCCCCTCCGTCGCCACGAGCGCGAGCCCCAGCTCCGGCAACGGCGTGATCGCGTGCACCTCGACGAGGGTCGTCTGTTCCCCGTGCGCGTGCAGCACGAGCCGGACGAGGCCGTCCACGGCCTCGTGGCTCGTCACGAGCGTCCCGCGGCCGTCCCGCGCCTCGACGAGGAACCCCGTCCCCCGCGGCCGTCCGGCCAGGTCACGAACGCGCACCAGCGCCCTGTCGACATCGGCGGGCAGCACCGCCATCTGCGCACCTCCCCGCCACAGTGCCCGTTTCGACCGTAGACGTCCGTTGATCGACAGAACAGATCCCATGTCGAAAGCGCCCCCGAGCGCTCCCTCTCTTCACTCCGAGCGCCTGCCCGTTGGAGTGAATCGATCTTGTGGGGTGGATAGGGACGGGGGGAGGGGGGATCGTGCGGCGCGGGCCGCCAGGGGGGAGGGCCCGCGCCCACGCTCACGCGCTTGCCCGGTTGTTGTGTGCGGCGCCGTTGTGGTTGCGCTGCGCTGTGCTGCCCGGTTGTTGTGTGCGGGTCGTTTGCGCCTGCGGCGGGCGTCCGCCCGCCCTCCCTCCCTCCCCCAGCCTTCGGCCGGGGGGACCCCCATCCGGCGCGATTGGTGCGGCCTGCGCACTGTGCATGGGTGGGCCGGGGGCGGGGCCTCCGGGGTGGGCATTCTGTACCGCATATTTATGTGCATGGCGGGCACCACTCGTCGGTGCCGTCGCTGCCGCACATCACATACATGTCAGCGTCCAGAACGCCCACCCTCCCCCAGCCTTCGGCCGGGGGTGCCCCCAACTCCCCCACCCCCTCCGAATCGACAGCGACCAACGGCCGGTGGGTGGCCACAAGGCAGCCCGGGGACACCGCACCTGCCCCACGCACCCCCCAACGGGACACCCTGCACCCGCGCTACAGGGAGGGGTGCGGCGGGGTGCTCCCCCTGGCCGAAGCCTGAGGGAGACGAGCGGCGGACGCGGCGCCGAATGATGCGGGCTGAACCCGTGGGGCCGTGGGGGTCAGAGGGCCGTTCCGGGTACCCCCGCACGCCTTACTGACCCCCCACCGGCCGTTGTGCGCCCATACCTCGGGAGGGGGTGTGTCGGGGTGCGCCCGGAAACGACGAGCGGCGAACGCGGTGCCCAAGGATGTGGGGGTAAACCGCGAGCGTTGAGGACGTGCGCCGGCGCGGCCACGACCCCACCACAACATGCGCAGACCCGCACCAACCGCGCCGGGCAATCGGGCGGGAGGGTGGGGGAGAAACCCAACAACAACCACAACGGCGCCGCACACAACAACCCACCGGGCACACAACAAGCAACCCCGGTCCGGAAGCGCAGCGTCAGCGCAGGTTGGCCAGGATCCGAGCCTGCCCCTCCCGCGCTTCGACCAGCGCCAAAAACTCCCCCTCCGGCCCGAACACCGCCGTCGGCACCGCCCCCAGGGACGGCGGCGCCTCCAGCCGCACCCCGTTCCCGAGCAACCGCGCCTGCCGGTCGTCCACGTCCCACCGGGGGAACGCCGCCGCCGCGGCCTCCCCGATGGGCAGCACCGCGAACGCCTCCGTGAGCTGCTCCAGCGTGCGGGCGAGGTCGGCCCCGTAGGGCCCGACACGGGTGCGCCGCAGCGCGGTGAGGTGGCCGCCGACGCCGAGCGCGGCGCCCAGGTCCCGGGCGAGGGCCCGGATGTACGTACCGGAGGAGCACTCGACCGTGACGTCGACGTCGACCACGGCTCCGCCCTCCAGCGGGACGTGCCGGACGTCCCGCACGACGAACGCCGACACCGTCACCGGCCGCGCCGCCAGCTCGAAGTCCTCGCCGCCGCGCACGCGGGCGTAGGACCGGACGCCGTCGACCTTGATCGCGCTCACCTTGGAGGGCACCTGCATGATGTCCCCGGTCAGCGGCACGATGCCCGCGTCGATGGCCTCACGGGTGACCCCGTCCGCGGGGACCGAGGCCGTGACCTCGCCCTCAGCGTCGTCGGTGACCGTGCTCCGGCCGAGCCGAATGGTCGCCTCGTACTCCTTGCGGGTGAGGGCGAGGTGCCCGAGCAGCCGGGTGGCCTTCTCGACGCCGATGACGAGGACGCCGGTGGCCATGGGGTCGAGCGTGCCGGCGTGCCCCACGCGCCGTGTCCCGGCCAGCCTGCGCAGCCGGGACACGACGTCGTGCGAGGTCATCCCGCCCGGCTTGTCGACGATGACAAGCCCGTCCTTCATCGAGCGCCGTCCTCCGCCTCGTGGTCACCCTCGGCGTCGCCCTCATGGTCGCCCTCGGCGTCGTCCTCGTCCTCGTCCTCCGCAGGCTTGCGGTAGGGGTCGGATTCGCCGGCGTAGGAGGCGTCCGTGGCGGTCTTGCGGACCTCCTCGTCGGCCAGCCGCGCCTTGGCGAGCAGGTCCTCGATCGTGCGCGCGTTCTCCGGGACCGCGTCGGCGACGAACGTCAGGGTGGGCGTGAAGCGCACGCCGGTCTGCCGTCCGACCTCCGAGCGGAGGACGCCCTTGGCACTCTCCAGAGCCGCCGCCGAGGCGGCCCGCTCCTCGTCGTCACCGAAGACCGTGTAGAAGACGGTCGCCTCCCGGAGGTCACCGGTGACCCGGGTGTCCGTGATCGTCACGTAGCCCAGCCGCGGGTCCTTGATCCGCCTCTGGAGCGTCTCCGCGACCACGACCCGGATGCGGTCCGCCAGCTTGCGCGCCCGCGCGGTGTCGGTCATGCGTGCTCTTCTCTCTTCTCTTCACGCTTCGGTACGTGAGTGTCAGTCGTCGTCCCCGTGGACCTGCTGCCGCGCCGACAGCAGGTCCACCTCGGGGCGCGAGGCCATCCAGCGCTCGCAGCGTCCGAGGACGTCCTTGATGTGCCCGAGATCCCCGGACACGACCGCCACGCCGATCTCGGCCCTGCGGTAGAGGTCGTGATGGTCGACCTCGGCGACGCTCACCGCGAACTTGCGGTGGAGCTCGGCCACGATGGGCCGGATGACGGACCGCTTCTCCTTCAGCGAGCGGACGTCGCCGAGAAGCAGGTCGAAGGACAGCGTCCCTACATACATGGGCATCAGGTCAAGCCGACCTGTGGGGCCTCGTAGTGAACGGTGCGAACACCGTGAACAGCAATCACCACAGTAAAGGCAACGGCCGGGGCCGATCGACGGAATTTACCCTCCGCCAACCGGCCCCGGTCATGTGTACCTCGATCAGACGCGAGGCTTCTCGCGCAGCTCGTAGGTCGCGACGACGTCGTCGATCTTGATGTCGTTGTAGTTGCCGAGGTTGATACCGCCCTCGAAACCTTCACGAATCTCGGTGACGTCGTCCTTGAAGCGCCGCAGACCCTCGATGGTGAGGTTCTCGGCGACGACCTTGCCGTCACGCAGCAGGCGCGCCTTGGCGTTGCGTCGGACCTCGCCGGAGCGGATGAGCACACCGGCGATGTTGCCGAGCTTGGAGGAGCGGAAGACCTCGCGGATCTCGGCGGTGCCGAGCTCCACCTCCTCGTACTCGGGCTTGAGCATGCCCTTGAGCGCCGCCTCGATCTCGTCGATGACCTGGTAGATCACCGAGTAGTAGCGGACGTCGACGCCCTCACGCTCGGCCAGCGACGTGGCGCGGCCCTCGGCCCGCACGTTGAAGCCGATGATGATCGCGTCGGACCCCGCCGCCAGGGTGACGTCGGTCTCGGTGACCGCACCGACACCCCGGTGGAGGATGCGCAGGTCCACGTCCTCGCCGACGTCGAGCTGGAGCAGCGAGGACTCCAGGGCCTCGACCGAACCGGACGCGTCGCCCTTGATGATGAGGTTGAGCTGCTGGACCTCGCCGGCCTTGAGCACCTTGTCCAGGTCCTCCAGGCTGACCCGGCGGCGGGACTTGGCGAAGGCCGCGTTGCGCTCGCGGGCGGCACGCTTCTCGGCGATCTGACGGGCCGTACGGTCCTCGTCGACCACCAGGAAGTTGTCGCCGGCACCCGGCACGTTCGTCAGACCGAGCACCAGGACCGGGGTCGAGGGGCCCGCCTCGTCGACGGTGTTGCCGGTGTCGTCGAGCATGGCGCGGACACGGCCGTACGCGTCGCCGACCACCATGGTGTCGCCGACCCGCAGGGTGCCGCGCTGGACCAGGACGGTCGCCACGGCGCCGCGGCCGCGGTCGAGGTGGGCCTCGATCGCGATGCCCTGGGCGTCCTGCTCCGGGTTGGCGCGCAGGTCGAGCGCGGCGTCCGCGGTCAGGACCACGGCCTCCAGGAGGCTGTCGATGTTCAGGCCCTGCTTGGCGGAGATGTCGACGAACATCGTCTCGCCGCCGTACTCCTCGGCCACCAGGCCGAACTCGGTGAGCTGACCGCGCACCTTCGTCGGGTCGGCGCCCTCGACGTCGATCTTGTTGACCGCGACCACGATCGGCACGTCGGCCGCCTTGGCGTGGTTCAGCGCCTCGATCGTCTGGGGCATGACGCCGTCGTTCGCCGCCACCACGAGGATCGCGATGTCGGTGGACTTGGCACCGCGGGCACGCATGGCGGTGAACGCCTCGTGACCGGGGGTGTCGATGAAGGTGATCGCCCGGTGCTCGCCGTTGACCTCGGTGGCCACCTGGTACGCACCGATGTGCTGGGTGATGCCGCCGGCCTCGCCCGCGACCACGTTGGTCTTGCGGATCGCGTCGAGGAGGCGGGTCTTGCCGTGGTCGACGTGACCCATGACGGTCACGACCGGCGGACGCGCGACGAGCGCTTCCTCGCCGCCCTCGTCCTCGCCGAACTCGATGTCGAAGGACTCGAGGAGCTCGCGGTCCTCCTCCTCCGGGCTGACGATCTGGAGGGTGTAGTTCATCTCGTCGGCGAGCAGCTGCAGCGTGTCGTCGGAGACGGACTGGGTCGCGGTGACCATCTCGCCGAGGTTCAGCATCACCTGGACGAGCGACGCCGGGTTGGCGCCGATTTTCTCGGCGAAGTCGGTCAGCGAGGCACCACGGGAGAGGCGCACGGTGTCGCCGTTGCCGCGGGGCAGCAGCACGCCGCCCACGGACGGGGCCTGCATGGCCTCGTACTCCTGGCGCTTCGCCCGCTTCGACTTGCGCCCACGGGCCGGACGGCCACCGGGGCCACGGCCGAAGGCGCCCTGCGTGCCACCGCGGCCACCCGGGCCACCGGGACGACCGCCGAAGCCGCCGCCACCGGGACGGCCGGCGAAGCCGCCGCCACCGCCACCGCCGGGGGCACCGCCCGGACGCGGACCGCCGAAGCCGCCGCCACCACCGGGACGACCGCCGCCGCCACCGCCACCGGGACGGCCGGCGAAGCCGCCGCCGCCGCCGGGACGACCGGCACCGCCGCCGGGACGCGCGCCGGGGCCGCCGCCGGGACGACCGGGACCGCCCGGACGACCCGGGGCACCGCCGGCAGCGGGACGCTGCGGCATCATGCCGGGGTTCGGACGGGGACCGCCGCCCTGCGGACGGGGCATGCCGCCCGGGGTCGGACGCGCACCGCCGGAGGCGGCACCGCCACCGGGACGCGGAGCGCCACCCGGACGGGGACCGCCGGCACCCGGGGCGCCACCGGGGCGCGGGCCGGACTGGCCGGGGGCACCACCGTGGCCGCCGCCGGGACGCGGCGCCTGCGGGCGCGGCATGCCGGTGGAGCCGGAGGTGAAGGGGTTGTTGCCCGGACGGGGACCGGCCGGACGCGGGGCGCCCGGACGCGCGGCCTGGCCGCCGGGACGCGGGGCACCGGGGCCGCCCTGGCCACGGCCGCCGTCACGCTGACCGGGACCGGAGGGACGGGTACCGGGACGCGGGCCGGGGGCACCGGGACGACCGCCGGAGGGGCGCTCGGCCTGGGCCGGACGCTCCTGGGCGGCGGGACGCTCCGGGGCCGGGGCCGGCGGGGCGGAGAACTCCGCCTGCGGCACCGGGGTGACCGGGGCGGGCTTGGCCGGGGCCGGCTTGGGGCCGGGGGTCGGGCGCGGGCCCGGGGCCGGCGCGGCGCCGCCCGCGGGCTTGGGGGTGGTGGGGGCAGGTCCCGCGGCCGGCTTCGGGGCCGGGGCAGCGGGACGGGCCGGCGCACCCGGAGTGGGGGTGGCCGGCTTTGCGGGCGCGGCCTTGCGCGGCGCCGCGGGCTTGACACCTGAGGGCTTGGAGGCGGAACCGCCGCCGGGGCCCTGCAGTGCGTCAGTCAGCTTGCGAACAACCGGCGCCTCGATCGTCGAGGACGCCGAACGGACGAATTCGCCAAGTTCTTGGAGCTTGGCCATGACGACCTTGCTCTCAACTCCGAACTCCTTGGCGAGTTCGTATACCCGGACCTTAGCCACTTCGCTCCTTCATGAGGTCCGGGGTGGTCGTCCGCCGGACCGTCGCTACTTCATGGGCGTACTCATCGCGTGCTCATCGAGTGCTCATCGCAATCTCGACCTACTTCCAACTCGCGGGGTACTGACCGCACGGTCGCCCGAGCGGTCTTCCTGCCTACTCACGGTGTGCCTGCTCGACGTACCCGCGGAGGTCCGCGGTGTCCAGCGGTCCCCGGGCCCGGAAGGCCCGCGGGAACGCCCGGCGGCGGACCGCCAGGTCGAGACAGACGGTGTCGGGGTGCACATAGGCACCCCGACCGGGCAGCGTACCGCGAAGATCGGGAACACAGGACTCCCCGACCACCGCCACACGCAGCAGATCATGCTTGACCGCCCGCTCCCTGCACCCGATGCACGTGCGCTCCGGGCGTGCTGGGCCATGCGTCCGGCCAGACATCCTTAGTCTACCTCCCCGCGCCGACCTCACCCCTCCGGGTTATTCGACGCACGGTTGTTCTTCCGTCACCCGCGGGTGCTACTGCTCGGCCTGCTCGGTGTCCGGCCGGATGTCGATCCGCCAGCCCGTGAGCCGTGCGGCCAGGCGCGCGTTCTGCCCTTCCTTGCCGATCGCCAGCGACAGCTGGTAGTCCGGCACGGTCACCCGGGCGGAGCGGGCGCCCATGTCGACGATCTCCACCTTGCTCACCCGAGCGGGTGACAGGGCGTTGGCGACCATCTCCGCCGGGTCGTCCGACCAGTCGACGATGTCGATCTTCTCGCCGTTCAGTTCGGCCATCACCGCGCGCACCCGGGCGCCCATGGGGCCGATGCAGGCGCCCTTGGCGTTCAGCCCGGAGCGTCCGGAGCGGACCGCGATCTTCGTGCGGTGGCCGGCCTCGCGGGCGATCGCGGAGATCTCGACGGAACCGTCGGCGATCTCCGGGACCTCCAGCGCGAAGAGCTTCTTCACCAGGTTGGGGTGGGTGCGCGAGAGCGTCACGGACGGACCGCGCACGCCCTTGGCCACCCGGACGACGTACGAGCGCAGCCGGGTGCCGTGCTTGTAGTCCTCGCCGGGCACCTGCTCCTGCACGGGCAGGATCGCCTCGAGCTTGCCGATGTCGACCAGGACGTTCTTGGGGTCCTTGCCCTGCTGGACGACACCGGTGACGATGTCGCCCTCACGTCCGGCGTACTCGCCGAAGGTGATCTCCTCCTCCGCGTCCCGCAGCCGCTGCAGGATGACCTGCTTGGCCGTGGTCGCGGCGATCCGCCCGAAACCGCTGGGCGTGTCGTCGAACTCCCGGGGCTCGGCGCCCTCGGGGGTCTCCGACGGGTCCTCCTTGGCCCACACCGTGACGTGCCCGTTGGTGCGGTCGAGCTGCACGCGCGCGTTGCGGCGGCTGCCCGGCTCGCGGTGGTACGCGATGAGGAGCGCCGACTCGATCGCCTCGACCAGCAGGTCGAAGGAGATCTCCTTCTCCCGGACCAGACCCCGCAGGGCACTCATGTCGATGTCCACGGCTACGCCTCCTCAGTGCTCTCGTCGCCGTCAGTATCGGCACCGGCCGGGTCCTTGCGACTGAATTCGATCTCCACCCGCGCCTTGGCGATCTCGCCGAAGGCGACCCGGGCGGGCTTGGGCTTGCGTCCCTTGACACCCGGGACCTCCAGGTCGAGCCCTTCCTCGTCGACCGCGAGGATCCGCGCGACCAACTGCTCGCCGCCGGCCGTCGTCAGCTTGACCAGCCGGCCCTCGTTGCGCCGGAAGTGGCGCGGCTCGGTGAGCGGACGGTCCAGGCCCGGCGAGGAGACCTCCAGCAGGTACGCCGCCCCGCCCATGGCGTCGGCGTCGTCGAGTACCTGCGAGATCTCCCGGCTCAGCTCGGCGATCGTGTCCAACGGGGCACCCTCGTCGGAGTCCACGATCACCTGGAGCTGCCGACGGTTGCCGGCCGCGGTCACCTTGACCTCTTCCAGTTCGAGCCCCGTCTTCACGACGAGCGGCTCGAGCAGCGCGCGCAGCCTCTCGCTCTGGGTGGTGCTCATCCGGGTGACTCCTCGGCCGCGTGTGCTGTTGTGATGGAAGGTCGTGTGTCGGGCCAAAGCCTATCGGTTCAGGTCCCGGAACGACGATTCGGCGCCGCGGAGGGCGCCGTCACGGCCGTCGGCCGCCACGCGGGTACCCTCACGTGAGGTGATCACGGGAAGGGGCACTGTGCCGCTCAGCAACATTCCCCGCCGGCGCGCGGTCCGCGCCGCCCTCGTCCTGCCGGCCGCGGCCGGACTGCTCGGCGGATGTTCCGACGGGACACGGCCCGAGGGGACCTCCGCGAAGGGCTCGCCGTCCGCCGACGCGAGCGTGACGCTGCGCCGGCGGGCCGCCCGGGACAGCGCGGCACTGCTGGCGCGCTACGACGCCACCATCACGGCGCACCCGGACCTGGCGCAGCGGCTGCAGCCGCTGCGGGCCGAAGTGGCGCGCCACGCCGAGGCGTTCGGCCCGTCCGGGCGTTCCGCTTCACCGTCGCCCTCGGGATCCGCGGCGCCCTCGCCATCCGCGTCGCCGTCGCCTTCGGCCTCCCCGTCCGCCCCCGCGCGGGCCGGGGACGCGCTGTCCGCGCTGGCGGCGGCCGAGCGCACGCTCGCCGACGCCCGGACCGCCGCGCTCCTGGACGCGCCGGCCGAACTCGCCCGCCTGCTCGCCTCGGTGGCCGCCTGCGGCGCCGGGCACGTCCTGCTGCTCAAGGAGCACTGACCCGACCCATGGCACAGCAAGCGCTGCTCAAGGCCGTCCAGGCCGCACTCTCCGCCGAGCACGCCGCGGTGTACGGCTACGGCATCGTCGGCGCCCGCGTCGGCGAGGAACTCGCCCGGCAGGCCCAGCAGTCGTACGACGCGCACCGCGCCCGCCGCGACGCGCTGCGCCGCACCGTCGGCGACCTCGGCGGCGAACCCGTCGCCGCCGAGCCCGCGTACGCCCTCCCGTTCGACGTGCCGGACCGCGCGGCGGCCGTGCGTCTCGCCGCGGAACTGGAGGACCGGGTCGCCGGGGTCTACGCGGACCTCGTGCGCGCGGCCGACGCCGATCTGCGCCGCGGGGCGGCCGACGCGCTGCGCGAGGCGGCGGTCCGCGCCGTGCGCTGGCGCGGGGGGAGCGTAGCCTTCCCGGGGCTGGCCGAACGCGAGCGGACGGCCGCGGAGAAGGTTTAGCACCAGGAGGGACGTACCCACGCATGGCCTCGGCACCTCAGCCCCAGCACCTGGAACCGCCCGAGCGGCTGGTCCGCACGGTCAGCGCCCGGGAGGGCGAGGCGGGCCGCGCCTGGCTCGCCGGCCTCCCCGAGCGCGTCGCGGACCTCCTCGCGCGCTGGGAACTGCGGCCCGAGCGCGTCCTCTCCCCCGGCGGCCGGACCAGCATGGCCGTCCTCGTACGGCAGGCCGACGACACCCCCGCGACCCTCAAGGTCGGCCTCGTCACGGACGAGACCCGGTACGAACACGCCGCGCTCGCCCGCTGGGACGGCCGCGGCGCGGTCCGCCTGCTGCGGGCCGACCCCGAGGCTGGGGCGCTCCTGCTGGAGCGCCTGCACAACGACGTGTCGCTGCGCTCGCTGCCCGAGCAGAAGGCGATGCTCGAGGCGTGCGCCACCCTGCAGCGGCTCTGGGTCCCCCCGGGCGAGGGCCACCCGTTCGTGCCCGTCGCCGAGCACACGGCGCGCCTGGCGGCGCTGCTGCGGGAACGGCGCGAACGGCCGTACGTGCCGGACGAGGCCCGGTCCCTGGTCGACGAGGCACTCGCGGTCCGCGACGAGTTGTGCGCGGACGCCCCGGGCGAGGCGGTACTGCTGCACGGCGACTACCACCACGGCAACGTGCTCGCCGCGGACCGCGTGCCGTGGCTGGCCGTCGACCCCAGGCCGCTGGCGGGCGAGCCGGCGTACGACCTGGCGTGGCTCGTCCGCGACCGCCTCGAGACGCTGGTCGCCACGCCGGGCTCGCAGTCCGCGGCCCGCCGCAGGGTCGCCAAGCTCTCCGACTCCCTCGACACCGACCGGGACCGCGTCCGCGGGTGGGCACTGTTTCGCGCGGTCGAGGCGGGGGTGTGGGGGTTCTCTGTGGGCGACCGTCAGACCGGTGAGCTGTTGCTGGAGTTCGCGGCCTGGCTGTAGACCCCGGGTCCCCGCGTGCGGGTCTTACGTGGCTGGGGTTGGGTTTCTCCCCCACCCTCCCTCCCCCAGCCTTCGGCCGGGGGTGCCCCCACCTCCCCCACCCCCTCCGAATCGACGGCGACCAACGGCCGGTGGGGGTGCGAAGGCGGTCCGGGGTTGCCGCACCCGTCCCACGCACCCCTCACCGGCCGTCATGCGCCCGCGCAAAGAGACTGGGGCGTGGCGGGGTGCTCCCCCTGGCCGGAAGCTGGAGAAGACAGGCGGCTGACCCGGTGCCGAACGATGCAGGCCTGAACCACGGGGCCGCGGGTCAGGGCGCGGTTCGGGGCGCCCCGGATTGCCTCCATACCCCCACCGGCCGTTGTGCGCCCATACGACGGGAGGGGGTGTGGCGGGGTGCGGCCATGGGGGTCCCCCCGGCCGAAGGCTGGGGGAGACGAGCGGTTAAGTGCGGTACCAGGGGATGTGGACGTAAACCGCGAGCGTTCTGGGGGTCCCCCCGGCCGAAGGCTGGGGGAGTGCGCCGGCGCGGCCCCGACCCCACAACAACGTGCGAGACCCGCACCAACCGCGCCGGATGGGGGTCCCCCCGGCCGAAGGTTGGGGGAGGGAGGGCGGGTGGGAGACAGCCCGCCGCAGGCGCAACGGACCCGCACACACCCCACCGGGCAGCCCGGCGCAGCCGACCGCAGGCGCAACGGACCCGCACACAGCAACCGGCCGCAACCACAACCCACCCGCACCCGCTACGCGGAAAGGCGCGCCACCGCATCCCCCACGGACAACTCCTCCCGCTCCCCGGACCGCCGGTCCTTCACCTCGACGACCCCGTCCGCGGCCCCCCGCCCCACCACCAGAATCGTCGGCACCCCGAGCAGCTCCGCGTCCGTGAACTTGACGCCCGGGGAGACGCCCGCGCGGTCGTCGACGATGACCCGGACCCCGGAGGCGTGCAGCTTCTCCGCGACCTCGAGGGCCAGCTCCGTCTGCAGTGCCTTGCCCGCCGCCACGACGTGCACGTCCGCCGGGGCGACCTCGCGCGGCCAGCACAGGCCCTGCCCGTCGGCGGTCTGCTCGGCGAGCGCGGCGACGGCGCGGGAGACGCCGATGCCGTACGAGCCCATGGTGACCCGGACGGGCTTGCCGTTCTGGCCGAGGACGTCGAGCCCGAAGGCGTCGGCGTACTTGCGGCCCAGCTGGAAGATGTGGCCGATCTCGATGGCCCGGTCCAGCTTGAGGCCGGCGCCGCAGCGCGGGCAGGGGTCGCCGGGCTCGACGGTGACGACGTCGAGGTACTCGTCGACCTCGAAGTCGCGGCCGCAGACGACGTTACGGGCGTGCGTGTCGGGCTTGTTGGCGCCGGTGACCCAGGCCGTGCCCGGGGCGACGCGCGGGTCGGCGAGGTAGCGGACGCCGGTGAGGCCCTGCGGGCCGACGTAGCCGCGGACTAGGTCGGGGCGGCCGGTGAAGTCCTCGGCGGTGACGAGTTCGACCTCGGCGGGGGCGAGGTGCTCCGCGAGCTTGCCGAGGTCGACCTCGCGGTCGCCGGGGACGCCGACGGCGACGATCTCGCCGTCGACCTTGACGAGCAGGTTCTTCAGGGTGGCCGAGGCCGGCACGCCGAGGTGGGCCGCGAGGGTCTCGATGGTGGGGGTGTCGGGGGTGTCGACCTCCTCCAGCGGCGGGTGCGCGGCGCCCTCGACGGGGGGCACCACGGTGGTGACGGCCTCGGTGTTGGCCGCGTAGTCGCAGGCCGGGCAGTCCACGAAGGTGTCCTCGCCGGCGGAGGCGGGGCCGAGGAACTCCTCGGAGGCCGAGCCGCCCATCGCGCCGGAGACGGCGGAGACGATGCGGTAGTCGAAGCCGAGCCGCGAGAAGATCTTGATATACGCCTCGCGGTGCAGCCGGTAGGCCTCGGCCAGCCCCTCGTCGGTGGTGTCGAAGGAGTAGGAGTCCTTCATCTGGAACTCGCGGCCGCGCAGCACGCCGGACCGGGGCCGGGCCTCGTCGCGGTACTTGGTCTGGATCTGGTAGAGGATCACCGGCAGGTCCTTGTAGGACGTGCACTGGTCCTTCACCACCTGGGTGAAGATCTCCTCGTGCGTGGGACCGAGCACGTAGTCCGCGCCCTTGCGGTCGCGGAGCTGGAAGAGCAGGTCGCCGTACTCGCCGGCGCGGCCGGTGGCCTCGTAGTTCTCGCGCGGGAGCAGCGCGGGCAGCAGGACCTCCTGGCCCCCGATGGCGTCCATCTCCTCGCGGACGACGCGGGCGACGTTCTCCAGCACGCGCTTGCCGAGCGGCAGCCAGGTCCACACCCCCGCGGAGGAGCGGCGGACGTATCCGGCCCGGACCAGGAGTTTGTGGCTCGCGGTCTCGGCGTCGGCCGGGTCGTCGCGCAGCGTCTTGAGCATCAGCCGGGACATGCGCAGGACCATGGGGCTCTCCAGGGGGTTTCGTACCGTTCCGCCGAGGATATCGAGCCGTGGCGCGCAGCCGGAAACGCGTTTACCGGGCGAGCGGGAGGTGGGCGCCCATGACGGCGTAGGGGCTGGCGGCGCTGGGGAAGTGCACGGGCCGCGCCAGGTCGGTGTAGCCGAGGGCGCGGTAGAGCCGCCGGGCCCGGCTCTCGGTGTCGATGGCGGACAGGATGCTGCGGGGTTCGTCGGCGCCGTCGGTGATGGTGGTGATGAGGGCGCGCCCGATGCCGCGACCCTGGAAATCGGGGTGGACGTGCAGTTCGGTGATGGTGAAGGAGTCGTCGAGCCACGCGTCGGTGCCGGTGCGCCGCAGGTAGGGCTCGACGACCGTGGACCACCAGTGGGTGCGGCTGTTGGGCATGCCGTACACGAAGCCGGCGAGCCGTCCGTCGGGGGTGAGCGCGCCGAGCGAGCGGACGCCGGGGAAGCAGAGGTGCCGCAGCACGATCTGCCGCCGGATGGCGACCTCCTCCGCGCCCAGTCCGAAGGCGACCGCCTGGACGGCCAGTGCCTCGTCCACCCGTGCCGTCAGGTCGATCGGCTCTACCGCCACGTCCTCCATGGGCGGCGACACTACTAGAACAGGACGCTCATGAAGGCGCCGACCTCGGTGAAGCCGACGCGGCGGTAGGCGGCGCGGGCGGGCGCGTTGAAGTCGTTGACGTAGAGGCTGGCCACCGGGGCGACGTCGCGCAGCGCGTAGTGGAGGACGGCGGCCATGCCGGTCTCGGACAGGCGGCGGCCGCGGTACTCGGGGGCGACCCAGACGCCCTGGATCTGGCAGGCGTGCCGGGTGACGGCGCCGATCTCCGCCTTGAAGACGACCCTGCCGTCCTCGATGCGGGCGAACGCGCGGCCGGCGCTGACGAGTTCGGCGACGCGGGCCTGGTAGATCAGTCCGCCGTCACCGGCGAGCGGGGAGACGCCGACCTCCTCGGTGAACATGGCGACGCAGGCCGGCATGATCACGTCCATCTCGTCGCGCCGGACCCGCCGCACGTGGGGGTCGGGCTCGACCTGGGCGGGCAGTGCGCGGGTGACCATCAGCGGCTGGTGGGCGCGGACCTCGCGGGCGGGGCCCCAGCTGGGTTCGAGCAGCGACCACAGCGCGGAGGCGGCGGGGGCGGGCCCGACGATGGAGGAGCAGCGGCGTCCGGCGCGCAGGGCCCGCTCGGCGAAGGCACGGACGGCTTCGGGGCCGGCGCTGATCGGGACGAGGTTGGCGCCGGCGTAGCAGAGCGCCTCGAGGCGGCCTCCGGAGTACCACCCCCACATCTCGCCGCCGAGGCGCCAGGGGTCGAGGCCGGCGACCGCGACCCGGGAGGCGACGAAGGCGTTGGCCACCGGGTCGCGGTCGAGCACCGCGAGGGCGGCGTCGAGTTCGCCGGGTTCCATGACCTTGGTCGTCGTGGTCGTCAACACGTGGGGCGCCTCACCGTACGGGCCGCAGCGGTCGGGGGAAGTCCCCGAACCTTACCTCGCGAACGCGTGTTCCGCCCGGGCCGGCCCGTATCCCGGACCGCTGGGGTCCGGGACGCGGCTGCGGCCGGTGGTTCAGCTGATGGAGACGGAGGGCTCGCCGGAGGTGACGCCGTCGGCCTCCATCTGCTCGGCGAGCTTCATGGCCTCTTCGATGAGGGTCTCGACGATCTTCGACTCGGGGACGGTCTTGATGACCTCGCCCTTGACGAAGATCTGCCCCTTGCCGTTGCCCGAGGCCACCCCCAGGT
>NZ_JBIBGK010000038.1:0-61450 GCF_042956445.1 Streptomyces sp. NPDC008238 | reverse complement strand
ACCGGCAACGACACCAACTGACACGACAAACGAGAACGCACGATGGCCCACGATTGAGCCGCTCAGACTGGCCTCACATTAGGCCGCTGCCGACAGTATGCGCCCGTCTGGTCGTCGCCACGTAGCCGGACGGGCTGCTGGGGGCTACGGGCTTTGCTCCGTGCGAGCGGGGATCAGGAGGTTCCAGCCGATGCCGGAGCAGGTTTCCGGAACGGGCGGGAAGGTGTGGCCCTGCACGTTGGTGCTTGTGACGGTGAAGCGGTGGCCTTGGCCGCAGGTGCATTCGTAGATGCCGCTGACGGGAACTTTCTCGCCGGGGCGGTGCATGCGGGTCATTGCATCCATGATGACCTCCTCCAAGGACCGGGTGATCAAGTGCGTCAGTCGGGGGCCTCTTGTTCCTGCTTTAGATCTTCCTGCTTGCGCTCGCGGGTTTTGCGCTGTTCGGCGTCTTGGGTCGTGTATTCCTCTTGCGGGGGTACGGCCTCGTTCTCGGCCACGTCTTCACCTAGTGGCGACTTCTTCTCGTGTTCGTTCCCACTCGGCTTCATCGCTTCTCCTTTTGCATGCACATGAGCGGCGCCGGAGCCGCAGGGCCCGCCCGGCCGGTCGGTGCCCGCATGGCCGGGCGGGCAGTCGGCGCGCCTTACGGGCGGTCCTTCGCGTGGGCAGAGATCAACAGGTTCCAGCCGATGCCGGAGCAGTCTTTCGGGACCGGGGGAAAGGCGTGGCCCTGTACGTCTGTGCTGGCGAAGCGGTGGCCGTTGCCGCAGGTGCATTCGTAGATACCGCTGTCGGGGACCGCCGTGCCCGGGAGGTGGGTGCGGGTCTGCTCGCTCATGGCGGTCTCCTTGAAGACCGGGGCTCGGTGGCCCCGGTCCGTACAACCCCGACGGGCAAGCCGTCGGGGAGCCGCCGTGGGGTGGGCAACGACGTACGGCGACTCCGTAAAGGCGCCTTACCGCAGGTCTACCCCTGAAACCGTACAGAGGGTATCAATCAGGACTAATCCGGCTCCGGCGGGGCGACGATTCGCATGTGGCAGCGGACCGTGCCGTCGGGCAGGTCGTTGCGGTAACTGCCCCCTTCCGTGGCTCGAGCTTGGACCAGGCCCGCACGCGCGCCACCTGGTCGACGGGACCGGTGTCGACCGCGGTGGGGTCCGGCGAGGAAGACGTCTTCCTCGATCGGGTTCATGGCTGATCAACGCCTGGCTGGGGTCGAGGCGGCTCTTGCCCACTCGAAGGGGTGTCGAGGATCAAGGCCGGATCAAGGCGTGTCCTGGTGCCGATTGCGCTGTTGATCACGAGCATGAACACACTTCCCGATGACTCACCGGCCTCGCTCCATCCACGCGTGGTCTTCGTCGAACTACGGGGGCCCGCGCAAGAGGTTGCGAAGGTACAGGCGTGGATCGAGGAACGCGCCCTGTACTGCGACGCCGCAACCGTCGGCGTATTCGGTGACCAGACCACGTGCCACATCAACGTTGTCGTCGATCAGGAGTAGGCAACGCTGCACCGGAGACAAGGGGCCGCGCGTCGGCATATGCACCGCCGAGCGACCCCTCGCCCTCACGCTCGGCACTGGCCACGATCACCGGTTGGGACTCCCATTCGACGAGTTCACTCGAAACCAAGAAGAACAACTTTTCTGCAGCGATACGGCCATTCGAAACTTGCGCATTCTTTTGTCAAAGCTGTCCGAGGCCGGCATCAGGCAGATAGTCACTCGCACGGATCCCTGCTAGCTTCCGATTGGGTGTCGCTGTCCAGGCCCCGAACCTGGTCAGTTCGTTCTGCTGGGGGGAGCACCGGATGGCGTCGATCCTCATTTTTGCAGCCGGGGCGGCGCTGCTGATCTATAGTGCCGAGAAATTGATCACTTACCTCGTTGGCGCTGCGCGCGGCCTGGCGATCTCGCTCTTCTTGCTGGCTATCCTGTTCACCGGGATCGAGTTCGATGACCTCGCTTTCGGTATGGTCCTCAACCTTGAGGGCCTCGAGGATGTTGCTCTCGGCGTCGTTTTCGGGACCGTCATCTCGATGACGGGCCTGGTGCTCGCGATTGCCGCCCTTGTTGCGCCCTCCCGGGTGGAGATCCCGAAGGACTACATCGTGTTGTTCGCGCTCGCCCCCCTGATCCTGATCGGGCCGGCGCTGCTCGGCGAGCTGGGGTCCGTCTCGGCGATCGTTCTCATCCTGCTGTTCGTGCTGTTCGTCGCCTATATCGCCTACCGCGAGTCCCGTCGGGCGGTGCCGACGTTCCGGAGCGAGGAAGTGCTCGAAGCAGTCGACAGTCCCGAGCTCGTGGGCGTCGCCGCTGGGAAGGCAGGCGGTGGAGAGGGGGCAGGCGGCCAGAGCGTTGGCGCCGGTGACCTCTACAAGACAGGCGACGTCGCCGCGGCAACGTCGGACAAACGGTCCGGGTGGACGTTGCTCCTGCTGGCAATTCTCGCGCTGATCGGTCTCGTCGTCGGCGCCTGGGCCATGTCAGAGGGAACCGAGGGCCTCCTGGAAGAGTTCACGTTCAGCGGCACTGTCTTCGGGGCGACGATCGCGACGCTGGTGCTCTCCTTGGAGGACCTCTTCCTGACCGCGGAGCCGGCCCGGCGGGGCGCGCCTGCGATCGGCGTCGGCAACATCATCGGAAGTGTTGTGTTCTCGGTGACCGCGAAAGTGGGCATCGTGGCCCTGGCCGGTGGAGCGCTCGTGATCACCCCGGAGATTTTCAGCTGGCACCTGCCGGCCCTCGTGACAATCAACGGGTTCGCCGCATACGCACTTCTTACCGGGCACTTGAAGCGCTGGCACGGCGTGGTACTACTGGTGGGCTATATGACCTATTGGGCCATCAGCTTCTCCGCCTTCGGATTGGTTCCCGTCGACGATGCGCCAGGCTCCGACGACGCTGGGCGGCGCCCGGGTATCGAGGCCCCGATGGTCCCGGGCGCGCTCACACCCAGGCCAGTCGCTGCTCCGCTGTGACGGCCTTGTTGAGTAGCCGCTTGCGCTGCTGGCTCGGCCAAGGCCTCGTGATCCGGTATCCGCCTGGCTCTCATCACCCGGTTGGCAATGCGGCCACCGGGATTGATCACGCGGGGTGCTGGTAGCGTTACTTTAGGTGCCCGCATTGATTGGGTGGCGGGACTTCGCAGATACACCCGGGCGTCACTGCCGGCCTGGTCCCCGGACAGGTTCCGCCCGGACAAGCCACCTGGAGATTTCCGAGATGACCACTTCCGTGCAGCTCGACCGCATCCACGAGCGTTTCAACGGCTGGGACGTCGACGGTGATGGTCACATCGACCGGTCAGACTGCGACGCCGAGTCCAAGCGCATCCTGCGGGCCTTCGGCGAAGCTCCCGCGTCCCCGAGGGCGCGCGCGCTGACCGATGCCTACCTGGGCATGTGGCACTTCTTCGCCGACAAGGCCGGGATTGACCAGGACAACGGTCAGCTGACCCCTCAACAATTCAACGACATCGTTGAGGAGCACGTACTGAGGAACGGCGGCGAGGGCTTCGACAAGGTCGTCAGGCCTGCAATCCAGGCGTTGGTCAAGCTGGCGGACGAGGACGCCGACGACCAGATCAGCCCGGCGGAGTTCAAAACGTGGCTGGACGCCGTCGAAGTCGACAGCATCGAACCGGCCGAGGCGTTCCGTCAGATTCACGCCAACGGTGACGGGGAGCTCTCCATTGACGAGCTGGTCCAGGCCGTCCGCGCCTACCACCTGGGCGAAATTGACGTCCCGCTTCTCGGGCGCTGAACGGCCACCAGATGGGCCAGAGCGGGGGAAGGCGCCGCACTCCGAGACTGGTCCACTTGCCCACGGGCATGAGCCCCTCCGCGGCGGGGCCCCCACCGCCCAGCCCACAGGCGGTGGGGGCCTGACACATTTCCCGGGCAGTCCCGCGGGCGCGTGAGGGGGGTGCCGTGCGGGACCGCACCTCCAGGATGCGCGCGAAAGCGAGCTGCCGCGCCGGTGTGGTTCCATCCGACGGGGTTTCGATGGCGGAAGTGAGGTAAGGCGACTGGCCGGAGCCGCCTGCCCCTGCCTCCTCCCAAAGCGTGGCCAGGGGGACGCTTTCGAAGCTACCTCGCATAAGCCGATCATCCCTGTCTCGGGCTCGCACGACGAGCCCCTCCCAGGCTTCGTGCGGAAAGCCTCACAGCTTGGCGCCCAGCAGACTGAGCACCTTCATCCTTACCTGGTTGAGCACTTCGACGAGTACGCCGACACCTACCCCCGGCCGTCCTCGCACCGATGCTGGGCCTCCACACCAACACCGTCGAAAAGTGGCGCCACCGCGCCGCTACCGACTGAACCGCCTACCTCGAAGCTCGCCAGGCAAGCCGCTCACCACACTGACTGCCGACCTCCGCCGCGGCGCCACTGATGTCACAGCTCTGAGGCATCGATCCAGCAAATCGTCGCCACCAAATCTGAAGTCTTGCCGGTTGCTTCGGCCGCCAACACAGCCCAGTTCCGGCAGCCAGCAGCACGCCGTGGGCGCGGCGGGCGGTCCCTGTCTTCCGCACGGCGCCAGCGCACCCAGCTCCTTCACCGCCATAGCCCACGCTGCTGCCCGCATCCCTGCCGGCGCAACGCGACTGAATCGGCACTCCACAACATTGCGCGTGTGAACCGCCTTGCCGGGCGCTGTCCGCCTGGCCAGCGCGGGTGAGGGAACCGGTTATGGGTCCGACCAGCTCCCTCGGAGGCGGTGCGGGCGATACCCCGTTTGCGCTGCCAGGTGCGAATGGCACGTGAGCTCCGGCCAAAGCGGCCGTTCCAACTGGTAGCGAGCCCTTGTGCCTCCGTCTCACTCGGCTATCTCCGTCCCCGGCGGGACCTCCGCTCACGCACTCGGATACATCCACGGGCCGAGCACACCAACCCGCTCCGTTTGCACCCCTACGGTGACAGTCGCAACGTGGAAGAACGGGCCTGTCCGCTCCACTGGGCGGGACCGCGACGATGATGATGAGAAAAGGGGCTTCCGCCGCTCGTGAGTTGAGCGGCGGAGGCCTCCGCCCTCACGGCCCGCTCGACGTACCTCCCACGCCACATCTGTACGGCGAGGTCGACTCGTGCCATGCCAGGGCCGGCTCTGGTAGGTGGCTGCTCCCGTTGTGTAGCCGCTACCCTTGCGTCGCATTCTGGAAGTGCGGCCTCGTCCGGCGCCACGGGCGAGGTCGCCGACCGGACGCTGCACCGCCACGGGCTCCCATCGGCTGTGGACGCCCGTAGCCGGGACGGTTCCGGGCAAGCAGTCGTCTGTTTGTAAGCGATCGTGCACGCATGGCAGCGGGATAGAGCTGGTTAGCTAAACAGGTGGTTTTTGCCCGCGCATGGCGGTTGATACTGACCACCGGGCAACAGAGAGTGACCCCCGGCAGGAATGATCAAAGGGGGGCGTTGGGACTTGGCGGGGTACCGCTTCACGTCAGCCCGCATCGTGCGCGTCGGCCCGATCACCGCGCACGCGGTCCTGAACGACTGGACTCGCGGGCAGATCCGTCCCCGTGCCCACGCTCTCGCAGATCAGCGGACTGCTGCCGCAGCACGGTCAGGCGACGTTGCCGGGCCTTGGGCATGGCCGTCAAGAAGGCTTCGACGTCGTGGACGTCGGTCAGGGCCCAGTCCCGCTTGTTGCACGTGCCGGTCAGGAAGCGGGCAAGACCGCGGACGATGGCCAGAGCCGCTTCGATGGTGCTGTCGGTGCGAGGCAGGGTGCCGAGCACAGCAGGTCAGTCCAGTGGGCGTTCACGATGCCGGCCTGTCGGACGCGATGACGACGCTGCGGTCCTCAGGGTAGGGGTAGTAGACGGTGGTCTCAGCGGCCTCCGGGTGCTCGCCGGACAGCAGGATCTCCAGGGCGCTGCGCGCCTCGTCCAGCGCCCGCAGGGCGGCACCCACCTTCTTGTGGGGTACACCCTTGGGTCCACTACTCGGGTACACCCTGTCGAGTTGCACAGCCAAGCACCCCTTCCGGAACGACACCCGCCGGTCGCCTTGGCGGTGACCGTGGACGGCACCCGCGACATCCTCGGTCGGTGGGCTGGCGACGGCGGCGAGGGGTCGTCGAGGGTGGACCGCCGGGGACGGCCAGCCGAAGTGGGGCCGGCTTGAGCAACAGCCGGAGACCTGTCCGTTCAGGGCCCGGCGAGCGTCGGCGGTGGAGCAGGCGGTATCGCCGAAGGCGTCCACCGGCTCTGTTCGTCGGCTCACAGGCGAAGCAGATCTGGGCTTTCGTGATGCTCGGTCACACCGTGGGGGCACTGCGGGTGCCGCCGCCCGCGGCGGCGGCACCCTTTTGGCGGGGCGGTCAGCCGTTGCCGTGGTCGCCGGCGGGCAGTGCGTTCTTCCGGATCACGTCGGCATACCAGTGGGCGCTCGCCTTCGGGATGCGGCGCTGGGTCGCGTAGTCGACGTAGACCGTGCCGAAACGCTTGGAGTAACCGTAGGACCACTCGAAGTTGTCCAGGAGGGACCACAGGAAGTAGCCGCGTACGTCCGCGCCATCGGCGATGGCCTGGCGCACCGCGTCCAGGTGTGCGTGGAGGTAGGCGATCCGCTGAGGATCGTTGACAACGCCTTCGGGCGAGACGTAGTCGTCGAAGGCGGCACCGTTCTCGGTCACCATCAGCGGCAGTTCGGGGTGCGACGCGGCCAGATCGGTGAGCAGGGTGTGCAGTCCGCTGGGGTCGATAGCCCAGTTCATCGCCGTCAGGTTGTCGTTGGCGAGGTGGAAGGCGATGTGCTCGGAGCCGGTCCACGGCGAGTGGTCGCTCGCGCCGTGGCCGTCGTTCTTGGTGGTGCCGGCGCCATCGGTGGGCAGCGAGACCACCGTCGGGGAGTAGTAGTTGACGCCAAGCACGTCGATCGGGCGGGAGATCTCCGCCAGGTCGCCGTCATGGACCAGGCTGTCCCAGTCAACGAGGTGCCGGGTGTCCTGGCGCAGGTCCTCGGGGTAGGCGCCGTCGAGGATCGGGGCGGTGAAGATTCGGTTTCCGACGGCGTCGATGCGGCGCGCGGCCTCGACGTCGCCGGCGCTGTCGGTCAGGGGGCGTACCTGGTGCAGGTTGAGCGTGATCGAGGTCTGCGCGGACGCCGGCAGGGCGGCGCGCAGTGCCCCGACCGCCAGGCCGTGGGCGAGGTTGAGGTGGTGGGCTGCGCGCAAGGTGGCGGCCGCTTCGGTGCGTCCGGGCGCGTGCACGCCGGAGCCGTAGCCGAGGAATGCCGAGCACCACGGCTCGTTGAGGGTGGTCCAGACACCGACCCGGTCACCGAGGGCGCGGGCCATGATGTTCGCGTACTCGGCGAAGCGGTAGGCGGTGTCGCGGTGCGGCCAGCCGCCCGCGTCCTCCAGCTCCTGGGGCAGGTCCCAGTGGTAAAGGGTGGCGACGGGGGTGATGCCCGCCTCCAGCAGTTCGTCGGTGAGCCGGCGGTAGAAGTCCAGACCTCGCTCCACGGCGGGGCCGCGGCCGGTGGGCTGGACGCGCGGCCAGGAGATGGAGAAGCGGTAGGCCTGGAGGCCGAGGTCCTTCATCAGCGCGACGTCGTCGCGGTAGCGGTGGTAGTGATCAGCGGCGATGTCCCCCGTGTCGCCGTTGCGGACCTTCCCCTTGGTGTGACTGAAGGTGTCCCAGATAGAGGCGGTCCGGCCGTCCTCGGCGGCGGCTCCCTCGACCTGGTAGGCGGCGGTGGCGGCTCCCCAGATGAAGCCTTGCGGGAAGGAGGTGGCCGGGGCCAGCCGGGGGCTTGCCTCGGGTCGTACGGCGGTCATGGTGAGAACGCTCCCAAAATTCGGGTGAACGAGCCGGACAGCGGGTGTCCGGCCCTGGGGGAAGTGCAGATGCGAAGGGGAGGGTGAGTCGTCGCCTGATACGGCCGCCTGCCAGGCGGCCGTACGAGCGGCGGCCGGAGCGAGCACACGGGCTGCAGGCAGGGCCGAGCCCGGCTGAGTGGGTGTCAGCCCTTCACGGCGCCCGCCATGATGCCTCCCACGATCTGCTTACCGAAGATCACGAACACCAGGAGCAACGGCAGGGTGCTGATCAGGGCACCGGCCATGACGATGCTCTGGTCGGGGGTGTAGGAGGCGCTGAGCTGGCCGAGGGCCACCTGGATGGTGGGGTTTTGCTGGTTCAGGGCAAGGAAGGGCCAGAAGAAGTCGTTCCACGCCTGGACGAAGGTGAGCATGCCCAGCACCATCATCGCGGGCCGCGCCACAGGCAGGACCACGCTCCAGACGATCCTCAGGTTGTTCGCGCCGTCCACCTTGGCGGCTTCGACCAGCTCGTACGGCAGGGCCTCGATGAGGTACTGGCGCATGAAGAAGACGCCGAAGGCGCCGACGAGGGTCGGGAAGATCACCGACTCGAGCTTTCCGCCCCAGCCGATGTCCGACATCATCATGAAGAGCGGGACGACGCTGAGCTGCGGCGGGATGGTCAGAGTGGCGATGACCGCCGTCATGAAGAAGCCGCGCCCGCGAAAACGCATCTTGGCGAAGGCGTAGCCGGCGAGCGTGCAGAAGAACAGGGTCGCGATCGTGATGCAGCCGGAGACGATGATGCTGTTGACGATCGCCTTGCCCAGGTTCGCCTGTTCCCAGGCGGCCTGGAGGTTGGTCCAGAGGCGGCCGCCCGGCACAAGCGGCGGCGGAGTGTCCAGGACCCGCTGCTGATCATGCGAGGCGGCCACCAGGGTCCAGTACAAGGGGAAGATCGACGCCAGGCCGACGATGACGAGGGCCGCGTAGGTCAGCGGGCCGGCCTTGAGTTGCTGGCCGGCGCCGAGCTTGAGGCGGCCCTTGCCCTTGCCCTGGGCTTGGGGCAGGCCTGCCGGAGCGAGATTCGGTGCGGCGCTGGTGGGACTGGTCGTGGTCATCGCATTCGCTCCCGTCAGGCCGCGTTCTTGTGCAAGAGCCGGCCGACGATCCAGTTGATCAGGGCTATGAGCAGCAGCAGGACGAGCATCGCCCAAGCCACGGCAGCGGCAGGGCCCAAGTGCCCCAGCTTCCAGCCGTAGTTGAAGAGATAGACGCTTAGCGTCTCGTACTGGTGCTCGCTGCCGCCGATGGAACCCAGGGTTCCCCCTTGCAGCAGCAGCGGCTCACCGAAGAGCTGCATCGAGCCGATGGTGGAGATGACGATCGTGAACAGGATCGTCGGCCGCAGCGAGGGGATGGTCACCTTGCGGAACTGCTGCCACCTGGACGCGCCGTCGATCGCCGCCGCCTCGAACAGGTCGGCCGGCACCGCCTGCATGGCCGCGAGGTAAATCAGCGTGTTGTAGCCGGTCCAACGCCAGATCACGATCACCGAAATGGCGATCTTGGAGGTCCACTGGCCATTGCCCCAGTCGATGTTGCCAACGCCGACGAAGTGCAGCACCCAGTTGAGCAGACCGCCGTCGGCCCGGAAGACCAGGGCGAACACCAGGGCCGCGGTCGCGACCGAGGTCGCGTACGGAGTGAGGATGACGGTCCGCCACACAGTGCTGGCGCGCAGCTTGTAGTTCAGAAGGTGGGCAAGGCCCAGCGCGACGAGCAACTGGGGAACGGTGGAGATGACACCGATCACGAAGGTGTTGCTGACAGCCGTCCAGAACTCGGAGTCTTGGAGGATCTTGGCGAAGTTGTCCCAGCCCACCCACTCGGACTGGCCGAGGCTGGTCATCTCCACCCGGTGCAGGGCGATCCACCCGGTGTACAGCAGGGGGTAGAGCCCAAAGGCGCCGAAGATCAGGAAAAACGGTGCGATGTACGCGTAAGGGGAAGCCAGGTCGTCGAAGCGCCACAGCCGGCTGCGCCACGCCTGCCTGCTCTTGGACGCGGCGCCGGAGCCGCCGGGCGGCGGACTGTAGGAGTCCGGGGTGGAGGTCGTAGTTGCCACGGGAGGAGGTCCTTGTCTGGGGTTCGGCCGGGGTCGTACGGGACCGAAGTCGCATCCTTGGGCCGGGCGCCGGTCCCCTCATCCCCACCAAGGGGGTCGGTACGGTACCGAGCGCGGCGCGGCCGGCACGGCGCCGGGGCCGCGCGGCGCCCTCGCCCTCACGGACCCGGGTGCCCCGCCGCCGCGGCAGGCCGGAACCTGCCGTACGGTTCGGGCACCCGGGCCGGATGCGGGCGGCTGTCAAGGACCGCCCGCACCGCAGTCCGTCAGCCGATGGCCTTGTCGATCGTGTCGGTTGCGGCCTTCCACGCGTCGGCGGGCTTGGTGCCCCGCTGTTCCATGTTGTTGATCTGCGTGGAGATCGTGTCCTTGATCACGCCGTCCTTCGGGCCGAGCACAGCCTCGGGGATGGACTTGGCCTCCTCGGCGTAGATCTGGCCGATCGGCGCATCGCTGAAGTACGGCAGCGTCGCGTTCTTCACATCGGGGAGCTCGTAGGCGCCCTGGTTCGACGGGAAGATGCCGGCCGCCTTGAACACCGCAGCCTGCTGCTCGGGGGCCGTCAGCCACTTGACCAGCTCAGTGGCCTCCTTAACGTGCTTGCCGCTCTTGGGGACCGCCAGGAACGAGCCGCCCCAGTTGGCCGCGGTCGTACCGGGCGCACGCGAGATGTCCCACTTGCCCTTGTAGGCGTCGCCAGAGTTGTTGGAGATCTGGTTGGCCATCCACGCCGGGCACGCCACGGTGGCCACCGAGCCCTTGCGCAGCGCCGCCGTCCAGGCGTCGGTGAACTGCGGCAGACCCTGGGTCAGCTTCTTCGACGCGGCCTCGGCGGCAAGGTCCCAGCCCTGCTGCACGGCCGGGCTGTCCTTGTAGACCGGCTTGCCGTCGGCGTCGTAGTACTGCTTGGCGTCCGAGCTGACGACCGCGTTGTACATGGCGCTCGCGGAGTCCATGAAGAAGGTGCCGGCGGGCGCCTTCGCCTTGTACTGCTCACCGAGCTTGATGTAGTCCTCCCAGCCGCCCGCGACCGCCTTGGCGACGTCTGCGCGGTCGGTCGGCAGGCCGGCCTTCTCGAAGAGGTCCTTGCGGTAGCACAGCGACATCGGACCGATGTCCGTGCCCGCGCCGATGACCACGCCGTCCTTCGTGGTGGCCTGCTTCTCCTTCCAGGACACCCAGTCGTTCACGTCGATCGACTTGCTCAGGTCGACGAACTTGTCGGCCTGAGTGTCCACGACCTCCTTGATACGACCGACCTCGATACCGGTGACGTCGCCAAGACCACTGCCGGTGTTCAGCTGCTGCAGAAGCTTCGGGTAGTAGTCCTGCTCGTTGGCAGTGACCTCTTCCTTCACCGTGATTTTCGGGTGGAGCTCGTGGTACTTGGCGAACAGCCCGGCTTCCTTGTAGCCGAACTGCCCGAAGTCAGCGACGGTGAGCGTGACGCTGCCGTCGGAGCCCGACGCGTCCGAGTCGCCGCCGTCACTGCTGCATCCCGTGAGCAGGAGCGCCGAGGCCGCCAGGACCGACGTCGTCAGGGCCGCCACTCTGCGGCCGCGACCGCCGCCGGTGCCAGTTATGCGCATTTTCCACTACTCCTTGTTCCAATGGGGGAACGGACCTCAGGAATCGGACTGCCAGCGGTCGACGGTCCTGACCTATCCCTCTCGGGCCGAGCAGCGGCCAGCGCAACAACACCACGAGCGGTGCAAACATGCTGGTCAAGCCGCGTTCGATGCGCGAACAACGGGACAGGCCTTTGGTCATTCAGGGCCGCGCGAGACGCCCCCGGCAATCCGTGGGACCGCTCCCATGCGGCATGCCGGAAGACTCCTTCGTGACGAGCCAGATGTCAAGACTTGAAGGCGGCGTCGTTGCGTAAGCGTGTCCAACAGATCACAAGGATGTGTGCCGCACCGGCCGCATGATGCACAATCTGTGCAGGTCACGCCCGGGACGCCGCGGCGGCAGTACGGCTGGCGGACCCCGGGACCCAGTTGCCGTGGCTTTCGGGACACAATGAAGCAGCCAATGCAAAACACCGGAAGGTGAAAGATGAGACCTGCCTCACAGCCGCCCGGGCCCACCCGCGCCAGACGCCCCACGCTCGAGGCCGTGGCCGCTCGCGCCGGTGTCGGCCGCGGCACGGTCTCCAGGGTCGTCAACGGCTCGCCCCAAGTCAGTCCCCGGTCTCGCGCCGCCGTGGAGCAGGCCATCGCCGAACTCGGCTACACCCCCAACCGCGCGGCCCGTTCCCTTGTCACCAGCCGCACCGATTCCGTCGCCCTGGTCATCCCGGAGTCCGAGACCCGCCTGTTCTCCGAGCCGTACTTCTCGGCCATCATCCGCGGCGTCAGCTCTGGCCTTGAGGGCTCCGATATGCAGTTGCTGCTGGTGCTCGTACGCGATGAGAGCGAGCGGGCCCGGCTTGCCACGTACCTGACCGAACAACGCGTCGACGGCGTCTTGATGGTGGCAGTCCACCGCGATGACACGCTCCCCGACCTGCTGGCCGAACGTGCTATTCCCACCGTCCTGGCCGGACGCCGCGGCGCCGCCGAGCCGCTGGGACATGTCCGAGCGGACAACGAAGGCGGCGCACGTGCCGCCGTCCGGCATCTGCTGGAGGGAAGCCGCCGTACCATCGCCACCATCACGGGACCGCTGGACATGGACGTCGCCCGCGCACGCCTCGACGGCTACCAGGAAGCTCTGCGCAACGCGGGCATCACGACCGACGAAAAACTGATAGCGGTCGGGGACTTCACCGAAGAAGGCGGGCGAGCGGCCATGCGCGAACTGCTACAACGCCGCCCCCACCTCGACGCCGTCTTCGCTGCCTCCGACGTCACCGCATCGGGCGCCATACTCGAGCTGCGCGCGGCAGGACGCCGGATACCCGACGACGTCGCCGTCATCGGCTTCGACGACTCGATCGTGGCCCGGCACACCGATCCCCCGCTGACCAGCGTGCGTCAGCCGATCGAGGAGATGGGCCACACCATGGCGAGCATGCTGCTGGACGAGATCGCCCAGCGCGGCAAGAGCCGGCCAGAAGTCATCCTGCCGACGCAACTCGTCGTGCGGCAATCGACATAAAACCGCGTACGGCGTATGACAGCACACCACATTCACCCCACACAGGTACCCGGACCTTGACCCCTGATGGCGGACCAACCTCACCCTGCGCCAACTGACCCCGCTATTCAGCGTCTACAAGTCCGCCGCCGACCGCCGTTGACCGCACCGGTCCACTGCTCGCCCTCAAGCAGCGACAGTGGTTCCGCAAGGGCACCGTCCTCATCGTTGCCGCTCACGCGGCCACCAGTACAGCACTGCCAGGCGCCTCCGTTACGCGATCGGTACTTCCGTCGCGATGTCGGCGGCCGTCGTCGCACTGGTCACACCCGCCCCGGCCGCGACGCCGCACCGCACAACCCGTCGTTTACTCAGGCGCCAGCACGGCGGGAACCGACACCATGAGGCCCGTGGCCATCTGCACTTCCTGCGGTCGCACCGTCACGTCAGCAGCCGGCGCGAGGCCTTCGGCGGGCCGGACTTCATCAAGCCAGTTCATCGTCTGAAGAACCAGCACATCGTCCCTGACCCTGAGCAGCGCCAGCTGTTCCTTGCCGCCGGTGCGCATGGTGACCTTGGTGATGGCGACTCGGCCGGCCTCGCGCATGGCGTCACGCAGCAGAACGTAGGGCTTGGCTGCGCTGGTATCGAAGCCGAGAAAGTAGGAACGCGACAGCTGTAGGGGGTCTACTGACGTTGCGTCGACGAAGGCCACGACGTCGACGGCCTTGATGGAGGGAAGCGGCAGCTCGGCCAGGTCGTCCTCCGTCAGCACGACGGTCCGGCCGTGAGGATCGGTGTAGCCGCGGACGACCTGCTGCACCGGGACCTCCCGACCGCAGATCTCACATCGACGACGAAGCCTGATGCGTCCGCCATCCTCAGCGTGGACCTGATGCAGCGACACGCCTTGCTCCTCGACGACCGAGTGGATCGTCACGGGGATCGTCACAAGGCCGAATGTGATCGCGAGCCTGGCGATGGACGGCATGGACTCATCGCACCCGGCGTGACGCTGCCCTGCATTCCGAGTAGCCCACATGGGGGTCGTCGCTCGTACGGGCGCCGCCCGGGTCACCGTCCCGCAGCCGGAATCACGAAGCGGGGTTGACCTCACCCGAACGCGCTGCCGGGCTCTGCCCGGCGGGGGCAACCCCCGCTCGTCCCTTCTTGATCTCCTGGGGGTACGGTTCGGGCGTGACAACGCTGAACCGGCTTTCGAGGGGCTATCTCCCGGCTGTCTCCTTCGACGAGGCGTACGGTGATCGAGAGCTCCGGACCGCGGTCGATGTACTCGTCAAGCGCGGTGACTGGCACGCGTTCCGTGATCTGCTGCTGGCTTCCGGCGATGACTGGGCTCTCAAGGATCACCGGGTGGGCTACGTTGCCACACGTGCCGCGGGTAGGCCGGTGCTTCAGGAGTGGGTCGACGCGGAACCCGACAGCCCTGATGCGCTGACCGTCCTCTCCCGTGCGGAGACGGTGCGGGCCTGGGCCGTTCGCTCCGGCCGGAGGGCGCGGTACGTTCGCAAGAGCGCCTGGCCGAAGTTCTTCGAGATCCTTGGCCAGGCCGACGACATCGCCGCGCGGGCCTGCGAGCTCGCACCAACGGACCCGACCCCCGCCGTGACCGCCGTGTCCCTAGCTCGCGGACTGCAGGTCTCGCGGGGGGAGTTCGACGCGCGCTGGGCAGCTGTGGTCGCCCGAGATCCCCTGCACCCGAGGGGGCACCATCAGGCCCTGCAGTACCTGTGCGCCAAGTGGTCCGGTTCCCATAAGCAGATGTTCCAGTTCGCCCGGGACGCCGCCGAGAAGGCGCCGCCCGGCCATCCTCTTGTTGTGCTGCCGCTGTACGCCAACCTGGAGATGCGGCTCGCCGACAACGGGGCGGGGCTGGGATCCGCGCGCTTCGGCATGGATCTGGCCCGGGTTCGAGAACGCTGGGTCAAGGTGAACCCCGACCCGTACCCACGCATCGTCGAGGACCGAGCCGTCCTCGCGTTCTACCTGGGCCTTGTGCAACGCCCGGCCGAGGCGGCGGTCCACTTCCGTGCCATGGGTCTCCATGGGTCCACCGTGGGCTGGGAATACTTCACTCTTGCTCCCCGGTACGCCTTCCGCCGGGACCGAGCTGCCGCTCTGCGTTCGGAGAGGGCCGGCCGAACTGACCGCAATAGGTGACTGTCCGGCGGCCCGGATCGCGGCGCAGGGCCCGGCGACCTCGCCGCCGACGCATGCACGCGCCCGCGAGGTACCGCGGAAGCGTTGATCGGCTGTGCGCGGCGGGTCCCGTACCTCTGTTGCCTCCGGAGCCGACCTCCTGATAGTGAAAGTCGGCTCCGCTCGAGGCGGCGCGAGCCGCCCTTGGTGCGGAGCGAGCGTAGCTCGACGGTCGTCTTTGAGGCACATGAGGCACAAAACTGATGCTCGGCGTCACGGAATTGGATCTCGACGAGTCAGCAGTCGGTCCGAGCGTCGGATCATTGGTGATCGACCTCGTGCCAGAGTGCGTCAGGCCGGGTGCGGCGGGCATCGGCAGTAAGCCCCAGGACGTATACCGGCTGGGTGCCGGGGACGGGTCCGAGGTAGTCGTGGCCGGTCATGTGGCACCAGGCCGACAGGTCCAGCGGGGCTGCGGGGTCGGTGGCGATGACGTGGACGACAGAGCCCGGCTCGAGGCCGTCGATCTCCTTGCGCAGGCGGAGCAGGAGGGTGACGCAGAGAAGGCCGGTGCCTCCGACGGTGAGGTCGGCTGCGGGGGGGGGTGGGATGCGCTGGCTCATCGGCTGCTCGCGGTGGCGGCGATGGCGGGAAGGATGGCCAGGGCGATGATCCCGCCGGTCAGTGCGAGGATCGGGTAGCTGGCCGCTGCGACCACGATGCCGGAGGCCAGACCGCCGGTGGCGCCGGCGGTGGCGATGGCGATCGAGACATCGACCATGCCCTGGGTCTTGGCGCGGGTGGCCAGAGGCACGGCATCGGTAATCATGGCGGTGCCGGAGACGAGTCCAAAGTTCCAACCCAGGCCGAGCAGCGCCAGGGCAAGGGCCAGCAGGGCGATGGAGTCGCCGGGCGCGGCAGCGGCGACGATCCCGGCGGTCATGAGGTGAGGCCGGAGGCCGCGGCGAGCGCGATGCGTCCATAGCGGTCGACGAGCCAGCCGGTCAGCGGGGAGGGCAGGTACATGGCGCCGATGTGGATGGCGATGACAAGGCCGGAGGCGGCGGTGCCATGGCCGTGGTCGTGCATGTGGATCGGGGTCATCGTCATGATGGAGACCATGACCAGCTGGGTGTGGATCATGGTTACGGCGCCCAGCATCAAACCCGGGCTGCGGGTGCCGCCCGTGACCGTGTCAGTGTCGCTTGAGGCTTGGGCTGCGGCTGCCGCCTGCTGCTGGAGGTCCAGCTCGCGGGCGAGCAGGAGCGGGTCGGGGCGCAGCCAGATGGCCAGGACGAGGACGGCGAGGATGTCAAACCTTCCGTCAGCCTCGCCGGTGCCCTCGGGCCTGCGCGTCAGCCCGTCCGCCGAAGCGGCGTTCGCCATGACCGACCCACCCGCTGCCGCACGCGGCCCGGGCGTCCTCGACCAGGCGCCGGCCGAGTCGGCTGCCGAACGCCGCCGCGGAGAATGACCGGCGCGGTCATCGAGGCTGGTCACCAGGGCGGTCGGCGCAGACCGGGTCGTCGATCGCGCTCACGGTGTACGGCGGCCGTCCCGGCGGCTCGTCGTTCTGGCTGTTGACGACGTAGAGCCGGCAGCCGTGGCGGGCCAGCGTCGTGGGCAGGTCGAAGGGCTCGCCGGTGACGCGGTGCGTCACCGTGCCGGTGCGCAGGTCCGGGTCGAGCTCGGCGACGTAGACGCCGTTCGGCGCACCGTAGTTGAGCACCGCGTACAGCGTCCGTCCGCGCAGCAGCATCCCGTCGGCGCCGAAGGACGCGCCGCCCAGGTCCACTTGGCCGACCTCCCGGGTGGCGACGTCCACCCGCCACACCGCCTCGGTCCCGTTGGACGCCACCAGCAGCGTGCGGCCCGTCCGGTCCGCGACAATGCCGTTCAGCAGCCAGTACTGCGCGGGGAACTGCGGGAAAGCGGAGCGGATGTCCAGCCACGGCTCCAGCGGACCGGGCCGGCCGTGGCGGAGGGCGGCCCGGTACACCACGGGGTTGGCCCAGTCCGTGACGTACACGGCGTCGTCGGTGATCACGAGGTCGTTCAGGTCGGACGCACCGAGCGGCCCGCCCTGCGCCGTGCGTGTGGCGAGCAGGCGGCCGCGGCGGTCGTGGACGGTCAACTCGGCGCCGCCGACCGAGTACACCCGTCCCCGGCCGTCGGTGTGCACGCCCCGTGTGCTCGGGCGATCCGCGAGGCCCTGCGCGCGGAAGGGCCGAAAGCGGGCGTCGCGGACGTCGCCGCGGTACAGCGCGCCGGTACCGTCGGAGGACACGTACATCGTGCCGTCGCGGTCGATCGCGATCCCCTCCGGCAGCACGCCGGGCGCCCGGGAGACGACGTAGGTGCGCGGCAGTTCGCGCGCGGCGGCCGGGGCGGCATGCAGGGGCAGGGCCATCAGGCCGGTCAGCAGGACAGCGGTGTACAGCCGCGGGAGTCGGGTGGTGCCGGGCATCGTCACAACCTCCGGGACGTGTGGCGTGGGTCCCCGTAGCGCGGGGACACACGAGAGCCTGCCGGGGCCCCGGGAGCGGCCGCATCGCCTTTCACGTCTGGGCGAAAGGCTCCGCCGGGCCGATAATCGGTTGTCGTGATCCGCTTACACTTCGACACCGCTGATCTGCGCCGGGTCACGCTCGCCCCGGCGCCCAACGCCCTGTGGGAGGCGGTCCTCAGCGTGCGCGGACTGCGGGCGCCGGCCGCCGGAACGGGCCGCACGCACGCCACAGCCGGGCAGTGGTGGCGGCGGTTGAACGGCAGCCTGGCCGACCGCGCCGGGGTCCTGCTCGACCTGGTGCCGCGTGACGGCTACCTGCCCGACTTTCTGCTCCAGCCGGCCGCAGCGGACCTCGCGACCGCCGTCGACCTGGCCGGGCGCACCCCCGCCGACCGCCTCGCCGCCGATCTGCGCGTCCTGCCGGGCGCCGGCGGAACGAGCGGCGGCCAAGAGCCCCCGAGCCGCTGGACGCTGGAGCTGGCCACCGGATCGCTCGCCGCACGACGCGTCCTGACGGCCGACCTGAAAAGCTATTTCGCCTCGTCGATCGCCCCGCTGTGGCCACGGGTCCGCACCGACGGCGCGGCGGACCGCGCCCTGCGGTCGGAAATGCTGCTGCGCGGGGGCGTCGACGCGCTGCTGACCACACTCGTTCCCACCTGGCGCTGGGATCCCCCGGTCTTGCACCTGCCGTCCCAATACGACTACGAAATCCCGCTGTGCGGCCGCGGGCTGCTGCTCATGCCGTCCTGGTTCGCCACCGGACCGATGATCGGTTACCTGCCCGACGAGCCGACCGTGCTCGCCTACCCGATGCACGTGCCCGAGCCGGCCCAGGCCCCGGCCGCACCGCCGGGAGCCACCCTCGGACCGCTTCTCGGGCGGACCCGGGCGACGGTGCTCCAGGCGCTGCGCGAGCCGGCCACGACCACTGCGCTCGCCGAGCGGGTCCAGGTCTCCCTCCCGGCGGCCAGCCAGCACGCGGGAGTGCTGCGCAACGCCGGGCTGGTGACCACGACCCGGATCGGCACCGCCGTCCTGCACAGCCTCACCCCGCTCGGCGCGGCCTTGCTGTCGGGCGAACCGCCCGCGGCGTAGCCAAGCCACGCCCCCAGGGCAACATCCGAAACGTGCCACGGCAGGCTGACGCCGTTCGACGACCGAGCCCCTTGACACCCGGCGAAGGTCCGGGCCCGCGACGGCGACCCGCGGGTGACCGTGCCCACGCCGGGCACCGGCTGGGTCTCGCTGCAGGTGACCGGCGCGAACCGTTCCGGCACGTCGGTGACGGAGACGGTCACCAGTTCCTCGGGGCGTTGGATGTGCTGTTCTCCCGGACGACCTCGCCGACGTGGTCCTACTCAGCGATCCGGTGCTCAGCCTTGTGGCCAAAGGCTGCCTTCCGGAGCCGACCCGTTAGCCTCGCAGGTCAGACAAGTCCTCCTCACGGAGACTGAGACCGTTCGCCGTGAGGTTCTCCTCCAGATGATCGAGAGAGCCGGTGCCCGGAATCGCCAGCACCGAGGGCGATTTCGCCAACAGCGAGGCGATGGCGACCTGCGCGGAGGTCGCGCCCAGGCGTGCCGCGTCTGGCCTGACCTGCACAGCGGACTGCCGCCTTACGATTTCGACCGTATCGCAGGGGCCTGCTGAGACGGAGCATGGTGGCCCTGCCGGGACGCAACGCTCTTTCAGGTCGTGGGCCAATCCTGGGTGGCTGTCACTTCGCGTGCGATACGACGCCACTGGTCCTCACCGCCAGGCAGGGGCCAGGCCCAGGTCGGTTGTTCCGCGGTGTCCAGGTCGTGGAGGAGGCGGACGAGCTGCGGGCCGGCGGTGGTGGCACCGTCCGGGACGTTGGGACCGTGGACGGCGCGGAGTCCGGCAAAGCATGCCAGTTCGCACTCGTAGAAGCCCGCGGCCTCCTTGATGCGCGCAGCGCGGTCATCGCGTGGCAGCGTGCGGTGCAACTGCAGCAACGGTGGATCGACGGACTCGGCTATCGCCGCGGCAAGCCGCGCGTGACCGTCCAGGATCAGATGGCAATCAAGGCCACTGACCCACCACAACAGGACGGGCGGAAGCGTCCCTTCACGGACCTGCTTGCGGTAGGCCTTGACCCGGCTGGCGTCGGCATCGGGCATCGGCCGCAGCGGAAGAATCTCCCACGAATGATTGTGGACAAACCAGTCGATGTATCCGTTGGGATGACCGTCGACGAGCATGGAGCCCCAGTACTCGGCATGCGAAGCGTCGGCGTGGCGCCAGCGCCGAAGCGGACTTTCGCACGAGAGCAGCCACCGGCCCTCGTGCAACGGGCTGCCCGGCGACTCGATCAGGTACTGGGCAAAGCGGTGAGCCCACCGATCCGGGCTGCCCGCCAGGGCGCGCCCCCCATCGACTCGCAACGGCGGGACGAAGGAGTGGTACTCGTCAGTGCGCCAGAAGTCCACGCCTTGGAGTTGTTCGTCGACAACGGCGAGCAAAACGGGCCGCGACTGCTGGGAAACCAGCAGCCGCTGGCCGGCACTGAACACGCACAGTCCTGGCTGGTGACGGTCCTGTACATCCAGGGACAGACCCACCCACGCGCCGTCGTCCCGCGTGACATCGCTGCGCTCCACACCCACGCCCCCTCCGTTCACCGTTTCCCCGCGTCGAAGCCCCGCATGGCGGTTTCCCAATCGATTCGTGCCGCGCCCTCGGCGTCGTCGATCTTGGTGACGGCAAACAGCCCAGCGACCTGGCCGATGATGCCGCCCTCACGGTCACACCGCCTCGTGCTGCTCGGGACGGCGGTCGGCGCGTCTGCCGCTCACTTCACCCAGTGTCCACTGCACGCACTCGGGGCGAATGCCCGTGCGGACCCGGCAGAACTCCTCGACGGCGGCTTCAATGTCCGCCGCCGGCAGTGTGCTGCGCGGTTCGAACCAGTACGGTTCGCCCGGATTGGAAATGACTTCCGGGTCGAAAGCGGGCGGGTTGGGATTGTCCGAGACCCAGATGTTGTCCAATACCTCATCCGGATCCGGACCTGGGTACCCCGCGTTGACGAACCAGATCAGTCCACCGTAGCCCGTCTCCCTGTTCAGAGAGACCATCAGGAAGTTGTTTGGAATGTGCCCTCTGTCCACGTGTCGATGTTCCAACCACGCGAACCAAGCCGTGTTCCCTGGATGCCAATACTCACCGCGCTTGTTCCAGCACTGCAGGTGACCGAGAACTTCAGCGACCACGGCGGAGACTTCGTCGCTTGTCTCAGCGAACCATTTGCGGCGCTCGCACTTCACGTTGAGGATCATCGTGCCGCGCACATTACCCCAGCACCCGGCACCCCAATTGCCCACACCTGGCTGGCGGGATCCCTTCTCACAGCCCCCACCACGGTGAAATAGGGACTATCGGTTACTCTCCACCGAGATCGCACAGCTCAGCGTTGGCCACCACCCCGGATCCCCTGGGCGGCAAGTCGGTGAGCGAGCGGCGGCTGCGGGCGGTGCCGCTGGTGGAGTACCCGGAGATGATCACGGTGGCCGAGGCGATGGCGGTGCAGGAGCGGCAGCGCATGTGAGGCCGCAGTTTCGACAACGCGGACCCGGGCTGGCTGACGGGCCGTGGGCCACTTGGGTGGGGCAGCGACTGGGCCTGCAGCGGCAGATGGCCCATGACGGTTACCTGGCTCTGTTGATGTGGCTGATGAAGCATCGCAACACGATTCGGTCGTGGAGCGGCTGCGGCAGGCCCCTCCCCCGCCGGGGTACCGATTCGGGCCGCTGGAGCCACTGGCTCCGCTCCAGGAGCTGGTGATGGGCCGGGCGTGGGAGGCGGTGTCCTGTTTGCCGTGGCAGCTGGGGTCGCCGGTGACAGCGGCGTCGTGACCGCGGCGCCGGTCCTTTGTGGCAGGGCCTGGCGGCGTGGCCGACTCAGGGGGACCGCACCGCATCGGCCACTGAACGATCCCGGCAGCCGAGGACCTGACTGCCGGCCGCGGCTCAGCCTGGCTTTGTCCATGAGAACGGGCAGTAGATGTTCACCGCTTCGGGAGGCATCAGAGCCAGTCGAGAATTCGAGCGGTGATGCTCAGCGTCGTGGCTGTGCTTCGGCCCCACAGCGCATTGAAAATACGTTGGTCGGTCTGCCACGGAGCTGCGAGGATGCCCCCTGTTCCCGAGCGGAGGACGTTTGTTCGTTTTCGTCTGTGTGCGGTGTGGCGCCGAGCTGACCGCCCCGTTGTCCCAGGTTGCCCTGCCGGCCCACGCTCGTCAGCAGTACGGGAACGGGCTTCAGCTCCCGGTGCTCATGGCATCGGGGACGTTCGCCGTGGAACTGGAGTGGGAGAAGATCGATCCGGACGAGGCGGCTGCCCGCGGCATCTACGCGCCGGTCCCCGCCCTGTCCGACGGCGCGCCAGGCGCGATTGTCATCGCACCGGGAGACACCCACGGCGCCGTGCTGATCCCGGAGAGGCGCGGCGGCGCCTGCTGCGGCTTCGCCGGGGGTGACGGCCCCAACATGGCCTGCGCGGCATGCGGTCTTCTCGTGGCGAGCAGGATCGACGACTGCTCGCTCTGGCAGGCCGTGTGGCTCGCACCGAACGCCGTGCGCCACGTTCCCGTCGCAGGCGCCGACGCCGGGCCGTTGTCCTGGGCGGACCTGCTCGCGCAGGGGGCGGGCGTGCCCCCGACCGAGCCGATCGCCCCGTGGGGAGAGCCGTTCCGGGCGGGCGACCGGTGGCACTGGAGTCCCCAGTGGGTGGCGGCGGCCGGGCAGGCGCTGGCCCACCTCCTGGTGGCCTCGGAAGGCCGGGCGGTGACCGTTCAGAACGGCCTGACCGCAACGATGTTCCAGCGCACCCTCGACGCCCTGCTGCCGGCCGGTCCGCCGACGCGGCGCGCAGTCCTGGCCGGACCGGGACTTCCGGCCCGCAACGCTGACGCGGACATCCTCCTCGTGCCGTTCCACCCGCAGACCGGGATGACATGGACCCCAGCCGCTCCGGAGTACTTGGTCCCGTTGCCGTTCGGGCTGTGGCTCCAGCTGGTCTTCCCTGAGCCACAGCTGCCCGTCCCCGCATCGGGTCCAATACCCCATGGCGTCCTTCGCGACGACCCGCCCACGCCGAGTGTCCATGACGTGTTCCGGATCGACTGGGACGTCTTCCGGCGAACCCTGACCCGGCTGCCCGCCGTCCGCACCCCATGGCTACGCGAGATCACCGAGGACCTCACGCAACGCATACGCACCCACCTCCTCTAGCGGGACCGCCAGGGTGCCAGTACCCAGTCTCCGACCTGTTCGCGCACTTCGCTTTCGACTACTTCCAGCCTCTGCAGGACCAGACCCAGGCCACCTTCGTCTACTGCCGTACCGGCGCACGTGAAATCGTCCAGGACACCCGCAACGAAGACCGGGCACCTGGACCACCTAGTCATCGAGCAGCTACCTCGGCGGCAAGTCGCTCGGCTCCAACTCCAGGAACGCTCCGCTCACCTGGAAGTTCGCCGGCCGATTGGTGGCCAGGGTGGTCTCGCGCGCGAGCGCCTCAGGCCAGGACTGCATCTACATCGACGGCACCAAGACGGCCACCGCCGGCCTCAAGTCCACCGCCACCAAATATCGCGACGTGCCGTGCAGTGAACCCAATTGTGGACGACCAGCGGCGCACAGACCGTCAAGATCGTCGTCGGCACCTCCGGGCCCTGACGAACCAGGCCGTTGCCCCACTTCGTTCCTTCTCCTGGTCAAGCCCCGTCTTCAAGCGGTCCGGGATTGTCCGTCGTTTCCCTTACTGGAGTACGACGGTGACGCCGTACTCGCGGAGGAGCTTCACGGTCTTCTCGAAGTAGGACAGGCCGCCGAGGTGGTACAGGATGTGTCCGGCGAGGGCGTGGCGGGCGATGTCCGCGTCGTGCCAGACGAGGGTGAACGGGGGGACGACGGAGGGC
Organism: Streptomyces sp. NPDC008238; assembly: GCF_042956445.1. Taxonomy (NCBI): domain Bacteria; kingdom Bacillati; phylum Actinomycetota; class Actinomycetes; order Kitasatosporales; family Streptomycetaceae; genus Streptomyces; species Streptomyces sp. NPDC008238. Next base: position 37,847 of record NZ_JBIBGK010000038.1, on the reverse strand, counting down.
CCGCCGCACAGGTAGTCCTGCACCGAGTCAAGGCATGTCCCGTGGTTGGCACCGGGGCCGAGCAGGGCTTCGCCGAGTGCCAGGAGCAGGCCGGGCCTGTCGGTGACGTGCTGTCCGTCCAGGTGGTAGGTCCCGCCGGAGAGGCCCTGCAGCCCGTACGGGCCGACGCGGGTGAGGTTCAGCCACTCGGACCGGCCCTCGGCGTCGAACTGTGCCCACTGGTTGGGCCGCGTGGGAACACCGTCGGACCAGATCTCCCAGACTGCGCGGGCGGCCGGGGTGGGGCGGTCGTCACCGGGGTCGGTGATGGTGACGTCGATCAGGGCTCCGCCGAGGACGGATGGGCGTGCCTCGACGGTGTCCAGGTCGAGGCGGTGCCTGGTCATCGTCCGGCCGTGGCGGTCGAGGCACCAGAGCGTGATCGGGTCGCCCTCCTGCGGAAGGGGACGACACAGCAGGGCCAGAAGCGGTGCGGCGGGTTCGCAGCCGATCAGGTGCACGGGCTGGGTGGGTCGCCGCGGGCGCGGGGTGAGCAGGCCGTCAATGGAACGGCAACCGCCCGATGGGTTGTCCCCGCGGATCGACGGGAACCACAGGTCGAACCGCGGGCTCGGAGGCAGCCGCTTGCTGCCCCAGCAGTCGTCCTCCCTGACGCCGGTGCCCACGACGATGTCCACGCGCCCGGGATCGCCCGGCGTGGGCCACTGGGCCAGGACTGCCGTGTCCTCCAGGTCCCAGTAGCGGGCCGGCCCGCCGTTCGAGGGATCCACAGGCTCGATCGAGAGCATTCCGTCCCCCAGCAGCCGCACCGGTTCGGCGCTGTCCGTCACGGCCTGGACCAGCAGGCTCTCGCGCGGGCAGCCGCGCAGTGTCAGGACCTCTCGCGGCAGCGGAGGCGCGTCCATGAACAGTCCCTCGACCTCCGCGCACCGCCCCCACAGCACGCCCTCCTCCTCACCGTCGGTGTCCTCCCGCACCAGGAGATACCGGACCGGCAAGTCGCGCTCCCACCCGACATGTTCCTCAGACCGCACGCTTCTCCCCTGCCTCCAGGCTGCCTTGGCGCGCCAACCCTACGGCTCGCTGACACCGAAGCCCTCCGAATATCGCGTGCTTGGAATGACGCTCCCCGCCAGTCGGCGCCTCACAGTGGACCGCAGCGCAGCGGCAGGCCTACGCCAACGACCTGGACGGGCCGCGGGCACTGGTGGCGGTGACCGCGCGCAGCAACCGGGCCAAGGCTGACAGGGACGTTGCCGGGTGGCTGCCGCGCCGTCGTGGCAGCACGACGCCCCACAAACAACCGGCGACCGTCTGCACTCACATCCGAGCCGCCGGTCATGTCCCCCACAACCGGCGTAGACAGCCTGCTGCCGTATGGCGGGAGAGAGCGGCGCGCAGTTCGTCGCGGCGCACTTGCAGAGGTCTCCTCGTCGGGGTGGGGCGGGACCCGGGCCGGTTGCCGGTCGCGGCGGACGCAGAGGGTGGCCTGCCGGCTCGCCCGGTTCCGCGCGAAGCCGCAGTCCGGCGGGCGGCAGGTGGCCGGGGCCGGGTGCCTCGTACGGGGCATCGCCCTGTCCTCGCTCCGGGTACGCCCCGGAGGGGACTTCAGCACGGCGCACCCCGGCTTCGCACCGGGGCCGGCCCCCAGGCCGTGCCGGGCGGCCGGGGCGTTCCGGGACAGGGGTCTTTCCCCGGTGCGAACGGCCCGGGCCGGGTGGTGTCCTGCAGGTCGTGCCCATGATCGCGAGGAACTCCGCTGACATCGATGTCCAGGCCGGGCCCCAGGCCCGGCCGGGGGGACGTCCGCCGCGATCGCCTGAACCTGAAAGGCCGGTCTTGAAGACGACACTCTGGGATGCCGCGCCGAACCGCCGCTCCCTGCTGCGCACCGCGGCCGCGCTGCCCACAGCCGCCGCCCTGGCCGGCGGGGCCCTGGGGGGCACGGCGGCCGTCGCGGCCGAGACCCCCGGGCTTCCTGATTTCGCGCCCGTCCCGCCCGCCGCGACCGGGCCGGAACTCAACGACGCGGGCTACTTCGTGGGCCGGATCGACGGACACCTCTACTGGGTGACCGACGGCTTCTACCAGGCGATGTTCCTCAGCACCCGGGACGGTGTCGTCCTGGTCGACGCCCCTCCGACCATCGGCCACAACCTGCTGCGGGCGATCGCGGACGTGACCCGGGCCAACGGCCGTCCGGCAAAGGTGACTCACCTCGTCCACTCGCACTCGCACGCCGACCACGTGGGTGCCTCGTCGATCTTCGGCAAGGACGTCGTGCGCATCGGACACGCCGAGTGCCGGCGCCTGCTGCTGCGCGCCGCCGACCCGAACCGCCCGGCGCCCACCGTCACCTTCGAGGACCGCTACACGCTGCATGTCGGCGGGGAACGGCTGGAGTTGGCCTACCACGGCCCGAACCACTCCCCGGACAACATCTTCATCCACGCGCCCGAGCACCGGACGCTGATGGTCGTCGACATCCTGTACCCGGGCTGGGTGCCGTTCAAGAACCTCGCGGTCTCCCAGGACATCCCGGCCTGGCTGCGGGCGCACGACATCGCCATGGGGTACCCGTGGCGGACCCTGGTCGGCGGCCACCTCGGCCGGCTCGGCGTGCGCGCGGACGGCGACCTCCAGCGCGCGTACATGGCCGACCTCGAAGCCTCCACCCGGGCCGCCATGAACCTGGACCCCACGCCCTACTTCGACAAGTACGGCCCGCTGGGCAACTCGTGGGCGATCTTCAAGACCTACCTCGACGCGGTGGCGGCGCAGGCCGCCGCACCGGTCGCCGCGAAGTACACCGGGGTCCTCGCGGCCGCGGACGTGTTCACGCTCGACAACGCGGCGGCCCTGGTCGAGTCCTTCCGCATCGACGCCGGGACGCTGGGCCCGTTCGGCACCCGCCCCTGACGCCGGCCCCCGGCTCCGGCTCCCGACCTTCGATCCTTCGCCCGGTCCCGACCGACCGGGCCCGCTCACCCATCGTTTTCCGTTCGCGAGAAAGGCCCGACGGCCATGACCAGCCCCACACCCGTCCTCTTCATCCACGGCCTGTGGCTGCACAGCACGTCCTGGCAGCCGTGGATCGACCTGTTCGGCGCCGAGGGCTACGCCCCGTCCGCGCCCGGCTGGCCCGGCGACCCCGACACCGTGGAGGAGGCGCGGCAGAACCCCGAGAGCATCGCCGACCACGGCATCGACGACGTCGTCGAGCACTACGCGTCGATCATCCGCGGCCTGGACACGCTGCCGATCCTCATCGGGCACTCCTTCGGCGGCATGATCGCGCAGAAGCTGCTCGGTCAGGACCTGGCCGCGGCCGCGGTGGCGATCGACGCGGCGCAGATCAAGGGGGTCCTGCCGCTGCCGCTGTCGGCGCTGCGGTCGACGCTGCCGGTCTTCAAGAACCCGGCGAACAAGCACCGCGCGGTGTCCCTGAGCGCCGAGCAGTTCCGCTTCGCGTTCGGCAACGCCGTGAGCGAGGAGGAGTCGGACGCCCTGTTCGCGCAGTGGACGATTCCCGCGCCGGGCAAGCCGCTGTTCGAGGCCGCCGCGGCGAACTTCAACCCGCATTCGCCGGCCAAGGTCGACACCGAGAACTCCGGGCGCGGCCCGCTGCTGCTGATGTCCGGCGGCAAGGACCACACCGTCCCGGAGGCCGTCACCCGTGCGACGCTCAAGCAGTACCGGCACTCCGAGGCCGTCACCGACTTCATGACCTTCCCCGACCGCGGGCACTCGCTGACCGTCGACAGCGGCTGGCGCGAGGTCGCGGGCGAGGCGCTGTCCTGGCTGCGGCGACAGGGCCTGGAGGGTTCGCGGTGACCGCTCCTTCCCACGACCTCGGCCTGGAGGGGCAGCGGGCGGTGGTCACCGGCGCCGGCCGGGGCATCGGCCTGGCGATCACGCAGGGCCTGCTCAGGGCCGGGGCCCGGGTCGTCGCCGGGACCAGGAAGCGCACGGAGGAACTCGACGACCTGGTCAAGCAGGGCGCGGAGCTCACCGTCGTCGAGGTCGACCTGGCCACTCCCGACGGCCCGGCCGCGTTGGTGGCCGCCGCGGTGGAACTGCACGGTGGGCTCGACGTCCTGGTGAACAACGTCGGCGCGGTGCGGCCGCGGGTCGAGGGCTTCCTGGCCATGACCGACGCCGACTGGGACTGGACGTTCACGGTCAACTTCATGGCCGCGGTGCGCGCCACCCGCAGCGCGCTGCCGCATCTCGTCGACACCGGGGACGGCCGGATCGTCACCGTCTCCTCGGTCAATGCCCGGCTGCCCGATCCGCTGGTCATCGACTACAGCGCCGCCAAGGCCGCGCTGTCCAACTTCTGCAAGGCGCTGTCCAAGCAGGTGGGTCCGCAGGGCGTGCGGGTCAACTCGGTGAGCCCGGGGCCGGTCGAGACCGCGCTGTGGCGGGGCGCGGACGGGGTGGCCGCGACCGTCGGCGCGAGCCTGGGCCTGGATCCGCACGCCGTCGCCGACACCGCCGCGGCCGCGGCGGTCACCGGCCGGTTCACCCTGCCCTCCGAAGTGGCCGACCTGATCGTGTTCCTGGCCGGCCGGCGGTCGGGCAACGTCACCGGCGCCGACTTCCTCATCGACGGCGGCATGACCGACACCCTCTGATGATTCTGGAGCCCGAGTGAGATTCCACCTGCCCCGAATCCGCCGCCTGGCCGGCGCGGCCCTCGCCGTGGCCGTCGCCCTGGGGGTGACCACGTTCACCACGAACCGGCACCCGCGTCGGCCTCGTCCGCCGGCGAGCGGATGCCCGCGGGATTCAGCGAGCACAAGACCCGCGTCGCCGGCATCGGCCTGCACTACGTCATCGGCGGCCACGGGCCGACGTTGCTGCTCCTCCACGGCTACCCGCAGACCTGGTACGAGTGGCACGGCATCATGCCCGCCCTCGCCGAGCACTACACGGTCGTCGCCCCCGATCTGCCCGGCGCCGGGCAGAGCGACGCCCCGCCCTCCGGTTACGACAAGAAGACGATGGCCGCCGAGCTGCACGCGCTGCTGGTGTCGCTCGGCAAGGCCGGCGACGTGCGGATCGTCGGCCACGACATCGGCACGATGGTCGCCTACTCCTACGCCGCGCAGTACCCGGCGACGGTGAAGAAGCTGGTCCTCAGCGAGGCGCCGATCCCGGACAAGGGCATCTACTCGATCCCCTCGCTGACCGAACAGGGGCCCGGCGTCTGGAACTTCGGGTTCTTCAACCTGACCGACGGCCTGCCGGAGAACATGATCAGGGGCCGGGAGGTCGCCTGGACCGCTGGCTTCATCGGCGGGTTCGAGGGCGTCCCGGGAGCGGTGAGCCCGGCCGACATCCGGGTGTTCGCGCACTACCTGCGCGATCCCGCCCACCTCGCGGCGAGCCTCGCCTGGTTCCGGGTGTTCCCGCAGGACATCCGCGACAACGAGGAGTTCGCGAAGACCCCGCTGCGGATGCCCGTGCTCGCCATCGGCGCCTCCGGCAGCCTCGGCGACGCCGAGGGCGAACAGGCCGCGAAGTACGCCTCCGACGTCACCGGGGTGACCATCGCCCACTCCGGCCACTGGATCTACGAAGAGCACCCCGAGGAACTGACCGCCATGCTGCTGCGCTTCCTCGGCCGTCCCGCCCCGCATCTGGAGAAGAGATCGTGATCAAGAGTTTCCCCGGCTTCGAAGACACCTCCGACACCGAGCCGTTCTGGTTCCTCGGCGGGCAGGCCAGGATCCTGCTCCCGGCACGGGCGACCGGCGACGCGATGAGCGTGATGGAGTTCTCCGACCCGATAGGCCATGCGCCGCCGCACCACGTGCACGAGAACGAGGAAGAGCTCTGGTTCGTGCTGGACGGCGAGATCTCCTACTTTGTCGGTGACAAGCGCCACGACCTGACCCCCGGGCAGGTCGCCTTCGGCCCGCGCGGCGTGCCGCACAGCTACCTGGTCCGCTCCGAGGGCGCGCGGCTCGCCGTCGTCTTCAGCCCGGCCGGCATCGAGGAGTGGTTTAGGTCCAACGGTGTCCCGGTGACCGACGCCAGGGACATTCCGCCGGCCTTCGACCTGGCGTCGATCGTGGGCTCGGCCGAGGCCTTCAAGCTGCGCGTCACCGGGCCGCCGCCAACGCTCTGAAGCCCCCATCAGCTGTCCACACCCAGACACCCAGACATCCAGAAGGGAAGTTGACATGAAAAACACCCTGCTGCGACGCAGGAGCGTGCTGATCCCCGCGCTGGTGGCCGCGGCCCTGCTCGCCGTCCCGGCGAGCTCCGAGGCCGCGCCGCACTTCTCCGCCCCGCCGCCCGCCGCCGCGCACACGGCGAAGCCAACGGTCGTCCTGGTGCACGGCGCCTTCGCCGACTCCTCCAGCTGGAACGGCGTCGTGACCCGGCTGGAGCGCGAGGGCTACCCCGTCCTCGCCGTGGCGAACCCGCTGCGCGACCTGGCCGGTGACGCGGCCTACGTCTCCAGCGTCCTCGACGGCATCCCCGGGCCCGTCGTCCTCGTCGGGCACTCCTACGGTGGCGCGGTCATCACCGATGCCGCCGCGGGCCACGCCAACGTCAAGGCCCTGGTCTACATCGCCGCGTTCGCGCCCGACCAGGGCGAGAGCGCCCTGGGGATCACCAGCGAGTACCCGGGCAGCCAGCTGCCGTCGTCCCTGGTGGTGCGGCCGTTCCCCGGCGGCGGCCAGGACGCCTACATCGACCCCGCCGCCTTCCGGAAGGTCTTCGCGGCGGACGTGCCGGCCCGCGAGACCCGCCTGATGGCGGCCGCGCAGCGCCCGGTGGCCGTGGGCGCGCTGGCCGCGCCCAGCAGCACACCGGCCTGGCGGACCATCCCGTCGTGGTACCTGGTCGCCGACGCCGACCAGGCCATCCCCCCGGCCGCCGAGCGGGCCATGGCCCAGCGTGCCCACTCCCACACCGTGACGGTACGGGGCGCCTCGCACGCCGTGGCTGTCTCCCACCCGGGAGCCGTCGCGGACCTCGTCGAGGCGGCCGCCCGGGCCACCGACTGACCGACGGGCACCGGTTGACGTCCGCCGCCGGGCGGCGGGCGTCAGCCGGCCGGGGGCTGATCGCCGTGGCGGGTCAGCACGGCGGCCAGCTGGCCCCGGGAGGCGATGCCGAGCTTGGGGAAGATGCGGTACAGGTGCGAGCTGACCGTACGGTGCGACAGGAACAGCCGCTGCCCTATCTCGCGGTTGGACAGCCCCTGCGCGGCCAGCTCGGCGATCTGGGTCTCCTGCGGCGACAGCAGTTCGCGCGGGTTCGCCGCGGGCTGCCACCCGCGCTCGCCCGTCGCACGCAGCTCCTGGTCGGCGAGGTTTGCCCAGGTGCGGGCACCGACGGCGTCGAACGCCGACCGTGCCGCCCGCAGCGGTCCGCGGGACTCCAGGACACGTCGCTGCCGGCGCAGCCACGAGCCGTGCGCCAGGTCGATACGGGCGCGGTGCCACGGCAGCCCGGAAGCCGCGCCGTCCCTGGCGGCCCGGAACAGCGACTCGGCCGACGCGCGGTCGGCCAGCACCGCCCTCGTGTACTCCAGGGCGATGGCCGCCCCTGTGGGAGGGGCATCGCCCACGAGCCGTTCGATGGAGGCCAGCGCGGTTCTCGCCTCGGCCCGCCGATCGGTGCGGACGGCGGCGTCGGCCAGGTAGCCGAGCGCCCACACCTGCTGCATCCGCTGGAACGCGGGGTCGGCGGGCTCGAAGACGCGGTGCAGCTCGCCGTACGCCTGCTCGTGCCGGTTCGCGCCCAACTCGGCGGTGCCGCGCGCCAGCTGCACGCCGGCCAGCAGGGACGACGCGGCGATCGGGGTCCGCAGCGCCACGTGCTCGGCCTCGGAGAGCAGGACGTGGCGGGTGTCCCAGCCCTCGCGCACCCCGTCGATCAGCGCCACGGCGATGCGCGCGGTCGCCGCCCACAGCGACTGGCCTGTCTCGTCGGCGAGCCGCACGGCCTCGTCGGCCGAGCGTGCCGGGTCGAAGACCCCGAGGTAGACCTCGGCCCAGGCGCGTATCGCGAGCGCCTCGGCGAGCAGGCTCATGCGGCCCTGGGCGCGGAGTTCCCGGACGGGGGTGGACAGGAAACCGACGGCCTGGCGGAAATCGCCCGTGCAGAACGCGGCGATGCCCAGCAGCCCGGCGAGTTCCGGCTGCCCGCCGGCGTCGGCCGGCCACCGGGCGAGCTGCTCGACCACCATCGGCGTCCGTTCGTGGAACCCGCACAGCGCGTGCAGGGCCAGCAGCCGCGGGTCGTGGGCCGGCAGGTTCACCTGCTCCGCGGCCCGGACGATCTCGTGCCGCACGGCCGGACCGGGATCGCGCCACCACACTCTGCGGGCCGCGCCGACCAGCAGCTGCATGGCGAGGTCGACGTCCTGTTCGCCGGTGGCGTGCTCGGCCAGTGCCACCAGGTGGCGCACCTCCGCGGGTTCACCCGTGGAGCCGTCGTGGAAGACGCCTTCGAGCCACGCCAGCCGCGAGCGGTCGCGGTGCCGGAGCGTCATCCCCGCAACTTGGGCCTTGATCTGCTCGACGTGGCTGAACCTGCCGAGTTGGAAGCCGAGTTCGGCGGCGCCGAGCAGACGTGCGGCCTGCGACGGCGGGTCCGGGCTCAGTGCGGCCGCCCGTTCCAGCCACGCGGCGGCCGAGGCGATCGCACCGCGGCGCTGGGCGTTCCCGGCGGCCTGTTCCAGCTCGGTCGCGATCCGTTCGTCGCGTCCCGACACCGCGGAGGCCCGGTGCCACACCGCGCGGTCCGGATGACCGGTCAGGACGCGCGCGAGCGCGGCGTGGGCCTCCCGACGTGCGGCCGCCGTCATGCCCTGCCGGAGGGCCGAGCCGACCAGCGGGTGGGCGATGCGGTACCGCTCGCCGGTCACGGTCAGGAGCCCGTGGTCGAGGGCCGGTTGCGCCGTGCCCAGGTCGACCGGCGAACCGTGGAGGATGCCCGCTGCGGCGAGGACGTCGCCGAGGCCGTCGCCGTCGTCGACCGCGGCGACGGTCAGGACGGCGCGGACGGCCGGGTCGAGGTGCTCGGCACGCGTGGCGAACGCCCGCTCCAGGCGGGTGGTCATGGGCAGGTCGTCGTCGAACTCGGTCCACGCGTACCGCCCCGACTCCAGCGCGCCGGCGAACTCGACCAGGGCGAGCGGATTGCCCCGCGCCTGCCGCAGTACGCGCTCCCGCACGGCCGCCGGCAGCTGCGGGGCCCGTGCGTCCAGCAGCTCGGCCGACGCGGCGTCGTCGATGCCGTCGAGTTCCGTCCACTCGATCGTGTGGGAGTCGGCGAACGGCAGGGCCTCGGGCCGCGACGTGCACAGCACGATCACCCGCTCACCGGCGATCCGGCGGCTGACGAAGGCCAGTGCGTCGATCGACGGCTGGTCCATCCAGTGGAGGTCGTCGAGACAGACCAGGACCGGGCTGTCCGCCGCCGCGTCGACAAGCAACTCCAGGGCCGCCAGGAAGGCGAAGAACGGGTGCACCTGGATCGCGTCGCTCATGGCGAAGCAGACGTGAAGGGCGTGGCGCTGCAGGGCCGGCAGCCGGTCGGCGCGGGAGAGCAGGGGCCGCAGCAGTTGATGGAGGCCGGCGAACGGCAGGTGCGTCTCGGACTGGCTGCCCCGCGCGGTGAGCACCGTGAACCCGGCGGATCGCGCGTGCTCCACGGCCTCCGCCTGCAGCGCGCTCTTGCCCACCCCGGGCTCGCCGAAGAGCCCGATCGCACGACCTCCGGATTCGACCGCGTCAAGGTGCCCGAACAGGGATCGCAGTTCGTCGTCGCGCCCGACGAGACGCCGTTCGTTGGTCGTGCTCACAAGAATCGATCATGCGGTCGACGGCGCCGCATGTCCAACCGCGCCGGATCGTGGCGCGGCCGCTCGGCCGGCCGCAACCAGGTGGGGATCAGCCGGTCGCCGGCCCTTCGAGTGCGGCGGCGATCCGCCGGCGCGAGGTGATGCCGAGCTTGCGGAACACCTTGTTCAGGTGGAACTCGACCGTCGAGGTCGTGATGAACAGCCGCGAGGCGATCTCGGCGTTGGTCAGTCCCGATGCGGCCAGCAGCGCCACGTGCCGTTCCTGGGGCGTGAGATCGGACCGGGTCTCCGGGACGCGCCGACGCGCCTTCTCCCCGGTCGCGAGCAGCTCGATCCGGGCCCGTTCGGCGAACAGCGCCGCGCCCCAGGCGTCGAAGGACTCGTACGCGGCCCGCAGGTGGTCCCGGGCCTCGGACCGGCGCTTGCGCCGCCGCAGCCACTCGCCGAACAGCAGCCGTGACCGGGCGTGTTCCATGGCCAGGGGAACGCTGCCCAGGAGGTCGATCGACTCCCGGTACCACCTCTCGGCCTCCGCGTCCTCCCCGGTCAGGGCCCGGCAGCGGGCCAGCAGCCCCAGTGCCCACGGCGTTCCGGCCAGCCGCGCGCGGTGTTCGAGCCGCTGGAGCGCCAGGGCCGCCGTGGGCCCGTCGCCCGCGCTGACGGCGGCCTCGACGAGGAGCGGCAGCATCAGATTGCCCTCCGACGGGAAGTCCTCCTCGTAGGCTGGCAGCGCGTGGCGCAGCGCCTCGTCGTAGCGCGCCATGCCCAGGTCGAGGATGCACCGGGCGTGGAGCGCCAGTTGGCGCAGCATGCCGAGTCCGAACGTCGCGGCGACGGCGTCCATGGTCGCGGCGACGGCGCGTACCTCGCTCTCCTTGCCCATCCACGCGTACAGCAGGGCCTTGTTGAGATCGCCCTGCGTCGCCAGGCCGATGGCCGCGGCGTAGTCGTCGGCCTCGGCCAGGAGCCCGTCGGCCGTGGTCAGCCGCCCGTTCCAGATCTCGGTGTACGCCTGGACCGTCAGGGACAGGGTGAGGCTGTACAACGCTCCCTGGCTGCGGTTCTCGGCGGCGAGCCGGCCGGCGATCCCGGCGTACGCGTCGATGTCCCACACGTCGCCCGCCGCGAGGCCCACGATGATGGCGAGCGGGCTGGCCATGTCGTGGAGTTCGGCCGACCTACTGAGTGTCGCCAGGGCCTCCTGGATCACCGGGACGCTGCTCTCGTAGCCGTAGGCGGTACGCAGGGCCAGGCCCTCGATCAGCTTGTCGGGGCTCCAGTCCGGGGCGTCCTGGTCGTGGGAGGCGCCGATCACGGCCTTGGCCACCTCTGCCAAGGTCGTGCGGTGCATGGTGTGCTGGGCGATGACGGCGGCGTGCATGGCCTCGTAGAGCAGCTCCCGGGTCATACGGGGATCCGCGTCGCCGAGTTCGGCCACGGCGTCGAGCATCATGGCGGGGACGCGGTCGTTGCGGGTCTCGAAGAGCTCGGCCGAGGCCCGTATCCGCAGCGCGAGGGCGCGGGCGGAGGGCCGGTCGAGGGCGGGAAGGGCGAGGTCGAGCAGGGGGTGCACGGCGGCGTGGTCGCCGGAGGCCAGATGGGCCTGGGCCGCGCCGAGGTAGCGCTCGGCACGTCTCGCCGGTTCGGTGGTGAGTTCGGCCGCCCTGGACAGGAACAGCGCCTGGGCGGAGTAGCCGCCCCTGACCCGGGCCCGGTCCGACGCGGCCTCCAGGTCCGCGGCCGCCGCGTCGTCGGTGCCGAGGACCGCCTCGGCACGGTGCCAGGCACGCCGGTCGGGGACGCGGGCCGGGTCGCTGGCCGCTTCGAGGGCGGCGTGGACCCGCCGCCGGTCGTCCCCGGAGGCCGCCGCGTATACCGAGGAACGGATCAGCGGATGCCGGAACCCGGCGCCGGGCCCGTGCTCCAGCACGCCCGCCTCGACGGCGGCGGCCGCGGCACTGGCCGGCAGGCCCAGTGCGCCCGCCGCGTGCCGGACCACCGCCAGGTCGTCGGTCGGCGCCGCCGCCATGAGGAGGAGCAGCGTCCGGGTGTGGGGCGGCAGCGCGGCGACGGACCGCCGGAAGTGCTCCTCCAGGAGCCTGCTCACCGGCAGCGGCTCGGGCAGGGGCGCGACCCCGGCCAGCTGCTCGGCGCCCAGGTGCGCGGCCAGTTCGACGAGGGCCAGCGGATTGCCCCCGGTGCCGGTCACGATCCGGTCCGCGACGGCCGGGTCCAGGTGCCCGCCGACGGCCCGGGTCAGCACCTCCCGGGCGTCGGTGGCGGGCAGCCCGCCGACCCGCAGCGAGGGCAGGGCGTCGAACAGCCCCCGGTCGCCGAGGTCGTCCCTGGCCGCGAAGATCAGGCCCAGGGAGTCGGCGTGGAGCCGCCGGGCGACGAAGGCCAGTGTCGCGGCGGACTCGGGGTCGAGCCAGTGGACGTCGTCGATCAGGCACAGCATCGGCAGCTCCGACGCCGCGCCGGACAGCAGGGTCAAGGTCGCCAGGCCGACCAGGTACCGGTCCGGGTGCGATGCGTCGGTCAGGCCGAACGCGCCGTTCAGGGCGTCCTGTTGCCGGGGGGGGAGCCGGTCGGTGCGGTGGAGGTGCGGCCGCAGGAGCCGGTGCAGCGCGCCGTAGCCGAGGGGCTTCTCGGCTTCGACGCCCACCAGCCGGGTCAGCGCGACGCCGGTGGCCTCGGCCGCCGCGTGGTCCAGCAGCCGCGTCTTGCCGATCCCGGCCTCGCCCACGAGCACCAGGACGCCGCTGAGTCCTTCCCGTACCGCTTCGAGCAGCCGTCCGATCGCCTCGCGTTCGGCGGGGCGGCCGACCAACGCCCGCCCCGCCGCGGAACGAGCCCCGCGCCACGCCATGGGAATCCCCTGTTCATCGCGTTCCTGCCGTGAGAACACGCTAGGCGCGCGACGACGACGGAATCGACCGTCACATGACGGTGGTTGTGCGCGCGTCCCGCGGCGAGACGCGCGCAGGGCCCCCGGGGCGGGTGGGCGGCCGGGGGCCGGCCGCCGTGCCCGAGGGGCCTTGCGGTGGTTCAGCGGTGGGGGCGTCAGGCCGTGGTGGCGGCGAAATCCTCGACGCCGTGGTGGACCTCGCTCATCAGCTCCGTGAGCGCCGTCAGGGGGCCCGGGGCATCGCTCTCGGTGTGTCCCTCTCCGGTGGCAGCAGCGTGTCCCGGTCCCCGGACCCTGGCCGAGCCGAGCGCGTTCACCGACGACCGGCGGGACACGGCGATGGCGGTCTTCGAACGTCTCGGACTGGAGCAGGCCCGGGTGCGCGGAGCCTCGGTCCGCGTCGACCACCTGGTCGACGCGGCAGGCACAGCGCAGCAGCTCAGCCTCGACGCCGGCCGGGAGAACCGCCGGCGCCGGGACCCGGTCGTCAACCGGTGCAATGCCCGTTCCGGCCTGGCACCGTCACCCGGGGCACATTCGCCACCGCCGTCACAGCGCCTGACCCAGGCCGGCGCCGCGTGCACGACGACCTGCCCACCGAACTCGCCCGCCTCCGCGTGAGCGAGTTCCGTCTGCTGCAGCAGCTACGCAGGGTCCGCGAGCCGATCTACAAGGTGGAGACCGGCGGCCTGCCCTGGGCGTTGGGCCCCGCACCTGGCTGGCGCCTGTAGCGCCTTCCGGGCGCCGCCGGCCGGGCGGCCCGGTATGACTGCACCGAGGACTGCTGGATCAACGACGGCCAGGTGCTCCCCGATACCGAAGCCACCGCATGGGCCGCCCGATGGGACGTGCTGGCTGGCCTGCGACCTGTACGCATCCCGCCTGCAGACCAACAGGTCGTTACTGGGTCCCAGCGCCCCGGACGGTCCCACTGCCTTCCAAGCCTCGCCGAGGCAGTACTACGGGAAGATCCCCGGCGGCTCGTCCCCTCCAGCTCTCCTCCGGTAAGAGCGCCAAGTGGACCCAGGCTGTGGCCACCCTCGGTGTGTCACTCAGCGCATCCACCTCCTACGATCGCGACCACAAGCAGCGCATCACCGCCGGCAAGACCGGTTCGCACATCATCTGGGGCAATAATGGTCCGCTCTCGAGCAAACCTGGCGTCTTCTACTCCTAGTGGACGCCTTCGCGCCACCGCCCCCCTGGTCCTCGCCGCCGGCGTTGCCCTGGCCGGATGCTCCGGGGAAGACGGCCGTCCCGCTCAGGGCCGCGCGCTGGACGGTGGAACCTATTCACAGGGCACTGTCGGCAGCGACCACGCGAAAGTCGGACAAGTGTGGTGGGCAGCGCTTCCACCACCCACCAACGTCTCGGACCAGGACCTCGAGGTCACCGGGGCGAAGGTACTCCGAGTTCCGAAAGGCATGAAGGTTCTGCGGTACGCCGCTTACAGCGCCAAGGACACCGACGGCATCGTGATGCTCGGGATCGAAGGCGACGCGGAGGATCCTCACTTCGAACGCCTCCACAACCACCTCCACGAGCCCATCAAAATCAAAGCGAAGGGCGACACTGACATCTACTACGTGGTCCGCGTGCAGATCACCGGACCCATCAAGGGCAACCTGAGCGGCGCTCGCTTCACCTACCGCCAGGACGGCCGCACCTACGAACAGACACTCAGAAGCGACGTAGCTCTGCGAGTCGAGCAGACCTGACACAACCGTCTGTGGCACCCCCAGAGAGGGGTGCCACACACGCCGGAAGCCACGCTATGCCGCGAGCCCGGAGGAGACGCGGCGTGGAGGCGGCCGGTATCGGAGGATGAGGCCGGCAGCGGCCCGGTGCCGAGTGAACGGCGGTTCGCCAGCATTGGCCGAGCATTCCACCGGATCTCCGAGTCGATGTAGTCGATCTCGCTCACGTCCACCTCCAGCCCCGAACGCTCCGACCACGGTCGCGGTCTCGGCATCGGAATCAGGTCTCCCGCAAGCCCTCGGTCACCGATCGCGCGCAGCCGCTTGCCGCTCGCGCCAGGGTGCACGTTCGGTCTCGGTCCAGGGGTCTGCCGCACGATCGGGCCCCATCACCCGCTAGGGCCGCGTCGACCTGCTCTGCATCGACGAACTCGGCAACACGGAACTCGACCGGCACGGCGCCGAGCTCCTCTTGCAGGTTCTGACCGAACGCGAGGAGAAGACCAGCATTGCCATCGCTTCGGACAAGCCGATCGGAGGCTCCAGGCTCTGCGCTGCCATCGTCGACCGGCTCACGTTCAACGGCACCATCATCGAGACCGGCACCAACCCCGACCGCCTCGCCTCCACCAGGGCGAAGACAGAGGCGGCTGCCAAGGCTGGCTGACACGTGTCCTTTGACCGTGACGTCCGTCGCACTGTCATCCCAATCGAGGCATTTGACGGCGAAGCCCGTCGCCAGCGCCCACGTTGCCGGTGGCGGCTTTGCGGGACGGGCCGCCGATCTGCCTATGCTCAGGCCCATGGCTCTGGAATGGGAACAAATCATCGTCGACTCCGCCGACCCGGTCGCACTCGGGCGCTGGTGGGCCGAAGCTCTCGGCTGGGTCGTGGTCGACGAGTCCGAGGAGATCATCGAGATCCGGCCTGAGCCGGACCGGATACCGGGCCTGCTCTTCGTGCCTGTCCCCGAGGGCAAGACGTCGAAGAACCGGCTCCACCCCGACTTCCGCCCCGACAACCAGGAGGCCGAGGTCGCCCGACTGCTCTCCCTCGGTGCCCGGCGCGTCGACACCATGCAGGACGGGCAGCACTGGGTGACCCTCCTCGATCCAGAAGGCAACGAGTTCTGCGTCCTCAGTAACCGCAAGAACTGAGAGGGACCGGGCAGCTGTCCGGGGCCCGACGTCCACCTCGTTGACACGCACGTCAGTCCGCCCCAGGTCAGGTCACCCCTGACTGACCATCTGCACTGTCACCTTCGCGGACCGTCGAGCGGAACACCCGGCCGTGACCTGCCGAGGACCCTGACAGCGGTCAGCGGCCCTGCCCGCCGCGTTGCGGGCGTGGGCGGCGGCGTTGCTGCGGCGGCCGCCGAGAGCGTCTGCGCGGCGCAGGGTCCTCGGCCCCGGCGGAAGCGGAGAACAGCGGCGCCGCCGAGAAACCGCCCGCCACGCCTGCGCTCGCGTGCGCCTGCGCGGGAATCACCGCCGTCGCGGCCGGCGGCCGGGCCGTCGCGACAGGACGGGGACGGGCGGCGGTCCCCATCGGCTTGGCGTGCGGGATCATCGGGGCGCAGACCTGGCAGACCTCTTCCACCGTCCACACCCGGCCGACCGCGGGGTCGTGACACAGGATCAGCACGACGCCGCCCGCGCACAGCACCTTGGTGTCGCCGTGGGCAGTGCACTGCCGGGCACGGCAGTGGCAGGCCGCGTCGGGCCGGATGGTGGCCACCCGGGCGTCGGCGGCGGCAAAGGTGCGCAGCGCCTTGAGGTCCCTGGATCAGGGCGGCATCTTGCAGGCGGTGCTGCTGCAGGGACTGGTACGGAGTTCGCTTCCCGCGCGAGGTGTGGCCGATCAGCCGGCTTGCCCCGGATCGGCGTTTATCTTCTTCATGCACGCGTCGTCGTAGGCGAGCAGGGTAATCACGCCGACCTGGCTGCTCAGGTACTCCGCGACCATGGTCCAGCCGCGCTGTTTGAGAACTACGCGGGCGTCGTAGACCACCCCGTCCGGGCCCCTGCGCTTGTCCGGTTCCCGGGCCTGCTGCCAGTCGCGCTCGCGCAACTCGCTCACCACCGACTCCCAGCGGGCAACGTCAACCTTGGTGGCCTTGGTACCGAAGCCCTTGAAACCGAGGGCGCACGATCGCGACGAACCCGCCTCAGCGTCCTCGTTCATGCCTCCGAAGTCCGGTGCGTTCGCCGGAACGCCCGCGTCGGCCGCGGAGGTGTCGAGGTCCGTCCGCACGACTTCCTTTGTGAGCGGTCCGGTGCCCTG
The DNA here is from genome assembly GCF_042956445.1 of Streptomyces sp. NPDC008238. NCBI lineage: Bacteria > Bacillati > Actinomycetota > Actinomycetes > Kitasatosporales > Streptomycetaceae > Streptomyces > Streptomyces sp. NPDC008238. The sequence continues at coordinate 21,127 of NZ_JBIBGK010000038.1, read as the reverse complement.
GGGCCGAGGCTGAGGCGGCGCCGGCACCGGGGCGGCGGCCGCCTCCGTGCCGGTGTCGCCGGCCCCACAGCCTGCGGCGCCGAGCGCAATGACCGCCACCGCCACGGTGGCCCACTTCGTGTTGCGCAAAGTCGCATCCTTCCAGGTCGGGGGCTGTACACCCCCGTGATCAAGGGAGGAGTCTGCCACGGGGTACCGACAAGGCGACACGGGTTATGCGGCAGATCAGCTGTGGCCAAGCCTTGTGGCGGGTCGAAGCGCCGGGCTGTGAGCAGCAAGGGGGAAACCGGGCACGGCCCCAACACGCGGACCGCCCACCGGCGGCTGCCCCGCCCTCGCACTCCGACGGACGAGGATGAGTTCCTCCGGCTGCCGTAGGGCGGTCTCCGAGGAGGGGAACGGCGGGACACGCCGAGGGGCCATCCCATCGACCCGTGCTGGCGCCACGCGGAAACACCGCGGAACATACTCAAGTCTACAGTTGTATACTTAGCGGGCAGCACGACCTTCCTGCGCTCTGGCGCAGGAGAAATCCGTATGGGAGCAAGGAATGAACCTCAATCTCGAGGGCAAGCGCGCTCTGGTCACCGGCTCGAGTGCCGGCCTGGGCGAGGCCACCGCGAAAATGCTGGCGGCGGAGGGCGCCGCGGTCGTCATCCACGGCCGGCACAAGGACCGCACCGAGCAGGTCGCCCAAGACATCCGCCGGGCCGGAGGCACCGTCAGCACGGCACTGGGTGACCTGGCCACAGACGAGGGCGCCGCCGCGGTCGCCCAGGCCGCCACCGCGGACGGTCCCGTCGACATCCTCGTGAACAACGCCGGCTTCTACCGGCATCTGTCGTGGGCTGAGGCGAGTCCGGCGGAATGGACCGACGCCTACAACATCAACGTCGTCTCGGGTGTCCGGATGATCCGGCATCTGGTTCCCGTCATGCGGGAACACGGCTGGGGCCGGGTGATCACGATCGGCGGCGGACTCGCCTCCCAGCCGATGAACACCCATCCGCAGTACAACGCCACACTGGCCGCCCGGCACAACCTCGCGGTGTCACTCGCCCGCGACCTCAAGGGCACCGGCGTCACCTCGAACATCGTCTCGCCCGGCGCGATCCTCGTCGAAGCGACAAAGGAGTTCGTCACAGCCCTCGGTCCCGCCCGCGGGTGGGGACAGACCTGGGAGGAAGTCCAGCCGAACGCGGTCGAGGCCCTCATTCCCAACGACCACGGCCGTTTCGGCAAGCCCGACGAAATCGCCGCCGCCGTGACATACCTGTGCAGCGACTACGCCGAGTACATCAGCGGAGCCACGATCCGCGTGGACGGCGGACTCATCCGCTCCGCATTCTGAGCTGGGGCGCCGATGCAGGCCACCCGCCAAATCGCCTCCGCGCTCGGAATGCGTCACGCGGCAGCCCGCACGGCAAAGCCAGCACAAGGCGGCCCGCGCCGGTCGCTCCGCGGGCCCATCGGGCGCGTGGCCACCGCGCCCGACGGCACTGCGGCCGGCACAGCCTGCCCGGTCGGCCGCCGTCCTTACGGTCCGGTCGGGCAGGCCGTCAATCACATCTCCGGCCTCCCGGAACACCTTCGCCTTCACCTGGAGCTGACCGGAGAATCCGGTACGCCTCACGCCGGCGACCGTTAGTGCTGGGGGCCGGTCGGGCGAGTCGTCCGGCAGTCGGCGCCGGAACCGCGCAGCGGTCGCCCGGCGCAGATTCGGCGCCCCGCCGTCGGCCCGTAGGCCTCACCCAGGGGCCTACGGGCCGAACGGCGGCACGGGCGGCAGAGAACCTCAAAGCTCTACAGCCGTAGACCGGCGTTTCGGCCTCACTACACTCGTGTCGTGGAAAACGAACCGCCTCGGCGCGAGCCGCCGCCTGCCGCCCCCCGCCGGTCCCGCAACGCGGCAGCGACCCGCGAGGCGATTCTCTCGTCCGCCGTGGAAGCCTTCACCCGCCTCGGCTACGACGCCGCCGGCGTGCGGGACATCGCCAAGGACGCCGGCGTCACCGCGATGATGGTCAACCGCTACTTCGGATCCAAGGAACAACTGTTCGCCGAGGTCGTGGACACCTGCTTCGCCCCACGGACCGTGGTGGGCAACGATCCGGCAGCCATGGTCCACGACGTCGCCCGGTCATTGGTGGAGCGCACCGCGCCCGAGGCCGACGAACTCAGCCCTTTCCTGCTGATGCTGCGATCCGCATCCAACCCACAAACCGCCGAAGTCGCTCGCCAAGGCATCGAACGGCACGTGGAACGGCACCTCAGCAGTTTGATGACAGGCGACAACACAACGGAACGCTCCGCACTCGCACTGTCGGTGATCGCCGGTGTGTGGCTGATGCGGAAACTGATCAGGAACACGGCACTGGTGGAAGCAGACCCCAACGAACTCGCCGAGCGCCTGGAGAACCTCCTACGAACCCTCCTGGAAGACACCCCACCCGAAGAACACTGACCGACCCGCCCCCGGCCTCGGTCCACTCCGACGACTCCACACAAACCTCCTTCCACTCCAGCAGCGCTTCGCTATCCGGCCTGGTGAGAGGCGTCGTTCGGAGTGTAGGGCGTCTCCAAGGACTCACGGCCCCGCGCCGACCACCTCATCGAAGCGTGGAAGCCCGGCGAGTCGTCCGAGGTCACCTTCGTCACGTGCCGGGGTAACCACCAGTAGCGGCGCCGTCGGCGACGCAGACAGCGAGATCCGGGACACGTCCGGCCTCCCCTCCCCGAACGCCGTCCGCATACCCGCCCGCGACGGTCTCCCCACTCGGCGTCCGCCCCGCTGGTCTGCATGACAAGGCGATTCACATCGGTACGGGGGTGACGCCCACGCGCCGCCCGGCACAGCACCGGGACGGCGCGTCACATCACAAGCGGGCAACTAACCAAGCACTCCCGAGTGCAAGGGTCAGAAGTGACTGATCGCCACTACCTGCCGGCGCGCCCATTTTTCCACGCGGACCATATGAGGGCGATGGCGACATACGTGGCTACCAGTCCTAGCGCGAACATGAGCCAGAAGACGGTCACACCGAGTACCGGCACCTTGTACGTCACGCTGATCAAGATGGCCGCCAGGATGCCCCCGAAAGTCCACAACCCACAGATGAGCCCGACATCATCACTGGACTTACTGCTCACTGCCCCACCCCTCAACTCCAGGCCCGGAGTTGGGCCTGTGCCGGCAGGCTACCGGCCTTGCCCCCTCCCCCTACGGAAGCATGACCCGCAGGCTTGCGTGCCAGCAGTCACACCGTCACGCCGGACGCGACACGGCACTCACATGCAGGTATGAGCGCGAACCAACCAGGCTCTACCGCTCAAAGTCGATGCCGGAGAACCCACCTCGAGCCCGGCAGCGCGACGGCCGCGGTCTTCGCCGCGCCCTTCCACGATGGCATCCCTCTACGCGCCGAACAGGGAGTCCCAAAAGGCATCTTCCGGGTCGGGTTCTTCTGGGTGGAGCATGCAGCGTCTGCAGCGCAGGAGTCCTGGTTCGTTGGTGCCGGAGGCGGCGCTCATCCATGGCAGGGCCTCCTCCATGGCGTGTGCGCACTCTTCGTCGGCGAGGGCGTCGACGGTCCGGCGGAGCTCCAATTGGTGCGCGGATGCGCGCTCCGCAGCCGCTGAAGGGCTGCCGGCGCCTCCTCGCGTACAGACGCGTCCGGGTCCTGGCGGAGCCGTTCACGAACCGTCTCGGTCACAGGATCGGGGTCCGTCCCCGGCAGAGGAAAACGGTCGAGGGCGATAGCGACCCCACCGCGCGCCCGCGCCTCGCGGTCGTCGGCGGCAACACGGATCACCGGCAGGATCTGCGGACGCAGGTTCGACCGTTTGCGGGTCAGGCACCCATCAGGAACCCGACGGCTACAGCAGAGAACGGTGCTGCGGCGCCCTTATTAAAGAATGGCACGCCAAAGCGGCGATGAGAGACCGCGAAAACCCCACCCCGAGGTCCGCGCCTTATGAACAACTTGCAAAGGAAAGCTCACCCGATGGCCTGTACACAAGAGGACGGAATAGCATTTATCGTCGTGCGTTGACCTTTCCACCATCCCCGAACCGGCACAGATCGGATCTTCTGGATCAAGATCTTTGACCAGGTCAGACGCGGCGAGTGGGGCGAAGAGAGCTTCAATCGGACGCTCGTCCGGGCCCGGGTGCGCCATCCGGAAGTGCGACCTCCATTCACGTCGACATCCCCCGTCACCCTTCACCGTCAGTAAAGGGCTTGGGAAAATCCGCGTAATTGCATAGCCTGCGGGTCTCGCACGACGCGTGTATTCAGAGAGGTTGGACATGACAGACCCGCATTCGCCCGGTGGCAGGAAGAGACGCTCCATAGCGGTCCTGCTAGCCCTCGGGCTGCCATTGACGGCCGCCTCCACTCTCGTCCTGCCGCCAGCAGAGGCCTCAGCCGCCGCAACCGACGACCCGTACGGGCCTACGGAAGCCGTCAAGGTGACCAACGCCAACGGCACCCCCGCCGACGATCCCACCAACAAGTACCAGGCCCGCAAAACCGTCACGCTCAACCTCTACAACTCCGCCAACGACCTTGCCGGGTTCTGCTGGCGTGCGGACTTCGACTTGTCCGTGTCGAACACCCCCTGCGAGTACGGCACATGGGTCGACGTCGGACCCGACCACCACACCGCCACCATCACGGTGACTCCGTCCAACTGGCCGGTCAGCACCTTGTACGTCGTCGCGTACGACACCGCCGGCAACCCCTCCCCCCTGGAGACGGCCCCCCTCAGCATGACCAAGTCCGACTTCGTCTACGCCCCGGGGCAAGACCCCGGAACTGGGCTGGCGCGCCAAGATCTTCCCGGCGACGTAAACGGAGATGGCTACGCGGACATAGTCGCGACCGACAAGGACGGCAAGCTCCGACTGTACGCAGGAGACGGCACTGGCGGTCACTCAGCCGCACAGTTCATCGGAACCAGCGGATGGGGCGACGCGCTCATCGCCCACCACGGCGACTTGGCCGGCTTCACCAGCCCGGATGCAGCGCCCGACGGCTACGAGGACTACGTCGTCCGCCTGGCGAACGACAAGCTCTACATCTACGGCGGCAACGGACTTGGCGAACCCGTTTACGACACCCGCCACGAACTCGTCCATCCACCGTCGCTCGACGACGCCCCAGACTGGCGCCGCATCCGGCAGCTGACCTTGCCCGGCGACATCGACAAGAACACCACCGAAGGCCACGCGGGAGGCAACGACCTCCTCACCATCGAGTGCGTCGACGACGCCTGCACCGACGCGGCTCTCTGGTTGTACACCGGAAACACCTTCCTCGGCGCCCAGGATCCGACCGAGCCGTTCGACTTGGACAACCGCGTCAGCATCAGCCCCAGCGGTTGGAAGGACCTCACCGTCCTCGCCGTCGGCGACCAGAGCGGTGACGGCGTCCAGGATCTCCTCGTCCGCACCCCCAGTAGCGGAATGCTCGACCTCTACCCCGGCCGGCTCGACAACGGAGTCCTCTCCCTGGGCACCCCCAGCGTGTACGGGTCGGCCGACTGGCAGAACCGCCCCCACCTGGCGTCACCCGGCAACGTCCAGGGAACCGTCGTCACGGCCACCTACGATGACCCCGACGCCGGCACCAGCATCACCTACCGGCAGTTCCAGCCCACCCCCGGCGAGACCTCGGGCGATCTGTGGGCCACCACGCCCGCCGACCCCGACTACACCGTCGACTACGTCGACGACACCGGTGCCGCCAAGTCCACCACATGCCCAAACGGCTGCCTGCTGTTCTACCCCGGCGGACCTGCCACGGTCAGGAGTCCGCGCCTCGTAGGCACCAGCGGCTGGGACACCACCGTCACCAACATCTTCTAGAACCCAGGCCTAACCAGGCCCAACACCCCGCCCGCAAGCCCGTCACTGCCACGATGAATATCTACGGGACGCGAACAGAAAGGGTGGCCTTCGGCTCCGGCCAGAGGCCACCCTTTCCTCCTTCCTCATGTCTGCTGCTCCTGCCGCTCGTGCCCGTCAGGGTTGCGTCCTTGGAAGTGGTGCAACGGGTTGGACATGATGCGGGGGTTTGCTCCGGCGTCCGGGTTGGTGCCCGCATGGACAAACGGCCACCGGCTGATCTTCGAAGTGTCGAAGCCTCGAAGGAGATCAGCACGATGACCGCACCTGACATTCTGCCCCTGCACGCGCTTGCCGAGGAGAACCTCGCCGCGGCGAGTCCGGATCTGTTGCGCGCGATGGTCAAGACGTTCACCGCCCTCCTCTGCCTCGACAACGCAGCAGGAACCCGATCAGGCCGGAGCCGAGTCCGGTTCCGGGGAGGAAGCCCGCACGACCATGTCCGGTGCGTCGCCGGCGACGGCTCCGCCCGTCCGTCCTTGGTGCACCTTGTGGTCGCCCAATATGCAGTCGATATCCGCGGAATTCCTACGCTATCGACGCCCTCCTCCCCGGCGGGTTACCCGGGGGCCGTGGTGCGGGCGGGAAATGGTCACGAGCTTGTCAGTCGTGCGCAGTACAGTCCGCACAGCAAACGCACAACATCAACAGGCAACAGGGGTGGGACCGGATGAGCACGTCGAGGCGTATGCGCCTTGCCGCCGCGGTGGGGGTCGCGGCCTTCGCACTGACGGCGACGGCCGGCTGTGGGGCGGCGCACGACACGGCGAAGGCCGTGGGCAAGGCGGACACGATCGCGGAGATCCTCGCACGGGTCACCGACCGCACGGAGAAGATCGGGGCGGCGCAGGTCACGTTCGTCACCGACCCGGGGCAGGGCAGCCCGATCACGATGACGGGCACCTACTCGTGGGGCAAGGGACTCGCCTACGACGTCATGATGGACACCAAGGCCGCCCAGATGCAGGCTCTTCAGGACGCCCCGAAGCTCCGGGCCCTGCTGGTGGACGGTGCCTACTACTACAACGTGGATGCGCAGCCGGCGGGCCCGCTCAAGGGCAAGCACTGGATGCGCATCGACGTGTCGGCGCTGCTGGGCGAGAAGGGCGCTGCGGCGGTCGAGAAGAACGGTGACCCGACGGCGGGGCTGCGTTACATCGGCATGTCCAAGAACGCCAAGGACTTGGGCGAGGAGCCGGTGCGCGGCATCAAGGCGCATCACTACCGCGTCACCATCAACCAGGACGACCTGGGCACCGGAATGTCCGCGGAGGACAAGAAGAACCTCCTCGACTCCATGGTCGGTTCCAACGGCGGCATCGACATGGACGTCTGGGTCGACGGCAAGGGCCTGCCGGTCCGGTTCGTCCAGGTGATGGGGACGGTCAAGGTGACCGCTGACTTCCTGAAGTTCGGTCACGCCAAGACGGTGACGGCGCCGCCGGTATCGGACACCGCCGACCTCAGCGAGCAGATGAAGGCCGCACAGCCGACCTCCTGACCACCTGCCGACCCCCCGACGCCCCCGTCCGCATGGCGCGGACGGGGGCGTTCGCGTGTCCTGACGTGGGCTCGGCCGCGGTCCCACGACCCCGTTCTCAGGCACGCCGGCATCAGATGTGGTCCCCTCAAGTCGGGGCTGCGACAGCTCGATGCGCAGTCCCCGCAGCCGGCGGGGTGACGTGCCCGCTCAGGCGTGCAATACGGCTGGTGCCCCCTGCCGACTCGCACGGCAGGCACGCCCGAAGACGTACAACCGCGTGAACGGCAATCCGCGAGGGATGGCCGTCCGCGCGCACGTCAGGCGTTGGGGTCGAAAGGGATTCCGGACGGCTTGGAGTTGGCGAGAGTGGAGTTGAAACGGGCGTCGTTGATCTTGATGGTGGCCGAGCCGAAGTCCGCGTTCATGAGCTTGTCGCGGAAGCCCGCCGGGTAGCCCTCCCACCCGACGAGGCGAGGGAAGAACCAGCCACCGGTGGCGTTCTCCGCGGGCTCGTCGTTGGTGTTGGCGAAGCGGAAACAGTGCGTCGAGGCGCCGTCCTTGTGGTACACGATCTTGGGGTGGGTGCCGTCGAAGCGGATCGCGGAGCGGGCGGCGATCTGGTAGCCGGAATGCTGGGACGCCGAGACGTACTCGACCTGGTTGTTGTGGATCCAGACCACGACATGCTCCCAGTCGTGGGTGTGGCCGATGGCCGCAGGGCCGAGCGTGGCCTGGTCCTTCTCGAAGTAGCTGGCGTACACCACGGCGCACCAGTCGTTGTTGCACTTCTCGCGCGAGTACGTGTTGGCGTTGGCCAGCTGGGCGTAGTCGTGGCAGCGCCCGTTGACGTCCCCGCCCAACTTCAGGCCGGGATTGAGGGTGCCGTCCGCGCCGATCGCGGCGGTGGCGTAGCAGCCGTCTCCGTCGTAGTCGTAGGCCGGGGAGAAGGACTGCTCCAGGCCGTCGGCGTTCTGCGGCAGCAACTGCAGGACAGAGGCGTTCGCCTCGGCGGGGAAGCCCAGGACGACCATGGCGCCCAAGGCGGTTGCGACTGCTCCCAGACGCAGGCGGTTGGTGCGCCGGGGAATTGATGCCGTTCCAGTGGAACTCTTCCTCGCCGGCTTGAGGTTGCGCACGAGAACTCCTCGACATGAGAGGGGCAAGGGTGTCTCTTGAGATTTCCGTGCCCGCGAACTGACGGCTCTACTCGACGAAATGTCCGACGTGCCGGAAGCCCGGTCGGCCATCTCCGGTTCTGTCCAAACTTATTGACGCGCCGACAAGTTATCCGAGCTCGTTCCGGCGACGCAAGCACGCATTTCCGAATTGACATTCCCGACATGTCCCGGCTTCCGGCGAGGAAAGAGACCGGGAAATTGGAGTGAATGTCTGGGTGCTATGCGCACACCCCCTCGCAAAACCGGCCGACGACAGTTGCCTCGTGCCGGCCACCGGGCCGTTGCTCGGCATGAATGCGTGGCCCTCCGAGTCCGCACCAAACGTGGTGCCCCATGCGCTGCTTGTCGTCGATGCGCAGTCGGTGATGTCCGTAGGGCTCGACGTGCGCCGCGTCGCGCATGGGCAGCGGGACGCTGTCAGCCAGGAACGGAGACTGGTCCCAACTGGTCAGCGGGGCGGCGCTGTGGGCCGTGGCGGAACCCGACTCCAGGGGTCTCTTCGGGAACCGTGCTGCCCGCAGTCCCACCAGCTGCGCCCTCGAGCAGGCGTTGTCCAGGCGCTCGAATGTGGCTGCTCCGGCGGGACAGGACACCATGCTCGTTCACGACGGGAGCATCAAGCTGCCGGACGAGTCCACCTCTCACGGCGCCCTGCGCCGATGCAGCAGCGTCCGCAGTGCACAGCCTGCTCGGGCACGGGCGCTGCGCGAGCAGGTACCCCACTTCATCGTCGGCCGGCTCGGTACCGACAACGGCATACCGCGATGGCTACTCGTGTCAGCGGATGTCGTGGCCGGAGTGGGCCTGGTCGTAAACGTGCCGCGCTTCGGCGATGACGGCACGATGTGCGAGGGACCAGTCGGCGAGTGCCTTGACGAGGTGGGTCAGGCCGGCCCCGGTCTCGGTCAGGCGGTAGTCGACCTGGGCCGGAACGGTTGGGTACACGGTGCGTAGCACCAGTCCGTCGCGTTCGAGCCTGCGCACGGTGAGGGTGAGCATGCGCTGGGAGATGCCGTCGATGGCGCGCTGGAGTTCGCGGAAGCGACGCGGCCCGCCGGCGAGTTCGACGGTCACGAGCACCGACCACTTGTCGCCGATGCGATCGAGGACATCACGGATGCCGCAGTCGGGGTGGTCCTTGCGTCCGCACGGGTCGAGTTGGGCGGGGGTTGTGGTTACGCCGGTGTGCGTGAGTGACATCAAACTGCCTTCTTGTAGCCGGTCTGCGTGCGGTCGAGGATCAAGCGTAGTTACTGATGAGAACCACGACGGAAGACTGCGATTGATCATGATTTTGGTGACCGGAGTGAACGGGAACCTCGGCTCGGCCACTCTTGCGGCGCTGCGCGCCCGCGGTGCCTTTGCGATGGGCGGCAGCCGCACGCCGGGCGAGGGAGTGCGGCGTCTCGACTTCGACGACCTGGGAAGCCTCGACCTCACCGGTGTGTCCACTCTGGCACTCGTCTCCGCCGGCTACGCCGAGGACGACCAGGTCGTCGCCCGGCACGCGGCGGTCCTGGACGCCGCCGCCCGTGACGGCATCAGCCACGTCGTGTACACGAGCGTGACCACTGCCGGCGACCACCTCGGTTTCGCTCTGGCGCACCGCGCTACCGAGCGCCTGGTGCGGGCGAGCGGGTTGCCGTGGACGATCCTGCGCAACGGCCTGTACGCCGAACTCTTCGGCGGTCTGCTGATGTGGGCCGGTGAACGGGTGGAGTCCGCGTTCGGGGACGGCGCCCTGGCCGCGGTCGCGCGACAGGACCTCGCCGAGGTCGCGGCGATCGTCGCGTCGAATCCGGCACCCCATGGCGGGCGTGTCTACGACCTCGTCGGCACTCCGGTCACAGCGGGGCAGGTGGCCGATGCACTCGGTGTCGCTCATCGACCGATCAGCCTGGGAGAGTACCGGCGCAGGCTCCTTGAAGAGACGCCGGGGCTGCTCCCGTTCCAACCGCCGATGCTCACCTCGATCGCCACGGGCATCCGCCACGGCTTCCTGCACGCCAGTGGCCCTGACCTCACCGACCTCCTTGGTCACGCAGCCCGCGATCCACTGGCCACAGCCGCTGCGGCCGCGTCCGCCGGCAGGCCGTAAGCGAGCGGAAGGACCGCCAGGTCATCTGCAGTCGCCATCGCGCTGGAAACGACACAACCCCGAGAGTGTCTCCAGCTCCTGACGGCCTTTTCGGTCCTGAGCGTCGGCAGTGCCGCTCAGTCGTGCGGGTCCGAAGGAGACCACGTATCAGTCGTACGGCGCATTGGATCACCATGGGGTAGTGGTCGTGCGTGGTTCGCTCCTCAGGCCGGCTGCAGACCGCTGATCACGCCGCTTGTAGATCTCTCGGTCGAGGCCGGTGGCCCGCCGCCCCGGCTCCCGCGACGCAGCCGGTGATCCAAGAGCGTGCCGTAGGCGAGCTCGTGGGCCCGGGTGCCGTCCGGCTGGAGGACGTCGACGGCGAATCCGCGATCAAGGCATCGGTGAGGCCGACGAGCTGGGTCACAGTTTTGGACCGATCCGTCCAGCATCCGGTTTTTTACCGTACGGTCCATAACGGGCCCACCGTGCTGAACGCGGGCCTGACGCGTAGCAACTGCCGCGGAGGGAAGACCTCCGCCGAACAGGAGTCTTGATCATGGGACAGCTCGACGGTAAGACAGCCATCGTCACTGGGGGTAACAGCGGAATCGGGCTGGCCACCGCCAAGCGATTCGCGGCCGAGGGCGCATATGTGTTCATCACCGGCCGGCGTCAGGAGGCGCTCGACGCCGCGCTGGCCGAGATCGGTCCGAACGCCACTGCCGTCAGGGGCGACGTCTCCGATCTTGACGACATCGACCGCCTCTTTGCCGCCGTTTCCGGGCGGGGCCGCCGCGTCGACGTGCTGTTCGCCAACGCCGGTGGCGGCGAGTTCTCGGCCTTGGAAGACGTCACCGAGAAGCACTTCGACTCGACTTTCGGTATCAACGTGAGGGGTACGCTCTTCACGGTCCAAAAGGCGCTTCCTCTGCTGAACGAGGGGGCTTCGGTCATCCTCACCGGATCCACTTCCGCAACCTCGGGCGGCGAGGCCTTCGGCGTCTACGCCGCTTCCAAGGCCGCCATCCTTCCCCCCTCCCGCACGTGGGCCAACGAGCTCAGGAACCGAAAAATCCGAGTGAACACCCTCGTCCCGGGACCGATCGAGACGCCCGGCAACTCCGGGCTCGCGCCCAACGCCGCGGAAGCCGCCAAGCTCTGGGACTTCTTCGCCAGCCAAGTTCCTCTGGGGCGGATGGGACGACCCGAGGAGGCCGCGGCGGCGGCGCTCTTCCTCGCCGGCGACCAGAGCAGCTTCGTCACCGGAACCGAGCTCTTCGTCGACGGCGGCCTCAACCAGGTCTGACCGCCGCTTCGACTTCCGATGCATCCTCCCCCACGGACGACCGCCCATCGCGCCGGTTCACGGAGTGGACCAAGGCCCGGGTGTGGCGAAGCTGCACAGCCTGGTGCCCGAGCCAGGGCCGCGCCGGCCGCTGGGGAGATCCACGTCGACGGGTGGGCGCCGACCTTCTTCGGCTTGGTTCTGGCCCTCAGCCAGTACGATCCGGCGGACGGCACCCTCCAGGAAAGCGACATCCATCACCTTGAGGAGAAGGCGCAGAAGAAGGTGGCCGCCGCCTGAACGTCCAGCTCACCAGAGGATCAAGCCGACGAGAGGGCCTTGGCACGGATGGCGGTCCCACCACGGTGATCGATTGCGCTACGCGGCTTGTGGACAGTCGTCAACTGTGACCACGGGCTGTCTCTCGAGGTCATCGCGCGTACGCCGATGCCCAGCGGCGTCGTACGGGGTCGAGCTGGACAGATCGAGTCCCGATGGGTGAACGAGCACACCGAACTCCGAGCGGGCAGGTTGCTCTTGGTCGACGACCCATCTACCACGGGCTTCACCTCTTCCCGCACCCGTCGTGCCGTCAACTCAGCCGTCCGGCAACCGGGCTGAAGACGACGAAGGGGGTACTCGGTGACAGCTTCACCGTCTGCTCGAACAGCGAGCCCCTTTCGCCCTCCTCGTAATCCCTGACGACGTGGTCCGGTGGGCTGTCAGTTCGCGGGGCGTGGCAGCACAGCGAGGGCGGTGCGAGCGATGTCTGTCAGCATCTCCTCGTTGGCCCCGGCCTTGCCCAGTGCTTCGATGCCGCGCAGTACGGCGAGCACCAGTGCGGCCAGCCGTGCGGGGTCCGCGTTCGCGTCGAGGTCGCCGCTGCGCTGGCAGGCGGCGATGTCGTCCTCCAGCAGTGCGTGCAGCGCTTCGATGGCTGCGTGTGCGCGCTTCGCCACGGTCTCGTCGTGTTCGGCCAGCTCGGCGGTGCCCTTGGCCAGCAGACATCCGCGATGGACGGTGTCCGCGGCCGTGGCTGCGGCCACCGCGTGTATGTGGGCGGACAGCCGCGTGTACGCGTCCTCGTCTTCGCCGCGCAGCTGCTGGGCGGTGGCGTCGACGACTGAGTTGCAGTAGTCGTCGAACACGCGGTGGAAGAGGTCCTCCTTGCCGCCGAACGCGCCGTACAGGCTGCCTTTGCCGAGGCCTGTCGCCGCGGCGATGTCGTCCATGCGCGTGCCGGCGTACCCAGTCGCCCAGAACTGCTCCCGTGCGGACGCCAGCACCTGCTGCTCGTCGAATTTCCGAGGTCGTGCCATGAGGCGAGCATACGCTTTCTTGACCGCCTCGTCCATAACGGTTACTGTTGTGGACGATGCAGTCAAAAACTATCGAGGAGTGGCGCGTCATGAGGGAAGCACTCGCGGGCAAGACAGCCGTGATCACCGGGGCGAACAGCGGCATCGGACTGGCCACGGCGCGGCGATTCGCAGCTGAGGGCGCGCACGTGATCATCACCGGCCGACGCCAGGATGCGCTGGACGCGGCCGCTGCCGAGATCGGTCACAACGTCACCGCCGTCCGCGGAGACGTAGCCAGCCCGGCCGACCTCGACCGGCTCTTCTCGGTCGTCGCCGACCAGGGCCGCCGCATCGACGTGCTCTTCGCGAACGCGGGCGGCGGGGAATTCGCAACCCTGGAGGAGACGACGGAGCAGCACTTCGACGACACGTTCAACATCAACGTCCGCGGGACGCTCTTCACCGTGCAGAAGGCCCTGCCGCTCCTCAATGACGGCGCCTCGGTGATCCTGACCGGCTCCACCGCTGCCACAACCGGCGGAGAGGCGTTCGGCGTCTACGCCGCGTCGAAGGCCGCGGTCCGGTCCTTCTCACGCACCTGGGCCAACGAACTGCGCGGCCGTGGCATCCGTGTCAACACCCTGGTGCCCGGGCCGATCAAGACCCCGGGAATCAACGGCCTCGCGCCCGACGAGGAAGGGGCCAAGTCGCTCCGCGCCTCCTTCGCGCAGCACATTCCCCTCGGCCGCATGGGCGAGCCCGCCGAAGCGGCCGCGGCCGCCCTCTTCCTCGCATCCGACCAGAGCAGCTTCGTCACCGGCGCCGAACTCTACGTCGACGGTGGCCTCAACCAGATCTGAGGAGTCCTCCGTTCCGCATCGGAGGACCGAGAGAGCCCCCGCCTTCAAGGGGCCGGGATTCGCCTGCCGCGTGACCTGCCGCACTGGGCGGACACCGCCCGAGCGACGCAGCAGGGCACCGGGGCGACTGTGGTCCGCGCCGCCTGCCCGGCGATCCGCCGGACCGCGCGCACGCCTCGTTCTCACGGTCACGCCGCTGTGACCCTGCCGCTCACGTCCCACGCATGCGGCGCAGCCGCCGCACAACAACGCGGCACGGGCCACCCAGGGCCCCCGATCCTTCCAGGGAAGAAGAAGCATGAGTGATCACTCCAGCACGGCCTCGGTCGTCGGCCGACCGGAACCGATACGAGCGGCAGGGCACGCCACACCCTCACCGCAGAGCAACTGGCCGGCCGTCGCCTCGGTCGCCTTGATGTCCTTCGTGCTGGTGCTCTCGGAGTTCCTGCCGATCGGGCTCCTGCCCGTCATCGGATCCAGCCTCCATGTTTCCGTCGGCACCGTGGGCCTGGTCGTCGTCGTACCCGGCCTGACAGCAGCCGTCACAGCGCCTCTGCTCACCATCGCCTCCGGAAAGCTCGACCGGCGCAAGGTGCTGATCGCACTCGCGGTGTCCTTCACGGCCTCCAACATCGTGGCAGCACTGGCCCCCAACATGCCGGTGATGGCGGTGGCGAGGATCCTGCTCGGCATCGCCGTCGGCGGATTCTGGGCGATGGGTGCCGGCGTCGCCGCCCGGCTGGTGCCCGCCGAAACGGTCAACCGCGCCAGTTCGCTGATCACCGCCGGCATCTCCGCCGGCACGGTGGTCAGCCTGCCGCTCGGGGCACTCGTGGGACACCTCGCCGGATGGCGAACCGCGTTCTTGATCGCCGCAGGCGCCGCCCTGCTCGCCCTTGCGGCTCTGACGCTGCGACTCCCCTCGCTGCCGCCCACCGGAGCCATACGCATGGCCACGCTCACGTCGTCCCTGCGCAACCGCGCGGCCCGCATCGCCCTGCTGGCCACCGCCCTGATCTTCCTCGGGCACTTCGCCGCCTACACCTACATCACCCCCTACCTGGAAGACCGGACACGTTTCGGCTCATCCGCGGTGACGCTGGTTCTCCTCGGGTACGGCGTGGCAGGACTGGCCGGCAACTTCGCCGCCGGCGCGATCATCGGCCGCAGCCTGCGCGCGGTCTACACCACCGCAGCCGTCCTGGTCGCCGCCAGCGTCATCCTGCTCAACACCCTGACGGGCGCCGCACCCGCAGTCGTCGTACTCGTCCTGCTCTGGGGTGCGGCCTTCGGCGCGGTGCCCCTGGCACTGCAGACGTGGATCCTGCACGCGACCCCCGACGCTCCCGAGAGCGGCCTGGCTCTCCTGGTCAGTGTGTTGCAGATCGCACTCGCCACGGGATCGCTCATCGGCGGCATGGTCGTCGACGGCTACGGCGCTCCGGCAGCCTTCGCCCTCGGCGGCACGCTCGCCCTGCTCAGCGCGGCCACTCGGATCTTCCCGCGTCTGTCCCGCATCTGATCGCGATCCTCACGTTCGACGACGGTTACGAGGAGTGCGAGGACGGTGAGATGCCCGCAAGGGCTCCGCGCGCCCGGGCCGGCATCGCTGGAAGATCGAACGGAACCGCAGGCTCACCGACCCCTAGGACGGGCCTGTGCCCTCACCGCAGTGGCGGGCCAGTGTCTGCCTGATCTCGTCGGCTCGGTGGCGTGGAGACTGCTCGGAGGAGGCCCACGCGATGTAGGCGTCCGGTCTGACCAGTACGGACTTGCTGGTCAGACCGGACGGGGTGGCGACGCACTCCACCGCCCCGTTCCAGGCTTCGGTCACCGAGGCAGAAAGTGGCGCGTCTGCCGGTGTGACCAGCACAAACCTCCGGCCGCGCAGCACCTCGTACAGACGTCGGCCATCGGCAAGGAGGACATCCGGTGCCCGCTTGCCCGTGAGCGGGTGAGCGCCGGCCGGGGCGCCGTAGGCGATGTCGATTCCGGACATCGCCCGCCCCAGTCGCAAGGCGACCGGCGGGAGACGCAGGACGGTCCGGGCGGCGAGGTCTCGGACGCCGCGAAACGCCCGCGGGGTGGTCAGGACACCACGCAGCAGCGCGCCACTCATGCGCAGCACTCTGCGCCCCACCGGGTGCCTCTCGGCCTCGTAGGTATCGAGCAGGGCTTCGGGGGCACGGTCGCGAAGAACGGCAGCAAGTTTCCAGCCCAAGTTCGCGGAATCTTGGATGCTGGTGTTCATGCCCATGCCGCCGGCGGGGGAATGCACGTGCGCCGCGTCACCGACGAGGAAGACCCTGCCTACGCGGTACGACTGTCGCTCATCGCTGTGGAACCGTGAGATCCAGCGCGGATCGTGCATGCCGAAGTCGCGGCCGAGCGCTCGGTGGGCGATGGCCCGGATCTCCTCCAGATCGACCGGTGCGCTGTCCGGCATCTCATGGTGGCGATTCCACGCCATGATGCGGAACCATCCATCGCCGAACGGAACGAGGATGGCGAAGGCATCACCCACTGCCCCTACGGTAGGAGGCTTGCGCGGGGGGTCGGCCAACCGGACGTCGGCAAGCATCATCGACCGCACCGCGGAGCGGCCGGGGAACGGCAGGCCGAGAGATTGGCGCACCACGCTGTTTCTCCCGTCGGCGCCCACGACGAAAGCCGCGCGCAATGTCTGAGGGGAGCCATCCGCAGCCCGGACCTGAACGTCAACGCCGGTCGCATCCTGCGTGAGCCCGATGGCTTCCCAGCCTTCCCGTATATCGGCCCCATGGGAAAGGGCCCGTGCCCGGAGTACTCGCTCGGTGTGATACTGCGGCGTCACCAGCACGTGTGGGTAACGGGTCGGCAACCGCGACAGATCGATCCCCAAGAACTGCAGAACTGGGTTACGGACGCCGGTTGCAAGCAACGGGTCGGCCACGCCACGGGCGTCCAATTGTTCCATCGTCCGCGCGTGCACTGCGAACGCCCGGGTGAGCTGCGATTCCTGTACGCGACGTTCGACGACGGTACAGCCGACACCGGACTCCGGCAGATCGCCCGCGAGCAATAGCCCCGATGGGCCTGCTCCTACGATCAATACCCGATTCTCGGAGCCCATATGACCCCCTACAAAATCGCCGGAACCACCGTTGCGACTGGATTTACGGTTGACCGAGGAAGTCATCGCCCGCGATACCGAAAAGACCGAAGCACAGGCCGGCGGTTAGCCCTGCGGTGCCTATGAACACCGTACCGCCGGCTCCAGGCCTACGCGCGGCGGCGTCATCGGGGGGCGGTCCAGGCGCTCCGACACGGTCTGACACGATCGACGTCCCAACCACGCGGCCGACGGAGACCTTCCGCAGCTATGACTTTCCTCCAACGGCCCGCTCAGTCAGCAAGCCCGATCACCAACCACATCAGCAGTGCCCCCGTCACCGTCAACAATAGAGTGGCCTTGGAGGGGTGCGGACTGTGGGCTTCCGGCAATATGTCCGACGTCGCCAGATAAAGCAAGAAGCCGGCAAAGAATCCGAGATAAAGGCCCAACAGCCCCGTCGGTATGGTGAACCCCAAAGTGATCGCTGCCCCGACCACCGGAGCCAGCGCGTCAGCCGCTAGTAGTAGTTGCGCCCGACGCCGGGCATTGCCGTACAGCCTGGCAATCGTATAGGTATTGAATCCGTCGGCGAAGTCGTGCGAGATCACAGCGATGGCGACGACGATACCCAGCGTATTACCAGCCTGATATGCAGCGCCGATGGCGAACCCGTCAATCACGCTGTGGCCCACAAGTGCCGAGGCGGCGGTCAGACCGATTCCCTGCGCGGACTCCTGCGCATGCCCAAAAGCATGGCTGTGCGGTGCGTACTCAC
The DNA here is from genome assembly GCF_042956445.1 of Streptomyces sp. NPDC008238. NCBI lineage: Bacteria > Bacillati > Actinomycetota > Actinomycetes > Kitasatosporales > Streptomycetaceae > Streptomyces > Streptomyces sp. NPDC008238. The sequence continues at coordinate 3,164 of NZ_JBIBGK010000038.1, read as the reverse complement.
TCTCGTGAGCGCGGTGAATGGCAACCCCTCGCTCTACCACATGCAGAGTAAGAAATCCTGCGACGAACATCAGCAGCGCTGCGGGAACCCCGAAAATGCGCCGTGGCTGAGCAGCCAGCGCATCGGGAAGCAGATCGAAACCGATAACACCTAGCATGAGACCGGCGGCAAGACCCAGAACCAGATGACGGCGGTCACCGACCCGCTGCGCCACGACCCCACCCACAAGAGTCATGACCATGGCACACGCGGCTATCAGAACCGGCATGAAGCAATCTTGTGCGACGTCGTGAGGGGTCGCTACTCAGCCATTCGGGCCTTCACGGGGAGCCGACGCGGCATCGAGGCCCTCGGTAAGGCGGCAGCAGCCCCGAATCCCTTCATGCAATCGCCGACACCGCTCTGGGTCTGCTGCTCGCTTGTAGCGCGGTGACCGGAGGTGAACCGAACCGGGCCAGTTCGCGCGCACGCCAGGAGCGTGCAACTCGCGACATTCCGGCGCACGGCAACCTGCGCGTCGTCTCCCTCGGCGCGATCAAGGCAAGCCCGACACGAACGCAGCCGCGCGGGCGTCGGCCTCCGGTACCGTCCGCACCCGCGCTGCCGGTACGGAGACTGCGCGGAACTCAACTGGACCGCGGTCTGCCGGCGCGACCGGCCGGGCGCCGAATGGGACGGGCAAGCCGAAGCCAATTTGCCTCTCCTCGACGGATGCCACCAGTGGTACCGTTGCCACCATGAGCGCATCTGAGAAGGCCGAGAAGAAGGCCATGAGCCTCCGGTTCCCGGACGCAGAGCAGTACGAGGCCATCGCCGGGGCGGCCAAGGCCGCCGGGGTGAGCATGCAGGAGTACGTACTGTCGGCCGCCTACGAGCGCGCCACGGCCGTTGAGAAGATCTTCCTGGACGCCGCCCAGGAGGCCGCCGAGTACACCCGCGAGGCCTTCGCCGAGCTCGGCGACAACATCCCCGACGCCGAACGGCGCGCCGCCGACCTGGCCGCAGACCGACGACTGGCCGAGCTGGACCGCGCCGAGGCCGGGCACGGGAACGCCGCGTGAAGCACACCATCGACGTGCCGTTCCTGCTGCACGTCGCCGAGCGGATCGACGGCGACCCGCAGGTGCAGGAACTGGGCGTGCTCTACGGCGCGGTGGCCCGCGTCCACTCCAGCGCCATGGACCGCGACTGCTACGGCTCGGACCACCTCAAGGCGGCCGCGCTCATGCACGAACTCGCCCGCATTCCCAGTCTGGAGCACTCGAACCTGCAGTTCGCATGGATGAGCACCTACGGGTTCCTGTCCCTGCAGGGCCACCGCGTGCTCTACCCGCCCAAGGACGCCGCCGCTCTCGTCCGCGACGCGGAGGCCGGCCGGGTTACCGTGAAGCAGATCGCCGCGACGCTGCGCGGCTGGACCGTCCGATGAGCCACCGTCCCGGCGAGTACGTGCGCCGCCACTACGGTGTTCCAGCCGGCCGGGGCCTGGCGATCACCTACTGATCCAGCCCGGACGCGGCCGCTATCGCAGTCGGACACAACACCCTCTCAGCCGCCCACGTCGACACCGTGCCCCGCGCACACCGCACGGATCCGGGCCGCCTCCCGGTCGTGGGCGGACCGGTCACCGCGGGCGTCCGCTTCCGCAAGCGGCCGTCGATGTCCTCCGACCGGCCTGGGAGAACAGCCACAACGAACGGTACGGCACTGCGGGCCCCCAGCTGCGCGGGAGGATCGCCGCACAGGTCGCCTACGCCCTCACCATCGGGTCCCGGCACGGCGAGGCCGTCGAATGGGCCCGCCGTGCGAGCGAACTCCCGCCCGAGCCGCTTGAGTCGGGACTCACCACCTATGTCCTGGTCTCCGCACTGATGCTCGACGGCCGTCCCGCCGAAGCCACACGTGCAGCGGCCGACGCCGGGGAGGCACCGGGCGCACTGGTGGGCTCCGCGATGCTCGCCGTGGCGGCAGGACGCCCCGACGAAGCCCAGCGGGACGTCAGCGAAGCACTCGACCGGCTCCGCACCGGCCCCGCACCCGTGCGCTGCTTCGCCGAGGTCCTCCTCGGCAACGCCCTGACCGCACTCGGCGACTGGGCGGCCGCCGACGAACACCTCGCCCTCGCCGCCTCGCTCGCCACCGACCACGGCCAGCGCTGGCTGAAGCCGCTGACCCACGCCGAGGCCGCCCACATGGCCGTCTCCCTGGGCGACTACGCCCGGGCCGAGGAACACCTCGCCGCCACGCGACGTAGCCCTGCCTATCGGGACGGAGGCAACGGCCGCCGCCACGCCCTGCGGGCCGCCTCCTTCCTCGCCCTGGTCACCGGTGACCCCCGCGCCGCGCTCACCGCCCGGAACGAACTCCCGCCCTACGCAGCCGGCGGCGCACCGGCCGACCTCCCGTGGCGGCTGCTGCTGGCTGAGGCCGAACTCGCCGACGGACACGCGGCACGGGCCGCAGGCCTTCTCGCACCACTGCTCGGCCCCGGCCCCGTCCCGGCCCCGATCCGGGCAGGCGCCCTGCGCGTCACCGCTGGCATCTCCGCCGCCGCAGGGGACCCCGACCGTGCGGAATCCGCCCTCGACGAGGCACTGCTGACCGTGCACGGCACCCCCGACCCCCTGGAGAGGGCCCGCATCCACCTCGACCTCGGCTGCCTGCTCCGGCGCCGCGGCCTCCGCGGCCGCGCCGCCACCGAACTCCGCGCCGCCTCTCCCCGCCTGGAGGCCCTCGGCGCAGTCCCCTACCTCCAGCGGGCACGCCAGGAACTCCGCGCCTGCGGCAGCACCCCGGCCCCCGCCGAAGAGACGTCCTCCCACACCCCCACCCGACACCGCCCGTCCCCGACCACCGCACCCTCGGAACCGCTCACCGCCCAGGAGACCGCGGTCATGCACCTCGTCTGCGAGGGCCTCTCCAACCGCGCCGTCGCCAAATCCCTCTCGCTCAGCATCAAAACCGTCGAATACCACCTCAGCCGGATCTACCGAAAATTCAGCATCGCCTCCCGCACCGAACTCATGGCCATGACCTTCCGACACACACCATGACCCGGAACCGTTCCTAGTTCGATAGAGATCTCAGACGTTGTGTGTGACCTGGGGTTTCGTGGTTGTGAGGTAGTGGCGGGCTTCGTATTCAGCGGGTGGGATGTGGCCTAT
>NZ_JBIBGK010000037.1:0-62362 GCF_042956445.1 Streptomyces sp. NPDC008238 | reverse complement strand
CGACGCCCGCCTCTCGCACACCTACCCCACCGTCGAGTTCCGGGTGGCGGACGTCTGCCTGGACGCGTCCTCCACGGCGCTGCTGGCGACGCTGGTGCGGGCGCTGGTGGAGACCGCGGCCCGCGCCTGGCGGGCCGGACAGCCGCCGTCGGGGCCGGGCGTGGCGCTGCTGCGGCTGGCGACCTGGCAGGCCGCCCGCGAGGGCCTGGGCGGCCGCCTGCTCCACCCGGTGACCTGGGAGCCGGCCCCGGCCGAGGCCGTCGTCCGCGCCCTGTTCGACCACGTACGCGACGCGCTGGAGGACAACGGCGACCTGATCCCCGCGCAGGAAGCCCTCGCCGCGCTCCTCAAGACCGGCAACGGCGCGCAGATCCAGCGCGAGCTGCTCCGCCGCACCGGAAGCCTCCGCGAGGTCACGGCGGCCTGCGCCCGCCGCACCCGCGCCTGAGCGCTGACGTCCCGTCATCGGTCTGCCGTTCACCCGCCGTTCGGCCGCGCGCCGGACGACGGCCCGCGCGCGACCTCGTCAGGTTCCGGAGCGGCGGCTTACCATACGCATGCGTACGGAGCGGCACTTGGGGGAGGCGCGCTTGTTCGGCAGCATGCGTGGGGACGTGCCGGAGCTGCCGCGTGGTGTGCGGCTGTACCGGCTGGCACCGGACGGCTCCGTCGTCCTCGCCGATCGTGACGGCGCCCGGGAGTTACGGCCCGAACGGGACCTCCTGCGGTTCATCGACGACGGCCAGTTCGCCCACTACCTCGTGGGGGACGCCGCCACGTCCCCCGAACGTCCCTCCAACGCCACCGTGAAGCTGGGCGTCGTCGGCCCGCGCAGCGCCTTCACCCCGCACGCGCACGGCGGTGAGCACTTCGTCCTGAGCCTCGGTCACGGGGCCTGCGGGCTCTACGACGCCGAACGCGGCCGGGTCACCGACGTCCCGCTCGTCCCGGGCGAGTTGATCCGGATCCCGGAGATGGTGCCGCACTCCTTCGCCAACCGGGGCACCGCCCCGCTGACCCTCCTCGCCGCCAACACAGGCTTCGGCATCGACCACGAGGACTACGCGATCACCGCCGCCGAGGCGGAGCGCAGGGCGGCCGGGGACCGGCGCGCCACCGCCCCGCCCGGCGGGCGCACGGACACCCTCGCCCGCACCGACTACCTCGCCCTCGCCGCCGCGTTGCGCGACGTCGAGCGGGTCCAGCGGGTGCGGGGGCCGGGCGTCACCAGAGTCCGGGAACGACTGGCCGCCCGGCTGCGCCGAGTGGCGTGGGGACTGGAGGGCCGCCGGTGATCTGCCCGCACTGCGAGAGTTCGCTGCTGCGCAAGGAGCGGCCCCGCAACGTCTGCGGCAAGTGCGGACGTCGCTACGCCCTGGACCCCAAGACCAATCCGATGGGGCTGCACGACCTCCGGATCCGCCGGATCGTCCTGCGCCTGACCCAGGACGGACGACTCCCCTGCACGTCCGGGCAGTTGTGGTACGCGCTGTCACGGGCGTCGCTGCGCCGCACCCGGGTGGAGGTGGGCTGCGGCGTCGTCCTGGCCGTCGTGGGAGTCGTGGCCGGGCTCGTCGGGCTGAGCACGGGCTCCGTGGCCTCCGGTGCGGTCGGCGGGGTGGCGCTGCTCGCCGCGGGCGGCTTCGTGGTCGCGAGGGTGAAGGGCGTGGGCCGGGGCCGGCCGCGGCTCGCCCGCGAGGTCTTCCGTACCGGTCCGCTGGAGGAGTGGAGGAAGGTGTACGGCTCACTGCCGGCCGGAGTGGTCGACGACAGCCGCTACCCCCGGACGCCCTACGCGGCCGGCGGCCCGGTGCTGGTCTGCCCCGACCGCTCCGTCGCCGTCTTCCTCGACGCCGCGGGGCTGACCGCCCGGCACCGGCTGACCCTGGTCGTCGGACCGGGGGCGCTGTCCGCCCCCTCCGGGCCGGGCCCCGTCCTGGTCCTCCACGACGCCGACGCCGACGGGCTGCTCCTCCCCCACCAGGTGCGCTCCGCGCTGCCCGGGCGCCGGGTCGTCGACATCGGCCTGCCGCTGGGCACCGTGTACGGTCTGGACCGCGCGGTGCCGGTACGGGGCGACAGGCCCGGCCCGGAGGTGATGCGGGCGCTGGTGGCGACCGGTGAGTACAGCGGTGAGCAACTGACCTGGCTGGGCCGGGGCTGGGGGTTCCCGCTGGTCGGGGTGGCCCCTGCGAGGCTCCTCGCCGCCGTTGCCAGGGCCGCGGAACGGGCCGCGGAACGGACCGCGGAACGGGCGGCCGAAGCGCAGGACGCACCGCGGGGCGGGCGGGCCGCCGACCTCGGCTTCATGACCTGGCCCGGGGAGGGACCGTGATCTGCCCCCACTGCCGTGCGTCACTGCTGCGCAAGGAGCGTCCCAACCGCATCTGCGGCAAGTGCGGCCGCCCGTACGCCCTCGACCCCAAGGTGCACGGCAGGGGCATGCACGACACGCGGATCCGCCGCGTCGTGGAGAAGGCCACCGACGGTGGCCGCCGCAACGTCACCGTCACCCAGCTCTGGTACCTGGCGAGGACCGGCAACCCCGTCCGGGAGGCGAGCCCGGACAACAGCATCGCCCCGTGGACCGCCCACTCCTTCGGAGCGGCGCTCCTCGCCGGGCTGGTGCTGCTCGGCTTCCTGGTGCACAGCAGGCCCTACACGGGGATCGTGCTGGTCCTGGCCGCGGCCGTCTCGATCTTCCTGTACGGGGCGGCCCTCGCCGCGCGGAACCTGCCGGGGACCCCTGCGCAGGCGTTCGTCCTGCCCAGCCATCGGAACTTCCAGTCCATGATCTGCGGGGACTGGGTGCAGGCGTACGGGCACCTGCCGCCCGGGATCGTCGACGACGGAGCGGGCCGCGCCGCACCCCCGCACACCGGGCAGCCGCGGTCCGGAACCCTGGAGGTGCTCTGCCCTGACCCGGCCGTCCGCGTCTTCCTCGTCGCCAACGACTTCCCGGCGCGGCTGGACCTGACCCTGGCCGCCGGGCTCGGGGAACTCGCCGGGACCGGCCCCGTGCTCGTGCTCCACGACGCGGGTCTGCGCGGTCTCCAGCTGGTCGCCGACGCCCGCGCGCAGGAGCCCCGGCGGGTGGTCGTGGACGCGGGTGTGCCGCTCCGCGTCGTCGTCGGCAACACCAAGGCCGTACGGCTCCACGAGGATCCGCCCGAGGACGTGCAGGAGGACCCCCCGCAGTGGCTGCGCGAGCTGGCGCCGGCCGCGCCCGACCACGCCGACTGGCTGATGGAGGGTTGGTTCAGCCCGCTCGCGGCCGTCCCTCCCGCCGCCCTGGAGTCCACCCTCGCACGGGCCGTGCGGGAGGCCCGCGGCGCTGCCGGCCGGGAGCAGCGCGAGGCGGTGGCCGCGGGGTTCCTGAGCTGGCCGCAGTCCCCGGAAGCAGCGGCGGAGGACGGGAACTGACATGCCGGAACCCACACGTCCCGTCGGCCGGCTGCTGCTGGAGCGGGCGATCGGCGTCGCCGGACGGCGTGCCGCCTCTCCCGGGGGTCTGCGCTTCACCGAGCGGCAGCTGTACTACGAGACCTGCCGTGTGCTGCGCCCCCTGCCCGCGCCGCTGCGGCGCGTCGCGCGCACACCGGCCCCGCCGCTGCGGCTGTCCCGTTTCACGGAGGCGCTGCGCGGCAGGGAGCCCGCCGGACTCCTGCCCGCCGCGCCGGCCGGCGGCGCCGGGATCGGCGGTCCCGGCCGGGAACCCGACCTCCACGCCTACGGGCTGCCCCGGCTGCTGGTGTGCCAGGACCGTTCCATCGCCCGGATGCTGCTGGCGAACCACGTGCACCTGGAGGCCGCCTGCCCCGTGCTGGACGCCGCGGGCGGCCTGCCGCTCGACGCGCGGCTCGTGGACGCCCTGAAGCGCGCCGGGGACGCCACCGTGCACGTCCTGCACGACGCGAGCCCTTCCGGGATCGCCCTGCCCGGCCGGGTGCGCGAGGCGCTGGGAGCGGCGCCGGTGCGCGTCGTCCCGCTCGGGCTCGTCCCCCGGCACGCCGAGGCGATGCGCCTGGTGTCAGGGCGCGGGCCCCGTCCCGTACCGCCGCTCGGGCCGCTGCCGCAGGGCCTGCGGCCGCGGGAGGCCGAGTGGCTCGCCGCGGGCCGGTTCGCCGAGGTCGCCGCGGTGCCGCCGGCCCGGCTGCTGCGCGCGTTGCTGCGGCTCGCCCGCGGTCCGCGGCCGGCCCGACACTCCGTCCGGGACGAGCTGCGCGGGCTGCGTGCCGCGGGGTTCATGACCTGGCCCGACGCGTGAACCGCAGCGGAACCCGCCCTCTCACCCGGGCCCGATCCGGCCTCCGGCCCAGCCTCCGATGCAGCCCCCGACCCGCCTCCCGATCACGACGCGAGGACCGTATGCCCGGACAGCGCAGACCCAAGGACGGAAGATCATGATCCGCCCCCGCGAGATCGGCTACACCGACACCCTGCTCGCCGACCGCAGCGTCCACCGCACCTACGAGGACGGCCGGCAGGAGTGGCGCCGGCGCGGCCCGCACGGGGTGGTGCACTGGTACGACGGCCGGGGCGGCGCCGGGACCGACGAACTGCTGGGCCACCGGATCGTCAAGCGCGTGCTCGCCGACGGCACGGTGACCTACGGCCGCGACATCGGCTACGGCCGCACCCTCTGGGGACGCGGCGAAACCCTGACGGTGAACCGGACGTCCTTCGGCGGCCGGATGGGAGCGGCCCTCGTCGGCCTCGGGGTGGCGGGACTGGCGATCAGCGCCGCGCAGCTCCCGCCGCTCAGCCTCACGCCGGAGGAGGAAGAGGAGCTGCGCCGGCAGGCGCAGAGCTCGTCGTCCGGCGGAGGGGGCGAAGGCGGCGACGGCGGCTGGGACGACGGGGACTGGGACGACGACGGCGGTGGCTGGAGCGACGACGACTTCGGCTGACCCGGCGGGCCGGACCCCGGCGGCCGGCGGGCGGACCCGCCCGGCACGCGTACGCGGCGACTGGAAAGGACTCTCGGATGGCACGCTTCTGCGTCTGCCTCGCGCCGGGGACCGGGCCCGGCGGTGACCGGCCCGGGCCGGCCGACGCCCACCTCACGGCCATGGGCGCCCCGCCCGTCGCGCCGGGGCTGGCCCTCGTGCACGACGAACCCGGGCGCGCGCAGGGGCCGTTCGACGCCCACGGGATGCGGGCCGTCGGCGAGGCCACCCTGCACAACCGCGCCGAACTCCTCGACGCCCTCGCCGCCGGCGGCGCACCCGCCCCGGCCGGCACGAGCGACGGCGAACTGCTGCTGCGCTGCTGGGCCCGGCTCGGCGAACGGGGCGTGGCGCTGGCCGAGGGCATGTTCGTGCTCGCGGTCCTCGACGGCGACGACCTCGTGCTGATCCGCGACCACGTCGGCGCGCGCACCGTGTTCTACGCCCGCGCCGCCGGGGTCTGGGCGGCCTCCACCTCCCTGCGGGCCCTGCGCCGCTGGCCGGCGCTGGGCACCCGGATGAACCTGTCCGCCGTCCGTTCGTTCCTCACCTTCGCCTATCTGCCGGGTGACGAGACCCTGCTGGAGGGCGTGCGCGAGGTGCTCCCCGGCCGGGTGCTGCGGCTGGCGGCCGACGGGACCGTGACCGAGACCGTGCACTGGGAGCCCCGGGAGACGCCCGGCGGATCCGGCGACCCCGTCCTCACGCTGCGCGCCCTCCTCGAGGACGCCACCGCGCGGCGGCTGCCCGAGGCGGAGTCCGTCGGCGTCCTGCTCTCCGGCGGGATCGACAGCTCGCTCGTCACGGCGCTCGCCGCGAAGCTGCACGGGCAGCCGGTCCGCACCTACTCCATCAGTTTCGGCGACGAACTCCCCAACGAGCTGGGCTACTCGGCACTCGTGGCCGCCCACTGCCAGACCCGCCACCGGGTGCTGACGGTCTCCGGCGAGGCGGTCGCCGCCCGTCTCGCCGGCACCGCGGCCCTGCTCGACAGCCCGGTCGGGGACCCGCTGACGGTGCCGAACCTGCTGCTGGCCGAGGCCGTCGCCGGGGACGGGCTGGAGGTCGTCCTGAACGGCGAGGGCGGCGACCCGGTGTTCGGCGGGCCGAAGAACCTCCCGATGCTGGTGCAGGAGATGCACGCCTGCGCCCCGGGAGCCCGCGACGAGCCCTGGTGGGAGGACCGGGCCACCGCCTACCTGCGGTCCTACCGCAAGTGCTGGACCGACCTCCCGGAGCTGCTGACCCCCGACGCGCTGTCCGCGCTGGAGTCCGCGCCGGCCCCGCAGCGCTTCGTCGAGCCCTACCTGACGGGCCCCGGCCGGATGACGCACCTGCTCAACCAGTTGCTCCACTGCAACCTGCGGACCAAGGGCGCGCACCACATCCTCACCAAGGTCGAGCGGCTCACCGCCGCGCAGGGGATCGAGGGCCGTGCGCCGCTCTTCGACCGGCGCGTGGTGGACCACGCCTTCGCCACCCCTCCCGGGCTCAAGCTGCGGGGCACGGCGGAGAAGTGGGTGCTCAAGGAGGCCGTACGGGACCTGCTGCCCGCCACCGTCGTGGACCGGCCCAAGAGCGGCATGCGGGTCCCGGTGCAGCAGTGGCTCGGCGGCCCGCTGCGCGAGCTGGGCGGCGACCTGCTGCTGGGCCGGGCCGCCCGTCAGCGCGGGTTGTTCCGCCCCGGCACCGTCCGGACCTGGCTGCGCGGGGAGGGCACGCTGCTCCCCCGGCAGGGCGGGAAGTTGTGGCTGGTGCTCACGCTGGAGCTGTGGCTCCGGGCGTACGACCTGTGAACGAATCCCCGATGGAGGCGACCACCCGGTGAACACCACCCTCATCGACCCCCGCACCGGCCGTGTCCGGGGCAGTTCAGCCGTGGCACGCGAGGGCGAGGTGCGGTCCGCGGTCGCGGCGGCCCGCGCGGCGCTGCCGGGCTGGCGCGGGCTCACCCCCAGGGAGCGGTCCCGGCGGCTGGAGCGGCTGGCGGCACTGGTGGAGGAGCACGCGGACTCCTACGTCGCCCGGGAGGCCGCGGGGACGGGGAAACCTCTCTCCGAGACGGCGGGAGAGGTGGAGCAGGTCGCCGACCTCTTCCGCTTCTTCGCCTCCGCCGTCCGCACCCAGTCGGCACCGGCCGCCGGACGGCTGGTCGCGGGGCACGAGAGCTGGGTGCGCCGGGAGCCGGTCGGCGTCGTCGGTGTCGTCGTGCCCTGGAACTACCCGCTGATGATGGCCGCCTGGCGCTGCGCGCCCGCTCTCGCCGCCGGCAACACGGTGGTGGCCAAGCCCGCGGAGACCACCCCCGACACCCTGGAGTTCCTGGCGGAGCACGCCGCCGAGGCGCTCGGCCCCGCCGTCCTCACGGCCGTCCCGGGCGACCGGCGGACCGGCCGGCTGCTGGTCGAGGCCGACGTCGACATGGTCGCGTTCACCGGCAGCGCCGCCGCCGGCGCCGACGTGGCGGCACGTGCCGCGGGACGCCGCGTCAGTCTCGAACTCGGTGGGAACGCCCCGGTCCTGGTCCTCTCCGACGCGCCTGAGGACACCTGGACGGAGCTGGCCCGGGCCTGCACCTACAACGCCGGGCAGAGCTGCGCGGCGCCGGCCCGGGTCATCACGCTGCGGGAGAACCACGAGGAGGCGGTGGAACGCCTGGCCGCCGCGATGGGGGAACGTCTGGCGGGCAGGGACTTCGGCCCGCTCAACAACCCCGACCAGACGGCCCGTTACGACGGCCTGGTCAAGGCCTCCGCCGCCGGGCGGAACGTCGCGGCGGGCGTCGCCCCGGGGCCCGGCGAGGAGAACGGCCTCTGGCGTCCCGCCCGGGTCCTCGCCGACCTCCCCGACGACGACCCGGCGGTGGTGGAGGAGGTCTTCGGCCCGCTGCTCACCGTGCAGCGGGCGGCGGACGTGGACGCGGCCCTGGCACTGGCCGGCGGTGTCCCGCAGGCCCTGGCGGCGTCCGTGTGGACCCGGGACCTGGCCACGGGCCTCGACCTCGCCGGGCGCCTGGACGCTGGCGAGGTCTGGCTCAACTGCCACCTCGTGCAGACCGCCGAACTCCCGCACGGCGGCCGTGGCGCCTCCGGCCACGGCACGGACCTGAGCACCCTGGCCCTGCACGAGTACCAGCGTCCCAAGGCCGTCACCGCTCGCCTGTACGGGGGGAGTTGACGCGACCCCACAGACCGCCGCGGCCCGGCACCCCGCCAAGGGGGGGGTGCCGGGCCGCTGCGCGTGTGCCCGGGACGGGCGGTGCGCGAGGTGTCAGCCCGCGGTCTTCAGGAAGGCCGTCAGGCTGTCCAGGAGCATCGTGGTGCCCTGCTCGGCGAGGTCCCGCTCGTCGGCGGTGTCGCAGGTCTGGGACACCACGATCCGCGTCCCGCCGTCACCTTGCCCGGCGAGCTCGACGGTCATGAGCACCGGCTCGCTCCTCCCGTGCACGTCCATGCCGTACACCAGACGCCGGTTCTCCTCGACCTCGACGTACGAGCCGGTCAGCGGGAACTCCCCGCCGTCCGGGGTGACCATCGTCGCCTTCCACGCCCCGCCCGGCCGCGCGTCCATCTCGACGGAACCGGGGGCTGCGTAGGACCACTGCTGGTACTCCTCCGCGGTGGTCCAGGCGCTCCACACCGCGGACACGGGGGCCTCCAGCGTGCGCTCCAACGTGTAGGAGAAGCCCTCGCCCGTCGTGTGTTCCGTGGTCATCGCGTGCTCCCTGTCTCGCTCTTGTCGGGTCGTCGCACGGTAGACGGGGGCCGGTCCCGTAACTCATCGGTCCTCCGCTACCTTTTTCACGCCACCCCGGCGGCTGTTCCTAGAAAAAGCCGAGCTTCTTCGGCGAGTAGGAGACCAGGAGGTTCTTGGTCTGCTGGTAGTGGTCGAGCATCATCTTGTGCGTCTCGCGGCCGATGCCCGACTGCTTGTAGCCGCCGAAGGCGGCGTGCGCCGGGTAGGCGTGGTAGCAGTTGGTCCAGACGCGGCCCGCCTGGATGGCGCGGCCGGCGCGGTAGGCGGTGCTGCCGTCGCGGGTCCAGACGCCGGCGCCGAGGCCGTAGAGGGTGTCGTTGGCGGTGGCGATGGCGTCGTCGAAGTCGCCGAAGGAGGTGACGGCGACGACGGGGCCGAAGATCTCCTCCTGGAAGACTCGCATGCGGTTGTCGCCCTCGAGGATGGTCGGGCGGACGTAGTAGCCGCCGGCCAGTTCGCCGCCGAGTTCGGCGCGTTCGCCGCCGGTGAGGACCTTGGCGCCCTCCTGCTGGCCGATGTCGAAGTAGGAGAGGATCTTCTCCAGCTGGTCGTTGGAGGCCTGGGCGCCGATCATGGTGGCGGTGTCCAGCGGGTGGCCCTGGACGATCTTCTCGGTGCGGGTGACGGCCGCCTCCAGGAAGGCGTTGTAGTGGCCGCCCTGGATCAGCGCCCGGGACGGGCAGGTGCAGACCTCGCCCTGGTTGAGGGCGAACATCGTGAAGCCCTCGAGCGCCTTGTCGTAGAAGTCGTCGTCGGCGGCGGAGACGTCGTCGAAGAAGATGTTGGGGCTCTTGCCGCCCAGCTCCAGGGTGACGGGCTTCAGGTTCTGCGAGGCGTACTGCATGATCAGCCGGCCGGTGGTGGTCTCACCGGTGAAGGCCACCTTGGCGACGCGAGGGCTGGAGGCGAGCGGCTTCCCGGCCTCGACGCCGAAGCCGTTGACGATGTTGACGACGCCGGGCGGCAGCAGGTCGGCGATCAGGCTCATCCAGACGTGGAGGGAGGCCGGGGTCTGCTCGGCGGGCTTGATGACGACGGCGTTGCCCGCGGCGAGGGCCGGGGCGAGCTTCCACGTCGCCATCAGGATCGGGAAGTTCCACGGGATGATCTGCGCGACGACGCCCAGGGGCTCGTGGAAGTGGTAGGCGACGGTGTCGTCGTCGATCTCGGCGAGGCTGCCCTCCTGCGCGCGGATGGCGCCGGCGAAGTAGCGGAAGTGGTCGATGGCCAGCGGGATGTCGGCGGCGAGGGTCTCCCGGACCGGCTTGCCGTTCTCCCAGCTCTCGGCGACGGCCAGTTCCTCCAGGTGCGCCTCCATGCGGTCCGCGATCCTGTTCAGGATGGTGGCCCGCTCGGTCACCGACGTACGGCCCCACGCCGGCGCGGCCGCGTGGGCGGCGTCGAGGGCCCGGTCGACGTCCTCGGCGGTGCCGCGGGCGACCTCGGTGAAGATCTCGCCGGTGACCGGGGTCGGGTTGCCGAAGTACTCGCCGCGGGCGGGCGGCACGTACTCGCCGCCGATCCAGTGGTCGTAGCGGGACTGGTACTGCACGATCGCGTCGTCGGAACCGGGGTTGGCGTACCGGGTCATGGGGCGGCCTCCCATTGCGAGCCGCCCGCTCCGTCGCGGACGGCGGTTGGGGGGACCGTAGGAGGCGCAAGGTTGCAACAGGGTTGCGGCGGAGCGCCACCACGGAACTACACTCGGCAGCACCCCACCCGGTGCCGCCGGGCACCGGTCCGTGCCAACCCGGGGGGCCGGCCATGACAGTCTCGTACGCGGCGTCCTACGCGGCCTGGCCGCCGGGGACCGATCCGGACCTCCTGCGGCGGGACGTGGCGCGCGCCCACGAGGAGTTCCTCTCGACGGGACGTCCGCCGCGGCCGGTCCGTGACGTCGTCCGTGACTCCTGGCAGCGTTCGCTCAGCCGCGGCGTGGACCCGGAGGCCGACGGCCCCCGCTCCCCCGGCCTCGGCGCCGCGGAGCTGCGGGACTACCGGCGGCAGCACCCGATGGCGGCGGTGCTGCCCGTGGTGCGCAGCCTGCTCGTCGAACCGGCCCAGGACAGCGACCAGTTGGTGGCGGTCGGCGACGAGCACGCGCGGCTGCTGTGGGTCGAGGGCACGCCGGGGCTGGCGGCGCGGGCCGAGCGGATCGGCTTCGTCGCGGGCGCCGAATGGGCGGAGGACGCGGCCGGCACCAACGCCCCCGGAACCGCGGTCGCCCTCGGCCGGCCCCTGCAGATCTACGCGGGCGAGCACTTCATCCGTCCGGTGCACCCGTGGAGCTGCTCCGCCGCCCCGGTCCGCGACCCGGACACCGGCGCGGTGATCGGCGTGATCGACCTGACCGGCGGCGACCACATCGCGGCGCCGCACGCCCTGGCCCTCGTACGGGCCACCGTGGCGGCGGCCGAGGCGGAACTGCGGCTGCTGCGGCTGCGCGGCGTGCTCCCGGCCGCCCCGGCGCAGGCGGCACCGGGGGCTTCGGCGGGAGGGGCCCGGCTGGAGGTGCTGGCGCGGGACCGTGCGCTGCTGACCTCCCCGTACGGGACGGTCGAACTGAGCCCGCGGCACTCGGAGATCGTCTTCCTGCTGGCCCGGCATCCGCGGGGGCTGGGCGCCGACGCGCTCGCCGCCCGGCTGCACGAGCACGAGTCCGCGCGGGTCACCATGCGGGCGGAGATGTCGCGGCTGCGCAGGCTGCTCGGCCCGCAGGTACTGGGCTCGCGCCCGTACCGGCTGCTGCTGCCGGCCGCCACGGACGCCGACGAGGTCCGCGCGCTGCTCTCCCGCGGCGCCCACCGCCGGGCCCTGGCCCGCTACCCCGGGGCGCTGCTGCCCGCCTCCGGCGCCCCCGCCATCGTCGACGCACGCGAGGAACTGCACTGCGCGCTGCGCCGCGCCCTGCGCGACCGCGGCGACGTCAGACTGCTCCTCGACTGGCTGGAGCGGCCCGGCAACCGCCACGACGTCGACCTCCTCCAGACCGCGCTGCGCACCCTGCCCCGCGAATCGCCCCGGCGTCCCGTGCTGCGCGCGCTCCTGGACCGCGCCCGGCTGTGACCTGCGGGAACCGCCCGGTACCCGTAGGGGCACACTGGTGGGGTGGATGATCCGAACATCGCGCACGTGAGCGCCGCGTCCCGGCTGGCCGACCCGGCCGAGGGCATCGGCATGGACGAACTGGGCCTGGCGGCCCGCAACCACGCGCTGCCCCTGGAGGCCCTGCGCTACGACGTCACCCCACCCGGCCTGCACTACGTGCTGGTCCACTTCGACATCCCGCCGGCCGACGCCGCGACGTGGCGGCTGACCGTCGGCGGCAAGGTCCGCACCCCGCTGGAACTGTCCGTGGACGACCTGCGCCGCTACCCGGCCGTCACGCACCGGGTCACCATGGAGTGCGCCGGCAACGGCCGGGCCGGGCTGACCCCGCGCCCGGTCAGCCAGCCCTGGCTGAACGAGGCGGTGGGCACCGCCGACTGGACGGGTGTGCCGCTGCGCGTCCTGCTGGACGAGGCGGGCGTGGCACCCGGCGCCGTCGAGGCGGTCTTCACCGGCGCCGACCACGGTGTGGAGCGGGGGGTCGAGCAGGACTACCAGCGCTCGCTCACGGTGGAGGCCGCCACCGCCGGGGACCCCGAGGTCCTGGTGGCGTACGCGATGAACGGCGCGCCCCTCCCGCCGCAGCACGGTCACCCCGTCCGCCTGGTCGTCCCCGGCTGGTACGGCATGGCGCACGTGAAGTGGCTGCGCGACATCACGCTCACGGACACCCCGTTCACCGGTTTCCAGCAGGCCGTGGCGTACCGCATCCGGCAGGAGCCCGACGAACCCGGCGAGCCGGTGACCCGCATCGCGCCGCGCGCGCTCATGGTGCCGCCCGGCTTCCCCGACTTCATGACGCGCACCCGCGTCGTCCGGCCGGGACCGCAGCGTCTGGAGGGCCGGGCGTGGTCGGGCCGCGCGCCGGTTGTCGGCGTCGAGACGAGCACGGACGGCGGCCGCACCTGGCACGCGGCCGAGATGGACGACGCGGGCCACCACCCCTGGGCGTGGCGGCACTGGCACACCACCTGGGACGCCACGCCCGGCCGGCACGTGCTCAGCGTCCGCGCCACCGACGCGGAGGGCCACACGCAGCCGCTGGAACAGCCCTGGAACCGCGGCGGCTTCGCGAACAACCTCGTCCAGCGCGTCCCGGTGGTCTGCCTGGCGGCCGGCGCCTGAGGTCCGCGCGCCGCGGGGTCACCCGTCGAAGGCGAGCCAGTCGACGGCGTCGTGGGGCAGGGGGCTGAGGGCATCGGGGCGGGACCCGGGTTGTCGTCAGCCATGCGTCATGGTCCCAGGAGGCCACCTCGGGCCGCGCCGGGGGTCCGCCCTCCGGGCGGTGGGGGCACCTCCCGGCCGAGTACGCCTAGCCCTGCGTTCGCGGCGCGCGGACCAGCAGGAACAGGGTGCGGCGACGGAGGGTGAAGCCGATCGACCCGTACAGCCGCAGCGCGTTGGTGTTGCTCGCGGCGGCGTGCAGCACCGGGGTGTCACCGCGCTCCTTGATGCCCGCGGCGACGGCGCTCACCAGGCGGGTCGCCAGGCCGCGGCCGCGGTGGGCGGGGTCGGTGCAGACGGCGCTGATCTCGGTCCAGCCCGGCGGCTGGATGCGCTCCCCGGCCATCGCGATCAGCCGCCCGCCCTCCCGGATCCCCAGGTACGTGCCGAGTTCGAGGGTGTTCGGCAGGAAGGGCCCGGGCCGGGTCCGGGACACCAGGTCCATCACGTCGTCGACGTCGCCGGGGCCGAGCCGTACGGCCTCCGGGGCGTGCTCGGCGCGGAGCGCGGTGTCGACCATCTGCACACCCTCACCGCCCTCCACGACCTCCCAGTCGTCGGGGACCACCGGTGAGCCGGTGACCAGGGCGGTGCCGCCGGGCCCGAGCAGCTCGGCCAGGTCGTCCCAGGCGGCGCGGTCGGCCGGGTCGGCCAGGCCCGCGAAGAGGGACACGTCGGTCCGGTAGCGGGCGGCGCGGCCGTGGACCTCGGCGAAGCGGGAGTGCGGGCCGGTGAGCGCGGCCCACACGGGGTTGTCCAGGTGGGCGGCCGCGGCACCGTGGGGGGCGGGCTCGGCGGGCTGGGCGTGATCAACGGTGGTGGACATGGGTGGTGCGGTTCTCCGTCCATCGTGGGACCGGCGCTGTCGGGTGGGTCAACACCGTCGGCCCCGCCCGCAATCCCGGCCGGGCCGATCTCCCGCCCCCGGTGCTGCCGGTCGCGGAGCCCCGGCCGGGTTGCGCGGCACGGGCGGCGTAATAGCGTGGCCGGGAGGCGGGGGGCTCGCGCTACGAGGGAGATGGCGCATGGCCACACTGGTCGCCGTCAGCGTCGGTATGCCGAAGAACGTGCAGTGGCACGGCCGGACGACGTACACGGGCGTCTGGAAGGAACCCGTTTCGGGCCCCCGCATGGTCCGGCGGCTCAACATCGACGGCGACGGGCAGGGCGACCTCGGCGGGCACGGCGGCGAGCAGCGGGCGGTGCTGGTGTACCAGCTGGACTCGTACCGCCACTGGCGGAAGGAACTCGGCCGGGACGACCTGTCCTTCGGCCAGTTCGGCGAGAACTTCACCGTGGACGGGCTGCCCGACGACGAGGTGTGCATCGGCGACCGGTACCGCATCGGCGGCGCCGTCTTCGAGGTCACGCAGCCGCGGGTGACCTGCTACCGGGTCGGGATGCGCATGGCGGAGCCCAGGATGGCCGCGCTGCTGGTGGCCCACCGGCGCCCCGGCTTCTACCTCCGCGTCCTGGAGGAGGGCGAGGTCACCGCGGGCGACGAGATCGTCAAGCTCGGGACGGGGCCGGAGGCCATGACGGTCGCCGACATCGACGCCCTGCTGTACCTGCCCGGGCACCCTCGGGAGCAGGTCGAACGCGCCCTGCGCATCCCCGCGCTCAGCCCGGGGTGGCAGGCCTCGATGCGGGCGCTGCTCGACAGCCCGGCGGGCGACGGCGGCGGCCCGGCGGGGAACCCCGGCCTGACCGGGGCGGCGGCCCCTCCCCCGGCGTGGCCGGGCTTCCGCCCGCTGCGGGTGGCCCGGGTCCGGGACGAGAGCAGCAGCATCTTCTCCCTCACGCTGGCCGCGCAGGACGGCAGCCCGCTGCCGGCCGGGATGCCGGGGCAGTTCCTCACCGTACGGATGCGGCCCGACCCCGAGGGGCCGCCGCTGATCCGCACGTACTCCCTGTCGGGGCGGCCGGGCACGGCAGAGTACCGGATCAGCGTCAAGCAGGAGCCGCACGGCGCGGGCAGCGGCTTCCTGCGGCGGCACGTGCGGGAGGGCGACCTGCTGGACGTCGCCGCGCCGCGCGGCACCTTCGTCCTCGGCGAGGGCGACACGCCGGTGGTGCTGCTGTCCGCGGGGGTGGGCGCGACGCCGGTGATGGCGATGCTGTACGCGCTGGCCGACGCCTGCGGGCGGCGCGAGGTGTGGTGGCTGCACGTGGCGCGCGACGGCGAGAACCATCCGTTCGCGGCGGAGTCCCGGGCCCTGGTGGGGAAGCTGGCGGGCGCGCACGCCTACATCGCGTACAGCAGGCCGCGTGAGGGCGACCGCGCGGGCGCGGACTACACCGGGGCGGGCCGGCTCGACGCGGCGCGCATCGCGGCGCTGGAGCTGCCGCCGGACGCCGACGCGTACGTCTGCGGACCGCAGGCCTTCATGGACGACATGGCGGAGGCGCTGACCGCGGGGGGACTGTCCGCGGACCGCGTGCACACCGAGACCTTCGGCGCGCTGTCCTCGATCAACCCGGGCGTGGTCGATGCGACGGCCCGGCCCCCGCACGCGCCCACCGCCCCGCCCGGCGAGCCGACCGGGCCCTCGGTGTCCTTCGCCCGCAGCGGCCTCAGCGTCCCCTGGCACCCGGCGTACGGCACGCTCCTCGAACTCGCCGAGGCGTGCGACGTACCGACCCGCTGGTCGTGCCGCACCGGCGTCTGCCACACCTGCGAGACCCCGGTCCTGACCGGGGGTGTCGCGTACGCCCCGGAGCCCGTCGACGAACCCGCCGCGGGCAACGCCCTCATCTGCTGCTCGCAACCGCGCACGGACCTGGTCCTGGACCTGTAGGCCCCTGACACAGTGGTGCGGCCCCGGCCGGGGCCGCACGACCTCCTGGGGCATGGCCGCGTGACCGGCCTCAGAACCAGCGGGTCGGCCTCGCCGAACCGTCCGGTCTCGCCCATGGGCTGCTCGTGTGGGGCCGGGCCTGGCTGGGGCCGGTCCTCGTCCTCGACTGCAGGCCCGCCGCCGCACGCCGTCACGCCCGGGAGCAGGTGGTGGCCACGATGCAGGCGCGCCCGACCCGCGCCGCAGACCGGACCGCGGCCGACGGCCCCGCGGTCAGCCGCGGACGGCGGGCTGCGGGAGGTCCTGGGTCTCCAGGGACATGAGCTGGTCCGCGGTCGGGTCGTCGAGTTCGGCGACGCGCTGCGCCTGGCGTTCGGTCATCTCCTGGAACATCTGGCGTGCGGAGCGGCCGTTGCCGAAGCCCTCGCCGCGCGGGAGCAGCTCGAAGAGGCGGGTGAGCTCCTCGCGGGCGGTGGGGGTGAGTTCGTACTGGTGCTCCGTGGCCTGGTACTCGACGATCGAGACCAGTTCGTCGGCCGCGTAGTCCTCGAAGAGCAGCGTGCGGCCGAAGCGGGAGGACAGGCCCGGGTTGGAGCTGATGAAGCGGTCCATGTCGCCGGGGTAGCCGGCGGCGATCACAACGACGTCGTCGCGGTGGTCCTCCATCAGCTTGACCAGGGTGGCGACGGCCTCCGTGCCGAAGTCGTTGCCGGCTCCGACGGGGGCCAGGGTGTAGGCCTCGTCGATGAAGAGCACACCGCCGAGGGCCCGGTTGAACGCGGCGGTGGTCTTCGGGCCGGTGTGGCCGACGTACTCGCCGACCAGGGCCGTACGGTCGACCTCCACCAGGTGGCCCTCGCGCAGCAGTCCGAGGGCCTTCAGGAGCCGGCCGTAGAGGCGGGCCACGGTGGTCTTGCCGGTGCCGGGGTTGCCCGCGAAGATCAGGTGCCGGCTGAGCGGCGGGGCGGGCAGCCCGGCCTCCTCGCGGCGACGGACGGTCTGCATCAGCTTCACCAGCGAGCCGACGTCGTGCTTGACGCGGTCGAGGCCGACGAGGGCGTTCAGCTCGCCCAGCAGGTCCTCCAGGCTCTCCTCGGGCACGTCCTGCTCGTCGCCGCCGGCCGCGGGGCGCGTCGTCGCGGGCGGTGCGGCGGGGGCGCCCGGTGCGGCGGGCACCGCCGGGGTGGCCGCGGGTTCGCCGAAGGTCAGCGGCACGCCGTCGGCGGTGCAGTCGTCGAGCTCCGGCGCGGCGCCCTCGTCGGTGCCGAGCGCGTCCGCGCAGGCGCGGATCCGGCAGTGCCGGAAGACGGGGTCCGCGCCCGTGCCCACGTGGAGCGCGGGGAAGCCGGAGCCGGAGACCTCCAGGGAGGTGAAGGTGCCGGCGGCGCCCTCGGCGAGGAAGACGCCGTTCTTGGCGGGCCGGTCGATGCGCAGGTCCGCGACCGTGGAGCGGGCGCCGGTCCACACGACGACGCCGGAGCCGGCGCAGTCCTCGAGCGAGCCGCCGTTGAGGGTGGCCTCGGCGCCCTTGTCGACGACGACACCCGCCGCGCCGCTCCCGGTGATCCGGATGCCGGTGAGGACCGCGGTGCCGCCGGTCGCGACCTGCACCCCGATGTCCTTGGTCCCGGTGACCGTGGTGTGCTCGACGCGGCTCTCGGACGTCGAGCCGACGCCGATGCCCGTTGCCACGTCGTCGATGCGGCAGCCGGTGACCGTCGCCACGGCCTGCTCGGCCACGGCGACGCCGGTCATGGCGACGTTCCTGATCCCGCAGTCGGCCAGTTCGAGGCGGGCCTCGCCCGCCGCGTGGACGCCGTGCTCGGCTCCGTCACGGACGAGGCAGTCGGTCAGCCGGCCGGTGGCGGTGCCGGAGAGGTGGACGGCGCTGAAGGCGCTGCGATCGATCCGGCAGTCCGCGAGCCGGGCCTGCGCGGCGCCCGTGATCAGCAGCCCGTTGGCGCCGGCGTCCGCGACGGCGCAGCCGTGGGCGTTCAGCACCCCGTTGTCCTGGACGACGACACCGCTGGCCGACGCCCCGCGGATCCGGCAGTCGGTGAGCTCGGCGCGCGCCGTGCCGGTGACGTGCACACCGGCCGCGCCGGGCGACTCGATCCGCAGTTCGCCGGCCGTGGCCTCGGCGGCCTCCTCCAGCAGCAGCCCGGCCCGGCCGGTGCCGGTCAGCGTGGAGTCGGCGAGCTTCAGGCGCGCGCTGCCGCGCAGCCGGACACCGGAGCCGGTCGTACGGTCCAGGCGCAGGCGGGCCGCGTCCAGCCGGGCCTTGCCGGAGAGGACGACGCCCGTGCCGTCGACCCCCGTGATACTGGTGTCCTCGGCCCGGGCGCGGACCGCGCCGGCCAGGTGCAGGCCGGCCAGCCGGGCCCGCTCGAGGCGGCACCGCCGCAGGATCAGGGCGGTCGTCCCGCTCTCCTCGTCCTCCGGGCCGCGGGCCTGGACCCGGCCGCCCTCGACGGCGCAGTCCTCCAGCACCAGTCCGGCGCCCGGCGAGACGGCGATCGCGGGGGCCCCGTCGTCGGCGCCCCACACGGTGACGCCGTGCACGGCGCAGTCCGGCCCGTCGACGGTCAGCGCGGGCCGGTCCCCCGGCGGAGCGGCCAGCACGACGCTCCCCCGGCCGTGCTCCGCCGTGAGCACGACGGCGCGGTCCAGCACCACGGCCTCGGTCCAGGTGCCCGGGGCGATCACCACCACGTCGCCGGGGGCGGCGGCGCGCACCGCGTCGGCGATCCGGTGGAAGGTCCCCCGGCCACCCTGTCCTTTCGGTGCCACGGTGTGACGCGTCATGTTCCGGATCCTCTACTGCTTCTGCTCGGTGCCGGCCGGTGGTGCCTGGTACCAGGACGGGTTGATGCTCGCACGGTACGCACCGGTCAGGTAAACCGACTGGATCGACTTCTCGAAGATCTTGAAGGGTAGCTGGATCCAGAAGTCCGCGAAGCCCTGGCGATGGAAGAGCCGGCTTCCGCCGCCCAGCACCACCACGTTCTTCACCAGAGCGGTGGAGGCCGAGGTGGTCAGCGCCGCGGTGGCGTTGATGCCGCCGTCCAGGAAGGCGTCCGCGCCGCTGAGCTTGACCGTGGCGCCGTTGGCGTCGCTCACACCCCACACGGCGGCGTTCATGGCGCCGTTGACCCAGCCCGAGATCACGCTGGTGCCCGCGCTGAAGGCGAAGTCGTAGATGCCGCCGCGCCAGCGGGTGGGCGTCTCGTTCCCGGCCCACTCGTTGGTCCAGGTCTTGTCGTGGTTGAACGGCCGGCGCTGCGGGTGCTTGCCGCCGTCGACGTTGGCCAGGGTCGTCTTGAGGTTGCCGAGGTTCCGGAGCCCGGGAATCCGGTTCTCGTGCACCGCGATGCCGAGACCGGTCTTGACGCCCGAGGACACGGCGGCGTTGGCGAACGCCTTCAGCACGTCGTCCCCGTTGAACTTCTTGTGCTGGGCGGCGTCGACGATCGCGTTCACCACCAGGTTGGCGGCGAACTCCAGGACGAACTCCTGGCCGAACTCCACGGCGGCCTTGTAGGCCACGGTCCGCCAGTACGGTTCGTACCGGGCCTCGCGCAGCGCCGCACCAGCGCCGTCGGGGACCACCGTGCCGGACCACGGCATGCGCTGCGCCTCACGGACCCGGCGCCCCCAGCCGCGGATCTCGGTCAGCGCCCCGCGGTAGTCGTACTCGTTGCCGACCAGTCTCATCTGGTCGAACGGGCCCCGGCGCTCCCAGACCAGACCGCTGTCGGTGCGCTGGGCGACGAGCGCGCCGTCGGCGTCGTAGCGGTTCCACTGGCCGCGCCAGGCGTCGGTCTCCAGGTAGCCGCTGACGGTGCCGTCGGCGTCCCTCACGGCCTTGCGCTCGCGGACGACGGACTCGTGGTCGAACTCCTTCCAGACCGAGTGCGGGGTCGCTGCCGCCGGGTCGTACTCGCGCACCCGCAGCGGGCCGCCGAGGCCCACGGGGACCTCGCGGAGCCTGACGGTGGCGCCTTGGGTGCCGGGCAGCGGCCGCAGCTCGTCACGGAAGTGCCGCGCGCCGCGCGACCACTGGTCCTGCCACGACGTGCCGCTCCACCAGCTGCGCACCTGCCGGCCGGGCCCGGGGTCGATCGCGCGCCCGGTGCGGTCGTACGCGGCCGTCAGCCAGCGGTTGTCGTCGGCCGGGTCCCGCCAGGCCTGCACGTAGCGGCCCTTGTCGAGCATGCGGCGCTCGCGGACCAGCCGGCCGCCCGCGTCGCGGTCGCGGAAGGAGTCGTCCCAGGACAGCTTCGGGTCGCTGGAGCCGCGGAAGAACGTGCGGGTGCCGGAGGCGCCGAGCGGGGTGCCCTCGGCGTCCACCTCGCGCCACGTCCACCTCGCGGAGTCCGTCTTCCCCACACCCTCGATGAAGCTGTTCAGGGTGCCGTCGGGGTTCGGCTGCCGCATCCCGGTCAGGTTGCCGTGCGCGTCACGGGTGACCCACGTGCCGTGGCCGGGGGCGGCGTCCACGGCCCGCGGGGTGGTGTACTCGCGCACCACCCCGCCGGGGAGGCCCTCGCGGACAACCTGGACGCCCGCGGCGTCGCTGAACTCGTCCCGCCACAGCAGGCCCGTGGCCGCCGGGTCCTGCGGCACGCGGTAACCCCGCAACTGCCCGGCCTCCCACGGCTGGTGCCCCGCGGCCGCGGGTGCGTGGCCGGGACGTCCGGCGTGGTCGCCGACCTTTAGGGTCGTGCCGTCGTGCAGCTTGGTCGTCAGGCGCGCGAAGCGGCCGTCCGCGGTCAGGTCGAGGACTCCGCCGTCGAGGCCGACGTAGCGCACGCCCGAGGTGACCTCACCGGTCGCGGTGCCGATCGGCCGCTTCTGCCAGGTGAACAGCTGGTGGGCGTTGTCGCCCAGCACATGGGCGTACCCGCCCTCCGCGTTCCGCGCACCAGGCAGCCACGCCTTGCGGACCCAGACGGGCGGCCGCTGCTCGCGCCACCGCTCGGTGACCAGCAGGTGGCCGTCGACGACCTCGGCCCTGCCGACCTCCTTGCCGTGCGGGGACTGGCGCTGCCAGGTCCCGTCGGTCCGCCACCCGCCGGGCGCGGCGGCGTCCTGCACGATCTTGTGCTCCTCGTACTGCCCCGCGTGCTCCGGCAGCCGGCCCATGCCCCACTTGCGCTGCACGACGGTCCGCCCGTCGTCGGCGAGGTCGGTCCAGCCGGAGTCGAACCGGTCCGGGGTGCGCGGGCCCTCGGCGAGCTCCTTGCCGGCGCCGTCGAAGCGGTGCCAGCGCAGGTCGCCGTTCCGGTTCCGCAGCGCCAGCGTGTGGCCCGTGCCGTTGGTGTGCTTCTGCAGACCGGCCTGGTACTCGTGGACGACGTCGCCGCGTCCGTCGAGGTCGCGCCAGCCGGTGCCCGCCGTGTCGTACTCACGGATCCCCGAGCCGGAGAGGGCGGCCTCGTCGCCCCAGCGCGCCCAGCTCGTACGGGGGTTGGTACGGCCGAACGCGATGGTGTCGGTGCGGCGGAAGGAGTCGAGGAGCCCGCCGCCGGGCAGCACCCGGCGTTCGAAGACGGGAACCGGAGCCCCCGTCGCGCTGAGCAGCACCACCCTGCCGTTCGCGACGCCCGTCAGATCCGCCGTGCCGTGGTGGAAGACGCCCCGGGGGGCGCCGTCGGGGCCCCCGGTGCGGGCCCACGTGCCGCTCCGGTGGTCCAGGACGTACTGGTACGGGGCCGTCCTGCCCTTGTCGAGGACGTTGAAGCCCTGTCGGACGACAACGCCGTCCGGGTCCAGCTCCAGGAACTCCCCGCGGCGCGGGCCGCCGGGCAGCGTGCACTCGATCCGCACGCCGCCCGCCGGCTGCGTGGTGGCGTCCCAGTGCCGGATGGTGTTGCCCGCGGGGTCCTCCAGCCAGTGCGCGCCGTTCGGCTCGTCCGCGCTGGGCGCCCGCGTGACGAGGACGCGCCCGCCCGCCTCGTCCGGCAGCGGGGTGCCGTGGGCGGTCAGGGCGTCGGCCGCGTCGTGGCGGGCGAAGGAACCGTGTGCCGCGGTGACCTGCCGGCCGCCGCCGGGCAGCGGGGTGACCTCCTGGACCAGTTCCCCGGTCGTGCCGTGGAACACCTGGTGGCCGTTGCCGGGCCGGGCGATCTCGATGTGGCCGTTCCCGTGGACCGTGACGGCCCGCTGGGCGTCGGGCGCGAACGCGTCGTCCAGCCAGCGCTGTCCCCCGCCCGCGGCGCGGTCCAGGTGGCCCGCCGGTACGCCGCCGCGGCCGGTCAGGCGCAGGCCGTCGCCGGTGATGGCGCCGTCGGGGGCGAACGTCCGGTAGCCGGTGGCGTGGGTCACGCGGAAACCGCCGTTGCCCGGCAGTGCCTGGACGCCCTCGGGCAGGGCGGCGCCCGTGGCGTCGGTGAGCCGGTGGCCGTTCGCCGCGTCCGGGACGACGAAGCGGTCGCCGCGCGTACCGGCCACCGGGTCGGCGAGTGCCGTCCCGGTCTCGACGTGCCGGCCCTGGTCGTCGTGGAGCACGGACCGGCCCGTGGTGTCGTCGAACGTACGGAGCCGGCCACCGCCGACGTCCGTCACGCGCTCGGTGAGCGGCCGGCCCAGGCCGTCCGTGAGACGCAGCCCGCCGGCGCCGTCCGCGACCGCGACCCTGGCCCCGCGGACCCCGTCCGCCGGGTCCGCGAGGGCGGTCCCGGCGTCCTGCCGGCGGCCGTCCGGGGTGTATCGGGACGTCGCGCCGGTCCCGTCGTCGATGATCCGGAAACCGGCGTCCCCGGGAAGGACGGTGACGTCGCCGCGCTGCGGGACGCCGTGGGCGTTCGTCAGCGTGTGGGTGCCCGCACCGTCGCGGGCCAGGAACAGGTCACCGCGTCCGCCGTCCGCGCCGGTGAGCGACAGCCCGGTCTCCTGGAGCCGTCCGGCCCCGTCGTGGCGTACGGACGCACCACTGACGTCGTCCGTGATCCGGAAACCGGCGCCGTCCTCCAGGGGGGTCACCATGCGGGGCACGTCGCGCCCCTGGACGTCGGTGACGCGGGTGGTGCCGTCCTCACGCACCAGCACCAGGTCTCCCTCGGCCGGCGTCCCGTCCGCCCCGCGCAGCCGCAGGCCTCCGTCGACGGGGTGGCCGCCGGTGCGGTGACGCGTGGTCTCGCCGGTACGGGTGTCGGTGACGCGGACCGTCCCGTCCTCCAGCGGTTCCGCGAGGTGGTGCTCGGCGTCCGGGCCGGTGAGGCGGGTCGCCGCGGGGCGGCCGTGGCCGTTGAGATCGGTGTGCAGCCGCAGGCCGTTCGGGTCCCCGGCGGCGTTCCTGAGCGGCACCTCCTGGGCGGTCCTGATGCCTGACTCGTTGTACCGGACGACCGTGTCCGACGCGGTGTGCCGCACGTCGAACCCGCCGTCACGGAAGACGACCGTCCGGCCCTCGTCGGGCTCGAGCCCGCGACCGAGGACGCGGTGGGTCACGCTGCCGTCGTCGGCCGCGGTGCGCTCGATGACCAGTCCGTTGGCGCCCTCGACGCCGGAGTCGCTCAACTCGACGCGGGTGACGCTCCCTCCGGTGCCCTCGGGCAGGTCGCTCAGCTTCCCGGCGCCGGGGGTCGCGCCGCGCCCGACGGCGGCCTCCTCATGGACGTCCCGGATCCGGGTCTCGACCTGGTGCGGGTCGATCCCCTGCTCCCGCAGGCCGTCGATCGCGGACGTGACCCGGTCGCGGGCCGCCAGTGTGTCGGAGCGCAGCAGTTCCTCGATCGTGCTGATCCCCTGCGACGTGCTCGCCTCCCCGTGCGGCAGGGCGTCCTCCGCGGTGCCCAGGTCCTGCCGGGCCCGGGTCAGATCGGCCCAGCCCTCGCGGCGCGGATCGCCCTCGCGGCCGAGGAGTTCCTCCACCCGGCGGTAGTCCTCGGCCCAGGGCACGTCGTCGGCGCCGCGTCCCGCGGCGGCCGGGGCGGGGGCCGGCGCTGCCGGAACGTCGCTCCCCGCGAGCAGGCGCAGGGCGCCGGCCTGACGTTCGGTGCCGGTGAGCGCGTCCTGGAGCCGCACGCGGGTCGCCTGCGTGAGGTCGTCGCCCGCCAGGACGGCACGGACGCGGGTCGCCAGGTCGTCCAGGGCGGCCACGCCGCCGCCGTGGCCCGTACCGAACGCGGCGCGCTCCTGCAGCAACCGGTAGGCGCCGCTCTCGGCCCGCGCCTGGACCAGCGTGCGCTCGACGCCGACGGCACCCGGTGCGCCACGGTGGGCGGTGAGGAAGTCGTCTGCGGCCGCGGTCAGTTCGTCGAGCGCCGTGATCCGCCCGGCGAGGTCCGTTCCCTGCACGTCGTACAGCTCGGCCAGCCGACGTTCGACGGCGTCGATCGCCGTACCGGAGCCGGACGTCCGCGCCTTGAAGACGGCCGGGTCGAGCAGGTCGAGTTCGGCCGCGCCGCTGCCGCCGGGCGCGATCACGTCGTCCGAGGCGGCGGGGAGGTGCGGCACGTGGACGTGGTCGTGGCTCGCGACCTGGCCGTGGATGAGGTCCAGGTAACGCGGGCGCAGCCCGCCCTGCGACAGGCCCTCCGGGGCGGCGTTGTGGTAGTTGCCCATGAGACTGCCGTCGACCTCGGGCCGGTGCCCCGCCGTGGTGTCCCGGTATTCGTCCCGCAGACCCAGCTGATGACCCAACTCGTGCGCCAGATCCTGCTCCGTCGCATCGATCCGCCACTGATGCTGGTTCATCGCACCACGCGAACCACCCACGTTCACCGTGAGGTGCGCGTCGGACGCGTTCCCGGTGACCCGCTCCAACGTGACGTGCAGAACGCTTTCATCGCGCAACACCGCACCCGGACGGTTGAAGACCCGCTCCACACCCGACACCGCACGGTCCCACAACGCGTCCACCTCGGACGGCGACAACCCCTCCGCCGCCAACCGCACCCGCACCGTCAGATCCGTGACCGAGTGGTCGCCCAACTCGAACCGACGGACGTCATAACCAGCGCGGACCTCGTACCGCGGTGCATGAGCGCCCCCACCCCGCGGCGTCGACACCGGATCCACCCACGAATGCTTCACCGTGTTCGGCGCCACCGCACCACGCGCAGCGTCCCACTCAGCATCCAGCGTCAGATCCACCCGCCCCGCACCCGGAACCGCACCGTGGAAGAAGTCGTCCACCACACCGGCCGGTCCGTCCACCGCCCGCGCCGAGACACCAGCGGACTTGTCCTGCACCGGGAACGACTTGTCGCCCCGGAACTCCACCGTTATGACCTCGGAGGAGGAGGCATGGACGACGGCACGCTCCACGTCCCGCTGGAACAGGGCGACGGTGTCCGGCAGTTCGCCCGGCGGGAAACGGTTGTCGAGCGCCTTGATCAGGCTCTCCCTCGTGATGCCGAGCTCGTCCGCCAGGTTCTGGAGGTGACCGGCCCTGTTGTCCCAACCTGCCTTGGCGTTGCCCGGCCCCACATGGATCGAGTTGTCCGCCGTCAGAGCGGAGGGTCCGTGCTTGTCGATCAGGTCCTGCGCGGCCTTCGAGCGCGCGGTGAGATGGAAGTCCGACGCGTTGAGCGTGACCGACGTCCCGTCGAGCCTCCCGCTCGGGGTGACCATCACATTGAGGTGGACGGCCACCTGGACCGCCTTGTCCCCCTCGGTGACCGTCATCAGCACGGGCCGCGAGATGAGGTTCGTGCTCCCCGTGTCGCGGACCTTTCCGAACTCGAAGCCGGCGAGGGTGCGCCGGGAGCCGTCGACCGTGCCCGAACTCGTGATGCTGTCCAGGATCCGGACGGCGTCAGGGGTCAGCCGCCCGCCCGTACCGGCACCCGCGTGGGCGGCCGTGGACGTACTCGCACTCGGGGCGGACGGGGAGACGGACCGCGGCAGGGGGGCGATCCCGTCGACCGCGTCGACGCCGACGTGCGGCACGTGGACGTGGTCGTGACTGACCACCTGGCCGTGGATGAGGTCCAGGTAGCGGGGGCGCAGCCCGCCCTGCGACAGGCCCTCCGGGGCGGCGTTGTGGTAGTTGCCCATCAGACTGCCGTCGACCTCGGGCCGGTGCCCGGCCGTGGTGTCCCGGTACTCGTCCCGCAGACCCAGCTGATGGCCCAGCTCGTGCGCCAGATCCTGCTCGGTAGCGTCGATCCGCCACTGATGCTGGTTCATCGCACCACGCGAACCACCCACGTTCACGGTCAGATGCGCGTCGGAGGCATTCCCCGTGACCCGCTCCAACGTGACGTGCAGAACGCTCTCATCGCGCAGCACCGCACCCGGACGGTTGAAGACCCGCTCCACACCCGACACCGCACGGTCCCACAACGCGTCCACCTCAGACGGCGACAACCCGTCCGCCGCCAACCGCACCCGCACCGTCAGATCCGTGACCGAGCGGTCGCCCAACTCGAACCGACGCACGTCGTAACCCGCACGCACCTCGTACCGCGGTGCATGAGCGCCCCCACCCCGCGGCGTCGACACCGGATCCACCCACGAATGCTTCACCGTGTTCGGCGCCACCGCACCACGCGCAGCATCCCAACCCGCATCCAGCGTCAGATCCACCCGCCCCGCACCCGGAACCGCACCGTGCAGGACGTCGCCCGCCCCACCGGACAGGCCGGTGACGGCGGGGGCCGACACGCCCCCGGAGTCCCCCCGGACGGGGAACGACTTGTCACCCTGGAAGTGGACCCGCACGTCCTCCGCGCCGGAGCCGTGGACGACGGCACGCTCCACGTCGTCCTGGAAGCGGTGGATCGTCTCGACCAGTCCGCTCGGCGGGAACCGGTTGTCGAGTGCCTCGATGAGCTTCTGTTCCGAGACGCCGAGGGACTGCGCGAGGTTCCTGGTGTTGCCCGGCCTGCTGTTCCAGCCGGTCTTGGCGTTGCTCGGCCCCACGTGGATGGACTTCGACGCGGTGTCGCTGGACGGGCCGTGCAGGTCGATCAGGTTCTGGTCGGTGTGCGGTCTTGCGGTGAGGTGGAACTTGCTCCCGGTGATCGTGACTTCCGTGGTGTTCGCGAGCTTCCCGCCCGTCACCGTCACGTCGGCCTCGTTGCCCGAGCTGAGCATCACGTTCAGGTGGACGGCCACGTCCGCTTCCGTCCCGCCGTCCTTGACGGTGACCACGACCGGCCGTGACACGAGGTTCTTGCCGTCGTTGCTGCGGGTGCCCGCGCCGAACTCGAAGCCGCCGAGGGTGCGGCGTTCGTCGCCGTTGCGGCCGCCCGTGCCGACGACGACGTTCAGGATCTGGTCGTCGGTCAGTTTCGCGGTGCCCCCCGAGGCGGCCGGTGCCGCAGGGGAGACGAACGAGGCGTCGCTGGACCGCTCGACGCGCGCGGCCGTGTCCGTGAAGAGGTCCGCCCTGGGCACGCCGCCCTCGTCGAGGAGCGAGGCCGCCAAGCGGAGGTCCGCGTAGTTCTCGTGCAGTTCGTCGGCCGCGGAGCCGGGCTTGCCGCCGCCGGGGGCCGGAGGCGTGTCGGGGGTGCCCGGGTGGCCGCTCGCCGGGCCGGGCCCGTGCGCCGTCGAGGGCCCGGGAGCTCCGGTGCCGCCCGGGTGGGTGCCGCCGGCGGCAGGCGGTGCCGGGGGCGCGGGGTGCACTCCGGAGCCGGAGGCCGCGCCGGGACGCGCGTTGTGGACCTCGACCGTGAAGGACAGCCCCTTGTCCTTGGCGAACTGCTCGAGCTGCAGCTTCCGCGCCTGGAGCGCCGGGTCGAAACCGTCGTCCACGAGCACGACGCGATCCAGGTCGTCCCACTTCACGCCGCCGTGGAGCTGGGCCTCGAAGTACCTGCCCAGCCGGCGTTCCAGCGTTCCGGCGTCGCGGAAGCCGCGGAACGCGTCGTCGAACTGGAAGTCGGTCGCCTCGGCGAAGGCCAGCCGCACCAGGGGCTCGGGACCGTGGTTGAGCAGCGGCAGCATGTTGCCCCGGCCGGTGACGCTGCGGGCACCCTCGACGCCCTCGATGAAGCTGTCGGCGGGGGTGAACGTGGCCCGTTCCATCAGGTTGGGCTTGAGGTGGAAGACCGCCTGCCCGTACATCTTCACACCGCCGGGCCGGTACTTGGAGGTGAGGGCCGCGTAGTTGGGGAGGTCCGTGAGGTCGGCCGCGGTCGGGGCGAAGGACTTGCCGCCCTGGCCCGGGTAGATCCCGGAGGCGTCCGTCGTCCGCTTCACGGAGGCCGGCAGGCCGAGGGCCTCCTCCGTGTTGCCGCGGGTGACGTAGTACCCGGCGCCGGCGTTGTCGATCTCCCATGCGTTGCGGAGCAGTTGCTGGTCGGCGGTCATCGCGTCCAGCAGCGTCCCGCCGCCCGGCACCTGGTTGCCGAGCTTGAGGTTCACCGTGAGCGAGAGCTCGTCCTGAAGGTGCCGGTGGACCTTGGCGATGAGCTCACCGGCGTCCGCCCCGTCGAGCCGGTAGCCCTTCGCCCAGTCCCAGTCGCCGCCGCGCAGCTTGGTGGTCAGGGCGTCCGTGTCCGCCGCGAGCGTGCGCAGCGCCCGCCGCTCGGCCATCACGATCGCCGAGAGCTGCGGCATGCTCAGGTCGCGCAGTTCCGTGCGGCCCTCCAGGGCGTGGAACAGCGCGACGTTCTCCAGGAACGACTCCTGCTGCTGCGTCAGCACACGTGTCAGGTCGTCGTTGTGCTCCGCGCCGGCCAGGCCCTTGGTCAGCACGTCCTGGTGCGCCTTGAGGTCGCCCTCGTACGCCTCCTTGCCGTTGCCCTTGGGCCGGCCGTAGGCGGACTGCGGGTCGTCCAGCCAGTGGGCCACCGTCAGGTCCTGGCCGCTGGGCACGAGGGCGTGGCTGAGCTTGCCGCCCTCCAGCGGCGTCACGACGTGGGTCGCCGACGGGACGTGGTCGACGGACTGCACGACGCCCTCGGGCGCCGGCGGGACCGCGTCGCCGCGGCCCTTGAGGTGCAGCAGCGAGCGCAGGCCCTCCGGCAGGCGCGGCGCTCCGCCGCCGAGACCGTGGCCGGCGTAGGACTGCACCTCGGGGAGCGGCGCTCCGCCGGTGAGCTCGTCCCAGTGGGCCTCCGCCTGGGTCAGCGCGGCTTCGGCCTGCCGGACCTGTTCCCACGACTCGAGGTAGCGGACGCCGTCGACCTCGGCGGAGGTGCCGGCGCCGTCGACGTAGCGTGTCTGCAGGTCGTCGCGGATCGCGCGGGCGTTGATCAGGTCGCGGCGGGCGTCGGTGATGGCCGCCGCCGCGTCGATCTCCGACAGGTCGTCCCCGAAGTCCCCGCGGACGCCGTCGTGGTCCGGCCGGGCGCCGGAGGAGCCGGCGATGTCGGCCGGCGCCTTGCCCTTGCCCTTGTCCACGGCCGGGGTGTGCGGTTCCGCGCCGGTGCCGACGTGGACGTCGCCGCCGGCGCCGGGGTGGACGGGTGACGGGGGACCGGAGGGCAGGTCGTCGAGCGAGTGCCGGAACAGGCCCATGTCCTGCAGCATGTCGTCGATCTCGGCGAACATGTGCTGCACGTCGGAGGCGTACTGCACCGGGGACTGCGGCGGCAGGTGTCCCGCGGAGTCGCCCGCGCCCGAACCGCCCGCGGACGACCCGCCGGGGCTCGGCGCCGGCTCCGGCACGCTGTCCACGGAGCCCCGGCCGGCCCCCGGGAGGGAGTCGCCGGTGACGGACCCGGTCACCGAAGGGCCCGGCAGGTCGGACAGCCCCGGGCGGAGCGTGCCGTACGCCTCGCCCAGCTGCCGCGACAGCAGGCGTCCCGCGTCCTCGCCGGAGGTGAGGATCGTGTGGGTGATCATCTTCTCGAACTGGTCGAGGATCAGCAGGCGTTCCTTCTGCGGAGCCGTCGCCAGATTGCCGTCGATCAGGGGGCGCTGGTGGTCGAAGAGCACGAAGTGCTTCGCCTGGTCGGTGGCGCCCTCGAACCGGACATGGTCGCTGAGCCGCCAGTCCTCCACCTCGCCGAAGGCGTTCTGGTACCTGATGGTGTCGTCGGCGGTCAGCTTGGCCACGGGCGACGTGCCGTCGGCCCAGTGCCAGGCGCCGTCACGGCGCAGCATGGTGTCGACCAGGCGGTACGGGGCCGCCACCCACAGGTCCGCCACGGACTTCCCGAGCGCGGCGGAGACGAAGCCCTCGGCGAACCGGACGCAGTTGTAGCGGAACAGGTCGTACACGGCGCCGGAGTTGGCCATCGCGTAGCGGTACGCCTCGAACAGCTGCTCCGCGGTGATCCGGTAGGTGCCCAGCACACGGACGTGCCCGGAGAGGAGGTACTCGGCGTCGTTGACGATGGCGCCCGGGTTGCCGAAGAGGTTCCCGTCCTCGGGGTAGAAGCCGATCGTGAGCGGCTTGCGCTCGCCCGGCAGCATAACGGAGACCATGGCGTGGCCCACGTCGTCGGAGAACTCGCGCCAGGTCCGGCCTCCGGGGCTGGCCACGAGGGCCACCTCGATGTCCGCCGCGGGGTTGTCAAGGGCCCGTTCGATGTGCTGCCGCAGCGGGCGGATGAGGTCCACGAACTCCGAGAAGCCGTCCAGGTCCTCGGTGCCGTGCTCCCCGACCGGGGACCCGGGGACCGAGTCGTCGTCGAAGTCGAAGCGCGAACCCAGCGGTGCCCCGGTGTCGTCCGGGAGCACGTCGTCGAGCCCGTCGAGCAGGCCGCTCGCCGGCCGCGGCGGCCTCGGCGGGGCCGGCGGGGCGTGGTGCCCGCCCGGGGTGGGCGCGTCGTGCGTGTGGTCGCCGTCCCTGACGCCGCCGGGGAGGTGCCCGCGTTCCGGGCCGGCGAGGTGGACGGCGAGCTGGTCGGCCTGGGCGCGGATGTCGACCTTGGTGAAGGCGGCGCCGCGGAGGTCCTCCAGCACCTGGCGGGCGGCGGTGACGGCCTCCACCGTGACCGTGCCCGACCCCATCTTGCCCAGTTTCAGGTTGACCTCGTGGAGCAGGTCAGCCTCGCGGGAGAGCACGTGACCGCCGCCCGACGCCGAGGGCCGGACCGGTACCGGGTCCTGACGCAGCGGCACCGCGACGTTCCCGTCGCCGGTGACGGCCACCTTGTCGTGCGTGCCCGGGGCGACGACGACGTCGTCGGTGCTCTTCGCGGGCGCGCCGGCGAAGGCGTGGCCCGCGTCGGTGTCCACGGTCCTCCCGGCTCCGGGTGCGCCGGCGAAGGCGGGCCCGTCGACCGGCCGGGCGCCCCGGCCGTCGTCGAGGAGGTCGAAGGCGGAGCGGGCCGCGTCCTTGGGCGCGATCCCGTGCACGCCGGCCTTGGGCGCACCGGGAGCGGGAGCGCCGTGCGCGGAGGGGCCGGGCACGGTGTCGGTGACCACGGAACCGGGGCGGCCGCCGCCGGCCGGGCGCACGATCTCGTCGAGGGTCAGATGGGCCTGGTTCGCGCGGGCGGCGCCGGCGACGTTGTCGTCGAGCGAGGACCCGAAGTGCGTGGGCACCGGGTTGTTGGGCGTCCCCTTGGAGCCGCCGGCCAGCACGTCGAACGCGGACCCCCCGGCGCTGGTGCCGCTCTGGTGCCCGGGGACCCCGGTGAGGGGGCCGTGGGCGCCGGTCGTTCCGCCCGGGGCGGTCAGCAGGTCGTGCACCCCGGCACCGCTCGGTGGCGCCTGGACGCCGGTCAGCGCGGTGTGCGCGGCGCCCGTCCCGGCGCCCGGGGCACCGGGGGCGGCGAGCAGGTCGTGGACCGCCGTGGTGCCCGGGGCGGGGGCGGGCACGCCGGTGAGGGCGGTGTGCAGGGCGTTGGTCCCGCCGGGCGGTGCCGTCAGCACGCCGATCGTGCCCTGGGAGAGCAGGCTGCCGTTGCCGTGCGCGGCGAGAGCGGTGATGTCCACGCCTTCGTGCACGGCCGGGGTTCCCGCCGAGCCCGGCACGTACAGGCCGGAGGAGTGCGTCACGTGGCCGCCCGGGGCCGCCGCGCTCACGCCGAGTCCCTCGCTCATCTGACCGGGCGTCACGCCGAAGGCGTCGATCTTCATCCCGCTCAGCTGCGTACCGGCGATGTCGACCACGTCGTCCATGTGCCGGACGGCCCGGAAGCCCGCCGTCGAACCGTCGACCAGCGAGGTCGCCCCGTGCACCGAGACCGGGTTGAGCGTGCCGACCCGCAGCCCGCTCAGGTCGACGGTGTCGATCGGCGCCACGGAGAAGGAGGCGGGGCGGATGGACGTGTGGGTGTCGGCGAAGTTGCCGAAGCGTACGTCCGCCAGGTCCACCCGGGCCACGTTGATGTCGGCGTGCGCGACGTCGAAGTGCGGGGTGGCGCCGTGCGGGCCGATCGGGACGGCGCTCGCGGTGTGCGCCGCCGTGCCGCCCACCGGCAGGTCCCAGACGCCCCGGCCCATGACGCCGCGGTCCCAGAAGCCCATGCGCAGGGCGCCCTTCAGCCCGTACTCCGCGATGTCGGTGTGCGTCACGGGCAGGAGCAGGCGCGTCCACTTGCCGCCGGCCATCTGGCTGCTCCAGGTCTCCTGCGCGAAGAGCTGGAAGTTCTTCCACGCGCCCGGGGCGCCGGCCCGTACCGCCGTCGTCCAGCCGCGCACCACCACGGGGATGGAGCGGACGCCCTGGATGACGACGAGCCCGTTCTTGACGATCACCGACCCGCCGAGCGCGGGCAGGTTGTGGAAGTTCTGCATGACCCACAGGCCGCCCTGGCGCACCCAGGTGAGGCTCATCCGCGCGACGTCCCGGAGGCCCGTGAAGACGGTGGCGAACCGGAACCCGCTGATGATGTCCCGCAGGGACAGGATGCTGCCGCGGCCCCACTGGATGCCGGCGGTGACACCGCCCTTGATGAGCTTGCCGATGCTGAAGATCGGCAGCGCCTTGGTGGTGGGGGCGATGATGCCGAGCCCGGCGAGGAACAGGTCGAGGAAGCCGATGTCCCCGCGGGCGAAGTCGATGGCCGCCTTGACGAACAGCGTCATGTTGACGCCGAAGGCGAGCAGGGCGATCGGACCGCCGAAGATCAGCGCCGGCACGATGAGGATGATCGCCAGGATCTGGAACATCTCCCAGAAGACCTGGCAGTCCGAGATCGGCAGCCGGATGTCGGAGGCCTTGTTGATCACGCCGGCGACGGTGCTGCCGTGCTCACCGAGTTCCGCACCCGCGCTCTCGGCTGTGTGCCGGTGCACCTCCAGCTGCGGGTCGTCCTGCGGCAGGCCGCGGGCGGCCGACAGGGCGCCGTCGGCCTTGCCCTGGGCCTCCTCGACCCAGTTCGCCCAGTCGCCCAGGGTGCGGGAGACCTCCTCGAAGGAGTTGGCCACGTCGTTGATGTGGTTGCGCAGCCGGTCGTCGATCTTGCCGCGCAGGGCGTCCGCGGTCTGCCCGGCGAAGACGCTGCTGTCGGCGGTGTTCATCACCTGGTCGATGGCCGTCGCGATGAACCTCGCCTGCGAACCGATCGTGGACAGGTCCGTGACCAGCTGACGGATCTGGACCGGGTCCCCGGGGGTCGGGTCCCCGTGCAGACCGACCACGTTCCAGTCGCTCGGGCGAGGCATGTGGGGGATCCCTCCCAGTTCGGAGCGGAGGAGCCCGGCGGAGCTCTCCACGTGGACCACGCGCGAGGCTCACGCGTGGTTCATGTGACCTGCGTCAAACCTGCGCGCGGCGGTGAACCGGCGGGGGGCGTGGTGCGTGGTCGAGGTGACCGGATTCTCCAAGGACCGTCCGGAGGTCCCCCGTGCCCGAGATCAAAATCGACTACGACGTCCTCAACGACGCCAAGCAGCGCCTGGAAGCCCTGGCGGGCGAGATCGACCCGCTCATCAAGAAGGGCATCTTCGGACGGCTGAGCTCGGGCTACGGCGAGGCGCAGGCGGTCCTCGGCCATGAGGCCGTGGCCACCGCGATGTCCACCTTCCACACCAACGCCACGAGCACGATGGGGCGCGCGGACAAGGGCATCAAGGAGCTCGCCGCGGCCTTCGGTTCCGTGGGCGAGGCGTTCCGGGAGTTCGACTCCGAGCTGGGCGCCCAGGTCGGTGTGATGAGCGCCAACCTGCACGTGCAGAACTGGAAGCAGCAGAAGGCCCAGTGGGAGTACAAGCAGCAGCACCTGAAGGAGTGCGAGGGGCCCGGCGAGCTGCCGGACTTCTGCTCCGCCACGGACCCCGGTGACACCCCGCCCGACTTCCACCTGGACACCAACCGCGGTCACATCGACTCGCACGTGGAGGTCGACGCGGACGGCAAGGTCACCAAGGAGGTGACCACCGTCGAGTACGACGGCAAGAAGTACACCTCCACCACCAACTACAACGGCGACAGCTACACGACGGACACCACGTACCCGGACGGCAGCACCGCCCACACGGTGGCCAACATCAACGGCGACGGCAGCGGCACCATGACCGTCACCAACAGCGACGGCGGCCACACCGAGTACACGCGCGGCCCCAAGGGCTCCGACGGCAAGTCCCCGGAGTGGACGTACTCCGGCGGCGACAAGCCCGGCGGGGACCCCGACGACCCGAAGAACCCCAACAACCCGGACACTCATCCGCAGAACCCGGGTACCCACGGCGGAACCAACCCCAAGATCGCCTGATCGGGAGCACCCCCCCACAGGCTCATCAGAACAGAAAGGCGATGCAATGCCTGCGATTCACATCGTTCCCGAGGACGTCCGGCAGCGGGCGGCGGCGCACGCGTCCACCTGCACCGAGTGGATGGCCCGGCTCGAGGGCCTGAAGGGCCAGGTCGAGAGCATGCTCAACGACGAGCTGGTGCTGCCCCAGGCCAGCGGGGCCATCCGTGACGCCTACCAGCAGTTCACCGGCAGCCTCACCCAGGCCATCCACGGCCTGGAGAACTTCGGCGAGGCGTTCACCTCGATCGCCAAGGGCGCCGAGGACTTCGACACCCAGGTCGCGAGCAACTTCAAGAAGTAGCGGCCGCACGCGAAGGGCCGGGCGGGACATCGTTCCCCGCCCGGCCCTTCGTCGTGTCCGGGGCCCGTGCCGTGGTCCGCACCGCAGCGCGGACCACGGCGCGGGGATCACTCCGTGCGGAGCGAGGTCAGCGGCACCTGCAGCGCCATCACCTCGCTGCCCCGTCCGGCGGTCCAGCCGCGGCCCGCGTGGGGTGCCACCCGTGTGACGGCGTGCGGGAGCCGCACGCCGATCAGGTCTCCCTCGGTGATGCTCTTCGGCCCCAGCAGCAGACCGCGGCGGGCCTTGCGGGCACTGGACATCCAGCCGCTCATGCCGCCCTGGACGCCGTCGGCCGTCGCGGCGTAGACGAGACCGAGGCCCTGGTCGCGGCCGGACACCGTGATCTCCTTGAGGAGTTTGTCGGCGCCGGACATCGCCAGCAGGTCGGCGTCGTCGACCATCACCACCCGCGGTCCGGGCAGTTCGGCGAGCGCCGAGCGCACCGCCTCCTCGGTCGGCTCGCTGTCGGTGATCACCCGCACGGTGGTGTGCCGGCTGAGCCCCCGCAGCGGGGACTCACGCGGGGTGAGGACGACCAGTGAGGTGCCGCCGGCGAGCAGCGAGACCGCCAGCGAGGCCAGGGTGTTGCTGCGTCCGGAACCGGTGGGGCCGATGACGCCGAACACCGCGGACGCGCCGGCGAGGTCCACGCCGACCGGTTCGCCCTCGTCGCCGCCGATGCCGAGCAGACCCCACAGGGGACGCCGCTGCTCGGCGGGCACCTTGTCGTAGACGTCGGCGAACTCCGCCGACCGCGGCAGCGAGGCCACCGCGAAGGGGCGCCGCGCCTGCGGCACCCGCGCGTCGCGCTTGAGCGCGGCGGCACCGATCTTGCGGAGCGCCTCGACCTGCTCGGTGCCGCCGCCCGCCGCGAGCAGCGCGACCTGGGTCTCGGTACCGGTCAGCACGTGCCAGCCGCGGCCGGGCGGGATGTCCGCCGGCAGCTTGCCGGGCTTCATGCCGACGGCCTGGACGTCGGAGCGGTCGCCGGGCCGCAGCAGCAGCCGGTGGTCGTTGTGGGCCGCCATTCGGCCGCCCAGCAGGGCGCGTTCCGAGGTGCCGACGAAGTGGATGCCCGCTCCGGCGCCCTCGCGGACCAGGCGGACCATGTCCTGGTACATGTGGCTGTACTCGTGCTCGTCGAGCATGGCCGACAGGGCGTCCCAGCCGTCGACCAGCAGCAGGATGTGCGCGGGGCGCTCGGCCTTCGGCAGCACCTTGCGCAGTTCGCCGATGCCGGTGGCGTTGTGCTGCTGGGCCAGTTCCTGGCGGTTGACCAGCTCCTGGTTGAGGCGGCGCAGCAGGCGCTCCAGCCGTTCGGTGTCGTGCCGGGGGACGACGGCACCGCAGTGCGGGAGCGTCGTGAGCGCGGCCAGGCCGCCGCCCGCCGCGTCGATGCCGTAGAAGTGCACGTCGGCGCTGCTGTGGTGGCGGGCGGCGGAGCCGGCCAGGGTGCGCAGCACCTGGGTGCGGCCGGACCTGGGCGCGCCGACGACGTACAGGTGGCCGAAGCTGCTGAGGTCGGCGGCGGCGACGTGGCGCTGCTGCAGC
Source organism: Streptomyces sp. NPDC008238 (assembly GCF_042956445.1). Lineage (NCBI taxonomy): Bacteria > Bacillati > Actinomycetota > Actinomycetes > Kitasatosporales > Streptomycetaceae > Streptomyces > Streptomyces sp. NPDC008238. The sequence continues at coordinate 26,082 of NZ_JBIBGK010000037.1, read as the reverse complement.
TGCGGCACGTCCTCCAGGGCGTAGGGGATGAGCAGCCGTCCCTCGCGGACGGGGTTCATCGCGTCGAGGTCGTCGAGCAGGACCTTGCGCTCCAGCGCGGGCAGCCACGGGCTGGGCTGCGGGACGTAGTCCTCGAGCCGGTCCACCGCCCCGCGGATCTCGTCGACCAGGACCTGGAGGTCGGTGGGCGCGGGCGCCTGGGCGCTCTGGGTGAACACGACTTCGGACGCGGCCGGCGCCGCGGCCCGCCCGAGGGCGTCCCAGGACAGTTCCGCCGCCACGACGGGCTTGCGGGCGCCGCTGTCGGCCTCGGTCTCCTCGTCGGTCCTCGGCCGCGGCCGTTCGGCGCCCACCCAGGCGGTCTGGAAGGGCTCCGCGGACTTCGGGCCGCGCCGCACCAGGGCGCGGCCCGGGGTGCCGGCGGAGATGTCGACGGCGTCCGTGACGTCGATGACGTCCTGGCTCTCGGACTGGTCGGTGACGCGCAGCGCGATCCGCAGGTTGGTGTTGGCCCGGATGTCGGCGGTCACCACACCGGCGGGCCGCTGGGTGGCCAGGACGAGGTGGATGCCGAGCGACCGGCCGCGCTGGGCGATGCTGATGAGGCCCGGCACGAAGTCGGGTACCTCGCGCACCAGGGTGGCGAACTCGTCGATGACCAGCAGGAGCCGGGGAAGCGGCGCGAGCGTGGGGTCGGCGGCGCGCTTGGCCTGGTACTCGGGGAGGTCCTTGGAGTTGGCCGCGGCGAGGACGTGCTCCCGGCGCATCAGCTCGGCGCCCAGCGACTCCAGGGCCCGTTCGACGAGGTGGGCGTCGAGGTCGGTGACCATGCCGAGGGTGTGCGGGAGCTGCGCGCACTCCTTGAAGGCGCTGCCGCCCTTGTAGTCGACGAGGACGAAGGTCAGTTCGTCGGGCCGGTTGGCGGCGGCGAGGGAGGCGACGAAGGTCTGCAGCAGTTCGGACTTGCCGGAGCCGGTGGTCCCGGCGACGAGGCCGTGCGGACCGTCCTGGACGAGGTCGAGGGAGAACGGGCCCTCGAAGCCGCTGCCGAGCACGAAGGAGGTGGTGGAGGGCCGGGCCCGCCAGCCCGCCAGGAGCGTGTCGGCGCTGGGCGGTTCCTGGTTCAGCAGGTCGAGCAGCTTCACGCGCTGCGGCAGTCCCGCGTCGTGCTCGGGGCTGACGTCGCGGACCGGCGCCACCGCGCGGGCGACCTGCTCGCACCACTCGGGCGTGACCTGGTCGGCGCGGACCGCCGGGACGTCGGGCGTGCCGGGACGCTTGACGGTGAGCCGGCCGGCCTCGGCGAGCACCACTCCGGTGCTCTCCTCGGGCAGCAGCCGCTCCTGCTCGTCGAGGCAGACGCTGAAGACGCGCGTCGCCGGGCCCTCGGTGAGGACCTGGACCATGCCGGGCACGTCGCGCAGCCGCCGGGCGCCGTCGGCGATCACCAGGATGTCGGGGCCGACGACGGCCGCGTTGCGGTCGTGGCTCGTGGCCCGCTTGCGGACCTGGATCTGCGCGACCAGCTCCGAGACCCGGGCCGCGGTCGACTCGGGGTCGTTGCCGATGAGGACGAGCGGGCCGCCGGCCGCCGCGGGCCGCACGTGCGGGAGCCAGCGCACCCAGGCCCAGTCGTCGGCGCGTCCCGGTTCGGTGAGCAGCACGATCCGCAGGTCGCGGGGGCTGTGCAGCACCGCTGCCTGCACGGCCATCCAGCGGGCGAGCGGCTGCACCTGCGCCGCCGGTCCCGCCACGCCGACCACTCCGTGGCCGCTGAGGTCCACCGCGATGGGGGCGTCGGGGATGTTCCAGCGGATGGTGCGGTGGTTCTCGTCGCGGGCGGGGTCCTCGAGTTCGCGCAGCGAGGGCTGGTCGGCGGTGCCCAGCCGCAGGACGAGGTGGTCGGGGTCGTGGCGGCGCCGCTCCCACAGCCGGCTGCCCGGCCCGGTGGCCATCAGGGCGACGGCGGCGGGGTCGGGGCCGGTGACGTGGCGCACCCGGCGCTCGCGGGCGACGGCCTCGCGCACCCCGTCCTCGACCGCGACGCGCCGCCGGTTGTACTGGCGGTCCGCCTCCTCGTAGTCCTTGCGGGCGGTGCGGCGGCCCGTGACCCAGTTGGAGAGCATCATCATCGGGCCGAGCGCGATGAAGACGACGAAGTAGTACGACTTGAAGATGGCGACCATGAAGAAGCCCATGATCACCGGGGCGATCATCATGGCCGCGGGGAAGGGGCGCTTGCCCGGGGCCGAGGGCGGCGAAGGCAGCCGGACCCGCTCGCCGTCCAGGTGCGGGGCGATGCGCGGCGGGCGGTTGTAGTCGATGCCGAAGCCGTCCGCGGACGGGGTGACGGCGGCGTCCGCCTCGACCGGCGCGCTCATCCGCAGCAGGACGGAACCCGCGGTCAGGTCCTCGCCGGGCGGCCAGGGCACCGGCTGTCCCGGGGCGGCGGTCCGCTCGGTGGTGACCCCCTGCGGGCGGGTCCGGCGCAGCGCGGTGACGGCGTCGTCCGGCGGGGGCGCGGGGACCCGGCCGCGCACCTCGTCGCCGGGCGCGGTACGGGTGCGGTGCCAGTGCGCCGAGCCGTCGGCACCCACCGTCACCCACAGCCCGCCCTCGGGGACGCCGTAGCCTTCGAGGCGGATCGCGCACAGCGGTCCCGAACCGATCTCGTGGCTGCCGAAGCCGAGCAGCCAGGTGCGCCCGGCCTGCGGTCCGGAGACCACGTGGACCTCGGCGAGCACCGGCCCGGCGTCGGTCTCCGCGCCGACCCGCACCCGGTCGGGGTCCGTTCCGGCGGCGCCGAGGCCCAGGACGCCGCCTTCGCGCAGTCCGGCCGAGGCGACGGGCGCGTCCGGGTCGAGCCGGCGGCCGTCGAGGTAGAGGTCGCGGGCGCGCGTCCCGTCCACGGCCTCAGCGAGGTCCGCGACGGTGGTGCGCGGCGGCAGCCCTACGAGGTGGTCGCGGCGCGCACCGTCCGCGCCGTCGACGGTGGTGATGGTGAGGTTCACGGTCTTCCCAGTTCGGGCGTCACGAGGACGAGGAGCGTGCGGTGGCTGCGGAGACGCCCGCCGGTCCGAATGCGGCCGGCTCGGCGAGGTCGTCCTCGTCGCCGGGTTCCGCGGCGGCGGCGGTGGCGGGGGCCGTGGCGGGTTCGGGGCGGGGGGCGGTCGCGGAGACCGCCATGGCCGCGGACGGGAGCCCGGACTCGACGAGGTCGTCGTCGGCGGACAGGGTGTGGAGCGCCTTCGGCGGGTTGGGGCCGGCGCCCTCGTCGTCCCCGGGCACCGGCGGCAGGGCGTGCACCAGCCGGGCCACGGCGCGGGCCAGGGGCAGCGCGTCGACCGTGAGGGCGGGCGGGCCGCCGTGCAGGCGAAGGTGCCCGTCGCGGTCCGCCTCCAGGATCAGGGTGCTGTGGTGGGCCACGCCGAGGGTGAGCAGGCGCACGCCGGCCGGCCGGTTGCGGTCCGGCGCCTCGGCGCTCACGGCGTAGGCGGTGCCGGGCCGTTCGAAGACGTCGTCGGGCCCGTCGTGCCGGGGGTGCACCCCGGCGCCGACCACGACGCGGCCGGCGGGCAGGCGGGCGTCGAGCTGGGCGGCGAGGGCCTGGAGCACGGCGCGGGCGGTGCGCCGTTCACCGGTGACGGAGACCGCCGGGGGAACGGCCGTCAGGTCGAGCAGCACCGCGTCGGTGCCGGCCCTGCCGAGGCAGACCAGGACGGGGGCCTCGCGGCGCCCGGTCTCCGGTGCGGTGCCGAGGTCGGCGCGGCCGATCCACCACAGGCGCGGTTCGGCGGCGTCGCGGGCCCACGGTTCGGGCAGGACGCCCTCCCCGCCGTGGCCGTGGGCGACGTACACGCCGATGACGTCGGTGCCCAGGAGCGCCGCGTACGGCCGGGCGCCGGGGCGTTGGGCGGCGGCGCGGCGCAGCGCGGTCGCGGCGTCCGCCCACCCGGAGGGGTCGCGGAGCAGGCGGCCGAGCACCCGCAGGCCGCGGCGGTGCCGCAGCTGGGTGCGGACGGGTGTGGCGAAGGCGCGGGCGGCCGTCGTCAGTTCGCGGACGACGCGACGGCGCAGCGCGCCCCAGCCGCCCTTGCGGCGGACGATCCAGTGCGCCAGGACGACGACGAGGATCAGCAGGCCGACGAGTCCGATGAGCCGGGTCCAGCCGGTGGGGACGTTCACGCGGCCACTCCGTCCACGCCGCGGCGGGCGAGTTCGGCCCGCAGGGCCCGCACGCCGTGGTGGGTGCGGGACTTGACGGTGCCGCGCGGCACACCCATGTCGGCGGCGGCGTCGGCTCCGCTCTGGTCCATGACGTGGACGCGGACGACGGCCTCGCGGTGGGCCGGCGGGAGGGCGCTCAGCGCGGCGAGCAGCACGGAACGGTCCTCGACGAGGCCGGCGTGGTCCCCGGAGTGCTCGAGCGCGGTGCCCGCGAAGTCGGCGGCGGTGATGCCGACGGGCACGGCGCGGTCGCGGCGGCGGTGGTCGACCACGAGGTTGCGGGCGACCCGGAACAGCCACATGCGGACCGGCCGCTCGTGCACGTCCAGCCGTCCGGCGCGCTGCAGGGCGCGCAGCAGGGTCTCCTGCAGCACGTCCTCCGCGGCGTGCACGTCACGGCCCATGAGGCCGGTGACGAACCTCCGCAGGCTGTCCCGCTCGGCGATGATCAGGCTGGCGACAGCTCTGCGTTCGTCGGCGCCGCCGGTGTCGTGCCCGGCGAGGACGTCCGCCCCGCCTTCACGACAGTCGGACTCGTTCACACACATGGCGTAAAGATTAAGCTGCTGAACGAGATGCTCTGACCACAGTGTTGGCGCATATTCGATCATTCGCTGTCACACTTGGTGAAATCTTAAACTATTGTTCACCCTGCCGAAAGCAACGGGCGGACGCGCCCCCTACGCTTCCGCGCAGATTCCCGAGCCGACAGGAGACCACGTGCCTCCCCATCCCGATCCACGGGACCCCGAGGTTCTCGACGGGGCCGAGCCCCGTTTCGCGGACACCTTCGCCCGACGCCCCTCCCTGCCGCACCGGCGGCTGCTGCCGGACCGGCGGGCGTGGAGTGTGCTGGCGACCACGTCGGCCGTCATCGGCTGCGCGGTGCTGGTCGTGCCGCTGATGGCACGCATCGACCTGCTGCCCGACAAGGGCGGCAAGGGTGACCCGGTGGCGGTGGCCGAGCCCAGCACGTTGCAGAGCGGCGTCCTGCCGGCGTCGCCCGGCACGAACGGCACCAAGGCCTCGCCCGCCGCGGGCGGCAACGTCCCGCCGGCCTCCGGGTCGCAGGGCGGCCCGAACGGCGGCGGTTCGGCGGGCGGCACCGGCACCGGCGGCGGCGGTCTGCCGCCCGTGGGCGACGCCCCGGGCACCACCGGTGGCGGCGGAAGCGCCGGTGGCGGCGGGACCGGCGGCGGTGGCGGTTCGGCCACCGGCGGCTCCGGCAGCTCCGGGGGCTCCGGCGGTTCGTCCGGCTCCGGGTCGGGTTCGTCGGCGGGCAACCCGACGCCCTCCAAGACGCAGCAGACGGCCACCGTGCCCGGCGTGCGGATCCGCAGCGTGCAGAGCGGGCGCTGCGTCGCGGTCAGCGGCGCCAAGAACAGCACCGGGCGTGACGGCGCCCGGCTGCAGATCCAGGACTGCGACGGCGGCGCCTGGCAGAAGTGGGACTTCCGCTCCGACGGGACCGTCCGCGCCTTCGGCATGTGCATGGACCTGGCCGGCGCCTCGTTCACGGACGGCGCGGTCATCCAGCTGGCCCGCTGCAACGGCGGCTGGGCCCAGCAGTTCAGGCTGAACGGCTCGAACGACCTGACCAACAAGAACAAGTGCGTCGACGTGCTCGACAAGGGCACCTCCGCCGGCACCCCGCTCCAGTTGTGGACGTGCTACGGGACGCCGAACCAGAAGTGGGCCAAGGCCTGACGGTCCTCGTGTGATGCCGTCCCCGCCCCTCCCCGGGGCGGGGGCGGCATTCGCCTTCCGGCGTACGGACGGCGTCCCGGCCCGGCCTCAGCCGCGGTCGTCGGCGAGGACCACCGAACGCGTGAGGTGCCGGGGGGCGTCCGGGTCGAGGCCGCGGGCCGCGCCGAGGGCGGCGGCCAGCCGCTGGACGACGACCAGGTCGGCGAGCGGATCGCGCCCCAGGGCCACCAGCCGGCCGCCGGTGCGCGCGATCTCCCCCTCCAGTCCCGCCGGGAGGTCCCCCGGGTCGCCGAACCACCACGCCACCCGGCCGGGCCCCGTGACGCTGATCGGGCCGTGCCGGTACTCCATGACCGGGTACGCCTCCGTCCAGGCGCCGGCCGCCTCCCGCATCTTGAGCGCCGCCTCCTGTGCGACGCCGTAGGCCCAGCCTCGGCCGAGGAAGGTGAACTGCTCGGTCTCCAGCAGCCCGTCCGGCAGCGGCGCGGCGAGCGCGGCCTCCGCCTGGGCGGGCAGCCCGGCGAGTTCCTCCCCCAGCAGGGCGCGCAGCAGGACGAGTTCGGTGGTGGCGAAGCGGGTCTGGACGACCGAGGTCTCGTCCGCGAAGTCCAGCACCACCGCCGCGTCGGCCAGTTCCATCACGGGAGTGGCGGGATCGGCCGTGACGGCCACCGTCGGAACGGTGCCGCGCAGCCGGGCCAGCACCCCCAGCACCTCGGTCGTCGTGCCCGAGCGGGTGAGGGCGACGACCCGGTCGTAGGCCCGGCCGGCCGGCATCTCCGATGCGGCGAAGGCGTCCGTCTCCCCCTGGCCGGCGCTCTCACGCAGCACCGCGTAGGCGTGCGCCATGAACCACGAGGTGCCGCAGCCCACGACCGCGACCCGCTCGCCGGGCCGGGGCATCGCGGCCCGCCAGGGCGCCTCCGCGTCGCCCGCGAGGGCGATGGCGCGGCGCCAGCAGTCCGGCTGGGCCGCCGTCTCGGTCTCGGTCCTGCTCGGGTTCGCGTCCTGTGTCCGGATCTGGGTCCGGCTCTGGCTCTGGCTCTGGCTCATCGGTGGACTCCCCTCCCCGGCCGGCGGGCTGCCCTTGACACCGAGCACGTCCGGTCGAGCATCATGTGTGAAGTTGCTCGACTCTAGCAATTTTCCTGCAGAAAGTTGCATGCTGCTTCATGGGGTGGGCGGGACGACGGAAGGGGGAGGTGGCCCGTGCGACGGCAGGCCCGGTCAGGCGCGGACGACCTCCACGCCGGCCGCCGCGAAGGGCTCGACCAGCGCGGCCGGCGCACTCCCGTCCGTCACCAGGACGTCGACCTCCTCCACCGGGCAGATCCGGGCGAAGGCCCGCCGCCCCAACTTGGACGCGTCGGCGACCACCACCACCCGCTCGGCGCGCCGGGCGAGCGCCTGGTTGACGCTGGCCTCGCCCTCGTCCCGGGCCGCCGCGCCATGGGTGACGTCGAGGGCGTCCACGCCGAGGAACACCACGTCGAGGGTGAGCTGCGCGAGCAGTTCCGCGGCCAGCGGCCCGGTCAGCTCGTACGAGGCCGGGCGGGCGACACCGCCGGTCACCACCAGCTTCACGTGCCGCCGGACGGCCAGTTCCCCGGCGATGTTGAGCGCGTTGGTGACGACCGTGAGCGCGGTCTCGGCGCCGCTGTCGGCGAGGTCGGCGCGTGCGGCGAGGGCCCGGGCGACCTCCGTTGTCGTGGTGCCGCCGTTGAGCCCCACCACCGCGCCCGGCTTCACCAGGGCCGCGGCCGCCCGGGCGATGCGCTCCTTCTCCGGGGCGTTGCGGGCGGCCTTGTACCGCAGCGGCAGGTCGTAGGCGATCGCGTTGATCACCGCGCCGCCGTGGGTGCGGGTGACCATGTTCTGCCGGGCCAGTTCGTCCAGGTCGCGCCGGATCGTCGCGGCGGAGACCGCCAGTTCGGCGGCGGCGGGCTCGACCTCGACGCTCCCGTCCCGGGTCAGCATCTCCAGCAGCGCGCTCCATCGGGCCTGTGGTCCCGCCATCTCCTCGTCCCCTGTCCTCGGGTGGGCCGGCCCGGCCCGGCGCCCGCGTGTGGTCACGCGCCGTCACGCGTGTTTCTGCGGCTTTTCCAGGCGGAACCGTCACGTTCACGCATCATCATCCCATCCTCGAGAGGTCGCCACGTCATGCCGCTGGTCCCCACCGCCGAACTCGTCCGCGCGGCCTACGCCGACGGGTGCGGGATCGGTGCCTTCAACGTGATCACCCTGGAGCACGCGGAGGCGGTGGTCGCCGGCGCGGAGGCCGCCGGGCGGCCCGCGGTCTGCCAGATCAGCGAGAACGCCGTGCGCTTCCACGGCGGTGCGCTCGCCCCGATCGCCCGCGCGACGGCCGCGGTCGCCGAGTCCGCCGCGGTCCCCGTGGGCCTCCACCTCGACCACGTCACCGACGAGGACCTGCTGCGCCGCGCCGCGGACTGCGGGTTCGGCTCCGTGATGTACGACGGCTCGGCGCTCCCCCACGACCGCAACGTCGCCGCCACCCGCGCCGCCGCGGACCGGGCCCACGACCGCGGTCTGTGGCTGGAGGCCGAACTCGGCGAGATAGGCGGCAAGGACGGCGTGCACGCCCCGGGCGCCCGTACCGACCCCGCCGAGGCCGCCGCCTTTGTGGCCGCCACCGGGATCGACGCCCTCGCCGTGGCGGTCGGCAGCTCCCACGCCATGACGACCCGCACCGCACGGCTCGACCACGATCTGATCGCCCGTCTGCGCGGAGCGGTGCCCGTGCCCCTGGTCCTGCACGGCTCCACCGGGGTACCCGACGAGGAGCTGCGCCGCGCCGTCGCCGGGGGCATGGTCAAGATCAACATCGGCACGGCGCTGAACATCGCCTTCACCGGCGCGGTACGCGACTTCCTCGCGGCGGACTCCGCCACCGTCGACCCGCGCCGCTACCTCACCTCCGCGCGCACGCGCATGGCCGCGGCCGTGGAGAGCGCCCTGCGCGTCCTCGGCTGATCCTCGGTCGCGGGGCGCGGGCGCGGTCGGCGCGCGGGCCCGGTCAGCGCCGCCCCGCCGCCTGGAGCCGCCTCAGCGTCCACCCGCGCCCGCCCGGGTCGAGCGGGCGCGTCGCGGCGGTGAACAGCTCCGCCGCACGCCGGTAGGACAGCCGTCCGCGGCCGGTGCGGAACAGCGGCCCGTCGACGCGCCCCAGCACGAGCAGCGGCAGCAGCCGGGCCGAGCCGTCCCCCCAGCGCAGCGGCTCCCCCACGCGCTCGCGGGTGCGACGGCCGGGCAGGACGAGGTCGTCGACGTCGAGCGCCAGGAGCCGTTCGATGGGCGCCCCCGTCTCGTGGAGCAGGTGCCAGAAGGCCTGCTCGCGCAGTGGTGCCCTCAGCCGCAGAACCTCGCGCACCTGCTCGGCGTCGAGGCCGGCCTCGGCACGGCGCGGCTTCGGCACGGGCAGCGCCCGCAGGCCCTCCGTGGGGTCCGCGGACAGCCAGCCCGCCGCGCGCCACCACGCCACGGCGCTGCACAGGACGGAGAGTTCGCGGTTGGCCGTACGGGCGCCGACCGCCGCGGACCGTGCCGCGAAGGCGTCGCGGAGCCGCCCCGCGGTACCCGGTGCGTCGAGCAGGGCCAGCGGGACCGCCGGGGGTTCGGCGTTGCGGCGGCCGCCGCCGACCGGCGGGGGACGGTCGACGAGTCCCCAGGCCCAGGTGGCCAGCGCGATCCGGTAGACCCGCCGCGATCCCTCGCCGAGCCCGGAAGCGGCCAGGAAACGTTCGACGGCCACGGCGTACTCCACCGGCTGGGTCATAGGGCGTCCACCCCTCCCCCGTCGATCCTCCGCAACGGCTGAGCAACGGGCCGCCGCGATCGACCGCAGTAAATCACTCTTCACCCTGACCCGCAGCCATCATAAGTTGATTCGACCCGACTCAATAGTTTCCGCCACGGGCCTGGCGTGTCGCCGACCGCCCCCGGCACGCTGCGCCCATGGCACTCCCCCACCTCCCCGCGGTCCTGCGCGAACGCGACTTCCGTCGCTTCTTCATCGGCTACGCCACCTCGCTGTTCGGATCGTCGATGGCGTCCGTCGCACTGGCCTTCGCGGTCCTGGAGACCGGCGGCGGTGGCACCGAACTCGGCCTGGTCCTGGCGGCGCGGATCCTGCCCCTGGTGCTGGTGCTGCTCGCCGGCGGCGTCCTGACCGACCGCTGGGGCAGCCGGCGGGTGATGCTCGCCGCCGACGTCACGCGCTGCCTCACCCAGGCGGGCCTCGCCCTCGCCCTGCTGGGCGGCGCACCGCACATGGCGACGCTGATCGGGCTGGTCGTCGTCTGGGGCGCCGCCGAGGCGCTGTTCACCCCGGCGCTCGACGCGCTCGTCCCCCGCCTCGTACGGGGGGACGCACTCGCCGACGGCAACGCATTGCTGGGCGTGGCCCGGTCCGCGGCCTCGATCGCGGGACCGGCGCTCGCCGGCGTCCTCACGGCGGTCGCGGGCGCCTCCGCGGTCCTCGCCGTGGACGCCCTCAGCTACGGGGTGAGCGTCGTCGCGCTGCTCCTGTTGCCGCGGACCGTCCGGGCCGGTGGGCCCGCCGCGCCCTTCGTGGCGGAACTGCGCGAGGGCTGGACGGAGTTCCGCTCGCGGACCTGGCTGTGGGTCACCTCGGTCCACGTCTGCCTGTTCAACCTCCTGGTGTGGGCGCCGTTCCTCGTCCTCGGACCGCTCGTCGCCCAGCGGGAACTCGGCGGCCCGGGCTCCTGGGGCCTGATCATGGCCCTGTACGGGGCGGGCGCGGTTGCCGGCGGCACGGCGATGCTGGGGCGCCGGCCGCGCCGCCCGCTGTTCATGGGCACGGCCGCCACCCTCGGCTGGGCGATGCCGTCGGCCGCCCTCGCCAGCGGGCTGCCGCTGCCGTGGATCTGCGCCGCCGCACTGGCGGCCGGTGTCGGCTCGGCCGTGTGCGGCACCCTCTTCGCGACGGTCACCCAGTCGCAGGTGCCGCCCGGCGCCCTCGCCCGGGTCAGCGCGTACGGCGCCTTCGGGGCCTTCGCGCTCGGGCCGGTGGGACTGGCCGCCGCCGGTCCGGTGTCGGTCCTGTTCGGCGTCGCGGGGGTGCTGGGCTTCGGCGCGGTCTGGCAACTCGCGGCGGTGGCCGTGGTCCTGGCGCTTCCCGCCGTACGCTCCGCGCTGCCGCGACCGGAGACGGCGGCGGCCCCGGCCTGCGGCGGGAACCGGGACGCGGGCAGCCCCTCCCCCACGACGTGAAGCCCGCGGCGCGCCCGACGTGTCCGCGGGTCGCGTGCGTCGCGGCGACCCCGCACCCCGCCCGGCACGCGGCAGGTGACGGGGCGCCGGGCGTCAGCGGCCCGCGGACTGGCCGCCGTCGACCGGGAGCACCACACCGGTGACGAACGGCGCCCTCTCGAGGTAGAGGACGGCCTCCACGATGTCGTCGATCTCCCCCATGCGCCCCACCGGGTGCAGCCCGGCGAGCGCGTCGTGGCTCTCCACCGGGTGCATCGGGGTCTTGATCGTCCCCAGCGCCACCGCGTTCGCCCGGATGCCCCGGGTGGCGTACTCGGTCGCCAGCGCCTTCGTCGCGGACTGCAGACCGCCCTTCGTCAGCGACGCCAGCACCGACGTCACCTTCACGTCCGGCTGGTCCCCCAGACTGCTGGAGATCTGGACGACGTGTCCCCCGCCCTGCTCCAGCATCCGCTCGACGGCCCGTTGCGTGACGCGGAAGAACCCGTCCAGGTTCACCCGGAGCACCGCCCGGTAGTCGTCCTCGGTGTACTCGGTGAACGGCTTCGCGACGAAGATGCCCGCGTTGTTGACCAGCGTGTCCACCCGGCCGAAGCGCTCCACCGCCGTCGCGATCACCCGCTCGGCCGTCTCCCGTTCGGCGATGTCGCCCCGGACGGTCACCACTTCCGGGTCCGCGGACGCGCCGATGTTCCGCGAGGTGGCCACCACCGCGTACCCCAGCTTGCGGTACCCCTCGACCAGCCCGGCACCGATGCCCTGCGAGGCACCCGTGACGACGGCGACCCTCTGACCCTGAACGCTCATGGCCTGCTCCCGGTGGACTGCGGTGGGTGGACTTCACCGGCGGGACGGCCGACGGGTCAGCCGCGACCCTGACGGCCGGACGACCGGACGGCAATTCCGGCGGATCGGAGGAAATCTACCGCTTGTAGGGGTCCCCGTCGGGGAGCCAGGCGTCCGGACGGTGGATGCCGAGGTCGCCCACGCCCCCGGTGAGGGCGTCCACCACGGCCAGCACGGTCTCGCGGACCTCGTCGGCCCGCCAGACCAGCGACCAGGTCCAGTACACCTCGGGGGCCACCACCGGGCGCTTGACCAGGTCGGGCGGCAACGGACTGGTCTGGCCCTTGGGGCTGTTGAGGACCGGACCGCGGATGCGGCGGACGTGGTCGAAGAACCCGCTGCCGGTGACACCGCCGTCGGAGATCCGGACCGCGCGCGCCCCGCTGTCGGCGGCGAGCCGCTCGGCATAGAGGTTCCACGACAGCCAGGAGGTGGTGTCGTCGTCGAGGAGGAGGACGGTGTCCTCGGCGCGGACGGCACCGGTGTCGTCGCCGGTGGAGACCGCGTACAGGCGGTCCGCACCCAGGAGCCGGGACCGCAGTCCGTGCCGCTCCAGGTCCTCGGTCCGCACCCAGGTGACGGCGAGGTCCAGGCCGCCGTCGCCGACCCGGGCGGCCTGGGTGTGCGAGGGCGCGATCCACGCGTCGACGTGCAGCCGGGCCACCGCCGACGCGCGGGCCGCCAGGTCGGCGGGGAGCCAGTTGACGTAGCCGAGCCGCACCGCTTCCGAGCCGCCCAGTTGCTTCGCCCGCCGCCCCACGTCGTCGGCGCGCTCCAGCAGCGCCCTGACGTGCGGGAGCAGCGCCGAGCCGGCGGGCGTGAGCGACACCGAGCGGCGGTCACGGTCGAAGAGCCGGACCCCCAGATCGCGTTCGAGCGCCTTGATCTGCTGGGACAGGGAAGGCCCAGCGATCAGGAGCCGTTCGGCCGCCCTCCCGAAGTTCAGTTCCTCGGCGACGGCGACGAAGTACCGAAGTTGACGCAGCTCCACGCCGCCATGCTAGGGCCTGGTCGAGCGGATCTCCGCACCGCCGGGCCCGAGGGAGGCTCCGCCTCCCAGGAGGGAGGAAACGGGTCCTGGCCGGTGGACCGCCGCCGGACCCACCCTGGGGACCGGTCGGGGCTCCCGGCCCGGAAGCGGCGGAGCGAGCCGGTCGACCAGCTATAGTCGATCGGTCGTATACTGTTGCCATGGGACGCACGAGTGATGCCAGGGAGAAGATCATCACTGCCGCGCAGACGCTCATCGAGCAGCGCGGCTACTCGGCCCTGGGGGTGGCCGAGATCTGCAAGGCGGCCGCGGTGCCCAAGGGCAGTTTCTACTATTTCTTCGAGTCCAAGGAAGCCCTCGCGCTGACCGTCATCGACGAGCACTGGGCGGCGCAGAAGCGCGAGTGGACCCGCATCCTGGGCGCCGACGCGGCCCCTCTGGAGCGGCTGCGCCGGCTCTTCGAGGCGACCGAGGAGGTCCAGCACGCGGGCCAGGAGTCCTGCGGCACGGTGTCGGGGTGCATGTTCGGCAACCTGACGCTGGAGATGAGCAACCAGACGGAGTCCATCCGCCGGCGGCTGCAGGAGATCTTCGACACGCAGGTCGGCATGATCGACGAGCTTATCGGCGAGGCCCGTGAGCGGGGCGAGGTCACCGTCGCGGACACGCACGCGGCGGCGGTGTCGGTCGTCGCCCAGCTCGAGGGGCAGGTGCTGTTCGCCAAGCTCTACAACGACACCGGCCGCCTCAGCCCGCTCTGGACGAACTGCCTCGCCATCCTCGGCGTGCCCGCGCAAGCCGAGGCCGTGGCCGCTTCCTGACGGCCGCCGCACCGCGGGCCCGGGGCCCGCGGTGCGGCGCCCCGGGGGTCAGCGGCCCGGCAGCCGTTCGGTGATCTCCTGGAGCACCCACTCGTTGCCGTCGGGGTCGGCGAACGAGGCGAAGGAGCAGTAGCTGCGCCGCTGCGCGTCGGGACCCGGCACGCGTCCTTCCGTCCCGGCGCGGTGGAACACCCCTCCGGCGTCGTGGAACACCTCGCTGACCTCGACCCCCCGGCCCACCAGCTCCTCCCGGGCGGCCACGACGTCCTCCACGACCAGGTGCAGGCCGCGGGCCGAGCCCGGCTCGGTGCCGCTGACGCCGGTGCCGAAGATGACCGCGCAGGGCGAGCCGGGCGGGGTCACCTGGACCACACGGAAGTCGTCGCCGGTGGTGACGTCCGCGTCGAGGCGCCAGCCGAGGCCCACGTAGAAGTCCTCGGCCCGGTCGACGTCGGCGACGGGCACCACCACGACCTCGAGTTTCATGTCCACAGGGGTTGCTCCTTTCTCTGGCCCCGTCCGGCGCGCGGGCACGCCGGACGCCACGGTCCGCGGGATCCGTACCCCCGCGCCACCGCGGGCGGACGCCGCGGACCGCACCGCCACCGCGTTGGCGGTGCGGACGCCTCAGCGCGCGAGGAAGGGGAGCAGCGCCGCGGTCACGTCGGCGGGCGCCTCCAGGGCGACGAGGTGGGCCGCGGCCGGGAACTCGACCAGGGTGGCGCCGGGGATCGTCGCGGCGTAGCGGCGGGCGATGTCCCGGAAGTCGGGCAGGTCCAGGAGGCCGACACCGACCAGGGCCGGCACGGAGAGGACGGCGACGTCGCCGTCCGCGCGGCCGCGGGAGTGCGCCTCCACCGTGCCCTGGTGGGTCAGCGCGGTGCGCATCGGCCCGCGCACCCGGTCGGCCACCCCGGCGGGCACCTCGTCACGTCCCCGGGCCGGGCCGTACAGCAGCGTCTCCAGGTTGACGCGGACGGCGGCGTCCAGGTCACCCGCGGCGAGCGCCTCGCTCTCGGCCGCGTCGTAGGCGACCATCCGCGGCGACCAGTCGTACCCCGGCCACGGCGGGGCGAACACCGCCAGGGAGCGGACGCGCGCGGGATGGGTGAGCGCGAAGTCGATCGCCACGCGGCCGCCGAAGGAGGCGCCGACCACATGGGCCCGCTCGTGGCCGAAGTGGTCCAGGACCCGGCGCAGGTCGTCGTGCTCGCTGAACGGCGCCGCGGGTGGCGGGGACTGGCCGAAGCCGCGCGTGTCGTAGCGGATGACGGTGTGGTGTTCGGCGAGGCCTGGCACGACACCGTCCCACATCCGGTGGTCGGCGACGCCGGCGTGCACGAGGACGACGGGCGGGCCGTCACCGGTCACCGTGCAGGCGAGGCGGCCGAGTTCGTCGGCGAGGGTCAGCATCCGCCGATGCTCGCACGACGCCATGGCCGGACGCCCGAGAATTCCGCGCGGGCGGCCCCTGCCGCGCGGGGCACACCCTGCGCTCACCACGGGAACGTCGCGGGGAGGGGCACCCGCACGTCCGGCGCGTCCGCCGTGTCCGCGACGCCGGAGCGCGCCACTGACCCCGGTGCCCGGCCTGCGTCGTCCTCAGCGCGTCGCGTAGGTGAGGTAGGCGAACTGACCGACCTGCTCGACGCCGGTCAGCCGCAACCGGGCCGCGGTCAGCCGCCTCGGCAGCAGCGGCGCGCCGGCGCCGAGGGTGACCGGAGCGACGCCCAGGACCAGGTCGTCCAGCAGTCCGTGGTCGGCGAAGGAGCCGACGAGTTCGCCGCCTCCCACGAGCCAGATGTCCTTACCCCGGGCGGCGACGGTCATCGCGTCGTGGACGGGGCGGACGTCGTCGCGCACGAAGGTGACGTCCGCGCCGGGGAGGGCGGGCAGCTCCCGGTGGGTGAAGACCCAGGCGGGGGTGGTGCCGTAGTACTCCGCCCACTTCCCGGGCCGCTCCAGGAGCCGGTCGTGCTCCAGGATCCACTCGTACGTGGTGGCGCCCATGGCGAACGCCCCGACACCGGCGAAGAAGGCGGTGAACCGCGCGAATCCCTCCCCCTCGACCTCGAAGAGCCAGTCGAGGGAGTTGTCCGCGTCCGCGATGAAGCCGTCGAGACTGGTCGCGGTGAAGTACCGGGTCCTCGTCATCCCCTCAGCCTGGCAGACGGGGACGACCGGCATCCGGCACTACAGCAGTCCTTCCGCGACGGGCCCCAGGGACAGGGCGGGCAGGAAGTTCAGCAGGGCCAGGATCAGGGCGGCGCCGACGGCGAGGACGAGGAAGTTGACGCCGTGCGGGCGCAGGGTGCCGACCGTGACCGCGCCCGCCCGCTGCCGTGCGAGGCGGCCCGCGAGGGCGAGGACGAACACCATGGGGACGTAGCGGCCCACCAGCATGACCACCACCATCAGCAGGTTGTGCAGGTCGGTGGCGCCGTTGAAGCCGGCCATCGCGCTGCCGTTGCTCGCCGCGTTGCTGGTGTACGCGTAGATGAGCTCGGTCAGGCCGTGCGGTCCCGGGTTGCCCATCGAGGAGCGTCCTCCGGGCGGGGCCACGGCGATCGCCGACGACACCAGGATGACGGCGGGCGCCACGAGCGCGTACAGCGCGACGAGCCGCATCTCACCGACGCCGATGCGCTTGCGCAGGTACTCGGGGGTACGGCCGACCATCAGCCCGCCGACGAAGACGGCGACGAGGATCACCATCAGGAGGCCGTACAGGCCGCTCCCGGTGCCGCCGGGGGCGATCTCGCCGAGCATCATCCCGGCCAGGAGCACGCCGCCGCCGAGGCTGGAGAAGCTGTCGTACGAGGCGTTGGCCGCACCGTCCGCCGACGCGGTCGCCGACACGCCGAACAGGGTGCTCGCCGGGACGCCGAAGCGGGTCTCGGTGCCCTCGGTCTGGCCGCCCACCGCGACGCTGACGGTGCCGGTGTGGGCGCTCTGGGCCAGGTTGCCGGCGGCCAGCAGCAGGCCGAAGAGGATGCCGACCACCGCGAGGAGGGTCCAGCTCTGCTTGAGGCTGCCGACGAGCCGGCCGTAGGTGCGGATCAGGGCGGCCGGCACGAGCAGCATGAGCACGATCTCAAGCGTGTTGCTCCAGGCCGAGGGGTTCTCCAGGGGGTGGGCGCTGTTGGCGTTGAAGACCCCGCCGCCGTCGCCCGACATCAGCTTGATCGACTCCCAGGAGCCCACGGGGCCGGCGAGCTGGTCGCTGCCCGAAAGATGCTGCGGCACGCCGAGGGCGATCAGCAGGAGGCCGGAGACGACCGCGAGGGGCAGGAAGACGCGGAGGACGCCGCGGACGAGGTCGACCCAGAAGTTGCCGAGCCGGTCGGTGCTGCGCCGGACCAGACCGCGGACGAGGGCGAGCGCGACGCAGATGCCCACCGCGCCGGACGCGAAGGCCTGGGTGCCCAGACCCGCCATGACGGCGAGGTGGCCGGTGGTGGACTCACCCGCGTAGTTCTGCCAGCTGGTGTTCGTGGTGAAGCTGACGGCGGTGTGCAGGGCGAGCCGCCACGGCATGCCGCCGCGGCCCAGCGACCACGGCAGCCGGTCCTGCAGCGAGAACAGGGCGAACAGCGCGGCGATGCTCACGGCCGAGAAGGCCAGCAGCGCGAACAGGTAGTGCCGCCAGTCCTGTTCCTTGTCGGGGTCGACGCCGCACATGCGGTACAGGGCGCGTTCGGGCGCCAGATGGCGGCCGCCCTCGAAGGCGCGTGCCATGTAGTCGCCGAGGGGGACGTGGAGACCGGCCACGACGGCGATGACGAGGGATGCCTGGATCCAGCCGTACATGTCTGCTCTCACGCTCCGGGCATGGGGTCGGTGCGGTCCAGGGCGGCGTTGAGCCCGACGACGTCGACGGCGGGCCCGCCGAGCACGCCGAGGGCACGGCCCGTGGTGTATCGCGCGATCAACGCGCGCACGGCGTCCTCGCCGATCCCCCGCTCACGGGCGACCCGGGGTGCCTGGATCCCGGCGTACGCGGGGCTGATGTCGGGGTCGAGACCGCTGCCGCTCGCGGTGACCGCGTCGGCGGGGACCTCGGGCCGGGCCGGGGCGTCGCCGCGCACGGGGGTGACGACGGCCCGGGAGTAGTCGGCGCCGGGTTCGGCGCAGCGGACCTCCAGGTGCTCGTAGGCCGTGAGGAACGGCCGGGCGGGGCACGGCTGGTTGAGGCTGACGACGCCGGTCGCACGACCGGTGGTGCCGCCCTCGCGGAGGACGCCGAGCACGGCTCCCACACCGTCGGGGGTGCAGTAGGGGCGGGCGCCGTCGACGTGCTCGCGTTCTCCGACCTCCTTGCTGCGGGCGCACACCTGGCTGAGCAGGCTGGTCCTGTCCGAGGCGTCGACGACGCTCTCGGCGCCCTGGTTGCCGGCGCCGGAGGCCACCGTGTCGTAGCCGTCACCCGCGTTGGAGGGGCGCGACTGGAAGTAGCCGGGCAGGGCGGCCCCCTTCGCGTCGGTGTAGGACCTGCCGATGAGGGTGTCGCGTGCGGAGGCGTCCCGCAGGCCCGGCAGCTGGGCGAGCAGGGTCATGCCCAGGGGATAGGCCAGTCCCACGAGGAGGGTGAGGGCGAGCACCACGCGGACGGCCGCGAGTTGGTGCGCCGCCCAGCGGGGCGGCGTGAAGGTGCGAGGCATGGTCAGATCCCGGGGACCAGGCGGACGAGGGTGAGGTCGATGATCTTGATCGCGAGGAATGGCACGACCGCCCCGCCGAGGCCGTACACCCACAGCGTGCGGGTGCGTGACGAGGCGGCGCGGCCCCGCCGGTGACGGACGCCACGGAGGGCGAGCGGGATCAGCGCGGCGATGACGACGGCGTTGAAGACGACGGCCGAGAGGACCGCCGAGCCCGGCGAGTGCAGCCGCATGAAGTCGACGGCGTGGAGCGACGGGTAGAGCCCGCCGAAGACCGCCGGGATGATCGCCAGGTACTTGGAGATGTCGCCGGCGATCGAGAAGGTCGTCAACGCGCCACGGGTGAGCAGGAGTTGCCTGCCCATCTCGACGATCTCCACGATCTTCGTGGGGTCGGAGTCGAGGTCGACCATGTTCCCCGCGTCCTTCGCGGCCGAGGTGCCCGCGTTCATGGCGACGCCCACGTCCGCCCGGGCCAGCGCCGGGGCGTCGTCCGTGCCGTCGCCCGTCATGGCGACACGGTGACCGCCGGCCTGTTCGTGCCTGATCAGGGCGAGCCTGTCCGCCGGGGTCGCCTCGGCGAGGAAGTCGTCCACGCCCGCCTCCTCGGCGATGGCGCGGGCGGTCACCGGGTTGTCGCCGGTGACCATGACGGTGCGGACGCCCATCCGCCGCATGGCCTCGAAGCGTTCGCGCAGCCCGGGCCTGACGACGTCCTCGAGGTGGATGACGCCCAGGACGCGGGCCGGGCCGCCGCCGGCCGGGGATTCCGCGACCGCGAGAGGCGTCCCTCCGGCCGACGACACCCGCTCGACGTACACGTCCAGTCCGGCGGGTACGGTGCCGCCGCGTTCACGTACCCAGGCGGCGAGGGCGGCGGACGCTCCCTTGCGCAGCTGCCTGCCTCCGGGGAGGTCGACCCCGGACATGCGGGTGGTGGCGCTGAAGGGCACCCACTTCGCGTCGGGCAGGTCGATCTCGTCGGCCTTGTGGTGGGAGAGCGCGTAGTGCTCGCGGGCGTGGGCGACGACCGCGCGCCCCTCGGGGGTGTCGTCGGCGAGGCTCGTCAGGAGCGCGGACTGGGCGAACCACTCGGGCTCGACGCCGCCCAGCGGCAGGAACGCGCCGGTCCTGCGGACGCCTTGGGTGATCGTGCCGCTCTTGTCGAGCAGGAGGGTGTCGACGTCCCCGGCGGTCTCCACGGCCCGGCCGGAGGCCGCCAGGACGTTGCGCCGCACCAGGCGGTCCGTTCCGGCGATGCCGATCGCCGACAGCAGGGCGCCGATCGTCGTCGGGACGAGGCAGACCAGCAGCGCGACCAGGACGATCCCTGTGACGCCGTCGGCGGTCCCCGAGGCGGCCCCGGCACCGTCGCCCGGGCCGGCGGAGAAGACCGCCATGGGCCGCAGGATCACCACGGCTGCCAGGAAGACGACGGTCAGCACCATGAGCACCAGGTTGAGCGCGACCTCATGCGGCGTCTTGTGCCGGTCGGCGCCCTCCACCAGGGCGATCATGCGGTCGAGGAAGCTCTCCCCCGACTGCCGGGTGATGCGCACGACGATGCGGTCGGACAGCACCTTTGTGCCGCCCGTGACCGCCGAACGGTCGCCGCCCGCTTCACGGATGACCGGTGCGGACTCACCGGTGACGGCGGACTCGTCGACGGCGGCGACGCCTTCGACGACGTCGCCGTCACCAGGGATCGTCTCCCCGGCCCCGACGACCACGGTGTCGCCGCGGCGCAGGGCGATGGCGTGCACGACCTTCTCGCCGTCCTTCGTCAGCCGGCGGGCCGTGGTGATCGTGCGGGACCGGCGCAAGGCGTCGGCCTGGGCCCTGCCGCGGCTCTCGGCGACGGCCTCGGCGAGGTTGCCGAGGAGGACGGTGAGCCAGAGCCAGGCCGTGGTGAACCACCCGACGACGGTGGGGTGGACGAGGGCGAGCCCGGTGGTCAGTGCGGCGCCGGTCCCGGTGACGAACATGACCGGGTTGCGGACCAGCGTGACGGGGTTGAGCTTGCGCAGGGCCTCCGGGAGGGCGAGCCGCAGCTGTCCGGGCGCGAGCGGGCCGCCGCCGGGGGCGTTCTCGTGCGCGGCCCCGCCGGGAAGGGCGGGGTTTCCACGGTCCGGCCTGACGGGCGCGGGCGCGGTGGTCATCGGACGCCCTCCGCGACGCTCATGCGGACGGTGTGCTCCACACTCACCGGACTTCTCTCTTCTCGTGCGTCGGGCCCGAGGATCGGGACCGTGGTTCGGGGGCGGTCGTGCGGGCCCCCTGGTCGGGGGCCGGCGGACCGGAACGGCCGTGGCGCACCTCCGGGCAGGGGGACGCGGGGACATCACCTGCCCGGAGGGCGTTCGGGGGCGTCGGGCGACGCGGCGGGCTCGCGGGTCCCGCTCAGAGGCCGATGTCGCGGACGCGGAAGTCGGCGAGCGATTCGCGGCGGACCAGCAGCCGCGCCCGGCCCTCGTGGACGGCGACGACCGGCGGACGGCCGACGAGGTTGTACGTGGACGCCATCGACAGGTGGTAGGCACCCGCGACCGGCACCGCCAGCAGGTCCCCGGGCCGGACGTCGGCGGGCAGCGGCACCGCCGAGGCCAGGATGTCCCCGGCCTCGCAGTGCCGGCCGACCACGGTCACCAGGACCGGCTCCTCGGTGGAGTGACGGCCGATCAGCCGCGGTGAGTAGCGCACCCCGTACAGCGCGGGCCGGGGGTTGTCGCTCATGCCCCCGTCGACGGCGACGAAGGTCTGGCCGCCGGTGCGCTTGACCGACAGCACGTGGTACAGCGCGACACCGGCGGGGCCCACGATCGCACGGCCCGGCTCCACCGTCAGCCGCGGCACCGGCAGCCCGGCGGCCGCGCAGCCCTCGGCCAGTTCGGACCGTATCCGCGCGGACAGCGTCGTCAGGTCCATCGCCGCCTCGCCGGGGCGGTAGGCGACCGCGTGGCCGCCGCCCAGGTCGAGTTCCGGCAGCGTGACACCGTGCTGCCTGCGCACGGCGGCCAGCAGGCCGACCAGCCGGCGCACGGCCGACAGGTACGGCTTGACGCTGCTGATCTGCGAGCCCAGGTGGCAGTGGAGGCCGACCAGTTCCAGCCGGGCCTGGTCCAGCACGCGGGCGATGGCGTGCTGCGCCGACCCGTCGGCCAGGGACAGCCCGAACTTCTGGTCGTCGGTGCCGGTGCGCACCGCGTTGTGGTGACCGGCGGCGATGCCCGGCACGATGCGCAGCAGCACCTTCTGCCGGTCCCCCGGCGGGACGTGGGCGGCCAGCCGGGCGATCTCGCCGGTGCTGTCGATCACGATCCGGCCGACGCCCAGGCGCAGCGCCGTGGCCAGGTCCTCCGGGCTCTTGGCGTTGCCGTGCAGGAGGATTCGCTCCGGCGGGAAGCCGGTGACGACGGCGAGTTCGAGCTCCCCGGCCGAGCAGACGTCGAGGCCGAGGCCCTCCTCGTCCACCCAGTGGGCCATGGCGCGGCACATGAAGGCCTTGGCGGCGTACAGCACGTCGCCGTCGGGGAAGGCCGCGCGGTAGGCGCGGCAGCGGTCCCGTACCTCGCCCTCGTCCAGGACGTAGGCCGGGGTGCCGAAGCGTTCGGCGACCTCGGTCAGGGGGACCCCGCCCACGGTGACCTCACCGTGGGGGGCGGAGGAGGCGGACGCGGGCCACACCGACAGGTCGGCGTCGGGGTTCGCGGTCTCCAAGTGCTCGGTGACGGCGGTCATGACGGCGCTCCTTTCAGCCGATCCACAGGGCCAGGGCGTCGACCAGCGCGACCGCGCCGGTGACCCTGAGGACCCCGAGGGTCTGGGGGTCGAGACGGCGGCCGGTCTCGTCCGGTGCGTCCGACACGGCGGGTGCGGCGAGCTGCGGGTCCACGGTGAGTGCCGTGACGCCGAGCGGGCGGGCCATCGACCGCAGCGCGAACTCCGAGAGGGTGATCCACTGCTGGTCGGGGCCGAGCGTCTCCGCGAGACGCTCCGGGGTGGTGAAGCCGACGGCCGTACGGCCGCCCAGGGGCGTGCGGAACATGCGCGCGACGCATCCCACGGGTCCCGGCCGGACGGGGACGTACAACGTCTCCCGGTGTCGTCCGGCCGGGGACGGATCCGAAGGTTCCGGGTCGTCCCCGTACATGAGCTCTGTCATGGCTTCCTCCTGGTGAGGCACCTGCTGTGGTTCCTGGGGCGCCCCGGCCGCAGCCGGCGGTCCGGGACGCATCAGGGACGCTATGCCCGGGGTCAGGGGGGTGAGGGCGGTCCCTGACGCGACGTTGACGGCGAGCGGGCGAACGTTAACGGCGCGGGTCGCCGGGGTGGTGCGGGCGGCGTCAGGATCGCGACAAAGGCCTCCGGTCCGGGTGTTCCCGGGCGTTTCATGGAGGCATGAACGAGGTCCGCGAAGAGTGCGTCGTGGTGGGCGTCAGCGGCTCCCCCGGGAGCGTGGCGGCGTTGCGCCGGGCCGCCGCGGAGGCCCGGCGCCGGGAGTGCGTGCTGACCGTGGTGACGGCCTGGGAGGCGGCGTGGGACACCGCTTCCGGGACGCGGAGCAGGTGGCCGCCGCTGCCGCCGGAGCCGGACCGGTGGCGCCGCCCGGCCCGGCGCAGGCTCCTCATGGCGCTCGACGCCGCCTTCGACGGCGACCTGCCGCTCGACCCGCCGCTGCGCCCGGTCCTCGCGCTGGGGCGCCCGGGACCGGCCCTCGTAGAGGTGGCCGCCGAGGGGGCGGGGCTGCTGGTGGTCGGCACCGGTTCGCGCGGTCCCTGGCAGCGGCTCTTCGCGCCGTCCGTCGCGGCCCACTGCTTCGCGCACGCCCGCTGCCCGGTCCTCGCCGTACCCTCCGAGCCGCCGGGCGTGCCGCCGGCCCGCGGCCGATCGGGCGGCCGCCGCTTCGGCCCCCGGTGGAGCCCGCGCGGCTTCGTGACGCCGTGAGCCCGCGCCCGGCCCGTCGGTGTCCTGTGCGGCGGACAGCTCGCGCGGCCCCGGTCTCCGCCGCTTCCGGCGGGCTCCGCCCCGGTGGGGCGGAGCCGGGGCCCGGGGCACGCGTAAGGCTCCGGGCGGAAGGGGCGCCGAGAAGGATCGGCCCATCTGCCCGGAGCCCTGTGGTCTGCAGCGCGCGGCCCGCCGCCGACGGTTCAGCGGCAGGACCTCACGAGGTGACGCGCAGGTGGCGTCGTTCGGCCAGTTCCTCCTCGCCGACCACGGTCAGCACCGGGCTCCCGGGCGGTGCGAACATGACCACCACCAGCTGGGACTGCGCGTCGGCGAGGTTGTTGGCGCCCTGGTAGTGGATCACGTCGCCGCCCGGCTCGAAGAGGGCGTCACCGGCCTTGAGCACCCGGGGCGCCTGACCCTCCAGCTCGAAGAGGATCTCGCCCTGCGTCACGTAGCCGAAGACCGGCCCCGGGTGCCGGTGCGGCGGAGCACCCGCGTCACCGGGCGGCAGGGTGACCCGGATGGTCCTCGCCTCCGCGCCCGCCGGGATCCGCCCCGCCGCCTCCGGCAGGCTCCCGACCAGTTCGACGCCGGGGGGCAGGTGTGCGTGCTCAGCGCTCATGTGTTCCTCCAAACAGGGACTGTCCGAGGAAGGACAGGACGGCCGCCGCTTCTGTGACATCCCCCGCGCGGCAATCCCGCCCGGCCGCGCGGGTGTTCCCGCTCCCGGCGGCCGCCCCGCGGGGGAACGGGCGCGGGCTTGGCGCGCACCCCAAACGCGATATAGCGTTAGTTCGCGAAGATGTATCGCGTCTTGCGCAACCACCGACCAGAACGGGGTGAGGACATGCCGGGAGAGATCCGGCCCACGGGTGCGCCGTCCCCTACGGACACGCCCCTCGCGCCGCCCCCGTTGCGGGCCTCGCACGCGGACCGGGACCGGGTGGTGGACGTCCTGACCGTGGCCGCGGGCGACGGGCGGCTGTCGGCCGCCGAGCTGGACGAACGCCTGGAGGCCGCGCTGTCGGCCCGGACGCTCGACGAACTGGCCCCGCTCACCGCCGACCTGCCGGCGGCCGCGGGGACGCCGGGCACGGCCGCGGAGGACGTCAAGGACGTGGTCCGGGTCGACAACCGCGGCGGCTCGTTCCGCCGTGTCGACCGGTGGGTCGTGCCGCGGCGCATGGAGGTCCGCTCGGAATGGGGCGAGGTGGTGCTCGACTTCACCCACGCCGTGATCACGCAGGACACCCTCCGCATCGACATGGACGTCCGCGGCAGTTCCCTGGTGCTCGTCACCCGGCCCGGCATCGTGGTCGACACCGACGGACTGGCCGTCGAATTCGGCACGGTGGACGTCCGGCCCGCGGCCGGCCCGGCGGCACCGGTGGCACTGCGCGTGGAACTGGCGGGCGAGCTGGAGTACGGGAAGGTACGGGCGCGTCCGCCGCGGCGGACCTTCCTGCGGTGGCTGTTCCGCCGCCCGGCCGCGCTTCCGGCGCTCACCGGCTGACCCGGCGCGCGCGCCCTGGCGCGCGGTCCCCGCGGGGCCGCCCCCGGGTCGTCCGACTCGTCCCGCGGGCGGACGGGAGTCGCGATACTGACCCGCGATGAGCCTCCGCATCGCGCCCCCGCGCCTCCGCACGCCCTACGGCGCACCCTCCAGTGGTCCGTCGCGGGAGGTCTACGTCCCGCCCGCGGAGGCGGGAGGCGGCGGGCTGGGCGAACTGCTCGTGTCGGCGCAGGGCGTGGTGGTCTGTGTCGTCGCCGCTCTGCTGCTCGTCTTCCTGGTGACCGACCGCCGTTCCCCGAGGCGCCGCGCCCGCCACCGCCGTTGACGCGGCCGGTTCAGGCGGCGCCGTCCGGCTCCCGGGACCCCTCGGCGGGGAAGAGGATCGGGCTGACGAGGTGCCGCATCCGCCCGGGCGCCGGTCCGTTGGCCAGCCGGGGCAGCAGGACCCGCCGCAGGTCGGCGATGAGTCCGGCACGCTCGTCCTCGCTCAGCCAGAGCGCGTGCTGGCGGTAGCCGACAAGGTCGGCCGCCGGATCGGCGCCCTCGCGGTCGAGGTAGGCGTCGAACTCGGCCATCAGCGCCGCCATGGCGACGGCGAAGACCCTCCGGTGGTCCTCCCGCGAGACCGACGCCGCCGTCTCCGCGTCGACCACGACCCGTTCCCGGCGCAGGCGGTAGTGGCGCTCGACGGCTCCGCGCACCCTCTGTTCGTCCTCGACCTCGAGCACTCCCGCGTCCGAGAGCAGACCGACGTGGCGGTAGACGGTGGCCTTGGAGACGTCCGGCAGGAGGCCGCACAACTGTGACGTGGTGAGGGTCCGGTTCCCCGACATGGCGTGCACGATGCGCAGCCGCACGGGGTGCAGCAGGAGGTCGACCGTGTCCATGGACACACGATCTCATGTCGGATACCTTTCTCAAAGTTGAGAACGTATGGGAGGGGACCGGAGATGACCCGTCAGCAAGCTCGCCGCGCCGACGCCGCCGTCGTGGGGGGGGGGGCCCCCCCCCGGGGCCCCCCCCCCCCCGGGGGGGGGCCGGGGGGGCCCCCCCCCCGCCCCCCCCGCCCCCCCCCCCGGGGGGGCCCCCGGGGGCGGGGGGGGGGGGGGGGGAGAT
>NZ_JBIBGK010000036.1:0-69055 GCF_042956445.1 Streptomyces sp. NPDC008238 | reverse complement strand
AGGTGTATTTGAGGTGCAGCAGCGACGGCACCGACGCGTGCTGCCCGCCATGCACATAAATATGCGGTACAGAATGCCCACCCCGGAGGCCCCACCCCCGGCCCACCAACCCACAGAGCGAGCCCCGCACCAACCATGCCGGGCAATCGGGCGGGAGGGTGGGCGAAAAAACCTACGCCCACCACGACCCCCCGCGTCAGGACTTCTCGGTGACCCCGGCAGAGTCGAACGTCGCCACCTCGTGCATCGCCCGCGCAGCACTCTGCACCAGCGGCAGCGCCAGCAGCGCCCCGGTGCCCTCGCCGAGCCGCAGGTCGAGTTCGACCAGCGGCCGCAGGCCCAGCTTGGTGAGCGCAGCCCGGTGGCCGGGCTCGGCGCTGCGGTGGCCGGCGATGCAGGCCGCGAGGACCTCCGGGGCGATGGCCCGGGCCACCAGAGCGGCCGCGCCGGCGCTGACGCCGTCGAGGATGACCGGGGTCCGCAGGGAGGCCGCGCCGAGCAGCAGGCCGACCATGGCCGCGTGCTCGAGGCCGCCGATCGCCGCGAGGACCTCGATCGGGTCGGACGGGTCGGGCCGGTGGAGTTCGAGGGCGCGCCGCACGACGTCGATCTTGCGGGCGTGCATCTCGTCGTTGATGCCGGTGCCGCGCCCGGTGACCTCCGCCGGGTCGACCCCGGTGTAGACGGAGATCAGGGCCGCGGACACGGTGGTGTTGGCGACCCCCATCTCCCCGGTGAGCAGCGCCTTGTTGCCCGCGGCGACGAGGTCGCGGGCGGTCTCGATGCCGACCTCGATCGCGCGCAGCGCCTCCTCGCGCGACATGGCGGGCCCGGCGGTCATGTCGGCGGTCCCGGGACGGATCTTGCGGGGCAGGAGGCCGGGGGTGCTGGGGAGGTCGGAGGCGACGCCGACGTCCACCACGCACACCTCGGCGCCCACCTGGTTGGCGAAGGCGTTGCACACGGCCCCGCCGCCGAGGAAGTTGGCGACCATCTGGCCGGTGACCTCCTGGGGCCAGGCGGTGACGCCCTGGGCGTGCACCCCGTGGTCACCCGCGAAGATCGCGACGGCCGCGGGCTCCGGGATCGGCGGCGGGCACTGCCGGGACAGACCGCTGAGCTGCGCGGAGATGATCTCCAGCATGCCGAGCGCGCCGGCCGGCTTGGTCATCCGCTTCTGCCGCTCCCAGGCCTCGCCGAGCGCCTTGGCGTCCAGGGGGCGGATGCCGCGCAGGGTCTCCTCCAGGAGGTTGTGCGGCTCCTCGCCGGGCAGCGCCCGGTTGCCGTACTCCTCCTCGTGGACGACCCAGGACAGCGGGCGGCGCTTGGACCAGCCGGACTGCACCAGTTCGGGGTCCTCGGGGAACTCGTCGACGTAGCCGACGCAGAGGTACGCGACGACCTCGAGGTGCTCGGGCAGGCCGAGTTCGCGGACCATCTCGCGCTCGTCGAAGAAGCTGACCCAGCCGACGCCGAGGCCCTCGGCGCGGGCGGCCAGCCAGAGGTTCTCCACGGCGAGCGCCGACGAGTACGGTGCCATCTGCGGCTGGGTGTAGCGGCCCAGCGTGTGGCGGCCGCCGCGGGTCGGGTCGGCGGTGACGACGATGTTGACCGGGGTGTCGACGATCGCCTCGATCTTCAGCTCGCGGAACTGCTTGGCGCGGCCCTTGGGGAGGGACTTGGCGTACGCGTCGCGCTGCTGCATGGCGAGTTCGTGCATGCGCTCCCGGGTCTTGGCGGAGCGGATGACGACGAAGTCCCACGGCTGGGAGTGGCCGACGCTCGGCGCCGTGTGGGCCGCCTCCAGGACGCGGATCAGCACCTCGTGCGGGATCGGGTCCTTGCGGAAGCCGTTGCGGATGTCGCGGCGCTCGCGGATGACGCGGTGCACGGCGTCCCGGACCGCGGGGTCGTAGCCCTCGGCGGCGGGCAGCAGCGGCTCCGGGTCCTGCTCTTCTTCAGCCTGCGGCGCCTCGGGCTCCTCGGCGGCCTGCGGTTCCGCGGGCTCCTCGGGCGCCGCCTGCGCCTCGGGCTCAGACTCGGGCTCGGGCTCGGGCTCGGGCTCGGGCTCGGGCTCGGGCTGCGACTCGGCGGCGACGGCCGGGGGCTCCTCCACCACGACCGCGACCGCGACGGGGGCGGGTTCGGGTTCGGCGACCGGTTCGACGGCGACCGGCTCCTCGGGCACCGCGACGGGAGCGGGCTCCACCGGGGCCTCGACGACGGGCTCGGGCACCACGACCGGCTCCGGCGCCACGACGGGCGCGGGCACCTCCGGGACGACCGGTGCCGCGGGCACCTCGGCGGCCGGCTCCATGCCGAACGGCAGGGGCTCGTCCGGGGTTTCCAGCGGCGGCACGGGCACGGCGACGGCCACCGGCTCGGGTTCCGGCACGGCCACCGGCTCCGGCGCGGCCACGGCGGCCACCGGCTCGGGTCCGGGCTCGACGGCGACCGGCTCGGGCGCCGGGGCGACGGCCTCGGGCGCCGCGGCTGCGGGCGCGACGGCCTCGGGCGCGGCCGGGGTCTCGTCGCGGGGGATGTCCAGGTACTCGGGGCCCACGGTGGGCGGCCCGGACTGGCGCAGGGGCGCGGCGACCGGCTGCGGCACGGGCGTGGGGGTGGCCGGGGTGGCCGGACCGCGGTCGGCCAGGGAGCGGACGATGCCGCCGCCGTTGGACGGGTCCGGGATCGGGGGGCCCATGTGGAGGGGGCGGCGCGGCGGTACGGGGGCGGCCGGGGCGGCCTCCTGCACCTGTGCCTGCGCGGGCACATGGGGCTGCGGGGCCGGCTCGGCCTCCAGGACCGGGTCCTCGGCGGGCACGGGCTGCGCGAAGGGCTCCGCCGCCACGGGCACCGTCTGCTCCGGCACGGTGTGCTCCGCCACGAAGGGCGCGGGCTGCGGAGGCGCGGGCTGCTCGGCCGGCACCTGCTCCGGTACCGGGGCCCCCGGTACGAGCGGCACCTCGGTACGGACCGCGGAGTAGTCGAGGGAGACGGAGTCGCGGCCGCCGCTCTCGTGGGCGTCGTGCTCGACGCCCACGGGTGCCGTGGGCATCCCGTGCGGGGTGTGCTCGACCGGAACGGCGATGGGGGCGGGGGCCTGCGCCGGGACCGGCACGGGCGGGGCCGGCGGTGCGGGAGCCGGAACGGGTGCGGCGACCTGGACCGGCGGCGGGACGGGCTGCGGGTCGGCCCAGGACCCCTGCAGACCCGGCATCAGCAGCATCTCCTCGTCCTCGTCGACCGGCAGGACGCCGGACGGCTGGTCGAGGTACTGGTACTCGGGGGGAACCGGCGCGGTGAGCGGATCGACGTCCCACGAGGGGACGGAATGCTGCTGCGCGCCACTGCCGGGAAGGTCGGCGTGCGGCTGCAGAACCGCTTCTTCGCCTGCGTTCTCCGGCAGTCCCTCACCCGGGACCTGGCCGGTGTCAGTCATGCGTGCCCCTCGCCCATCGGTTTCGCTCCTTCCATCGCTGCGCCGAGCACACTGCCCACAGAGAGAACGAGCGTGGGCGGCAACCGGCACGACGACGGCGATTGACCGGTACTGATCATTACTGATCAGCCCTCACGCGACGTCAATGCGCGACGACGGCACAGCGGTCAGTCAGCCTACCGTGCGTGTGCCCGCGCGCGCCCAGGGGGGTTCACCTCAAACCGGTGCCAATGCGGGCGCAACCCACCGGCTCACCTGCGGTGTCCGAGGAGCGCGAAGACCACCGTGCGCTCCCGCTCGGACCACTGGTCGTTCAGCTCCACTGCCTGCAACAACGCGCGTTCCACGGTGTATCCGCCCTCGTCCAGGGCGCGGCTGACGGCTTCGGCCTCGTCCCGGTTCGCGGCGCTCGCGGCGATTCGCTCCGGCCGGCGTGCGGCGCAGGCCGCGACGACCTCCGCTCCGCCGCCCCCGATGCGCACGATGTCCGGTTCCGGAAGGTCCTCCAGCACGTGCGGCGCACGGCCGTGGACGACGCGCACCTGCACCCCGAAGTCCCGTGCGGTGTCCTCGATCCGCTCGCACGCCGCGGCGTCGGCCTCGACCGCGATGACGGCCGCGCCGAAGCGCGCCGCCTCCACGGCGACGGCCCCGCCGCCGGCGCCGATGTCCCAGAGCAGGTCGCCCGCCCGCGGCCCGAGCCGGGCCAGTTGCAGGGCGCGCAGTTGCGCGGGGCCGTCCTCGGGCGCGTAGCGCTCGGCGGGCAGCGCCCAGCCCCGTACGCGGTCGGACGAGTCGGGGTCCCCGCCCGCCAGCCAGGCGGACCGCGCGGTGACCGGGACGGGCACGGGGCCGGCCGCCGGGGCGGCGCCGACGACGAGGACGACGTTGGGGTCCCGCCAGGTATGGTCGGCCACCTTGTCGGAGGTGAGCACCGTGACCTGCTCGTGCTCGGTGCCGAGGGCCTCGCAGATCACGAAGGTGCGGTGCTCGTCGCCGAGGAGCAGGGCGAGTTCGGCGGGTCCCGCGCCGGGCGCGGTCAGCACGGCGACCTTCGGGTGGGCGCGGCAGACGTTGACGGCCCGGCGCAGGGTGCGGGTGTGCGCGACGACCACCCGGGCGTCGTCCCAGGGCATCCCGGCTCGCGCGAAGGCCTGGGCGACCGAGGAGACGCCGGGGACGACCTCGACCTCCAACCCGTACTCGGGGGTGCGCAGGGCCCGGACGACCCCGAAGAAGCCGGGGTCGCCGTCGGCGAGGACGACCGCGGTGCCGCGGTGCCGCGCGATGCGGCGGGCGGCCAGGTCGATGCTGCCCAGTACGATCCGCTCGGCGTCCTCCGGCACGAAGGGCAGTGCCAGGTGGTGCCGGGTCCCGGCCACCAGCGTGGCGGCCGACAGCGCGGAGCGCGCCGCCTCGCCGGGTGGTGAGCCGTCCCACCCGATCACCGTGACACGGTCGGCCATCGTCGTCCTGCCTCCTGGGCGCGTCGCGGTGTGGTGCCCGGGTGGAGTGATCCCGGGGTGTGCACAGTACCCCGGCCAGGATCTTGCGCCAGCGGGTGCTCACTGCCAGTCGGCGTACGCCGCGTAGTCGGAGCCGTCGGCGGACTCCTCCGCGAGGCCGTCGAGGTCCTCCGGGAGCAGGCTCCACACGATGAGATCGGTGCGGACTTCCTCCCAGCGGCCGTCGGTCTCGCCCTCCGGCCGGATGCGGACCAGGCCGGCGCCTCGCAGCACTCCCTCGCTGATGCAGCCGATCTTCTGCGCGACCTGCTGGGAGGCGGCGTTGTCGGCGGCGGTGCGCAGTTCCAGGCGCTCGAACTTCTGGTCGTCGAAGAGCCACTGGGCGGTGGCCTGGACGGCCTCCGCGGCGTAGCCCTCGCCGCGCGCCCAGGGGGCGATCAGGTAGCCGGCCTCGCTGCTGCGGATGCGCCAGTCGGTGCGCTGCAGGTGGACGGTGCCGACCAGCCGCTGGGTGAGGAACTCGGTGACGGCGAGCACGATGCCCCGGCCCTCCGCGCGCTCGGCGGGGGCGAACTCGGCGATGAAGGAGCGGGCGTCCGCCTCGGTGTACGGGTGCGGCACGGAGGTCCAGGCGATCACGGACTCGTCGTTCATCATCTCCGCCAGGGCGGGGATGTCGGACTCCTCGTACGTGCGCAGCACCAGCCGCTCCGTACTGATGGAGATCTCCGGGAAGCTGGTCATTCGACGCTCCGTAGCCAGGGCATGTGTGAAGTGCACAGCATGCAGCATCCACCGGTTCACCCGCAGGACCGGGTCGCTGCGGGGGCCTGCGCGGCCGTCGCCCCAGGGTACGTCCAACCATCCGCACGACGGGAGCAGTTGGTGTGCTGTTCCCCGGCTTTTCCGCAGGTCCGCCACGCCCGTGGTCATGGGGTCCTGCTACCGTCTGCCCGCGTGACGGTGCACCACGCAGCAGGAGTCGGATATCAGCGGGCCGCGGGTGTGTACGAGCGGTCGCGGCCCTCGTACCCCATGGCGGCCCTGGCCGAGTTGGCGGACGCGCTGCCCCTCGAGGCGGGCCGTACGGTGGTCGACCTGGGCGCCGGCACCGGCAAGTTCACCCGTCTGCTGGCCCTGACGGGCGCGGAGGTGATCGCGGTCGAGCCGGTGGCGGAGATGCGGGAGCGGCTCGCGGAGCTGCTGCCGGGGGTGCGGGTGACGGGCGGGACGGCCGAGGCCACGGGCCTGCCGGACGGGTGCGCGGACGCGGTGGTGGCGGCGCAGTCCTGGCACTGGTTCCAGGAGGAGGAGGCCCTGGCGGAGGTCGAGCGGCTGCTGCGGCCGGGCGGTTCGCTGGCGCTGGTGTGGAACACCTACGACACCTCGGTCCCGTGGGTGCGCGACTACCAGGACATCGTCTTCCGGCTGGCGCCGCGTGACCTGCCGAGCCCGCTGGACGGCGGCTGGCGCAAGGCCTTCACCGGCCGCGCGGGCTGGTCGCGGATGCACGAGCGGCACTGGCCGAACCTGCACTCGACGACGGTGACGGACGTGGTGGAGCGCATGACGTCCTCCAGCCACATCGCGGTGATGGACCCGGCCGAGCAGGAGCGGGTGCGGGCCGAGGTGGAGGCGGTGCTGGCCGGGCACGACGCCACGCGCGGCAAGGACGCCGTGGAGATGCCGTACACCACGGACGTGTACTGGGTGCGGCGCCGCTGAGCGGTCGCCCCCGCTGTCGGTGGGGCCCTGTTGAATGGGCGCATGGACGCGGACCGGCTCAGGGATTTCTGCCTCGCCTTCAACGGCGCCGTGGCGGAGAACCCCTTCCCGCGTGACCTCGAGGTGACCGTCTTCAAGGCCGGCGGGAGGATCTTCGCCATCAGCGCGCTGGGGGGCGAGCCGCTGAAGGTGAGCCTGAAGTGCGACCCCGACCTCGCGGTGCGGCTGCGGGCGGAGCACCCGGCGATCGTGCCGGGATGGCACCTGAACAAGCGCCACTGGAACACGGTGACGCTGGACGGTTCGCTGCCCGACGCGATGGTGCGGGAGCTGGTCGAGGACTCCTACGACCTGGTGGTGGCGCGGCTGCCGCGCGCGGAGCGGCTGCGGCTGGACTGGCCGGGTGAGGCGGGGGACGGGGCGCGCTGAGCGCGCTGTCCGGCCCCCGCCGGAGCCCGTGGGTCAGAAGGAGGGGATGACGGAGCCGGCGTATGTGTCCTCGATGAACTTCTTCACCTCGGGCGTGGTGAGCAGCTTCTTCAGCTTCAGCACACGCGGGTCCTTCTCGTTGCCCTCCTTGACGGCCAGGAAGTTGCCGTAGGGGTTGTTGTCGGCGGACTCCAGCACCAGGGCGTCGTCGGCGGGCTTGAGCCCCGCGGAGATGGCGTAGTTGCCGTTGATCACGGCGGCGTCGACGTCCTGGAGGGAGCGCGGCAGCTGGGCGGCCTCGAGCTCCTTGAACTTCAGGTCCTTGGGGTTGCCGGTGATGTCGGCGGGGGTGGCCTCGTTGCCGACGCCGTCCTTGAGGGTGATCAGGCCGTTGGCGGCGAGCAGCTTGAGGCCGCGGGCCTCGTTCACCGCGTCGTTGGCGACGGCTATCGTCGCACCGTTCTTGATCGCGTCCGCGGACTTCAGCTTGTCGGAGTACAGGCCCAGCGGCTCCAGGTGCACCGTGACGACGGGCACGATGTGGGTGCCCTTCTTCTTGTTGAAGTCGTCCAGGTAGGGCTGGTTCTGGAAGTAGTTGGCGTCGACCGAGCCGTCCTCGGTGGCGGTGTTCGGCGTCACGTAGTCGCTGAACTCCTTCACCTCGAGCTTGAGCCCGGCCTTGGCCGCCAGGTTGTCCTTGACGAAGTTGAGGATCTCCGCGTGCGGGACGGGGCTCGCGGCGACGACGAGCGGGTCGCTCGCGCTGTCCTTCTTGGTGCCGGAGTCCCCGCCGCAGGCGGTCAGGCCGAGGGTGAGGCCGGCGGCGGCGAGGACGGCGGTCGTGATCTTGATGCTGGTACGCACGAAAAGTGCCTTTCTGGAACGGTGTTGCCTTGCGGTGTCAGGAGGCTTCGGGGGTCGCGGCCGGGCGCAGGAGGCGCAGCCGGGGCGCGGTGGAGGTGCGGCCGCGGTGCGAGGCGGCGCGGGCGGCGAGGTCGCCGGCGAGCTGGACGACGGTCACGATGACGATCAGCACGCCGATCGTGACGAGCATCAGCGAGGTCTCGAACCGCTGGTAGCCGTAGCGGATGGCGAGGTCGCCGAGGCCACCGCCGCCGATGGTGCCGGCCATGGCGGAGTAGCCGATGAGCGCGATCACGGTCGTGGTGAGCCCGGCGATCAGGGAGGGCAGCGATTCGGGCAGCAGGGCCTTGCGGACGACGGTCCAGGTGCTGCCGCCCATGGCCTGGACGGCTTCGACGAGTCCGCCGTCGACCTCGCGCACGGAGGTCTCCACCAGCCGCGCGAGGAACGGTATGGCGCCGATGGAGAGCGGGACGACCATGGCCTCGGCGCCGATGGTGGTGCCGATCACCCAGCGGGTGAAGGGCAGCACGGAGATCATCAGGATGAGGAAGGGCAGTGAGCGGCCGAGGTTCACGACCGCGCCGACGGCCTTGTTGACCGGGGCGTTGCGCAGCAGTCCGCCACGGTCGGTCAGTACCAGCAGGACGCCCAGCGGCAGTCCCCCGGCCAGCGCGATCAGCGTGGACCAGCCGACCATGATCAGGGTTTCCCAACAGGCCTGCGACAGCAGCGGCTGCATCTGCGACCAGGTCACTTCGCGGCCTCCTCGACCAGCTCGTGCCCGGCGGCCGGGGCGACGTCGACCTGGAGGCCCTTCTCGCGGAGGAAGCCGATCGGCACCACGTTGTCCTCGAACGCGCCGGGCAGCTCGATCCGCATCCGGCCGACCTGGCGGCCGCCGATGGTCTCCAGGGCGGCGCCCAGCACGGAGATGTCGATGTTGTAGGTGCGGGAGAGCTGGGAGATGACGGGCTCGGTGGCGGCCTCCCCGTGGAAGGTGAGGTCGACCACGGTGCGGCCCTCGCCGGACGGCTCGCCGCCGACCGGGAAGAGTTCGTGGGCCAGTTCGGAGCCGGGCGTGGCGAGCAGGTCGGTGACCTTGCCGGATTCCACGATGCGGCCTCCCTTCATCAGCGCGGCGGAGTCGCAGACGGCCTTGACGACGTCCATCTCGTGGGTGATGAGCAGGACGGTCAGGCCGAGCTGCTGGTTGAGGTCGCGCAGCAGTTGCAGGATCGAGCGGGTGGTCTCGGGGTCGAGCGCGGAGGTGGCCTCGTCGGAGAGCAGCACCTTCGGGTCGCCGGCCAGGGAGCGGGCGATGCCGACGCGCTGCTTCTGGCCGCCGGACAGCTGCGCCGGGTAGGCGCGGGCCTTGTCGGCCAGGCCGACCAGGTCGAGCAGTTCGAGGGCCTTGCGGCGGCGTTCGCGGCCGCTGACCCCGAGGATCTCCAGGGGCAGTTCGACGTTGTCGCGGACGGTGCGCGAGGACAGCAGGTTGAAGTGCTGGAAGACCATGCCGATGCCGGTGCGGGCGGTGCGCAGGGCGGAGCCGGCGCGGTCGGAGCGGCCGGCCAGCGCGGTCAGGTCGCGGCCGGCCACCTCGACGGTGCCCGAGGTGGGCCGCTCCAGCAGGTTCACGCAGCGGATGAGCGTGCTCTTGCCCGCGCCGCTGCGTCCGACGACGCCGTAGACCTCGCCCTCGCGGACGTGCAGGTCGACGCCGTCGAGGGCCACCGTCTCCCGGTCACGGGAACGGTAGACCTTGGTCAGGCCCGTTGTGGTGATCACTGGATTTCCGTCACTGTCGAGTGCGCGGCGGACGAAAGCCGCACACGGGGTGTATGGACCGAGGACATGGCATGGCTCCGCCCCTCGGGGGGCGCGGGAGGAGATCAGCAGTGGGTGCCGGGCGGCTGGGGGTCGTGCGCCAGCCGGCAGCGGCGGAAGGTCTGCTGCGATTCCGTGAGCATGGGGGTGTGCGGTCCGTTGCAGGAGGGGCGGGTCTCGCTTCGGGGCACGAGACTCAGGTGGCGTGGGCCCTCAGCGTGCACACATTCGACACATACGACGAACACCGGGCGTCATCGCCTCGGTCGCGCGGCAGCGGCGGTTCGTCGTGGTCATGGGCCCAGTAAAGCAGACGGCCAAGCGGTGTACCAATATCCGGTCCGGCAGTCCGCAATGTGGACAGCCAGGGGGCCGCGGACCGCCGGTTCCGGCCCGTAATAGAGTCGCGCCATGCTCGACGCGCTCACGATCGTGGTCTCGGCCACGGCGCTGCTCCTGGCCGCCTGGTGCGGCTTCGCGGCCTTCCGCGACCAGCCGACCAAGGACTGGCACTTCATCGGCATGGTCCTGGTGGCGGTGCTCGCGCTCGTCCAGCTGGTGATAGGCGTGGTCAAGCTCACCGGCGGCGAGAAGCCGGTGGACGGCACGACGATCTTCGTGGCGTACCTGATCGGCGCCGCCTGCACCGTCCCGGCGGCGGGCTTCATGTCGCTGACCGAGCGCACCCGCTGGGGTTCTGCGATCGTGGCCGCGGGCGGGGTGATCCTGGCCGTGCTGGAGGTGCGGCTCCACGACATCTGGGGAGGCGTCAGTGCCTGAGAGCACGAAGGACACCACAGCGCCCGCGACCGCCGGGCCCGGCATCGGCCGCGGACCGGGCAGGCTGCTGCTCTCCCTGTACGGCGTCTTCACCGTCGCCGCGCTCTCCCGCGCGATCGTGCAGATCAGCATGCAGTTCGACGAGGCGCCGCTGGCCTACCTGCTCTCCCTGCTGGCGGGCGTCCTCTACGCGGTGATCACGGTGGCCCTGTGGCGGGGCGGCGAGGGTGCCCGGAAGGTGGCGCTGGTCAGCTGCGCGCTCGAACTGGCCGGTGTGCTGACGGTGGGCACCCTGACGCTGGTCGACTCCGGGGCGTTCCCCGACCAGACCGTGTGGTCCGACTACGGCATGGGCTACCTGTTCCTGCCCGTCGTCGTGCCGGTGACCGGCCTGCTGTGGCTGCGCCGGCAGGCGCGGCCACAGCAGGCATCCGAGCAGGACCCCGCGTCCTGACCCGAGGTCAGGCGCTCGCGGCGTAGGTCTCGGGCCGGGCGGCCGGCTTCTCCATGTGCACCAGGCTCAGCTGCCGGGTGACCGGTTCGACGCTGCCGACCTGCGCGTACCCCAGCTTGCGGTACAGCCGCAGGTTGAACTCGCTGCGGTGCCCGGTGAACAGCCGGTACCGCTTGGCCTCGCTCTCCTCGGCCAGGCGCTCCTCGATGGCCCGCAGCAGACGGCCGCCGAGTCCGTGCCGCTGCATGCGGGGGTGGACGATCAGCTTGGCGATCCGCGCGGTGCCGTCCTCGTCCACGGAACCGCGGACCGAACCCACCACCTCCTCGCCCAGCCGGGCCACCACCACGATCCCGCCCTCGAGTTCGGCGCGCAGCGCCTCGAGGGTCTGGGTCAGCGGTTCTATGCCGTAGTCCCCGTACAGTGCGGCTTCGTCCTGGTAGCAGAGGTACTGCAGTTTGAGGATCTTCTCGGCGTCGTCGCCGGTAGCCGCAGAGATGGTCACGCTCATGCCCATGTGCGCTGGCCTCTCCTTCGAGTCCGCCCGGGCCGCGGGGGGTGAGGGTGCGGCGCGGGACGTTGCCCTGAATCGTTTCCGGAAGGCGGCGCGGCCGTGCACAAGCGTCCATACGCCGACTGTTTACGGTGCATTACCCCGTCGTACGGGTGATGCAACCCCGGTTCCGAGGATCGTACGCAGGCAACTCAGGCACCGGGAACGCATCGGGCCGAGGCTGCCCTGTGAGATACCCAACTCCCGGGAGATTTCCCGGTACGTGGGGTCGGAACGGGAGATCAGGGCGGACACCAGTTCCGGGCAGCGGCCGGGCAGCCGGCGCGCGGCGGCCAGCAGCGTGCGGCGCTGCTCGGCGGCGAGCACCTGCTGTTCGGTGCTCGGCAGGGCCTCGGCGGCGGGGTGGCGGCCGGGGCCGTACGGCGTCTCCCGGCGGGCCCGGCGCACGGCCAGGCGGGCCTCGGCCCGCACCGCCCGGCGCAGCCAGCGGGCGGGGTCGGCGGGCGGCTCGGGGAGCTCCAGCAGCCGCAGCCACACCGACTGCTCGAGGTCGGCCGCCTCGACGCAGGCGGGGACCTCCTCGGCCGCGGCCTCGGCGGCGAGCAGCGGGCGGATGGCGGTCAGTTCTTCGTGTCGTACGCGCGGGGTCATGCCCGCCGGGACACCCGTGCCGCGCCGGGTGGTTGCCCCCTGGCGGGGGAACCACCCGTGCGCGGGAGGAGGATCACCCGGTGTTGACGATCACCTCCGGGCGAGGAACTCCGCGCGGGCCAGGAGCGCGGTGTCGCAGTTGTCCGAGAAGATGCCGTCGATGCCCTGCTCGAAGTAGACCTTGAAGGTGCCGAAGGCGTCGCCGTAGGCGTTGGGGTCCGTGCCGACCCGGAAGTCGGCGGGCAGGAAGCTGTTCTCGTTGCGCATCGTGTAGGGGTGCAGGATCAGCCCGGCCTTGTGGGCGTCGCGCACCAGGGTGGTGGGCTTGCCGAGCTTGCCGGCCGCGTCGCGCGGGATGATCAGGTTCAGGGTGGGGCCGATGCCCTGCGCGAAACCGGCGATCCACTTCAGGCCGGCCGGGGTGACCAGGTCGGCCACGGTGCGCGGGTCACCGGCGGCGACGAAGTCGTACGGGCGGGTGGTCGCCGCGTCCAGCAGGACGACCTTGGGGTTGCGCAGGCCGAGCGCGCCGAGCCGCTGGATGCTGCCGGGCTCGAAGGACTGCAGGAACAGCGGCGAGTTGCGCTTGTCGCGGCCGTAGCGGCGCAGCAGCTTGGCGAGGCGCTCCTCCAGGCCGAGAGCGATGCCGCGGAAGTAGGTGGGGTGCTTGGTCTCGACGTGCAGCCACACCGCCTTGCCGCGGCGGCGGCCCTGCTCGTCGGCCCAGCGCAGCACCTCCTCGAAGGTGGGCACCTCGAAGTGGCCGTTGTAGAGGGTGTTGCGCTGCCGCTGTGCGGGCAGGCGCTCGACCGCGCGCAGGGTCTTCAGCTCGGCGAGGGTGAAGTCCTCGGTGAACCAGCCGGTGGTGGCGACCCCGTCGATGGTCTTGGTGGTCCGGCGGGAGGCGAACTCGGGGTGGTCGGCGACGTCCGTGGTGCCGCCGATCTCCGGCTCGTGGCGGCAGACGAGGTGGCCGTCCTTGGTGGGGACGACGTCCTGCTCGATGACGTCGGCGCCGAGGTCCAGGGCGAGCTGGTAGGAGCCGAGGGTGTGCTCGGGGCGGTAGCCGCTCGCGCCGCGGTGGCCGACGACGGTCGGCACCGGCAGCGGGAGGACGGGGACGGAACCGTGGGAGGAGCCGTGCGAGGAGTTCCGCTCGCCGGCCGCGGCGGTGCCCGCGCCGCCGAGCACGGTGACGCCGGCGCCGAGCGCCGCGGCCCCGATCAGCGCCCGGCGCCCGGGCCCCCTGCCCTGCTCCCGGCCGGCCTGCTGCTCGTGCGTCATGTGCGCTCCCTCGTGTCGGGCCGAACGTTCGTCCGGAACCTGCCAAGCGACGGGCGCATCGTAGGCGGGCCCGTGTTGCCCCCGGGCGGCGAGCGACGGAACGTGACGGGAACGCACGTCAACAATGCGTACCGGTCGTGTGAACCCGGTGTGCGTGTCGCGCCGTGGCGGAAGTATCGTCCTCACCGGGGGAGGCGCACACTGGTGAGCGAAACCCCGCGGGCGTCCGGCCGACTCCCGCCGACCACGACCGGAGGACCCGTTGTTCCGCATCATCCTCAAGGCACTGCTCGGAGTACTGATGCGCGTACTGTTCCGCCCCAGGGTCGAGGGCGCGGAGCACATCCCGGGCGACGGACCCGTGATCCTCGCCGGCAACCACGTCACCTTCATCGACTCGATGTTCCTGTCGCTGGTCGTGAAGCGTCAAGTCTTCTTCATCGGCAAGGACGAGTACGTCACCACCCCCGGGGTCAAGGGCCGGCTGATGGCGGCCTTCTTCACCTCGGTCGGCATGATCCCGGTGGACCGCGACGGCGGGCACGGCGGGGTCGCCGCGCTCATGACCGGCCGTCGCATCCTCGACGAGGGCCGGGTCTTCGGCATCTACC
Source organism: Streptomyces sp. NPDC008238 (assembly GCF_042956445.1). Classification (NCBI taxonomy): domain Bacteria; kingdom Bacillati; phylum Actinomycetota; class Actinomycetes; order Kitasatosporales; family Streptomycetaceae; genus Streptomyces; species Streptomyces sp. NPDC008238. The sequence continues at coordinate 55,005 of NZ_JBIBGK010000036.1, read as the reverse complement.
CCGAGGGCACCCGCTCCCCCGACGGCCGCCTCTACCGCGGCCGTACCGGCGTGTCACGGCTCGCGCTGATGACCGGGGCGCCGGTCGTCCCGTTCGCGATGGTCGACACCGACCGCATCCAGCCCGGCGGCGCCGGCGTCCCGCGGCTGCACCGCTTCACCGTCCGGTTCGGCAAGGCGCTGGAGTTCTCCCGCTACGAGGGCATGGACCGCGACCGCTACGTGCTGCGCGCCGTCACCGACGAGGTGATGAGCCATGTGATGCGGCTGTCCGGCCAGGAGTACGTCGACATCTACGCGACGAAGGCGAAGGCGACCAAGGCCGGGGACCACGCGACGGCGGCGTAGCCGCCACCGTTTCCGCCGCACCCCCGCGCGCGACCGCACCGCCCCCTCCCCCGCTCACAGACGCGGCATCCGGCCGGCCGGCCCGTTGCCGGCGGGCGTCCGCGCCGGGGTGAGCGCGACCTCTCCGCGCGGGCCCCGGGAGATCTGCCCGATGCTCGCGGACAGGTCGGCCTCCATCCCGCCGGGCAGCTTGAGCCGGATCAGCACCGGCAGCAGGAAGCCCACCGCGATGAGGCCGGCCAGCACCGGGGTGAGCGTCGTGAGCATCACGGCGGTGACGTGGTGCTTCCACAGGAAGTCCACCCAGGCCGCGCCGAGCACGGCGGTCGCCACCAGCACCAGGACCGCGCTGCTCAGCCGGCTCCCCCGGGCGGCCCTGGCGTCCTCCTCCAGCAGCCGCAGCGCCCGCTGCGCGTCCTGGTGCGCCGGGTCGAGACGGCGGCAGCGGGTCAGGAAGCGCTGGGCCCGGCGCCGGTGCAGCAGTTTCAGCCGGACGTCGACGGTCTGCGTGCCCAGGCGCTGCTCCACGACGCCCGCCACGAAGTGCGGTTCGGCCTCGCGCTCGGCCAGCCGGATGGCGGCGCGGGCCTCCTGGCCGGCGTCGCGGTAGCGGTCGGCGTCCTGCTCGGCGTCGCCGGCCTGCACCAGCAGGCGCGCGAGGGCGAGCCGCAACTGCCAGGCCGGCTGGTCCCGCACCCCGGGCCGGGCGAGCACCCGCCGCAGTTCCTCCTCGGCGGCGCCGAGGTCACCGGTGCCCTCCGCCAGTGCGACGGCGAGCCCGAGGGCCGCGCTGCCGCTGTCCGGGTCGACCGCGACGGCCCGGCGGAACTCGCCGGCCGCCTCGGCCGTCGCCGCCGCGCCCCCGCCCTCCCGGGCCCGGTGCAGCGCGAGGCTGCCCAGTTCGACGTGGGCCTGGACGTCGTACCAGTCCAGCCCGACGGCCCGGCGCAGCACGGTCTCCGCCTCCGCGTACCGGCCGAGCTGCACGAGGAGGGCGCCCAGTTCGGTGTGCGGGCGCCCGTACGGGTCCAGCTCGACGGCGCGGGTGAAGTGCCGCTCGGCGGCGGCCGGTTCGCCGCGCCGGTGCGCGATCAGCCCGAGGCAGGTGTGGGCGGCGGCGCTGCGCGGGTCCTCCCGGGCGACCGCGCGGCAGTGGGCGGTGGCGTCGGCCAGGCGCGCCTGCGCCTCGGGGGTGCCGGGGCCGAGGTCCGCCAGGCGTACCAGCGACCAGGCGCGGCCGATCCGGAAGTCGTGGTCGTGCGGCCACTCCCGCAGGACCTCCGCGAAGGCGTCCGCCGCCTCCAGCGGCCGCTGGTCCATCAGCGCGACCCAGCCGGCCGCGGCCCGGGCCTCCGCCCGCCCGAGGGGGCCGGAGGCGGATTCGAGGAGTTCGTCCAGGACCTGCCGGGCCGCGTCGTGGTCGCCGCGCTCCGCGTGCACCGCGGCCAGCTGGAACCGCAGCGACACCAGGTGCGGACGGACGCGGGTGAACTCCTCGGCGCGGCTCTCGGCCTCGTCCAGGCTGCCGCATTCGCGCAGGGTGGTGACGTGCTGGTCGTGGGCGGCCACGCTGTACGGGGCGTCGGCCACGGCGCGTTCGCACTGGGCCAGTGCCTCGTCGTACCGGTGCCGGGCGCGGAGCACGGCGGCGAGCCGGCACCGCACGGAGGTCGCGTCCGGGACCCTGCCGAGCAGCGCCTCCGCGGCCTGTTCCGCCTCCTCGAAGCGGCCCAGCGCGGCAAGGGTGTCGACCAGCAGCCGGGTCGCCCACTCGTGCCGGGGGTCGAGCTGCAGGGCCCGTCTCAGGTGCGGCAGGGCCTCCTCGCGGCGGAAGGTGTCGGCGAGCACCTGGGCGGTCGCGACGTACGCTGCGGCGATCTCCGGACGGCTGCCGCGCGCCTGACGGGCGACGGCCTCCGCCTCGCTCCAGCGCCGCAGCGAGCACAGCACCTCCACCTTGAAGGTCAGCGTACGGACGCGGTCGGGCCGCAGGGCGAGGGCGCGGTCCACGCTCTCCAGGCACTCCGTGTCCTTGTCCTGGTCCCAGAGGCAATAGGCCAGGTCCATGTGGGCGTCCGGCGCCGTGGGACGCCGGTCGGCGACGCGCCGCAGCGTCCGCTCCGCCTCGTCCCAGCGCCGTGACCGGCGCAGCAGCCAGCCCAGCAGGTCGACGGCGTCGGGGCCGTCGTCGGTGAGTTCCGCGGCGCGCCGGGCGAACGGCAGGCCCTCGCCGGGGCGTTCCATCGCGGCGTGGAGCCGGCCGACGGCGATCAGCACCTCGGGGTCGTCGGGCCGGAGCCCGGCGGCGTCCCCGGCGGCCCGCTCGGCCTCCTCCCAGCGTCCGAGCGCCCGCAGGGCGGCGAGCCTGCCGAGCAGCGCGTCGCGGTGGTCCGGCTCGCGCCGCAGCGCCTCCTCGTACGCCTCGCACTCCTCGGCCCTGCGGTCCTGCTCGCCGAAGCACTGCGCGAGCAGCGTGGGCCCCGCCCCCGAGCGGGGCGCCACGGCGGCGGCCCGGCGGGCGGCCGCCTCGGCCGCGGGCCAGTCGGCACGGCCGACGTGCGCCGTGGCGATCAGCTCCAGCGCCTCGTCGTCGTCCGGGCGCAGGCGCAGGCACTCCTCGGCCGCGGCGAGGGCCGCGTCGTGGTCGTCCCGGCCGAGGGCCGTCCTGGCGCGCTGGACGGCCACCACGTCGGCGGGCACGCCCCGGCGTACGGCCTCCTCCAGGGCCTCCTCGGCCTCGCTCCAGCGTGCCGCCGCCCGGAGGCCGTCGAGCCTGGCGACGTGGGTCTCCGGCGCGTGGGCGTCGAGACGCAGTGCGCGGTCCACGGCCGCCAGTGCCTCCTCGGTGCGCTCGGCGGCGAACAGGACCGTCGCCAGGAGCGCGTGCGCCCGGGGGTCGTCGGCGGCGGCGTCGACGCCCTCCCGGGCGGCGGCCTCCGCGTCGGCGAGCCGGCCGAGGGCGTGCAGGGAACGGACGCGCAGGCGGGCCGTGAAAGCGCGTCCCGGTTCCGCCCGCAGTGCGGCCTCGCACTCCTCCACGGCCCGGGCGTGATGCTGCCGCGCGAAGGACAGGCAGGCCTGCTCCTCCAGGAGCAGCCCTTCCAGGCGTCCCGTACGGTCGGCGGCGCGCAGCGCGGCGATCGACTCCGCCGCGTCGTCCCAGCGGTGGGCGCCGCGCAGCAGGGCCAGCGCACGCTCCATCAGGGAGGTGTCGGACGGGTCGAGTTCCCTGGCGCGCGTGACGGCGTCCAGCGCCTCGTCGTACCGGCCGGCCGCGCCCAGGACCCCGGCGAGGGCGGCCAGTTCCTCCGGGTCGGCGGGCCGCAGCGCGGCACTGTGCCGGGCGACCGCGACCGCCCCGTCCACGTCGCCGCCGCGCAGGAGCAGTTCGGCCCGGACGCTCAGCCCCCAGCGGGAGCACGGGTCGAGTGCCAGGGCCTCGTCGGTGAGGGCGAGGGCGCGGTCGAGCGCCCCGACGGCCAGTTCGGCGAGGGCGAGTTCCAGCCGGACGTCGGCCGCGTACGGGCACTCCCGCACCGCCCGCCGTCCGGTCGCGCGTGCGGCCTGCGGGTCGCCGCCCCGTCGCTGGGCCTCGGCCCGGCACTCCCACGCGAGGTCGGCGCGGGGCGCGAGCGCCAGCGCCCGGTCGCAGGCCGCGACCGCCTCGTCCGTGCGTCCGAGGCCGATCAGGCGGCGGGCGTGTTCGACGTGCGCCTCGGGCCGGCGCGGGTAGCGGGCGACGAGGCGCTCGGCGGCCTCCAGCGCGGCCCGGGCGTCGCCGCGGCCGCTCTCGTACCGGACCTGCGCCGTCAGCACGGCGACGTCGTCGGTGTCGAGGGAGCGGGCGGAGGCCATTTTGGCGTCGGCGAGTTCGTTCCCGCCCCGGCCCGCCGCGATCCGTACGGCGGCGCAGCGGACCTCGACGGGGTCGGCGAGGGCGCGTTCGGCGTCCTCCAGGCCGCGCAGGGCGGCCGCGGTGTCGCCGAGTTCGACGCGGGTCCACGCGGCGCCGATCCAGCCCTCCGCCTGGCGCGGTCCGGCGGCCGTGGCCCGTTCGAAGGCCGCCAGTGCCTCGTCCCAGCGGCATGCCCGGTGGTGCAGCCAGCCGAGCGCCGTGTGGACGTCCGCGGCCTCCGGGAGCCGCGCAGCGGCCGCCCTGCCCTCGGCCAGGGCCTCGTCCCGGCGGCCCATGCGGTCGAGCGCCGCGACGCGCCACCCCGCGGCGGGGCCGCATTCCGGGTCGTGGCGCAGGGCGTCGGCGAACTCGGCCAGCGCTGCCCGGTGTTCGTGGCGCCGCAGCCGCAACCGGCCGCGGGCGACGTGCAGCCGGGCCGTCCGCGCCGGGTCGTCCGCCGCGCGGGCGAGTTCGGCGCCGATGAGCGCCTCGGCGTCCTCGTAGCGGCAGTCGAGGGTGAACTCCCTCAGGACGGCCAGGGCGTCGGTGTCCTGACCGGGCCGTGCGTCCGTGCTCATGGCGCTCCCTCCCCCGCGGCGGGTACCGGCAGCATACGGAGTCGACCGGGCGCCGTGCGGCCGGAGTCGGGGCCGGCGGCCGGCGGCCGCCGCAACCCGCCGACCGGCGCGGAGCGTCCTCCCGGGTGACGGATCCACCGGGGCGGGGGGGGACCTGTGCAGTACATAGAGGTCACGGAGCTGGCGGGGGTACGGTCGGCGGTCATCCGCTTCCGCAGCCGCAGGACGGCGCTGGTCTTCGAGCTGTACCCGATGATCCACCTGGCGGAGCCGGCCTTCTACGAGGCGGTGACGGCCCGTCTGCGCGCCACGTGCGACCTGGTGATCGCCGAGGGCGTCCGGGGGAGCACGGTGACGCGTGCCCTGACCCGGTCCTACCGCAGCCTCTCGGGCAGCGAGCGTCTCGGGCTGGTCGTCCAGGACATCGACTTCACGACGCTCGGCGTGCCGGTGATCTGCCCGGACATGAGGGGCGAGGAGTTCGACGAGCGGTGGCGGCGGCTGCCGCTGCGGGAGCGGGCGGCGATTGCCGCGCTCGTGCCGGCCTACGTCGCGGGCATGCGGCTGCTGGGCACCCGCCGCTTCCTCGCCCGGCACATGCGGCTGGAGGACCTGCCGGTCGACGACGAGGAGGAGACGGAGCTCCGGACGGACGACCTGGTGCTGCACCGGCGCGACCGTCTGCTGATCGACGCCGTGACCCACCTGCACCGCTCCCGCGCCGGCCGTACCGAGCCGTTCACGGCCGGGATCCTGTACGGCGCGGCGCACATGCGCGCGGTGACCACGGCGCTGATGGACCTGGGCTACACGCCCGCGGGCGGGCAGTGGCTGACGGTCTTCACCCTCGACGACCCCGGCGCCGGCTGAGCCGGCCCCGGGCAAGGAGCGGCGGCGCCGTCCGGGGGCCGCCCGGCGCTCAGGGGCCCACCGGGACCCGCCGCTCGGCAAGCCGCTGGCCGCGCAGCAGGCGCCAGGCGGCGCCGGCGGCCAGCAGCAGGACGGCGCCGCCGGCCCCGGACGCGGCGCGCAGGCCGTCGGTGAAGGCGGCGGGGTCGGCCGCGGCGGGGCCGCCGGAGATGCCGGTGACGACGGACCCCAGGAGGGCGATGCCGAGGGCCGCGCCGAGTTCGTACGCGGTCTCCGAGACGCCCGAGGCGGCACCGGCCTGCCGCGGCGGGACGCTGGAGAGGATGACGTCGGCCGTGACGGTGAACGACAGCCCGGCTCCGGCGCCGACGACCAGCAGCGCGGCGCCGAGGAGGAGGTACCCCGTGCCGGGGCGCAGGGCCAGGAGCGCGAGCAGGGCGATTCCGGTGGCGACCAGTCCGCCGGCGACGGCCACGCGGACCGACCAGCGGCGCGCCACGGCGCCGGCGGCGAGGCCGGTGGCGGCGGCGCCGAGGGTCGCGGGCAGTTCGCACAGGCCCGCCTGGAGCGGGGAGCGGCCCTGGACGAGCTGGAGGAACTGGGAGAGGAAAAAAACGCTCCCGGCGAGGCCGAGCACGGTGAGCAGGTCGGCCAGCACCGCGCCGGAGAAGCCGCGGTGCCGGAAGAGCCGTACGTCCAGCAGCGGCTTGGGCAGGGCGAGTTGCCTGCGGACGAAGGCGAGCAGGCAGGCCGCGCCGAGCAGGCCGGCGCCGGCCGCGCCGGGGCCGGGGCCGTGCACGGCGAGCTGCTTGACGGCGTAGACGACGCCGAACATGCCGACCAGCGAGAGCAGGACGCTGGGCGGGTCCCAGGGGCCGGGCGCGGGGTCGCGGGACTCGGGCAGCAGCCGGGCGCCGACGACGAGCAGCAGTGCCATGACGGGCAGGTTGACCAGGAAGACCGAGCCCCACCAGAAGTGCTCGAGGAGGATCCCGCCGACGACCGGTCCGAGGGCGGCGCCCGCGGTCGAGACGGCGCCCCAGACGCCGATGGCGAAGCTCCGTTCGCGCGGGTCGGGGAAGAGGGTGCGGATCAGCGCGAGCGTGGACGGCATGAGGGTGGCGCCCGCGACGCCCATGAGGGCGCGGGCGGTGATGAGCATGCCGGGACTCGTGGCGTACGCGGCGAACACGGAGAGCGCGCCGAAGGCGGCGGTGCCGGTGAGCAGCAGCCGCTTGCGGCCGATGCGGTCGCCGAGACCGCCCATGGAGACGAGCAGTCCGGCGATGACGAAGGAGTAGACGTCGCCTATCCACAGCAGTTGGGTGGAGGTCGGCCGCAGGTCCGCGCTGAGGAAGGGCACGGCGAGACCGAGCACGGTGGCGTCGACGGCGATGAGCAGCAGCGCGAGGGTGAGGACGCCGAGGGCGAGCCAGCGGGCGGGGTGCCCGCGGTCGTCGTGGCGCGCGCCCGTGACGGGTGCGGCGGTGGTCATGATCCGCTCCGGGGGTGGCGCAGCATGCCGCCGAGCAGCAGTTCGGTGACCATGCGGGCGGAGTCGAGGCGGGCCGTGCGGCCGTCCTGGACGGACCAGGCGGAGGCGGCGATGAGCGCGTACAGCGCCTCGACGAGCCAGGCGGGGGTCAGGTCGTACCGGAAGGCGCCGGTCTCCTGGCCGCGCCGGAAGAGGGCGGCGACCCGGGCGTCGATGCGTGCCCAGCCCTCGTTGATCTCGGCGAAGTCGTAGATCTGGTTCTCGCCGTAGAGGAAGGCGACGAAGCCGGAGACGGGCCCGGCCTCGGCGATGAGCCGGCGGACGGCCTCGACGGGGTCGCCCTCCTCGATCCGCGCCGCGTCCAGGCGCTCCTCGGTCTGCTCGATGCCGAGCAGACCGAGGGCCCGCACGAGCGCGTCCCGGCCGGGGAAGTGCCGGTGGAGCGTGGCGCGGCTGACGCCGGCGGCCTTGGCGATCTCGTCCATGGAGGCGGTGGCACGCCGCGACAGCAGGTCGGCCGCGTCCCGCAGGACCTGCTCACGATCGAAGCTCATGAGACAAGGGTAACCCGAATGAGACATTGATGTCTCATTCGAGAGGACGAAGAAGCCCGGCCGGGTGGACGGACCCGGCCGGGCTCCCCGCCTGCGGGATCAGCCCTTGGCCTGTGCCCAGGCGAGCTGGACGGCCAGGTCCCGCTTGACCTCGGCGAGCTGGACGACGACCGCCGACGGCGCGGTCCCGCCGCGGCCGTCGCGGGCGGCCAGCGCGCCGGGGACGTCGAGCACGGTGCGCACCTCGGCGGTGAGGTGGGGCGAGATCTTCGCGAACTGCTCGTCGGTGAGCTGGTCCAGCTCGATCCCCTCGGCCTCGCAGACCTTCACGCACTCCCCCGCGACCTCGTGCGCGACGCGGAAGGGCACCCCCTGCTTCACCAGCCACTCGGCGATGTCCGTGGCGAGCGAGAAGCCGGCCGGGGCGAGTTCCTCCATCCGCTCCCGGTTGACGGTGAGCGTGGCCATCATCCCCGTGAAGGCGGGCAGCAGGACCTCGAGGGTGTCGCAGGAGTCGAAGACCGGCTCCTTGTCCTCCTGCAGGTCGCGGTTGTACGCCAGCGGCAGCGCCTTCAGCGTGGCGAGCAGCCCGGTCAGGTTGCCGATGAGCCGCCCCGACTTGCCGCGGGCGAGTTCGGCGATGTCCGGGTTCTTCTTCTGCGGCATGATCGACGAGCCGGTGGAGAAGGCGTCGTGGAGGGTCACGAAGGAGAACTCCTTCGTGTTCCAGATGATGACCTCCTCCGCGATCCGCGAGAGGTCGACGCCGATCATGGCGGTGATGAAGGCGAACTCGGCGACGAAGTCGCGCGAGGCCGTGCCGTCGATGGAGTTGGCCACCGAGCCGTGCTCGAAGCCGAGGTCCCTGGCGACCGCCTCCGGGTCCAGCCCGAGCGAGGAGCCGGCGAGCGCGCCAGAGCCGTACGGCGAGACGGCGGTGCGCGCGTCCCACTGCCGCAGGCGCTCGGCGTCCCGGGACAGCGCCTGGACGTGGGCGAGCACGTGGTGGGCGAAGAGCACCGGCTGCGCGTGCTGCAGATGGGTGCGGCCGGGCATGGCGACGTCCCTGTGCGTCTCGGCCAGCCGGACCAGGGCCTGCTGCAGCTCGGCGATCAGGCCCCCGACGATCCGGGCGTGGTCGCGCAGGTACATCCGGAAGAGCGTGGCGACCTGGTCGTTGCGGGACCGGCCGGCGCGCAGCTTGCCGCCGAGGTCGGGGCCGAGGCGCTCCAGCAGTCCGCGTTCCAGGGCGGTGTGGACGTCCTCGTCGGCGATGGTCCCGGTGAAGGAGCCGTCGGCGACGTCGGACTCCAGCTGGTCGAGGCCGGCGAGCATGCGGGTCAGCTCGACCTCGCTCAGCAGGCCCGCCTTGTGCAGCACGCGCGCGTGGGCGCGGGAGCCCGCGATGTCGTACGGCGCGAGCCGCCAGTCGAAGTGGACGGACGCGGAGAGCTTGGCCAGCGCCTCCGCGGGGCCGTCGGCGAAACGCCCGCCCCAGAGCCGGACGTCGCCGCTGTTGGTGGTCACTGCTCTGCTCGCTTCCGTCGGGGGTGGATGTGCGGCCGCCTCCCCGCCACGGGGGCGGGGAGGCGGGCTGCCGTGGTCGAGGCTACGGGCTAGGCCAGGTCCCGCTTGGCCGCGATCTTCGACGACATGCCGAAGATCTCGATGAAGCCCTTGGAGAGGGACTGGTCGAACGTGTCGCCGGTGTCGTAGGTCGCCAGGTTGAAGTCGTACAGGGACTCGGCGGACTTGCGGCCGGTGACGACGGCGCGGCCGCCGTGCAGGGTCATCCGGATGTCGCCGGTGACGTGCTGGTTGGCCTCCTCGATGAAGCCGTCCAGGGCCCGCTTGAGCGGGGAGAACCACAGGCCGTCGTAGACCAGCTCGCCCCAGCGCTGCTCCACCTGCCGCTTGTAGCGGGCGAGTTCGCGCTCGACGGTGACGTTCTCCAGCTCCTGGTGGGCGGTGATCAGGGCGATCGCGCCCGGGGCCTCGTACACCTCGCGGGACTTGATGCCGACCAGGCGGTCCTCGACCATGTCGATCCGGCCGACGCCCTGGGCGCCCGCGCGCTCGTTCAGCTGCTGGATCGCCTGCAGCACGGTGACGGGCTTGCCGTCGATCGCGACCGGGACGCCCCGCTCGAAGCTGATGACCAGCTCGTCGGCCTCGCGGGGCGCGGCCGGGTTCTGGGTGTACTCGTAGACGTCCTCGATCGGGGCGTTCCAGATGTCCTCGAGGAAGCCGGTCTCGACGGCGCGGCCGAAGACGTTCTGGTCGATCGAGTAGGGGGACTTCTTGGTGGTGGCGATGGGGAGGTTCTTCTCCTCGCAGAACGCGATCGCCTTGTCCCGGGTCATCGCGTAGTCGCGGACCGGCGCGATGCAGGTCAGCTCGGGGGCGAGGGAGGAGATTCCGGCCTCGAAGCGGACCTGGTCGTTGCCCTTGCCGGTGCAGCCGTGGGCGACGATCGAGGCGCCGTGCTTCTTGGCGGCCGCCACCAGGTGCTTGACGATGGTCGGCCGGGAGAGCGCGGAGACCAGCGGGTAGCGGTCCATGTAGAGGGCGTTGGCCTTGATCGCCGGGAGGCAGTACTCGTCGGCGAACTCGTCCCTGGCGTCGGCGACCTCGGCCTCGACCGCGCCGCAAGCGAGCGCCCGCTTGCGGATGACGTCCAGGTCCTCGCCGCCCTGACCGACGTCCACGGCCACGGCGATGACCTCGGCGCCGGTCTCCTCGGCGATCCATCCGATGGCGACGGAGGTGTCCAGTCCGCCCGAGTAGGCGAGTACGACGCGCTCGGTCACGGGTCTCTCCTTTGGTGCGCGAGGTCGAGTGCGTATGGCGGCGGTGATGATGCATACGCTGTTGGGTATAAGTATGCACTCCTCTGCATGCTTCGTCAATCGGCGATGTCCTCGCAGGTCACCGGCGTGTCGGCGGCCGGCCGCGGCAGCCCCGCCGAGGACGCCGCCGACCGCCCCGGCACGGCCGCTCCCCGCTGCGCGCGGCAATACCACAACGGCGCACGCCACATGGGGAGAACCCGGGCTTTGAGCGGCGGCGCGGGGCCGTGCGTACCCATGCGCATGGCGGCCACGACCACGATGATCCACAACAGCAGGGCGGGCAGGCGGCAGGCCATGCGCCGGATCCGGCCCCGCCGTTCCCCCGCGATCCCGCTGCTCCTCCTGGCCTGGGCGGGCGCCGCCGGGGTCGTGTGGCTGTGGTGGGGCAACACTCCCTACGTCCAGCCGACCGCGGCCGGCCGGCTCACCGCCGCGGGCCGGATCACCGGGCTGCTCGGCGGCTACGCCATCGCCCTGGTCGTCCTGCAGATGGCCCGGGTCCCCGCGCTGGAGCGGCGCGTGGGCAGCGACCGGGTCGCCCGCTGGCACGCGATGAGCGGCCGCTACGCCGTCTCGCTGGTCGTCGTCCACGTCGCGCTGATCCTGTGGGGCTACTCCGAGCAGTCGGGGCAGCCGATCGCGCAGCAGTCGGTGTCCGTGGTCCTGGACTACCCGCGGATGATCGAGGCGACCGCCGGCACCGCGCTGCTGCTGGTCATCGGCTTCGTCTCGGCGAAGGCGCTGCGCCGCCGGATGCGCTACGAGACCTGGTACTACGTCCACCTGCTGACCTACGCCGCCGTCTACCTGACCTTCTGGCACCAGCTCGCCACCGGCGCCGAGTTCGCGGGCAGCGCCACCGCGCGCGGCATCTGGTACGCGCTGTACGGGTCGGTGACGGCGCTGGTGCTCTGGTACCGGTTGCTGGTACCGGTCCGGCTCAACATGCGGCACCGGATGCGGGTCGCGGAGACCGTGGAGGAGGCGCCGGGCGTGGTCTCGGTGCTGATCACGGGACGCCGGCTGCACCGCCTCGGCGCCGAGCCCGGCCAGTTCTTCCGCTGGCGCTTCCTCGCCCCGGGGCTGCGCTGGAGCGCCAACCCGTACTCCCTGTCGGCGCCGCCGCGGCCCGACCTGCTGCGGATCACCGTCAAGGCGGTCGGGGGCCACAGCTTTGCGCTCGCCTCGCTCGAACCCGGCACCCGGGTGTGGGCGGAGGGCCCGTACGGCGCCATGACGGCCTCCCGCCGCCGCGGCGGCAAGGTGCTGCTGCTGGCGGGCGGCGCCGGGATCACCCCGCTGCGGGCGCTGTTCGAGACGTTGCCCGCCGCGCCCGGCGACCTCACCCTGCTCTACCGGGCCCGCAGCCGGCAGGACCTCGCGCTGTGGGCCGAGCTGGAGGAGATCGCGGCCGAACGCGGCGCGCGCCTGGTGTACGCGGTGAACGGACCCGACGGCGCCCGCCCGGAGATCACCGCCCAGGGACTGCGGCGGATGCTGCCGGACATCGACCGGCACGACGTGTACCTGTGCGGCCCGCCGGGGCTGGCCGAGGAGTCGTACTCCGCGCTGCGCGAGGCAGGCGTGCCGGAACGCCGTATCCACCACGAGTCCTTCGAGATGTGAGGTCCGAGTGAAGAAGAAGCACCCGCTGCGCCGGATCCTCCTGAGCAGCGTGACGACCGTCTCCGGGGTCGTGCTGCTGCTCGCCCTGAAGCCGACGACGGCGCCCTTCACCTCGCAGGCCGGCGGCCCGGCACAGCCGTTGCCGCCGGTCTCCGCGGCCCCCTCGCCCGCCGGCCCCGACCCGTCGGTCCCGGTCGCCTCGGCCCCTGCGGACGGCGGCGGCAACGGCGGTGCGCGGAAGCCGGGCGGGCAGGACGGGCAGGGCGGCGCGCCCGCGCGGAGGACCGTCACCGGCGACGTCGCGCAGACCAGCTACGGGCCCGTCCAGGTGAAGATCACCGTCGAGGGCGGGCGGATCGTCTCGGCGGCCGCCGTCCAGGCGCCCGCCGGCACCCCCACCAGCGACCAGCTGACCGCCACCGCCGTCCCGGAGCTCAACCAGGCCGCGGTCACCGCCCAGAGCGCGCAGATCGACACCGTCTCCGGCGCCTCCTTCACCAGCGAGGGCTACCGGAAGTCGCTGCAGAGCGCCCTGGACAGGGCCGGTGCCTGACGATGCCCGAGAACCCGCCGCGCCTGCGGCACGTGGAGCACTGCATGGGGACGGTGTTCTCCTTCGACGTGCGCGGCGCCCGCGACCCGCGCGTCCGGACCGCCCTGGACGCGGCGGTGGCGGGCCTGCACGCGGTCGACGCGGTGTTCTCCACCTTCCGCGCCGACAGCGAGGTCAGCCGGCTCGGCCGCGGTGAACTCGGCCTCGCCGACTGCTCCGCCGAGGTGCGGGAGGTCCTGGAGCTGTGCGAGGACGCCGAGCGCCGCACCGGCGGCTGGTTCACCGCGCGCTACGCCGGCCCCGGCACCGCGCCCGACCCCACGGGCCTGGTCAAGGGCTGGGCGGTGGAGCGGGCCGTCCGGACGCTCGCGGAGGCGGGCGCCGGGAAGGTCTGCCTCAACGGCGGCGGCGACGTCCAGCTGACCGGCGGCCCCTGGCGGGTCGGCATCGCCGACCCGCTGCGGCCCGGCGGACTGGCCACCGTCGTCGAGGCGGAGGGCGGACTGGCCGTCGCCACCTCCGGGCCAGCCGAGCGCGGTTGCCACATCCTCGACCCGCACACCGGCGCCCCGCCCGCCGGAGGACTCGCCTCGCTCACCGTGGTGAGCGCCTCCCTCACCGAGGCCGACACCTGGGCCACGGCCGGGTACGCCATGGGCGGCCGGGCCCGCGAGTGGCTGGAAGCGCTCCCCGATGTGGAGGCCTTCGCCGTCGTCCCCGACGGCACGACCTGGCACACCACGGGATTCGGGCGTTTCGTGGCGAAGTTGAGCGCTTGACGATCAGCTGTTCCCAGTGGCAAGAATGCGTCACATGGATCTGCAACTGAACGGCAAGGTCGTGCTGGTCACCGGAGGGTCCGACGGACTCGGCGCGGCCCTTGTCCGGCGGCTGGCCGCCGAGGGCGCCAAGGTGGCGCTGTGCGGACGTGACCCCGAACGCATCGAGCACGTGGTGAAGGAACTCGGCGCCGGCGGCGCCGACGTGCTGGGCGTGCCCGCGGACGTCACCCGTCCCGAGGACCTCGAGCGCTTCGTCGCCGCCGCCGACGGGCGCTGGGCACGGATCGACGCCGTGGTCAACAACGCGGGCCGCAGCGCGGCCGGTTTCTTCGAGCGCCAGGACGACTCGGTGTGGGAGGAGGACCTGCAACTGAAGCTGCACGCCGCGGTACGGCTGACCCGGCTGGCCCTCCCCCACCTGCGCGCCGCGGGGGGCGGCGGCGTCGTCAACACCCTCGCCGTGTCGGCCAAGGCGCCCGGCGCCGGCAGCACCCCGACCTCGGTCTCCCGCGCGGCCGGACTCGCCCTGACCAAGGCACTGTCCAAGGAACTGGGGCCGGACAACATCCGCGTCAACGCCGTCCTCGTCGGCCTGGCGGAGAGCGGCCAGTGGACCCGGCAGGCCGAGGAGCGCGGCATCCCCCTCGAGGAGCTGTACGCCACGATGGGCCGCGACTCCGGCATCCCGCTGGGCCGGGTGGGCCGCGCCGAGGAGTTCGCCGACCTGGTGGCGTTCCTGCTGTCCGACCGGGCCGGCTACGTGACCGGCACCGGCATCAACTTCGACGGCGGCCTGAGCCCCGTCGTCTGACCGCACCCCGGGGAGCCCCCGGACACGGCGGTTCCTCCGGCTTCCGGCCGGGGGAACCGCCGTACGGCCCGGGGCCCAGGGCCCAGGTCTAGCCGCCCGCGGCCAGGCGCAGCAGGTGGTCGGCGACCGCCTGCCCGCCGGACGGGTCGCGGCTGATCAGCATGACCGTGTCGTCGCCCGCGATGGTGCCGAGGATGTCGTACACCTCGGCCTGGTCGATCGCGGACGCGAAGAACTGCGCGGCACCGGGCGGCGTGCGGACGACCACGAGGTTGGCCGAGGCCTCCGCGGAGATCAGCAGCTCGCCGGCGAGGCGGCGCATCCGCTCCTCCTTCACCGACTCCCCGAGCGGCGCCATGGGGGTGCGGAAGCCGCCCTCGCTGGGCACGGCGTAGATCAGCTCGCCGTTGTTGGTGCGGATCTTCACCGCGCCCAGTTCGTCGAGGTCGCGGGAGAGCGTCGCCTGGGTGACGCTCAGCCCGTCGTCGGAGAGCAGCTTGGCGAGCTGGCTCTGGGACCGCACCGGCTGCCGGTTCAGGATGTCCACGATCCGCCGGTGGCGTGCCATCCGGGTCTGCGGTACGGCGGCGGCTCCCCCGCCGGCCTGCTGCTGCGCCTCGCTCATCGTCGTGTCATTCTCCGGATCGCGGTTCCTCTGCGGCGTGTACGGCGTCGAGGACACCCGGCAGCGCCCTCAGGAACGCGTCCACCTCGGCGTCACCGAGGATCAGCGGCGGGGCGAGCCGCACCGTGTCGGGTACGGCGGCGTTCACCAGGAGTCCGGCGTCCTGGGCCGCATTCTGCACCTGCGCGGAGAACGGCCCGGTGAGCACGATACCCAGCAGGAGGCCCGCACCGCGCACGTGATCGACCAGAGGGTGGCCCAGCGCCTCGACGCCCTGGCGCAGTCGCTCGCCCTGGCGCTTGACGTTCTCCAGCACGCCCTCCTGGGCGATGGTGTCCAGGACGGCGAGCGCCGCGGCGCAGGCGACCGGGTTGCCGCCGAAGGTGGTGCCGTGCTGACCGGGCGTCAGGAGGTCGGCGGCGGGGCCGAAGGCGAGGGTGGCGCCGATGGGCAGCCCGCCGCCGAGCGCCTTGGCGAGGGTGACGACGTCCGGCTCGACACCCTGCGCCTGGTGCTCGAACCAGTGGCCGGTGCGGCCGATGCCCGTCTGCACCTCGTCCATGACGAGCAGGGTGCCGGTGGCGCGGGTGATCTCCCGCGCGGCGGCCAGGTAGCCGGCGGGCGGCACGACGACGCCGTTCTCGCCCTGGATGGGCTCGAGGACGACGAGCGCCGTCTCCTCGGTGACGGCGGCGCGCAAGGCGTCGGCGTCGCCGTACGGCACATGGGTGACGTCACCGGGCAGCGGGCGGAAGCACTCCTGCTTCTTGGGCTGGCCGGTGAGCGCGAGCGCGCCCATGGTGCGGCCGTGGAAGGCGCCGTCGGTGGCCACCATGTGGGTGCGGCCCGTCAGACGGCCGATCTTGAAGGCGGCTTCGTTGGCCTCGGCGCCGGAGTTGCAGAACAGCACGCGGCCGGGGCGGCCGGACAGCTGGAGCAGCCGCTCGGCGAGGGCGACCGTGGGTTCGGCGATGAAGAAGTTCGAGACGTGGCCGAGCGTCGCGATCTGCTCGGAGACGGCACGGACGACCGCCGGGTGGGCGGTGCCGAGGGCGTTGACGGCGATGCCGCCGAGGAAGTCCAGGTACTCGTTGCCGTCGGCGTCCCAGTACCGGGCGCCCTCGCCGCGGACCAGGGGCAGCCGCGGGGTGCCGTAATTGTCCATCAGGGAGTCCTGCCAGCGCCGTGTGAGCGCCTCGTTCCCCAGGTTGCCGGTGCCGGTCATGCCCGTCCCCCTCCGTTGCGCGATGTGGTGCCGCGCGCCGCGTCGGCGCTGTCGGGCAGCACCATGGTGCCGATTCCCTCGTCGGTGAAGATCTCCAGCAGGATGGAGTGCTGGACCCGCCCGTCGATGACCCGGGCGGTGTGGACGCCGTTGCGCACGGCGAACAGGCACCCCTCCATCTTGGGCACCATGCCGCTGGACAGCTCGGGCAGCAGCTTCTCCAGCTCGCTCGCCGTGAGCCGGCTGATGACCTCGTCGCTGTGCGGCCAGTCCTCGTACAGGCCCTCGACGTCGGTGAGGACCATCAGGGTCTCGGCCCCGAGCGCGGCCGCGAGCGCCGCGGCGGCGGTGTCGGCGTTGACGTTGTAGATGTGGCCGTCGTCGGCGCTGCGGGCGATGGAGGAGACGACCGGGATGCGGCCGTCGTCCAGCAGGGCCCGGATGGCGCCGGTGTCGATCTCGGTGATCTGCCCGACCCGGCCGATGTCGACGGCCTCACCGTCGATCATCGGGCGGTGCCGGGTGGCGCTGATGGTGTGGGCGTCCTCGCCGGTCAGGCCGACGGCCAGCGGGCCGTGCTGGTTGAGCAGGTTGACCAGCTCGCGCTGCACCTGTCCGGCGAGCACCATGCGGACGACGTCCATGGCCTCCGGGGTGGTGACCCGCAGGCCCGCCTTGAACTCGCTGACCAGGCCCTGCTTGTCGAGCTGCGCGCTGATCTGCGGGCCGCCGCCGTGCACGACCACCGGCTTGAGGCCGGCGTGCCGCAGGAAGGCGACGTCCTGCGCGAAGGCCGCCTTGAGCTCCTCGTCGACCATCGCGTTGCCGCCGAACTTGATGACGACGGTCTTGCCGTGGTGCCGGGTGAGCCACGGCAGCGCCTCGATGAGGATCTGCGCCTTCGGCAGGGCGGTGTGCTTGCGGGCGCTCATGAGCTGTAGGCGCTGTTCTCGTGGACGTACTCGGCGGTGAGGTCGTTGGTCCAGATGGTCGCCGTCTCGGTGCCGGCGGCGAGATCGGCGGTGATGTGGACCTCGCGGTAGCGCATGTCGACCAGTTCGCGGTCCTCGCCGACGGAGCCGGACTTGCAGACCCACACGCCGTTGATGGCGACGTTGAGGCGGTCCGGCTCGAAGGCGGCGGAGGTGGTGCCGATCGCCGAGAGCACCCGGCCCCAGTTGGGGTCCTCGCCGTGGATCGCGCACTTGAGGAGGTTGTTGCGGGCGATGGAGCGGCCCACCTCCACGGCGTCGTCCTCGGTCGCGGCGTTGACGACCTCGATCTTGATGTCCTTGGACGCGCCCTCGGCGTCGCGGATCAGCTGCCGGGCGAGGTCGGCGCACACCTGCTCCACGGCGGCGGCGAAGGGCCCGGCGGCGGGGGTGACGCCCGAGGCGCCGGAGGCCATCAGCAGCACCGTGTCGTTGGTCGACATGCAGCCGTCGGAGTCGGCCCGGTCGAAGGTGGTGCGGGTGGCGGCGCGCAGCGCCCCGTCCAGGGCGGCGGAGTCCAGGTCGGCGTCGGTGGTCAGGACGACCAGCATGGTGGCCAGGCCCGGGGCGAGCATGCCCGCGCCCTTGGCCATGCCGCCGACGGTCCAGCCCTCGCCCTCGTACACGGCGGTCTTGTGGACGGTGTCGGTGGTCTTGATGGCGATGGCGGCCTTCTCGCCGCCGTGGGCGGAGAGTTCGGCCGCCGCCTTGGCGACGCCCGGCAGCAGCCTGTCCATCGGCAGGCGCACGCCGATGAGCCCGGTGGAGCAGACGGCGACCTCCCCCGCGCTGTGCCCGAGGGCGTCGGCGACGGCCTCGGCGGTGGCGTGGGTGTCCTGGAAGCCCAGCGGGCCCGTACAGGCGTTGGCGCCACCGGAGTTGAGGACCACGGCGGAGACCCGGCCGCCGCTGACCACCTGCTCCGACCACAGGACGGGGGCGGCCTTGACGCGGTTGGAGGTGAAGACGCCGGCCGCGGCGAGCCGCGGACCGTTGTTCACCACGAGGGCGAGGTCCGGGTTGCCGTTCTCCTTGATCCCGGCGGCGATGCCCGCCGCCGTGAACCCCTGTGCTGCCGTGACGCTCACTGTGCCGTCTCCTTGTGCGCTTCTGGGCCGGCGCACCGCAGGGGCGCGGCCTTCGCCGTGATGTCGGTGTGCGGGCCGGTCACCGGGGCCGTGCCGTGCCCGTCGGCACCCGCGTCGCAGGGCGCGGCCCGCGTGAGCAGTTCGGCGACGGCACGGCGGGCGCGGGCGGCGGAGCGGGGCGTCATGGCGCGACCCCCGCGGTGCTCAGGCCCAGCCCCTCGGGGAGGCCGAGCGCGATGTTCATGCTCTGCACGGCGCCGCCGGCGGTCCCCTTGGTGAGGTTGTCGATGGCGCTGACGACGACGACCCGGCCGGCGGCCTCGTCGTACGCCACCTGGATCAGCGCGGCGTTGGAGCCGTACACGGCGGCGGTGGCGGGCCACTGGCCCTCCGGCAGCAGGTGCGCGAACGGCTCGTCGGCCAGCGCCTTCTCGTAGGCGGCGCGGACGGCCTCGGCGGTGGTCCCGGGCGTGGCCTTGGCGTTGCAGGTGGCGAGGATGCCGCGGGGCATCGGCGCCAGCGTCGGGGTGAAGGAGACGGAGACCCGCTCGCCGGCCACGGCGGAGAGGTTCTGGACCATCTCGGGGGTGTGCCGGTGCGTGCCGCCGACCCCGTACGGGCTCATGCTGCCCATGACCTCGCTGCCCATCAGGTGCGGCTTGGCCGCCTTGCCCGCGCCGGAGGTACCGGACGCGGCGACGACCACGACCTCGGGTTCCACCAGGCCCGCGGCGTACGCCGGGAACAGCGCGAGCGAGACCGCGGTGGGGTAGCAACCGGGCACCGCGATGCGCTTGGACCCCTCCAGCGCGGCACGGGCACCCGGCAGTTCCGGGAGGCCGTACGGCCACGTGCCGGCGTGCGGGGAACCGTAGAACCGCTCCCAGTCCGCGGCGTCCTTCAGCCGGAAGTCGGCGCCGCAGTCCACGACGAGCGCCGTGTCGCCGAGCTGCTCGGCGACGGCGGCGGACTGCCCGTGCGGCAGCGCGAGGAAGACGACGTCGTGGCCGGCCAGCGCCTGCGCGCTCGTGGCCTCCAGGACGCGGTCCGCCAGCGGCAGCAGATGCGGCTGCAGGCCGCCGAGGCGCTGCCCGGCGTTGGAGTTCCCGGTGAGCGCGCCGATCTCGATCTCGGGGTGGTTCAGCAACAGGCGCAGGATCTCCCCGCCCGCGTACCCGCTCGCTCCCGCCACCGCTGCCCGGAATGCCATGGACCCTCCTCTTCGATGGCATGACTATACGGCTCTCGGAACTTTTATGCAAAGCTTTCGGCCCCGCCGCGGACGCCGCCGTCGGCTGCGGACCCCGGGAGTGCGTGTGCGCACCACCGACGACAAGGGGGACGGTACGGGGTGCCGGAGCGGGGCGGGTGCCCATCCGGTCCCGCACCGCTGCCGCGTCCGCGGCTTCTGCGGCCTTCGTGCCGCGCCCCGCCGCTCCGAGCAGCAAGAACCCCGCATGATCATCGTTAAACCACTTCAGTCACGCCCGTTGCGGATGTAGAGTCTGTGCCCGTCCCGGGAACGGTTCACCATGCATGTAAAACCTCTGTGAACTCGTTCGAACCGGTTCTACCACTGACCCCTGGGGGGGCTTTGTCACCTCTGGAACGCGCCTGGTCCGTCCCGGCGCGCCCGAAGCGTGCGCGCCGTATCGCGGCCTGCACCGCTCTCGCTCTCTCGGCCGGCATGCTGCTGGCCGCCCCGGCTTCGGCCGACGCATCCATACCGCACGCCCCGGCCCTGGAGCGGCCCGCGCAGCCCCGGCTCGACCGGCTGCCGACGCTCACGCTGCCGAAGCGCACCGCCGCGAAGTCCTCGCGCGTCGCGGGCGCGGCCGCCGCGGTCGTCCCCGCGAAGCCGCGTCAGGACGTGGACGGCGACGGGTACACCGACCTGATGTACCGCGCCATCGACGGACAGGTCTACGTCGAGCCGTCGAACGCCGCCGAAGGCCACGTCTACACGATCAACGGCGACTACGAAGAGCAGTACAAGGACATCATCGCGCCGGGCGACCTCGACGGCGGCGGCGGTCCCGAGTTCTTCACCCTGTCGGCGACCGGCAAGCTCTCGCTCTTCCAGAGCTGGGGCGCGGACAGCACCGGCTACGCCACCTGGTCCGGCAACGGCTGGCAGATCTACAACAAGGTCTTCGCTCCCGGCGACCTGAACGGCGACGGCCGGGGCGACGTCCTGGCCCGTACGCCCGCGGGCGAGCTGTACCTCTACACGTCCAACGGCGCCGTCGACAGCAACCCGCTCTCCGCGCGGACCAAGGTCGGCACCGGCTGGGGCGTGTACGACCAGCTCGTCGGCGCGAACGACATGAACGGCGACGGCATCGGCGACCTGGTCGCCCGTACGACCGCCGGCGACCTGTACTTCTACGCCGGCACCGGCAACGCCGCAGCCCCGTTCGCGGGCCGGGTCAAGGTCAGCAGCGGCTGGAACGCGTACAACCAGCTCATCGGTGTCGACGACCAGACCGGCGACGGCCTGGCCGACCTCCTGGTGCGCACCGAGGACGGCACGACCTACTTCTTCGCGTCGACCGGGCAGGGCACCTTCCTCGACCGCACCGGTGGCGGCACGGGCTGGAACGCCGCATCGCTGTTCCTCGGAGCGGGCGGGAACCCCGACTTCGGCAAGAACGAGCTGATGGGGCTGGACACCAAGAACAACCTGTACTGGTACTACTCGAAGAACAACGGGCTGCTCAGTCCGCGCGAGTTCATCGAAGAGCTCTGGTCGGGCGTCAACCTCACGCTGGTCTCGTCCCTCGACAAGGACGGCCAGGCCGACCTGCCGCTCATCTACGACGGCACGCTGTACAACGGCGACTACACGATCGGCAGCGGCTGGGGCATCTACAACAGCCTCGTCGGTCCCGGCGACCTGAGCGGTGACGGCAAGGGCGACCTGCTGGCGCGGGACAAGTCCGGCGTCCTCTACCTGTACCGGGGCAACGGCACGGGCAGCGCGTTCGCCAAGCGGACCAAGGTCGGCTCCGGCTGGGGCGTCTACAACAAGCTCCTCGGCGCGGGTGACTACACCGGCGACGGCCGCACGGACCTCCTGGCCCGCACCACCGGCGGCACCCTCTACCTGTACGCGGGCACGGGCGACGCCTCCGCCCCGTTCAAGTCCCGGGTCTCCATCGGCGGCGGCTGGAACACCTACAGCAAGCTCGCCGCTCCCGGCGACATCAACGGTGACGGCAAGGGCGACATCGTCGGCGTCAACTCCGCCGGCGACCTCTACCGCTACACCTCCACCGGAACCGGCAAGTTCGCGGCGAAGGTCCGGATCGGCCCCGGCTGGAACACCTACCGCAACCTGTACTGAGCGACACCGCACCACACAGAGCGCCCTGCCACCGGTCTTCCGGCGGCAGGGCGTTCCTGCGTGCCGGCGCCGGGACAACCGGTGTTCCCGCGGCCGCCCGCGGGAGGCGCACGCGGTACGGGGCCGGCTACGACCGGCGGCGGGGCTTGCCGCGCTTCGCGGGGCGGGGGGTCTTCGCGGACGTACGGCCGGCGGACCTGCCGGACGCGGGCTTCCCCGCGGCGGGCTTGCGGCGGGCGGCGCCCTCGTCGGCCTTCTTCTTCGGCTCCGCCGCCGCCTGCGTGCGGCCGCGCGTGCTGTTGACGGTGCGGCCGCGCACGATGCCGATGAAGTCCTCGACGTGGTCGGTCGTCGTGTCCTCGCGCCAGGACAGGGCCACCCGCGACTGCGGGGCGTCGCTCACCGGGCGGTAGGTGAGGTCCCGGCGGTGGTGCAGGCGCGCCAGCGACTGCGGCACGACCAGCAGTCCCACGCCTGCCGCGACGAGTTCGACCGCGTCCCCGGTCGTGGCGGGCCGCTCGACGGCGGGCTGCCCGGGGAACTCCGACTCCGCCCAGTCCAGGGTGTCGTCGAGGGGGTGGAAGACGACGTCCTCGGCCAGGTCCGCCAGGGACACCTCTTCGGCCGCCGCCACAAGGTGGTCCTTGGGCACGACGACCACCGTCGTCTCGGTGTACAGGGGGATGGCGCTGAGGTCCGTCCGGTCGATCGGCAGCCGTACCAGGCCCGCGTCCGCGTCGAGGCCGCGGAGCTTCCCCGGGGCTTCGGCGGCCGTGACCATCACGAGCTCCAGCGGGACGTCCGGCAGCCGCTCCTGCCAGATCCGCACCCACTTGGCGGGGGTCACACCCGGGACGTAGGCGAGGCGGAACGAGGAGGGAGCTACCGAGCCGGTCATCCGGCCAGGCTACCCCGGCGCCGGTCGGGGGCCGCGCCGGCGCTCGATATCCTTGGGGCATGACGTCGCACCACTCCACCCAGACCATGAAGCCCGCCACCGCGGCGAAGAAGCTGGGTGTGTACCTCGAGGCCACCCCCACCGAGTTCCGGGAGGGCGTCGTCTCGCGCGACGAGCTGAACGCGCTCCAGGCCGACCCGCCCGAGTGGCTCCGGGAGCTCCGCCGCGACGGCCCGCACCCGCGCCCGGTGGTCGCCGCGAAGCTGGGCGTCTCCATCTCCGGCCTCGCCCGCGGCGGGGTCACCGAGGCGCTCACCACGGAGCAGATCGAGGCGCTGAAGCAGGACGCCCCGGAGTGGCTGCAGAAGGAGCGCGCCACCCAGGCCGAGGTCCGCAAGGAGACCGCCCGCCTCAAGGAGCGCGACGCCGAGCGCGCCCGCCGCGGCGACGCCTGACGCCCTCCGCGACACCGCAGGCCGTCACCTGGGCGCGGCGACGCTTCGTCCGCTCCTTGGTGACGTGCCGTGCGCGGCAGCCGTTCGGAGCCGGAAGCGGCGCGGCACGCAGGGTGGCGGGCCGCCGTGTGCCGCCAGGCGTGCGGTGCCGCGCGGTGATCAGTGCGGCTTCGCGGACACGCCGACGCCCTGCAGCGCCGGCACCGGCACGCAGCCGTCCGTCGCGCACGGCCGCCGCAGGCGCCGGCGGTCCCTCGCGCCGCCTCCCGCACGCTGTGGGGCGAGGCTTCGGCGTCGCCCCAGGCGTCGGCGTGACCGACGAGCAGAGGGCACGCCGCCCCCGGACGCGGCGCACAGCGGCCGGGCCCGGCACCAGAGCCCGCGACCGCCGCTCCGCACTCCCTCCCCCGGCTCCCCCGCACCCCCGCACCCCGTGCACAAAGCGCGTCCCGGTCCGTTGACAGCGCGGAGGGCGCGTCGCAGACTCAGTGCCCGAACGGTCGATGAACGATAGTTCACTGTGCGAACGCAGAGGTTCGCGCGCCAGAACAGGGGCTGCCATGACCATCTCCCGCGAACTGCTGATCGGCGGCAAGGACGTCCCGGCCGTCTCCGGACGCACGGCCGAGGACGTCAGCCCCTTCACCGGGGAGGTGTACGCGACCGTCGCCGCCGGGGGCGCCGAGGACGTCACGCGGGCGGTGGACGCCGCCGAGGCCGCGTTCCCGGAATGGGCCGCGCTCAGCCCGTTCGCGCGGCGCAAGATCTTCCTGACCGCCGCGGACCTCCTGGAGGCCCGCACGGAGCAAGCCGCCGGGATCATGGCGCTCGAGGCCGGGGGGACGCGTCCCTGGGCGTACTTCAACGTCGGGCTGGCCGCCAACATCCTGCGCGAGGTGGCAGCCGCCATCACCGCGCCGCGCGGCGAGGTGCTGAGCGCGCAGGAGGAGGGCGTCCTCGGCATGGCGGTGCGCGAGCCGGTCGGCGTCGTCGGCGCCTTCGCACCGTGGAACGCCCCGCTGATCCTCGGGGTGCGCGCGGTCGCCGCTCCGCTGGCGGCGGGCAACACGGTCGTGGTGAAGCCGAGCGAGGACGCCCCGGTGGCCTGCGGGCTGTTCGTCGCGGACGTGCTGCGCGAGGCCGGGCTGCCGGACGGCGTGCTGAACGTGGTGACCAACGCCCGCGAGGACGCCGCCGAGGTCGCGGAGGCGCTGATCGCCGACCCGAGGGTCCGCGTCGTCAACTTCACCGGCTCGACGGAGGTCGGCCGGATCATCGGCACGCACGCGGCGCGCCACCTCAAGCCCGCCGTGCTGGAGCTCGGCGGCAAGAACGCGATCGTCGTGCTCGACGACGCCGACGTGGACTACGCCGTCGATGCGGCCGTCTTCGGCGTCTTCCTCAACTCCGGGCAGATCTGCATGTCCGGTGACCGCGTCCTGGTCCACGAGAGCCTCGCCGAGGAGTTCACGGCCAAGTTCGCCGCCAAGGTCGGCACGCTGCCCTCGGGCGACCCCTCGCACCCGCACACCGTCATCGGGCCGCTGGTGAGCGAGGCCTCCGCGCGGCGCGTCGCCGCGCTGGTACGGGACGCCGTCGCCAAGGGCGCCACCGTGCTGACCGGGGGCGGCGAGCCGGACGGCGCGGTGCACCCGGCCACCGTGCTGCGGGACGTGCCCAGGGACGCGGAGATCTACTACGGCGAGGCCTTCGGCCCGGTCGTCACCGTGACCTCCTTCGCCGACGACGACGAGGCCGTGGCCCTGGCCAACGACACCGACCACGGTCTGACCGCGGGTGTCATCACCGAGAACGGTACCCACGGGCTGGCCGTCGCCCGGCGGCTGCGCACCGGCATCGTGCACGTCAACGACCAGTCGGTGGCCGACGAACCGCAGGCGCCCTTCGGCGGCTTCAAGGCCTCGGGCCACGGCCGCTTCGGCGGCCGCTGGGGCCTGGAGGCCTTCTCCAACACCCGCTGGGTCACCCTGGCCACCCAGCAGGCGCACTACCCGTTCTGAACCCGCGGCGAAGGGCGTAGGGTCCGCGCATGGAAGATCCGCTCGGCGCGGCCCGCGCCCTTCTCGCCGACCGCTTCCCCGACGCCCTCGCCGGCTTCCTGGGCGGGTCGACCGCCCGCGGCGAGGGGACGGCGACGTCCGACCTGGACGTGGTCGTCGTCCTCGGCCCGCCCGCCGGGTGCCACGCGGAGTCGTTCGTGTGGGGTTCCTGGCCGGTCGAGCTCTTCGTGCACACCCCCGAGTCGGCCCGGGCCTTCATGGGCTGGGACCGCGACCGGGGCAGCGGCACGATGGCGTTCATGTGCGCGCGGGGCGCCGTCCTGTTCGACCGCGACGGGACCGCCGCCCGGCTGCGCGACGCCGCGGAGCGGATCCTCGCCGCCGGGCCGCCGGCGGTCCCCGACGCGGCGCGCGACCACCGGCGCTACTCCGTCACCGACCTGCGCGACGACCTGATCGGCGCTCGGGACGAGGACGAGCTCCTCGCCGTGGCCGCCGCCCTCCTCGACGGTGCCGCCGAGCTCCTGCTCGTCACCCGCGGTCACTGGCGCGGTGGCGGCAAGTGGCTGCCCCGCCGGCTGCGCGAGGCCGACCCCGAACTCGCGGGCGTGCTGCTCGGCGGCTACCGCGACCTCGTCCGCGGCGGCCCGCCCGAGGAGTTCGCCGCGGTGGTGGACGTGGTGCTGGACGCCTGCGGCGGCCCGCTGTGGGCGGGCTACCGGCGCACCCCGGACCCGCGCGTACTGGCGGAACTCGGCCTGCGGCCGGCCTGAGCCCCGGCCCGTTCCCGGGGGTGCGGAGCGGACGCCCGAACCTAGACTGGAGGGGCAAGGGCTGCGGACCGCCGAGTTCTCAGGAGGTCGACCGATGCACGCGAACAAGGGTGACCGGGTCAGGCAGCACGGGCGGGTCGTCGGCCAGCACGACAAGGTGGCCGAGATCGTCGAGGTCATGGGGCAGGGCGGCGAGCCGCCGTACCGGGTCCGTTACGACGACGGGCACGAGTGCATCCTGTCCCCCGGACCGGACTCGACGGTGGAGCACGGGCGGGGCGCGGCCCCCACCCGCTGAGCCGTCCCGTACGCGATCGTGCCGGACCGCGGCCGTCGCTCTGCGCGGCTGCGGCCGCAAGTGTGCGCGCCTACGCCCCCGGCCCCCGGCCGGGGGTGCGGACGCGCGTCGGGTAGTGGTCGGCGACGACCCGGGACATCGCCCCGATGGGGTCGGCGGCGACCTCCTTGGCGGAGAAGAAGACGTTGCCGAGCACCTGGGGATGGTCGCGGTCCAGTTCGAGGTGGCGGGAGAGCTCCCCCGGGTCCTGCCAGGCCGCAGCCTCCCCGGCGCCACCCGCGCGGTACAGGGCCTCGCCGATGTAGAGCTGGACGCCCGTGCCGTCGACGACGTCGGCCCACCAGGGCACGAGCGTGGCGTAGTCGGCCACGTCGAAGCCGATGTGCCAGTACACCTGAGGCACGACGTAGTCGATCCAGCCCTCGCGGACCCAGCCGCGCGTGTCGGCGTAGAGGTCGTCGTAGGTCTGGACCCCGCCGCGGGTGGCGGAGCCGCGGGGGTCCGTGCCGCGGTTGCGCCAGACGGCGAAGGGACTGATGCCGAAGCGGGTGGCGGGGCGGAGCTCGCGGACGCGTGCGGCGGTCTCGCTGACGAGCAGGTCGATGTTGCCGCGCCGCCACGAGGCGAGGTCGGCGAAGTCCGCCCCGTACCGGGCGAAGGCGTCGTCGTCGTCGAAGTACTGCCCGGCGACGGGATAGGGGTAGAAGTAGTCGTCCCAGTGCACGCCGTCGACGGGGTAGCGGCGGACGGCGTCGAGCATGGCGTCCTGCACGAAGCGACGGACCTCGGGGAGCCCGGGGTTGTAGTGGAGCTTGCCGCCGTACGCGACGGTCCAGTGGGGGTTCCGGCGGGCCGGATGGTCCGGGGCGAGGCGTCCCGGGACGTCGTGGGTGGCGACGCGGAACGGGTTGAACCAGGCGTGCAGTTCCAGCCCCCGCGCGTGCGCCTCCGCGACGGCCGTGCCGAGCGGGTCCCATCCGGGGTCGCGCCCCTGGACCCCGGTCAGGTACTCCGACCAGGGCTCGTACGGGCTCGGCCAGAACGCGTCGGCGGTCGGCCGGACCTGCATGACGACGGCGTTCAGGCGCCGCTCGACGGCGAGGTCGAGGTAACCGAGGAGTTCGGCGTGCTGCTGACGGGCCGACAGCCCGCGGGCGGTGGGCCAGTCGCGGTTGGCGACCGTCGCCAGCCACATGCCGCGGAACTGCGCCGGCGCGCCGGGACCGCCCGCCGCCGCGGCCCGCGCCCCGGCAAACGCGGGCACGGCCCCGGCCGTCCCCGCCCTCCCGGCCGTTCCCTCCGCCGCGCGCGCGGCCCCGCCGGCGGCCACGGTGCCGATCGCCCCGGCGGCGCCCGCGGCGAAGGTCCTGCGTGAGAGTCGGCGCACGACTGTCCCCTGATTCCCCGTCATATCCATGTTGGGCCGATACTGGGTCGAACCGGCCCGTCCGGCAACCTACCCGGAGCCGGAAGGGGCCGGGCGCGCGGCGGACGCGTCCCTCCCGTACGGCTCCCGCGTCGCCTCCGGCACACGGGTGTCACCGGGCGGCGCGGGACCCGGTCAGCGGGCGTCCGTGGCCGGCCGGGCCGCCCTCGCGGGGACCCGGACCGGTAGGCCGGCCGGGTGTAATGTCGAGCGGGCTGGTCCGGACCTCACGACGGTCCGGATCTCCATCTCGCGATCAGGGAGAGGCTGGGCGTTGAACGACGACATCCGTTGTGTCGGTGTGGTGGGCTGTGGCCAGATGGGCGCGGGTATCGCCGAGGTGTGCGCCCGGGCCGGACTGGACGTCCGGGTGGCCGAGACCACCGGCGAGGCCCTGGAGCTGGGCCGCACCCGGCTGACGAACTCGCTGCACAAGGCGGCGGAGCGCGGCAAGATCACCGAGGAGGAGCGCGACGCGACGCTGGAGCGCCTCACCTTCACCACCGACCTGGGCGACTTCGCCGACCGCGACCTCGTCATCGAGGCCGTCGTCGAGAACGAGCAGGTCAAGACCGAGATCTTCCAGGTGCTCGACCAGGTGGTGACCCGGCGCGACGCGATCCTGGCCTCGAACACCTCCTCCATCCCGCTGGTGAAGCTCGCCGTGGCGACCTCCCGCCCGGAGCAGGTCATCGGCATCCACTTCTTCAACCCGGCGCCGGTGCAGAAGCTCGTCGAGCTGATCCCCGCCCTCACCACGGACGGCCAGACCCTGGTGCGCGCCGAGAAGCTCGTCACCGACGTGCTGGGCAAGCACCCGATCCGGGCCCAGGACCGCGCGGGCTTCGTGGTCAACGCGCTGCTCATCCCGTACCTGCTGTCGTCGATCCGGATGTTCGAGACCGGCATCGCCAGCCGTGAGGACATCGACAACGGCATGGAGATGGGCTGCGCCCACCCGATGGGGCCGCTCAAGCTCTCCGACCTGATCGGGCTGGACACCGTGGCCTCGGTCGCCGAGTCGATGTACGACGAGTTCAAGGAGCCGCTGTACGCCGCTCCCCCGCTGCTCCAGCGCATGGTCGACGCGGGCCGGCTGGGCCGCAAGAGCGGCCACGGCTTCTACGACTACGTGTAGTTCGGCGTCCGCGCCGTCGTCTCCCGCCGCGCGTCGAGCCGGGCCAGTTCCGCCCTGGCCCGGGCCTCGACCGGGGCCGCGCCGACGGCGGAGCTGATCTCCAGGGCCTCGACCAGGGCGCCCCGGGCCGCCGCCGCCCGCCGCGGACGGCGCTCGGCGGCGCCCAGCACGATCAGCGTGCGGGCGAGGTCGATGGGCAGCGAACGGCCGCGCAAGCGCTCCGCGGCGGCCTGGATGCGGGTGACGCCCCGCTTGGAACGGCCCAGTACGCAGTCCCGCAGCCCCTCGGCACGGTCCAGGGCCGACAGCGCGCTCGCGGAGGGCCGGACCCCGGCACGGCGGCGGGCCGCCCGCAGGACCTCGGCGGCCGAGTCCGTGTCGCCGAGGATGACGGTCGCCTCGGCGAGGTCCCCGTACCAGCGCAGCATCACCGGGTCGGCGATGCCCATCGTCTCCCCCAACCTGCGCACCTGACGCAGCGTCTCGACCGCGGACGTGGTGTTCTCCCGCCCCCCGGCCAGGAGTTGGGCCCGCCCGCGGACGCCCAGGGCCCGCAGCAGGAAGAGCTGGTCCCCGTCGGTCATGCAGGCCCGGATCGTACGGTCGGTGAGCTCCAGCGCGCGCTCCAAGCGCCCCCCGGCGGTCTCGGCGAGCGCGGCGGCGTACAGCACGGGCGGGGAGTCGTTCCCGGCCCGGACGGGCAGCACGGCGCAGCGGGCGACGTTGTCCAGGGCCTCACGGCAGCGTCCGGACCGCACCTGGATGCGGACCAGCGCCACCAGCGTCGCGGCAGTCTCCTCGACGGAGGCGTACTCGCCAGTCCTGCCGAGGAGACCGGCCATCTCGTTTTCGGCGTCGGTGATGCGGTCGGCGTCGGCCGCCAGGATCGCCCGGGTGCGCACCAGTTCGCGGGCGCCGGGCCCGTCGGGCGGCACGGGGAGGGCGAACGCCTCGCCGAGCGCGGCCTCGGCGGACTCCGCCTCGCCGTGCAGCGCGTGCAGACGCGCGAGCAGCGCCAGGGCGGCCACACGGGTGTCGACGGCGTCCGCCCGGACCGCCATGTCGGCGGCGCGGCGGGCGTGGGCGGAGGCCTGCGCGGGCCGGCCGCCGATGAGGTGGCGCAGGGCGGCCCATTGGTGCAGCCGGGCCTCCAGTTCGGGGTGGCCCTCGGCCTCCACCAGGCCGTCCGCGATGAGCCGGCCCGCGGCGGCCAGCGCCTGACCGGCGTTGCCCAGCATGGTCAGCCGGGCGAGCACGCGCTGACGTGGGGAGGCGGCCTCGGCGAGCACGGTCTCCGCGGCGCGGTCGGCGTCGCCCCGCAGGCCGGCGTCGCTGGCGTACTCGGCGGCGGCCAGCAGCCGGTCGGCGCGCTCCTCCGGCCGGTCCTCGGGGGTACGGCGGGCCGCCAGGGCGGCCAGTTCCGCGGCGGTGGCGGGGGCGCCGCGGCGGCGCGCGGAGCCGGCGGCGGCCGTCAGCGTGGCCGCGGTGGTCTCGTCGGCGTGCGGGTGGGCCAGGGCCAGGTGCCGGGCCTGCTCCACGGGCTCGGGCACGACCTTGGACAGCAGCTTGTGCGCGGTGCGCCGGCCGTGCTCGGGGGCGTCGGTGTACACGGCGGCGCGGATCAGCGGGTGCTGGAAGCGAATCGTTCCCTCGGCGTCCGCCACGGCGACCCCCAGGGTCTCCGCGGTGCCCAGGTCGCCCTCCGGGTCCGGGACCCCCGCGGCCGCGAGCAGCGGCAGCGTGGGGCGGGCGGCGGCGCTGGCGACCAGCAGCGTCTGCCGTGCGGAGGCGGGCAGCAGCCGTACCCGGTCCAGCAGCAGGTCGCGCAGCCGCGGCGGCACGGAGAGCACGTCCCCGGCCTCGAACGGCGTGCCGTCCCGCAGCAGGGCGCGGCCGAGCTCCAGGGCGTACAGCGGGTTGCCCGCGGCCGTGTCCTGGACGGCACGCACCGCACGCTCGGGCAGCTCCGCCCCAGCGCCGTCCAGCGCGAGCAGCAGCTCGGCCACGTCGCCGTCGGACAGCGGCGGCACCGGCAGCGCCGCGGTGCCCGGCGGGCAGCACCGCAACCCGAGCGGCTCCTCGCCCTCCACGACGCGCTCGGCGGCGAGGAACCGTACGTCCTCGCCCGGCGGGAGGCGGCGCAGCGCGAGCGACAGCACCTCGGCGCTCGGCGTGTCGAGCCACTGGAGGTCGTCGACGACGATCAGCACGGGGCCGGCCGCCGCGAGCGCCCGCAGCAGCTCGACGGCCGCGTCGCGCACTGCGAGCCGGCTCTGCGTCGCGACCGGCTCGTGCCCCCGCAGCAGCGCCGCCCGCAGCGCGGCACGGGGGCCCGCGCTCAGGGCGTCGACGTAGGCCTCCGGCACGCGGGCGAAGAGGTCCATCAACGCGACGAAGGGCAGCTTGGCGTCCTCCTCGACGGGGACGGCCCGCAGCGCGAAGCCTTCCGGCGGGACCTCGTCGGCCAGCACCGCGAGCAGGGCGGACTTGCCGATCCCGGCCGCTCCGTGGAGCAGTACGCCCGGACCCGCGGTCAGCTGTGTCCGGGCATGGTCGAGGATCTCCCGACGCCCGATGAGGGACGGCATATGCTCATGACAACGTTTGCCCAACTGCCTTGTCAATGGCCGCGTGTTCGGCTGCGCCGCGCCGCCCGGTGGTTGTGTGCGGCGCCATTGTGGTGTGTGCGGCGCCGTTGTGGTTGTTGTTGCGGTTTCTCCCCCACCCTCCCGCCCGATTACCCGGCACGATTGGTGCGGGTCTCGCACCTCGTTGTGGGGTCGGCGCCGCGCCGGCGCACTCCCCCAGCCTTCGGCCGGGGGGACCCCCAGAACGCTCGCGGTTTACCCCCACATCCTTGGGCACCGCGTCCGCCGCTCGTCTCCCCCAGCCTTCGGCCGGGGGGACCCCCATGGGCGCACCCCGACACGCCCCCTCCGGCCGGTTTGCGCGCACAACGGCCGGTGGGGGGTACAGGGGCGGCCCGGGGGCGCCCCGAACCGCTCGCTGACCCCCACAGCCCCGCGGTTCCAGCCTCGCACCATTCGGCACCGGGTCTACCACCCGCCTCCCCCAGTCTTCGGCCAGGGCGAGCGCCCGCGCCACACCTCCACCTCTTATGTGGGCGCATGACGGCCGGTGGGGGTCAGATAGGCAACCGGCGTGCCCCGGACTGCCTCCCTACCCCTCACAGCTCGGTTCGCGCCGACGTTCGGCAAGAGGCTCGCCTCCCGCCTCCCCCAGCCTTCGGCCAGGGGGAGCACCCGCACCACACCTCCGCCGGCGGGTGTGGGAACACAACGGCCGGTAGGGGTCCGATAGGCAACCGGCGCGCTCCGGAACGTTCCTGCCCCCACAGTTCGGTTCGCGCCGACGTTCAGCAAGAGGTTCGCCCCCCGTCGCCTCCAACCTGCGGCCAGGGGAGCACCTCCCCCACACCCCTCCTCTTGTGCGGGCGCAGGGTGTCCCGTTGGGGACGCGTCGGACAGGTGCGGTGCCCCCGGACTGCCTTGTAACCACCCACCGGCCGTTGGTCGCCGTCGATGGGGAGGGGGTGGGGTCGTAGGGGTGGGCGTTCTGGACGCTGACGTGTATTTGATGTGCGGCACAGACAGCACCGACGAGTGCTCCCCGCCATGCACATAAATATGCGGTACAGAATGCCCACCCCGGAGGCCCCGCCCCCGGCCCACCCATGCACAGTGCGCAGGCCCGCACCAACCATGCCGGGCAATCGGGCGGGAGGGTGGGGGAGAAACCCCAACGGAAACCACAACGGCGCCGCACACGACAACGGGCCGCAACCAAGGGGCCCCGGGTCAGGCAACCCCGCCGGGGTCGGGCAGGAGCACCACACGGTGCGCCTCCACCCCCGCCCCCACCCCCCTGTCGCACGCCGCGACGACCGTGATCCCCGCCGCCGCCACACGCCGCAGCTCGCTCCACGCGCCGCGGCTGATGACGGTCGTCGTGACGGAAGGGCCCCGGCTCCACGGCGCGTTGTTGAGGGCGAGCTGCAGCGCGGACCGCTGCGGCCCCGGCGGCCCGACCACGGCGATGAGTTCTCCGGTGGGCGTGGACAGTTCGGCTCCGGTGACGGTGGGGGTTGCCATGCCTGCCCCTCTCCTCGTTCTGGCCGGTATACGAGCAATGGGTGTTTTGCTCGGAGTCGATCCAGGTTTACCAAGGATTGGGCGGCATCAAGGGCGCGGCACTCCGGGAACTCCGGTTGCGGTACGGGCGGGGTCGGCCTGAACGCAGGCCTGGACGGGCACCCTCGGGGCGTCCCGGTGGAGCACGAGCAGCGCCATGTCGTCGGTGAGCCGCCCCCGCGTGTGCCGCAGGAACGAGGCGCGCACGGCGTCGACCAGGGCACGCGCCGACAACGCGCCGCCGTGGGAGGCCGTCCGGGCGGCCCCTTCGAGGGCCGGCAGCAGGGGGAAGAACTCCCCGGCGCCGTCCCGGCCGTCCATCACGCCGTCGGTGTGCAGGAACAGCGCCTGGCCGGGCAGGAGTTCCCCGCAGGGGACGGGCTTCGCGTCGGGACCGGGGTCGAACAGGCCGAGCGGCGGGAACGGTTCGCCGGCCTCCAGCCGAAGGGCGCTCGGCTGCCCGGGGCGGTCGGGGCAGAGCCGGTACGGCTGCGGATGGCCGCAGTTGATGACCTGGACGCCGCATTCCTCGTCCAGTTCGAGCAGCATCAGGGTCACGAACTCCTCGGCGGCGTGCGGCCGCCCCAGCAGGTGCCGGTGGAGCGCGCGGTCCAGGCGGCGGAGCACGCCACCGAGTTCCGGTTCGTCGTGCGCGGCCTCGCGGAAGCTGCCGAGCAGCGCGGCGACGGTGCCCATGGCCTCCAGGCCGTGGCCGCGTACGTCGCCGATGACCGCGCGCGTCCCGTAGGGCGTGGCGAGCACCTCGTACAGGTCGCCGCCGACGCGGGCGCCGCGGCTGGCGGAGAGGTGGTCGCCGGCCACCGCTAGGCCGCCGACGCGTGGCGGCAGCGGGGGCAGGAGGACGTGCTGGGCGGCGACGGCGACCTCCCGGGTGCGGTCGAGTTCGGCGGCCAGGCGGCCCCTGCGGTCGGCGAGCCGGAAGGAGACCGCCAGGACGGCGAGGACGGCGACCTCGGTGCCGAGCCGCTGCCCGGTGTCCGGCACCGCGACGGCCGCTACGGCGAGACCGCCGCCGGCGAGGACGCAGCGGCGGCGTCCCGTGCCGGCGCAGGCGATCACGGGCGCCGCGACCGCGGCGGGCGCCCACTGGATTCCCCCGGGCATCGCGTACACCAGACCCAGCACCGCGGCCACCCACAGACCGGGAAGCGACAGGATCGCCAGCCCCCGTGCCCTGTTGCCGCTCCGGCGGATCACCGCCCTGGGTCGGATCATGCCTCGGGGCTCCCCCTGAAGCCGTTGACGCGGTGGGCGACGACACAGCCCCCGCGTCGAGTGGGCCCTGGTTCCGATCGATTGTGGCGACTCGGCGCGACGAACCCGATACCCAGCGGAATCATTTCACCCGATCGGACTACGTGACCGCCGGAACGCCGAAGGGGCGCCCCCGGCGGACCGGGGACGCCCCACAAGCGAGGCGAGGGCTCAGGCGCCGCGCAGGGCCGCTCCCGTGCGCTCCGCGGCGGCGGCGACGGCCGCGTCCCGGGCCGCGGAGGCCTCCTCCGCGGTGAGCGTGCGGTCCGGGGCGCGGAAGCGCAGGCTGTACGCCAGCGACTTCCGGCCCGCGCCGATCTGCTCACCCGTGAAGATGTCGAACAGCCGCAGCGATTCGAGCAGTTCGCCGGCGCCGGAGCGCAGGGCGCCCTCCACCTCGGCGGCCGGGACGGCGGCGTCCACGACCAGGGCGACGTCCTGGGTGGCCACCGGGAAGGCGGACACGCGGGGCGCGACGACCGGGCCGCCGGAGGCGCGCTCCAGGCGGTCGAGGTCGATCTCCATGGCGGAGGTGCGCTCCGGCAGGTGTAGTGCCTTGATCACCCGGGGGTGCAGCTCGCCGGCGTTGCCGACCAGCACCTCCTCGCCGTCGACGACCGCGAGGAGCGCGGCGCAGCGGCCCGGGTGGAAGGGGGCCTGCTGGTCCTGGCGGACGATCAGCTCGACCCCGGCCTCGGCGGCGACGACCCGTCCGGCCTCGACGGCGTCGGCCCACTGCGTGGGGCGGCCCTGGCCCCACCAGCCGGCCTGCTCACGGGCCCCGGCCAGGACGACCGCGACGCGCCGCGGCTGCCGCGGCAGGGCGGCGTCGAGCGCGGCGATCTCGGCGTCGGTCGGGCGCCGGTCGACGGGCAGCCGCGGGGGCGCGGGCTCCTCGCCGCTGGGGCGGAAGACCAGGCCGGTCTCGAAGAGCGCGAGGTCGTGCGCGCCGCGTCCGACGTTGCGGCGCAGGGCGCCGAGCAGGCCGGGGAGCATGGTCGTGCGGAGCGCGGGCTCCTCGTCCGACAGCGGGTTGGCCAGCTTGACCGTGATGCGGCGCGGGTCGTCCGCGTCGAGACCGAGCTGGTCGAAGACGGCCTCGCCGAGGAACGGGTAGTTCTGCACCTCGACGTAGCCGGCCCCGGCGAGCGCCCGGCCGACCCGGCGGCGCAGCTTCTGCGACTCGGTCAGACCGCGGCCCGAGGGCAGGTTCGGCAGGGTGGAGGGCAGGTTCTCGTAGCCCTCCAGCCGGATGACCTCCTCGGCGAGGTCGTTGGGGTCGCGCAGGTCGGGCCGCCAGGACGGAACGGTGACGATCAGCTCGTCGGCGCCGTAGACGTCGCAGCCCACCTGCTGCAGCCGGCGCACCACGGTCTCGCGGCCGTACGCCATGCCGGCCACCTTGTCCGGGTGGTCGGCGGGGATGGTGATGGTGTGCGGCGCGGAGGGCGCGATGACCTCGGTGACGCCCGCGTCGGCGGTGCCGCCCGCGAGCAGCACCAGCAGGTCGACGGTGCGCTGCGCGGCGGCGGACGCGGCCTGCGGGTCCACACCGCGCTCGAAGCGCTTGGACGCCTCGGAGGAGAGCTTGTGGCGGCGCGCGGTGCGGGCGATGGCGACCGTGTCGAAGTGCGCGGCCTCGATGACGACGTCGGTCGTCGAGGCGCCGGTGTCGTCGATCTCGGTGTTGGCGCCGCCCATGACACCGGCCAGGCCGATCGGCCCGCGGTTGTCGGTGATCACCAGGTCCTCGGCGTCGAGGACGCGGACCTGGCCGTCGAGCGTGGTCAGCTTCTCGCCCGGCTGCGCCCGGCGGACGCCGATGGCGCCCTCGATGCGGTGCCGGTCGTACGCGTGCAGGGGCTGGCCGAGCTCCAGCATCACGTAGTTGGTGACGTCCACGGCGAGCGAGATCGGGCGCATGCCGGCCTTCTGCAGCCGGCGCTGCAGCCAGATCGGTGAGCCGGCCTCCGGGTCCAGCCCGGTGACGGTGCGCGCGGTGAAGCGGTCGCAGCCGACGGGGTCGGAGACCTTCACCTCGTAGCCGTAGGAGTTCGGGCCGGGCACGTCGAGCAGCGCCGGGTCGCGCAGCGGCAGACCGTAGGCGATGGCCGCCTCACGGGCGACGCCGCGCATCGACAGGCAGTAGCCGCGGTCGGGGGTGACCGCGATGTCGAGCACCTCGTCGACCAGTTCCAGCAGCTCGACGGCGTCGGTGCCGGCCTCGTGCTCCGGCGGCAGGACGATGATGCCGTCGTGGTCGTCGCCCATGCCGAGCTCGCGGGCGGAGCAGATCATGCCGTGCGAGTTGCGGCCGTAGGTCTTGCGCGCGGAGATCTCGAAGTTCCCGGGCAGGACGCCGCCGGGGAGGATGACGACGACCTTGTCGCCGACGGCGAAGTTGGTCGCGCCGCAGACGATCTCCTGCGGCTCACCGGTGCCGTTGGCGGTGCCGACGTCGACGGTGCAGAAGCGGATCGGCTTCTTGAAACCGCTCAGCTCCTCGATGGTGAGCACCTTGCCGACCACCAGCGGGCCCTTGAGGCCGGCGCCGAGCTGCTCGACGGTCTCGACCTCGAGACCGGCGGAAATGAGCTTGGCCTGGACGTCGCGGCCGGACACGCCGGCGGGCAGGTCGACGTACTCCCGCAGCCAAGAAAGCGGGACCCGCATCAGATCTCCATCCCGAACGGAAGGGTGAAGCGCACGTCACCCTCGACGATGTCTCGCATGTCCTCGACGTTGTGACGGAACATCAGCATGCGCTCGATGCCGAAGCCGAAGGCGAAGCCGCTGTACTTCTCCGGGTCGACGCCGCAGGCGGTGAGCACCCGGGGGTTGACCATGCCGCAGCCGCCGAGCTCGATCCAGCCCTCGCTGCCGCAGGTGCGGCAGGGGCGGTCCGGGTCGCCGACGGACTCGCCGCGGCAGACGTAGCAGACCATGTCCATCTCGGCGGACGGCTCGGTGAAGGGGAAGTAGTTCGGGCGGAGCCGGGTGGTGATGTCCTCGCCGAAGAGCGACTGGACCATGTGGTCCAGGGTGCCCTTGAGGTCCGCCATGGTCAGGCCCTCGTCGACGGCGAGCAGCTCGACCTGGTTGAACACCGGGGTGTGCGTGGCGTCCAGTTCGTCCGAGCGGTAGACCCGGCCGGGGCAGATCACGTAGACCGGCGGCTCGCGGTCGAGCAGGGAGCGGATCTGCACCGGGGAGGTGTGCGTGCGCAGCACGACGCCGCTCTCCTCCGGGCCGGAGCCCGCGGGCTTGTCGCCCTCGACGAAGAAGGTGTCCTGCATGGTGCGGGCCGGGTGGTCCGCCCAGATGTTGAGGGCGTCGAAGTTGAACCACTCCGCCTCGACCTCGGGGCCCTCGGCCACCTCGTAGCCCATGGCCACGAAGACGTCCTCGATCCGCTCGGAGAGCGTGGTCAGCGGGTGCCGGGCGCCGCGCGGGACACGGTCGTACGGCAGCGTGACGTCCACCGCCTCCTCGACCAGCACGCGCTCGTCGCGCTCGCCCTCCAGCACCTCCTGCCGGGCCTTGAGCGCCTGGTTGACGGCGCCGCGGGCCTGGCCGACGCGCTTGCCGGCGTCCGCCTTGGCGTGCGGCGGCAGTGCGCCGATCTCACGGTTGGCGAGGGCGAGCGGCGAGCGGTCCCCGGTGTGGGCCACCTTGACCTCGCGCAGCGCGTCGAGGTCGGCGGCCTCGGCGATCGCGGCGAGCGCCTCGTCGCGCCGGCGCTCGATCTCTTCCGGTTTCAGTGCCTCGACCTCGACAGGGTCGTACGACTTGTTCGGTGCCGACATTTCTTCCCGTTCCGATGTGGGTGGTGGCGTGGCCGACCTGCCTGCCCGACCGCTGAATGCCAAGGGTCGAGTCTATCGGGGCCACGGGGAAAGGCTGGTCACGCCCGTCGGGGCCGGTGGATCACCACGCGATGCTCAGGCCGTGAAGGCCGGCGCCCCGACGGGCAGGGTAAATCGGAACTGGGCGCCCTTGCCGGGCGCGCGGCCCACCGTGATCGTGCCGCCGTGGGCCTCGACGATGCCCTTGACGATGTAGAGCCCCAGGCCCGTGCCACCGCGTTTGCTGCCCCGCCAGAAGCGGGTGAAGACGCGGTTCATGGACTCCTCCGGGATGCCGGGTCCCTCGTCGCTCACGGTCACTGCCGTTCCGGACCATCCGCGCTCGCGCGGCGACGACGAGGGTGCTACGTCAATGGTGACAGTTCCCTCGCCGTGGCGCACAGCGTTTTCCAGCAGGTTCCCCAGGATCTGGTCGACCTTGTCGGGGTCGGCCCACAGCGACGGCAGTGCCCCCGTGACCCGTACGGCGAAGCGGTCCGCGGGCTGTCCGGCGGCGACGAGGGCATCCACGTGGCGCCGCACCGCCGCGGCGATGTCGACGGGCTGGCGGCGCACCTCCAGGCGGCCGGAGTCGATGCGGGAGATGTCGAGCAGTTCGGCGATCAGCCGGGTGACGCGGTTGGCGTCGGCGTGCACGGTCTCCAGCATGAGTTTCTTCTGGTCCTCGGTGAAGCGTTCCCACTTCGCCAGCAGGGTGGCGGTGAAGCCCTTGACGGAGGTGAGCGGGGAGCGCAGCTCGTGCGCGACGGTGGCGATGAGCTCGGCGTGGCTGCGTTCGGTGCGCCGCCGCGCCTCGGTGCCGCGCAGCGCGACGACCAGCCGGCGCACCGGCCCGGTGGGGTGGTCGCGGACGTACCGGGCGGAGACCAGCACCTCGCGGCCGCCGGGGAGCAGCAGGTTGCGCTCGGGCTGCCCGGTGCGGGTGGCCAGTCCCCGGTACGGGTCGGTCAGCTGCCACCAGCGGCGTCCGTCCAGGTCCTCCAGGGGCAGCGCCTGCTCGATGGGGTGGCCGAGGACGTCGGCGGGGTCGAGCGCGGTGATCCGGGCGGCGGCGGCGTTGAAGCAGCGCACGAGGCCCCGCTCGTCGGCGACGACGAGGCCGTCCGGCAGCTCGTCGGCCGTGACGCCGAGTTCGGTCAGGACAGTCGGCCAGCCCTCCGGCGCGCTCGGCGGCGTACCGCCGGTCGTCCTGACGTCCATCCCCGTAACCCCCTCTCCAGGGCGGTCCCCGAGGGCGTCACATTACTAGCTCAGTGTCACGGAGCGGCACCCTCCGGGAGCACGCTGCGCGCGGGCGGAGGCGTAGAGGCACACGGCGGCGGCCGTGGCGAGGTTGAGGCTCTCGGCGCGGCCGTGGATGGGGACGCGCACCACCTCGTCCGCGAGTGCGCGGGTCTCCTCCGGCAGGCCCCAGGCCTCGTTGCCGAAGATCCAGGCGGTGGGCCCGCCCATGGTGCCCTCGTCGAGTTCGGCGTCGAGGTCGCGCTCCCCCGCGCCGTCGGCGGCGAGCAGCCGCACTCCGGCCGCGCGCAGGCCGTCCACGACGGTCTCCATGGGGACGCCGACGGCGACCGGGAGGTGGAAGAGGCTGCCGACGGAGGCGCGCACGGCCTTGGGGTTGTACAGGTCGACGGAGGCGTCGGTGAGGACCACCGCCTCCGCCCCGGCGGCGTCCGCGCAGCGCAGCACGGTGCCGGCGTTGCCGGGGTCGCGTACGTGGGCGAGGACGGCGACGAGCTTCGGCCGGGCGCGCAGCACCTCGTCGAACGGGGTGTCCAGGAAGCGGCACAGGCCGATGATCCCCTGCGGGGTGACGGTGTCCGACATCTCGGCGACGACCTCGTCGGTCGCGGTGAGCACGGGCACCCGGGCGGCGCGGGCCGCGGCGACGATCCCCTCGTGCCGGGCGGCGGCCTCGGGGGTGACGTAGACCTCGACCAGGTGGGCCATCGCCTCGCGCACGGCCTGCGGTCCCTCGGCGAGAAAGCGCCGCTCCTTGCCGCGGAAGCTGCGCCTGGCCAGGCGCCGCGCGGCGACGACGCGGGGGGATCGCAGGGAGGTCAGCTCGGGGCCGGGCATGGCGGGGGTGCACTCACTTCGGTCGTGGTCCGGCCGGAAGCGCGGCGGCGGCGCTCCCGGAACACAGCACGGACCCGCAGGCACGGGGCCTGCGGGTCCGGAGGAGCGTGGGTCAGGCCGCCTTGGGGGCGTTGACGTCGCTCGGCAGGGCCTTCTGGGCCACCTCGACCAGCGCGGCGAACGCGTTGGCGTCGTTCACGGCCAGCTCGGCGAGGATCTTGCGGTCCACCTCGACGTTGGCGGCCTTCAGACCCTGGATGAAGCGGTTGTAGGTGATGCCGTTGGCGCGGGCAGCGGCGTTGATGCGCTGGATCCACAGCTGACGGAAGTCGCCCTTGCGCTTCTTGCGGTCGTTGTAGTTGTAGACGAGGGAGTGGGTGACCTGCTCCTTCGCCTTGCGGTACAGGCGGGACCGCTGGCCGCGGTAACCGCTGGCCTGCTCGAGGATCGCCCGGCGCTTCTTCTGGGCGTTGACTGCCCGCTTGACGCGTGCCACTAGATAACTCCTTCTAAGGGACCGTGGGGGTGCTCACACGGCCCGAAAACGAATGGGTCCCGGTCCAGCATCGCGCCCCCTGGGGAGGGGGCGTGACGTCACTTGCCGAGAAGCTTCTTGATCTTCTTGGCGTCGGGCTTGGCCAGGACGACAGTGCCGGTGAGGGCACGGGTCTTCGTCGACGGCTTGTGCTCAAGCAGGTGGCGCTTGCCGGCGCGCTCGCGGATCACCTTGCCGGAGCCGGTGATCTTGAATCGCTTGCTCGCACCGCTGTGGGTCTTGTTCTTCGGCATGCGCCGTAGTCTCCTCGTCGCTGGCCCTCCCGTCCGCCCGGGAGCGGACGGAGAGCGTCAGTCCTTCATTGGGTCACCCGGAGGGGAACTCCGGGTCCTGGCAACGCCGTCAGACGGCGTCAGCTGGCATCGGCGGGAGCGTCCTGCTCGTCGTGCTCGAGGTCGTCCCCGAGCTCGTGCTCCTGCTCCTGCTCGTCGGGGTCCTTCGGCAGGCGACCGGCCTTGCGGGCGGCCTGCGCCTCACGGGCTTCGGCCATCGCCTCGGTCTTCTTCTTGTGCGGACCGAGAACCATGATCATGTTGCGGCCGTCCTGCTTCGGCGAGGACTCCACGAAGCCCAGGTCCTGGACGTCGTCGGCGAGCCGCTGCAGCAGTCGGAAGCCCAGCTCCGGGCGCGACTGCTCACGACCGCGGAACATGATCGTGATCTTGACCTTGTCGCCCTGCTTGAGGAACCGGACGACATGACCCTTCTTGGTGTCATAGTCGTGCGGATCGATCTTCGGCCGGAGCTTCATCTCCTTGATGACCGTGTGCGCCTGGTTCTTGCGCGCCTCACGGGCCTTCATGGCCGACTCGTACTTGAACTTGCCGTAGTCCATGAGCTTGCAGACCGGCGGGCGTGCGGTCGCCGCCACCTCGACCAGGTCGAGGTCGTACTCCTGCGCAAGCTCCAGTGCCTTGGCAAGC
Organism: Streptomyces sp. NPDC008238; assembly: GCF_042956445.1. NCBI lineage: Bacteria > Bacillati > Actinomycetota > Actinomycetes > Kitasatosporales > Streptomycetaceae > Streptomyces > Streptomyces sp. NPDC008238. Next base: position 13,507 of record NZ_JBIBGK010000036.1, on the reverse strand, counting down.
GGCACGATGCCGACCTGCTCGCCACTGGGACCGACGAGTCGCACCTCGGGGACGCGAATCCGGTCGTTGATGCGGGGCTCGGCGCTGATGGGGCCTCCTCGGTAGCACCACGCGACTGACTGGATCGACAGCCGCGCAACGTCTGAAACTTGGTCCGGCCCGTGAGGAGGCGTGAAAAAACGCCCCATACGGGTCACAGGCGGATGCTCCTCACAACCGGGAGCACCGCCGCGGAATTCCCGCGGGGCGCGTCGGGAGCCGCGTCCTCGTCCGGGGACACGACACCTGACCGGTGACCCGCCGCCCTCGGGGGGCCGGCAAGGTGGGAGATCGGAGCCTCCACTTGTGGGCTGGAGCGCTCCGTTTCCATCACGTCCACGGGGTGTCCAGCCGGTCGATCGTCAAGCATACCAGTGTCCGACCGCAGACCGTAATCGGCCGACGTGGGCCTATCGTGTGATGCATGAGTGACGCCAGCCCCCAGCACGAGTCCCCCTCCGCGGACCGCCCCGACTTCGACACGCTGACCCGCGACATCGCGGACGTCCCGGCGGTCGAGGTGATCACCACGGTCGCGGTGCACCTGATGAGCGCGGCGGCGGTGAACCTCGGCCTCGCGGAGGACGGCGAGCGGCACAAGGACCTCGACGAGGCACGCAAGCTGATCACCGCGCTGGCCGGCCTGGTCACCGCCGGTGCGACCGAGATCGGCTCCTACCACGCCGCCCCGCTGCGGGACGGCCTGAAGTCGCTGCAGCTCGCCTTCCGCGAGGAGTCCGTCGTCCCCGACGCCCCGGGCGAGGGACCGGGCGAGAAGTTCACCGGTCCCGTCCACGGCTAGGACGTGCCGTCAAATGAGCTCCCCCAGCTACCGCTGGGAGGTGCCCCCACCGCCCGGAGGGCGGGCTCAGCGGCTCCCCCGGCTTGCGCCGGGAGGTGCCCCCAGGTGTGGTGCATCGCAAGGCGGAGAGTCGTCCTCGTAGTGGGCTACTCGGACGATTCGACAACGCAGCGTGGGGGCACCTCCCAGCGGAGCTGGGGGAGTGCCGTGCCTGGGGGCACCTCCCAGCGCAGCTGGGGGAGCGTCGCTGGGCAGGCGGGCATTTGACGACACGCCCTGGGACGGCCGCAGAATCGCCGCGCCCGTTCACGTGCTGACGGCGTCGCCCCGGTGGGGCGGCGCCGTCAGCGCGTGAAGAGCGGTTCGCCGGGGAGCCGGGTGTCGGCGGGGAGCAGCGCCAGTTCGATGCCGCGCACCAATGCGCCGCGCAGCACCTCGTCCGCCGCGAGCGTCGCCGAGACGCGCTGTGCCACCTGGCGCACGTCGGCGTCCGCGTCCAGGACCAGCCCCAGCGTGCCGTCCGCGTCCGCGGAGGGCACGAGGTGCGCGCGGACGACTTCCGGTGCCGCCCCGGCCGCGGACCGCAGGGCCTCGCGGACCGCGGGGTCGGCCAGCGGGTCGGCACCCGCCCGCCCCGACGCGACGGCGCGCAGCGCGGCGCCGGTCAGCGCGTACGGCACGGGCCCGGCCATGTCGATCAGCAGCGTGCCGGCCTTCTCGTGCGCCAGCGCCTGCAGCGCCTGCCCCAGGGGAACGGCCACCGGCCGCGCGTCCGGCCGCCAGCGGGCGAGGGCCTCGGTGGAGGTGAACGCGGGGAGCGCCTTGCGGCCGTCGGCGGCCTGGATGGTGGGCACGGCCATGTCGCTGGTCTTCTCGCGGCGCAGTCCGTCCGGGCCCTCCTCGACCTCACCGAGCAGCGCCACCACCGGCACCAGGAAGCGCGCGCCCGGCAGCGCCGCCAGCACCTCGGGTTCGGCCGACGGATCGGCGTCGTAGGCGGCGAGCGCCGCGGCCAGCCGGGGGTCGGCGCTGCCGTCGTCGTCGGAGAAGCCGGGGTCGGGGATGTTCTTGGGAGCCACCTCCCGAGGGTATCGGGGGTTCCGGGCGGCGACTTCTCACGCCCCCTTCATCCGCTTCTCACCGCCCGCGCAGTTTCCGTCCCTGGCTTGCCTGGGCATGGCTCCCGAGAACCCCGCCGCACGGCCTCCCGGCCGTGCGGGCGTCCCCGGCCGTGTCCACCGTGCGCCGCGCGGCGTCGTGCGCGGTGTGACCGCGACCGCGCTGCCGGCGTGCGCCGTGCTCGGCACGGTGACGTACGGGGCCGCGGCGCCGCCGCGCACGGCGGCGGTGACCCCGGTCGTGGCCGGCCAGGCGGCGGAGGCGGCGGTGGGAAAGGTGAGCGAGGAGCCCCGGGTGGTGTGGAGCGAGGTGCTGGCGACGGCGCTGCGGGACGTGTCCGGGGACCCCCGGGCGCGCTACTCGGTGGCGGTCCTGGACACCGCGACGGGCGCCAGGGCGGTGCACGGCGACGGGCCGTACGACACGGCGAGCATCGTCAAGGTCGACATCCTGGCGGCGCTGCTGCTCAGGGCCCAGGACGCGGGCCGGGAGCTGACGGCCCGGGAGGAGTCCCTGGCCGCGGTGATGATCGAGGAGAGCGACAACGCGGCGGCCAGTGTGCTGTGGCGGGCGATCGGCCTGGGCCCCGGCCTGGACGCCGCCAACCGCCGCCTCGGGCTCACCGCGACCACCGCCGGCAGCGGGCTCCTGTGGGGGCTGACCCGGACCACGGCCGCCGATCAGCTCACGCTGCTGCAGCGGGTGTTCGGCACCGGCGGCGCCCTCGACGAGGCGTCCCGTGCGTACGTGCGGCGGTTGATGGGCCGCGTCACGGCGGCGCAGGCCTGGGGCGTGCCCACCGCGGCCGACGACGGCTCCTACGAGATCAAGAACGGCTGGCTGCAGCGGAGTACGACCGGGCTGTGGATCGTCAACAGCATCGGGCGGGTCCGGGCGGACGGCCGGACGTACCTGGTCGCCGTGGTCTCCGGCGGCAGTACGACGCAGGCCGCGGGCATCACGCTGGTGGAGCGGGCCGCGCGGGCGGCGGTGGCCGCGTTCAGCCGCGCCGCCGGCCGTTGCGGGAGTTCGTGAGCCGGGGCCACAGCCACAACAGCGCCGCCGCCGCGACCAGTCCGGTGCCGGCGACCGCGAAGGCCACGGCGATGCCGTCGCCCAGGGCGTCCCCGTCGGCGGCCGCGGCCGTCTTCGCCGCGTCGGGACCGGCGCCGAAGTACTTGCGCGTGGAGGGGACGGCGCGCGGCACGGTGCCCTCGGGCTTCAGCTTCGCCGCCGCCTTCAGCGCGGCCGCGGGGTCCACCAGGCCGTGGCCCACGGCGTCGTCGCGGCCGCCGGCCGGGGTGCTCCGGGCGGTGTCCGCCAGCAGCCGCTTCACCTGCGCGGGGCTGAGCCGGGGGTAGGCGGAGCGGACGAGGGCGGCCGTGCCCGAGACGTACGCGGAGGCGGTGCTCGTGCCCCAGCCCTCGTAGTAGCGGCGGTTGGGGTCGGCGATCACGACGTCGACGCCGGGCGCGGCGACCGTCGCGTACCAGCGGCGGGTGGAGAAGGCGGCGCGGGAGCCGTAGCGGTCCACGGCGGCGACCGCGATGACGCCCGGGTAGGCCGCGGGGTAGGACGCCCGGTTGCCCTGCTCGCCGCCGTTGCCGGCGGAGGCGACGACGACCACGCCCTTGCGCAGGGCGTACTGGATGGCGTCGTCCTCCTGCGCCTCGGGGTGGGCGGTGCGGCTGTCGTCACCGAGGGAGAGGTTGATGACGTCGGCGCCGTGGTCGGCGGCCCAGCGGATGCCGTCGGCCAGGGCGCTGCCGCGGGTGGTGCGGGCCTTCTTCCGCTGTGGGTCCTTGTCCTCCAGGATCACCCGCACCGGCAGGATCCGGGCCTCGGGGGCGATGCCCAGCACGCCGTCGGAACCACCGGGGCCGTGGCCGTGGCCGGCGATGATCCCGGCCATGCCGGTGCCGTGCCGGGCCCATGCGGCGTCCCCGCGGCGGGCCCCGAAGCCGACCATGTCCTTGCCCTCCAGGACCTGCCCCGACAGGTCCGGGTGGGTGGCGTCCACGCCTGTGTCGAGGACGGCGACGGTGACGCCCTCGCCCTTCGTCCGCTGCCAGGCCTCCTGTGCGTGGAGGGCGTCCAGCGCCCAGTCCGCGTCGCGCACGGCGTCGGCGTGGGCCGGGACGACGGGCAGCAGGGCGAGGGCCGCGGCGGCCGCGGCGGTGGCCACGCGCCTCATCCGGAACCTCCCGTCGGGGTGGCGGTCAGCGAGCGCGCGGCGGCGCGGGCCCGGCTTTCGACGGCGTCGGCCAGCGCGTCCGCATCGTGACCGAGCCCGGCCTGGGCGGGCGCGGCCGTGGCGCCCGCGGTGACGGCCGAGGCGGCGGGCTGCGGGACGGCGACCTCGCGGCCGTCGGCGAAGCCGCTCACCGCGTACACGACGACGGGCAGGTCGGCGGCGACGCCGACCGTCCAGCTGGCGCGCTGGCGGTCGCCGAAGCCGTCCGAGACGGTGCCCGGGAACGCCACCGGACGGGGGATCAGATCCCCGCGTGAGCCGAGGCGTTCGGTGGTCCAGCGGTCGTGCAGCTTACGCATCGCGGGGGCGTCGGCCTTGGTGACGAGCAGGCCGACGGTGGTCACGGCGCTGGACGTGGCGTCGGCGTAGGTGGCGCGCAGGAGCTTCACACAGCCGGCCGGGGCCAGCACCTTCGCCAGCAGCGGGTCGAAGGCCTCCCGGCAGTCGCCGGCCGGTGCCACGCCGACCCGCGTCCAGGTGCGTTCGGCGCCTCCCGGGCCGAGCCCCTTGCCGTGCAGGGTGGGCGGGAAGAGCGTGTCGACGGGCGTGCTGTGCCACAGGCCGCGGGCGAGGGCGAAGTCGCGCCTGCCGGCCTCCGCCGCCGTGGGCGTGGGAGCGGCCGGTTCGTGGTTGATCCACACGCCGGCCCCGGCGCCGCCGAGGAGGCCGAGGCCCAGCACCAGGCACAGGGCGGCGGCGGCCGTGCGGGGCCGCGCCTGGGCGGCGTGCGAGGGGGTGTGCGGCGGCCGGGGCGGGTACGGCGGCGGCGCGGAGTGCGGTACGGGCGAGGTCCAGGCCGCGGCCGGGGCGTGCGCGGGCGCGGGCGGGACACCGGGAACGGCGGCGGGCGGCGGGGGCGGCACGGGCCCGGCCGGGTAGGCGACGCCGACGGGGCCCCGTTCGCCCGCGGGACGCGGGTACGGCGCCGCCGGCGCGGGGACGGTGCCGTAGAGCTCCGGGGGCAGCCCGCCCTCCGGCTCGCCGCCGGCGGCGGGGCCCGCGGCGGCCCAGGGCGCGGCCGCGCGGCCGGGGGCGGCGCCGGCGGACCGGTGGGCGGGCGCGGAGGTGTGCGGGACGGGGGCGTGGGGCGGCGGTATCGGGCGCGGTGGGGACCAGCTCGGCCGGGGGGTCGCTCCCCCGCTGTCGAAACCGGCGCTCACCCGGTGCCCCCTCACGGCCGCACGGCGGACGGCCCGTTCACGCGATGGACTGCGGCGTCACTCTACTGGGCGCGGCGACGTCACGACGCGTCAGTACGGATCACTTGCCCCTACCGCTCGGTAGGGGCATTCTGGCAAGCTTCGCGCATGTCTGATCGCGGAGCAGCCCGCGCCCGGTACGACCGGGCCACCGCCCACCTCGACGCGCCGGTGGCGATCGTGGACCTGGAGGCGTTCGACGCCAACGCGGACGACCTGGTCCGCAGGGCGGGCGGCAAGCCGGTCCGGGTGGCGTCCAAGTCGGTCCGCTGCCGTGCGCTCCTGGAGCGCGTGCTGGAGCGGGACGGCTTCGAGGGGATCATGTCGTTCACCCTCGCCGAGTCGCTGTGGCTGGCGCGCTCGGGCTTCGACGACGTCCTGCTGGCGTACCCGTCGGCGGATCGTTCCGGCTACGCGGAGCTGGCCGCGGACCCGAAGCTGGCGGCCGCGGTGACCGTCATGGTCGACGACGTGGCGCAGCTCGACCTCGTCGCCTCCTCGCGCGCGGGCGGCTCCGAGATCGTCCGGGTCTGCCTGGAACTGGACACCTCGCTGAGGATGCTGGGGGGCCGGCTCCGCATAGGAGCGCTGCGCTCCCCGCTCCACCAGCCGGAGCAGATGGCGGCGCTGGCCCGCGAGGTGTCCCGGCGACCCGGCTTCCGGCTGGTGGGGATCATGGCGTACGAGGGGCACGTGGCCGGCGTCGGCGACGCGATCGACGGCCGGCCGCTGCGCTCGCGCGCGGTGCGGCTGATGCAGGCGACGGCGCGCCGGGAGCTGGCGGCGCGGCGCGCGGAGGTCGTGCGGGCGGTGCGGGAGGTGGCGCCCGGGCTGGAGTTCGTCAACGGCGGCGGCACGGGCAGCGTGCAGAGCACGGCCGCCGAGGACGCGGTGACGGAGATCGCCGCCGGGTCGGGCCTGTACGTGCCGCGGCTCTTCGACAACTACACCTCCTTCCGGGGCCGTCCGGCGGCGCTGTTCGCGCAGCCCGTGGTGCGGCGCCCCGGGGTGGGCGTCGTCACCGTCCTCGGCGGCGGCTACCCGGCCTCCGGCGCGGCGGGCCGGGACCGGCTGCCCGTCCCCTACCTGCCGGAGGGGCTGCGCTACGACGCCCAGGAGGGCCCGGGCGAGGTGCAGACGCCGCTGGTCGGGTCGGCCGCTGACGACCTGCTGATCGGCGACAAGGTGTGGTTCCGGCACGCCAAGGCGGGCGAACTGTGCGAGCGCTTCGACACGCTGCAACTGGTCGAGGGCGACCGGGTGGTGCGGAGCGTGCCGACCTACCGCGGCGAAGGCAAAACGTTCCTGTGACGCGCGGACGCCCCGGCCGGACGGACCGGACCGGGGCGCCCGTGGGCGGGGTGCGCGGTCACACGCCGGTGCCGCCGCCGGAGCCCGCGGCCTTGATCCCCTCGGTGATGTCGTCCATCACGTCGGGACCGGGCGCCTTGGGGTTGATGTCGAAGCCGTAGCGGACCAGGACGAGCCTGTCCGGGTCCGCCGGCGAGGGGAACACCAGCGACTGGACGTAGCCGTCGTCGCCCCGCTGGGTGACGACCTTCCAGCGCACCAGGTAGCCCTGCCCGCCCGCGACGGTGACCTTCTTCGACAGCAGCTGCGTGTGCGAGGTGATGTCGCCGTAGATCTTGCCGCCGTAGGCGCCCTCGGCGTTGCCGGCGATGTCCTCCTTGGCCGCGGCCTCGGCGGTGGTGGACTTCAGCTTCACCGACGCGGCGGGCATCGAGAAGACACCGCCGCGCAGGCAGTTGCTCGAGGTGTCGCCGGGGCAGGCGTACGCGCCCACGGTGAGCTCCGCGAGCCCGTACCGGCTGGTGGCGCCCTTCCAGCCGTCGGGCACGGGCAGGCTGATGCCGTCGACGAGGTCGAGGGCGAAGCCGGGTTCGCTCTTGGGCACGTCCGGCAGGCCGCCGTCGCCGGGGCCCTCGCCGTCCGGGCCCGCGTCCTCGCCCTCCCGGTCCGGCCCGGGGGCCGTGACGGAGGGGGCGGGGCGGGCCGAGTCCGTGCTGCCGCCGCTGCTCCTGCCCAGGGCGACGACGCCTCCGACCACCGCGCCGGCCACCACCACCGCGGCCACGACCGCGATGGCTATCAGGCCGCCGCGCCGCCTGCGGGGGGCCGGGGGGAACGCGCCGGGGTACTGCGGGAGGCCCGGCGCCCCGGCGCCGAACGCCGGGGCGGGGGGCTGGGCGGTGCGGGTGTACTCGGTCCACTCGGTCCCGTCCCACCAGCGCTCCAGGGCGGGCCCGTTGCCAGTCTGCCCGGGTTCTGGGTACCAGCCGGGCGGGGTCGTCATCGTCACGGCGTCACCCTAAGGCCCCGACCTTAAGATTCCCGTCAGACCACCGGTCACAGAGGGGTCACGTACGCCCCCGCGATCCCTCCGTCGACCAGGAACTCCGCGCCCGTGATGAAGGACGCGTCGTCGCTGGCGAGGAAGGCCACGGCGGCGGCGATCTCCTCCGCCTCCGCGAAGCGGCCCACCGGGATGTGCACCAGGCGGCGCGCGGCGCGCTCGGGATCCTTGGCGAACAGCTCCCGCAGCAGCGGGGTGTTCACCGGGCCCGGGCACAGCGCGTTGACGCGGATGCCCTCCCGGGCGAACTGCACGCCCAGCTCGCGGGACATCGCGAGCACGCCGCCCTTGGACGCGGTGTACGAGATCTGCGAGGTCGCCGCGCCCATGACGGCGACGAAGCTCGCGGTGTTGATGATCGAGCCCTTGCCCTGGCGCTGCATGTAGGGCAGCGCGGCCTTGCAGCACAGGTAGACCGACGTGAGGTTGACCTCCTGCACGCGGCGCCAGGCGTCGATGCCGGTGGTGAGGATCGAGTCGTCGTCCGGGGGCGAGATGCCCGCGTTGTTGAAGGCGACGTCGACCGAGCCGTAGGTGTCGTACGCCGCCTTGAACAGCGCCTCGACCTGCCCGGCGTCGGTGACGTCGGCCTCGACGAACAGCCCGCCGGTCTCCTGGGCGGCCGCCTTGCCGGCGGCCTCGTCGATGTCGGCGCACACCACGTTCGCGCCCTCGGAGGCGAGCCGGCGGGCCGAGGCGAGCCCGATGCCGCTGCCGGCGCCGGTGACCACCGCCGTCCGGCCCACCAGGCGGCGGCACACCACTGCTTCTGCTTGCGTCATTGCCGGGATCACTCCTCCGTGCTGATGAAGACGTTCTTGGTCTCGGTGAAGGCGGCCAGCGCGTCCGGGCCGAGCTCGCGGCCGAGCCCGGACTGCTTGAAGCCGCCGAACGGTGTCCAGTAGCGCACCGAGCTGTGGGAGTTGACCGACAGGTTGCCGGCGGCGGTGCCCCGGGCCAGCCGCAGGGCGCGGCCGACGTCCCGGGTCCAGATCGAGCCCGACAGTCCGTAGGGGGTGGCGTTGGCAAGGCGCAGCGCGTCCGCCTCGTCCTCGAAGGGCAGGACGACGGCGACCGGGCCGAAGACCTCCTCCACCGCGACGCGCTCGGCCGGGTCGGCGGGGGTCAGCACGGTCGGCGGGTACCAGAAGCCCTTGCCCTCGGGGGCGGTGCCGCGGATCGCGACGGGCGCGTCCGGCGCCACGTAGGCGCGGACCCGCTCCCGCTGCACGGCGGAGATGAGCGGGCCCATGTCGGTCGCGGGGTCGGCGGGGTCGCCGACCCCGACGGCCAGGACGGCGGGCTCCAGCAGTTCCATGAAGCGCTCGTAGACCTGGCGCTGGACCAGCACGCGGGTGCGGGCGCAGCAGTCCTGCCCGGCGTTGTCGAGGAAGGCCATGGGGGCCGTCGCGGCGGCCTTCTCCAGGTCCGCGTCGGCGAAGACGATGTTGGGCGACTTGCCGCCGAGCTCCAGGGTGACCCGCTTGAGCGTGCCCGCGCACGTGGCCATGATCTGCTTGCCGACGCGGGTCGACCCGGTGAAGACGATCTTCGCGACGCCCGGGTGCTCGACCAGGGCCGCCCCCGCGACGGGGCCCTCGCCCGGCAGCACCTGGAAGAGGTGCTCGGGCAGGCCGGCCTCGAGCGCCAGGTCCGCCAGGCGCAGCGCGGTCAGCGGCGTGGTCTCGGCGGGCTTGAGGATCACCGCGTTGCCCGCCGCGAGCGCCGGGGCGGTCCCCCAGGCGGCGATGGGCATGGGGAAGTTCCAGGGCGCGATGACGCCGACGACCCCGAGCGGTTCCAGGAAGGTGACGTCGATCCCGCCGGGCACCGGGATCTGCCAGCCGCTGAGCCGTTCGACCCCGCCCGCCGCGTAGTCGAGCAGGTCACGGACGTTGCCGGCCTCCCAGCGGGCGTTCCCGGCGGTGTGCCCGGCCTCGCGGACCTCCAGGGCGGCCAGTTCCTCGGCGTGGGCGTCCACGGCGGACGCGAAACGGCGCAGCAGCCGCGCCCGGTCGGCCGGGGCCAGGGCCGCCCAGGCCGTCTGGGCGCGGGCCGCACGGGCGACGGCCGCGTCCACGTCCTCCCGGCGGGCCGCGGGGACGGTGGCGATCACCTCCTCGGTGGCCGGGTTGAGCACGTCCAGCGCTTCGAGCGGTTCGGGTGCTTCGAGCGGTTCGGGTGCTTCGGGGGGTGCTTCGGGCACTCGCTGCCTCACATGCGCTCGAAGGAGCGGTAGCGCTCCCAGTCGGTCACGGCGGTGTCGTACGCGTCCTGCTCGACGCGGGCCATGTTCAGGTAGTGCTCGACGACCTCGTCGCCGAAGGCCGCACGGGCGATCGGGCTGGCCTCCCACAGCTCGGCGGCCTCGCGCAGCGTGGCCGGCACGTGCGCCACGCCGTCGCTGACGTAGGCGTTGCCCGTGACGGGCTCGGGGAGGGGGAGCTTCTGCTCGACGCCGTGCAGACCGGCGGCGATCATCCCGGCGACGGCGAGGTAGGGGTTCACGTCGCCGCCGGGGACACGGTTCTCCAGGCGCAGTGCGGAGGGGCTGTGGCCGACGACGCGCAGCGCGCAGGTGCGGTTGTCCGGGCCCCAGGCGACGGCGGTCGGCGCGAAGGAGCCGGGCCGGAAGCGCTTGTAGGAGTTGATGTTGGGCGCGTACAGCAACGAGAAGTCGCGCAGCGCGGCGAGCTGCCCCGCCAGGAAGTGCCGCATCGTCTCCGACATGCCGCCCGGCTCGCCGCCGGGCCCGCCGTGGGCTCCGCCGCCGGGTCCGCCGCCCGCCGCGTCGTCCGCGAAGACCGGCTGCCCGTCCTCGTCGCGGAGCGAGAGGTGGATGTGGCAGGAGTTGCCCTCGCGGTGGTCGTACTTCGCCATGAACGTCAGGGCGTAGCCCTCCTGCGCGGCGATCGACTTGGCGCCGGTCTTGTACACGCTGTGCTGGTCGCAGGTGACCAGGGCCTCGTCGTAGCGGAAGGCGATCTCGTGCTGGCCGAGGTTGCACTCGCCCTTGGCGGACTCCACGCGCATCCCCGCGGCGCCCATCTCGTTGCGGATGCGGCGCAGCAGCGGCTCCACGCGGCCGGTGCCGAGCAGGGAGTAGTCGACGTTGTACTGGTTGGCGGGGGTCAGGTCGCGGTAGCCGTTCGTCCAGGCCTGCTCGTAGGTGTCCTTGAAGACGATGAACTCCAGCTCGGTACCCGCGTACGCCGACCAGCCGCGCTCCGCGAGCCGCTCGGTCTGGCGGCGCAGGATCTGCCGGGGCGAGGGGGCGACCGGGGTGGACCCGTGGTCCAGCAGCCGCAGGTCGGCGATGACGAGCGCGGTGGCGGCGTCCCAGGGGGTGACCCGCAGGGTGCCGAGGTCGGGGTGCATCGCGAAGTCGCCGTAGCCCCGCTCCCAGGAGGACAGGGCGTAGCCGTCCACGGTGTTCATGTCGGCGTCGACGGCGAGCAGGTAGTTGCAGCCCTCGGTGCCGTGCTCCAGGACGTCGTCGAGGAAGTGCCGGGCGGCGAAGCGCTTGCCCTGGAGGCGCCCCTGCATGTCGGTGAAGGCGACGACCACCGTGTCGATCTCGCCGGAGTCGACGTGTCGTCGCAGGTCGTCGGTGCTGAGCGGGGCTGTTCGGTGCACCACGGGTGATCACCTCTCCTACCGTCCGACAGGTGATCCAAAAGTACGGGCCCGGGGCCCAGTTGGGTACGGTGCAAGAAGAAATCCGCGCGTCGCTGGAGGCTCCCGTGGCCCGTCCGCTGATCGGTGTCAGCACCTACTGGGTCGACTCGGCCCGCTTCGGCGGCTGGGACCTGCCCGCCGCCCTGCTCCCCGCCGGGTACCCGCTGCTCGTCCGGCGTTCCGGCGGCCTCGCCGCGCTGCTCCCGCCGGACGACCCCGCCCACGCCGCGGAAGCCGTGGCCCGGCTGGACGGGCTGGTGGTCTCCGGCGGGCCCGACGTCGAGCCCTCCCGGTACGGTGCCGAGCGCGACCCGCGCACGGACCCGCCCGCGCGCGAGCGCGACGCCTGGGAACTGGCCCTCATCGACGCCGCCCTCACCGCCGGGGTGCCCCTGCTGGGCATCTGCCGGGGCATGCAGCTGCTCAACGTCGCCCTCGGCGGGACGCTCGTGCAGCACGTCGACGGGCACCGCGGCCCCCGGGTGGGCGTCTTCGGCGGCCACACCGTCAAGCCGGTCCCCGGCACGCGCTACGCGGACGCGGTGCCGGAGGCGATGACAGTGCCCACGTACCACCACCAGGCGGTGGACGCCCCCGGCCGCGGGCTCGTGGTCGCCGCCCACGCGGAGGACGGCACGCCGGAGGCCGTGGAGCTGCCGGGCGACCACTTCGTGCTGGGGGTGCAGTGGCACCCCGAGATGGACGCGGACGAGCGGGTGATGCGGGCGCTGGTCGCTGCCGCGGCGGTCAGGGCAGCGGGCGGGGCCACGGTCAGAGCTGACGTTTGAAGCCGACGTGCGAGGCGGTGAAGCCGAGGCGCTCGTAGAAGCGGTGCGCATCGGTGCGGGCCCGGTCCGAGGTGAGCTGCACCAGCGTGCACCCCAGCCGGCGGGACTCCTCGACCGCCCACTCGATCAACAGGGTCCCCAGGCCGTCCCCGCGGGCGTCGCGGTGCACCCGTACGGCCTCGATGACGGAGCGCGTCGTGCCGCGCCGTGACAGCCCCGGTATCACCGAGAGCTGCAGCACGCCGGCGAGGGTGCCGTTCCGCTCCGCGACGACCAGGTGCTGGCCGGGGTCGGCGATGACGCGTTCGTACGCCGCGTAGTACGGCTCGAGGTCGTCCGGGGTCTCGCGGTTCCGGCCGAGGCCGTCGTCCGCGAACATCGCGACGACGGCGGGGATGTCGGGGCGGGTGAGGGGGCGGATGTGGAGGTCGCTCATGCGTGCAGCGTATGTGTGCCCGGTGGGGTGTGTGCGGCCCGGTGGTTGTGTGCGGCCCGGTGGTTGTGTGTGGCCCGGTTGTTGTGTGCGGGTCGTTTGCGCCTGCGGCGGGCTGTCTCCCACCCTCCCGCCCGATTGTCCGGCGCGATCGGTGCGGGCCTGCGCACGTTGTGGTGGGGTCGGCGCCGCGCCGGCGCACGTCCTCAACGCTCGCGGTTTACCCCGACATCATTCGGCGCCGGGTCCCCCGCTCGTCGTTTCCGGGCGCACCCCGACACACCCCCTCCCGTCGTATGGGCGCACAACGGCCGGTGGGGGGTCAGTGAGGCAACCGGGGTGACCCCGGACCGCCCTCTGACCGCCACCGCCCCGCGGTTCGAGCCCGCATCATCGGGCACCGGGTCCGCCGCTCGTCCTTCCCCAGCCTTCGGTCAGTAGGAGCACCCCACCACACCTCCTCCTCTCGTGTGCGCGCACAACGGCCGATGGGGGTTTGGAGGAGTCTGAGGTTGCCCCGAACCCCTCTCTGACCGCCGCGGCCCTGAGGATTGCGCCAATGTCATTCGGCATCGGGTTCGCCGCTTGTCTTCGCCAGCCTTCGGTCAGGGAGACAACCCCGTCACCCACCTCCCCCTAGCCCAGGCACGTGACGGCCGGTGGGGGGGTGCGTCGGACAGGTGCGGTGCCCCTGGACCGCCTTCTGACCTCCCACCGGCCGTTGGTCGCTGTCGATTCGGAGGGGGTGGGGTCGTAGGGGTGGGCGTTCTGGACGCTGACGTGTATTTGATGTGCGGCAGCGACGGCACCGACGAGTGCTG
>NZ_JBIBGK010000035.1:0-70541 GCF_042956445.1 Streptomyces sp. NPDC008238 | reverse complement strand
CCACAGCCACCTCCACGATCAGATCCTGGAGACACCCTGCCGGGAGACCGATGGCCGATCAATTACCTGGTCGACCATCCGAGCCGAGCCACTAGGCGGGCGTGCCGGGCCCGGCGGGCGTGAAGCGCACCGGGAGGCGGCGCACACCGCGCATGAGCATGCCGGGGAGCCAGTCCAGCTTCGCCGGATCGGCGTCGAGGGCGAGTTCGGGGCAGCGCTCCAGGAGCGCGCGGACGGCGATGCGTCCTTCGAGGCGGGCGAGCGGGGCGCCGAGGCAGTAGTGCAGACCGTGCCCGAAGGCGACGTGCCCCCGGCTGTCGCGCCGGATGTCGAAGCGGTCCGCCTCGGCGAAGCGGCCGGGGTCGCGGTCGGCGGAGGCCAGTGCGACGAGGACGGGTTCGCGGGCCGGGATGACGGTGCCCGCGACGTCGACCGGTTCCGTCGTGAAGCGGAAGGTGGCGGTCTCGACGGGGCCGTCGTAGCGGAGCATCTCCTCCACGGCGCCGTCGATGAGGCTCATGTCGGCACGCAGCAGCGCCAGTTGGTCCGGATGGGTGAGCAGTGCGCGGACACCGTTGGAGATCAGGTTGACCGTGGTCTCGTGTCCGGCGATCAGCAGCAGGAAGGCCATGCCGCTGAGCTCGGGGCGCGAGAGCCGGTCGCCGTCCTCGGAGGTGGTGCGGATGAGGGCGCTCATCAGGTCGTCGCCGGGCGCGCAGCGCTTGTCCTCGATGAGTTCGTGGAGGTAGGCCGCGAGTTCCTCGAAGGCCCTGCGCTCGGCCTCGGGGCCGGTCGGTGCGACGACCTCGTTCGACCAGGTGCGGAAGGCCGCCCGGTCCAGGTCGGGCACCCCGAGGAGCTCGCAGATGACCGTGATCGGCAGCGGGTAGGCGAGCGCCTCGACGAGGTCGGCGGTGCCGTCCGGGCGGGCCAGCATCGTGTCGAGCAGGGCTGCGGTGATCTCCTCCACCCGCGGCGTCAGCTCCTCGACCCGGCGGCCGGTGAACTCGCGGGCCACCAGCTTGCGCAGCCGGGTGTGCTCGGGCGGGTCGGAGACGAGCATGTGGCGGCCGAGGAGTTCCTCGTCGTAGGAGGTCCAGCCCAGTGCGCGGGAGTCCTTGGCGAACCGGGTGTCGGCGAGCGCGGCCCGGGCCTGGTCGTGGCCGACGATCAGCCACAGCTCCCCGACGTCGGCGGTACGCACGCGGTGCACGGGCCCCTTCTCGCGGAGCCTGGCGTAGACGGGATAGGGATCGGCGGTGAACTCCTCGCCGTAGACCGTGAGATCGACCGTGTCCATGTACCGCACGGTAGCCCGGGGGTCCGTCGCGACACGTCACCCTGCGGGACGAGACACCCCGGACGGTCTCATCCGAAGGATTCAGCCGATCGTGGCGGCCCGCCAGGTCTCCGCGTCCGCCTCCAGGAGCGCGGCGAGGACGGCGGGGTCCGGGAGCGGCCCGTGGTCGGCGGCGACGCGCAGGGCCGAGGCCGCGGTCAGGTGACCGAGCCGCAAGGCACGCTGCACGGGCAGGTCCCGCAGCAGGCCGCTGAGGAAGCCGGCGGCGAAGGCGTCCCCGGCGCCGACCGGTTCCGCCACCCGGACGGTGAGGGCGGGCACGCTGTGGACGTCGCTCCCGGTGAAGGCCGTGGCGGCGCGGGAGCCGTCCTTGACGACGAGGATGCCGGGCCCGGGCAGCAGTTCGCGGACCGAGCGGGCGTCGGTGATGCCCTCCCCCCACAGGGCCTGCGCCTCGTCGAGGCCGACGAGGACGATGTCGGCCCGGTCGGCGAGCGGTCGCAGGACGTCGGCGGCGGAGCGGCCGGTCCACAGCGCGGGGCGGTGGTTGACGTCGAAGCTGACGGGCCAGGGGCGGTCGGGGCGCAGCGCCCGTTCGACGAGGGCGTGGCAGTCGGGCGACAGGGCGGGGGTGATGCCGCTGAGGTGGACGAGCGCGGCCCCGGTCAGTGCCGGGTCGTCGAGGACGTCCGGGGTGAGCGCCGAGGCCGCGGACCCCGCACGGTGGTAGTGGACGCGGGTGCCGTGCGCGCCCGGGTCCTTGAGCAGGAGCCCGGTGGGCCGCGCGGGGTCGGTGCGCACCCCGGAGACGTCGACGCCGCCCGCGGCGATCCGGGCGCGGACCCGCCGGCCGAAGGGGTCGTCGCCGACCGCGGAGACCCATCGGGCGGGGATGCCGTGGTCGGCGAGGTAGAGCGCGACGTTGGACTCGGCGCCCGCGACGTCGACGCGCAGCAGGTCCGCTGCGTCCAGCGGCCCGAGCGGGTCGGGGGCGAGGGCGGCCATGGTCTCGCCGACGCAGACCACGGGTCCGGGTCGCAGCGGCCGGGGGGTGCTCATGGTGGCTTCCTAGGGGGTGTCGGCGCGGTCCGCCGGGCGGTACGGTGCGGCCGGTGTGCCGGGCACGTCGACCCGGACGGCGAAGACGGCGCCGTCGAGCGGCCCCGGGGCCTCCAGACCGATGTGCGCGCTGGTGACGAGCAGGGTCCGGCCGTCGGGGCCGCCGAGGCAGAGCCCGGCGGGCTGTCCTGCGGGCAGGTCGACGATCCGGTCGAGGCTGCCGTCCGGGAGGTAGCGGTGGACCTGGCCGGTGCCCCAGACGGCGGTCCACAGCCCGCCCTCGCTGTCGGTGGTCATGCCGTCGGGGCTGCCGTCGGCGAGCGTGACGAAGGTGTCGGGCGTGCCGGGGTCGCCGCCGTCGGGGTCGACCGGATAGCGCCGGATGACGCCCCGGGCGCTGTCGGCGAGGTACATGACGGTGCCGTCGGCGGTGAAGGCCGGGCCGTTGGGGATCGTGATGTCCCGCAGCACGCGGGTCACCCGGCCGTCGGGGTCCAGGCGGTAGAGCGAGCCGGCGTCCTCGGTGGTGTCGTAGGCCATGCTGCCCGCCCAGAAGCGGCCGTGCGGGTCGGCGACGCCGTCGTTCATCCGCATCGGCACCGGGGCGTCGTCCTCGGGGCGGGCGAGCCATTCGGTCCGGCCCGCGGGGTCGATGCGGCAGATGCCGGTGCCCGCTGCCGCGACCCAGTGACCGGGCCGCCCCTCGACCGGCGCCACCGCGCCCAGCGGGCAGGGGAGTTGGGCGAGCAGGGTGTGGGGCGCATCGGGGTCTTCGGAAGCGGCCAGCAGCCGCCCGCTGAGGATGTCGGTGAGCACGGCGCGACCGTCCGTCCAGCGGATTCCCTCGCCGAGTTCGAGGCGGTCGCTGCCCAGGACGGCCGGGGGCGGCACGGTGGCGGTCACGGGCGGGCCTGCGCACGGACGACGTCCAGGAAGGTGCGGGCGCGTTCGCGCAGGGCGGTGACGCTGCCGCCCTCGGCGGCGTCACCGATCAGGGGCGATCCGACGCCGACGGCGACGGCGCCGCCGTCCAGGTATGTCGCGGCGGCCTGCGCGTCCACGCCCCCGACGGGCACGAAGGGCAGGTCGGGGAAGGGTCCGCGCAGGTCCCGGAGGTAGCCGGGGCCGCCCGCGCTGCCCGCCGGGAAGAGCTTGAGAGCGTCGGCGCCGAGCCGCAGCGCCTGGAGGATGTCGGTGGGGGTCATCACCCCGGCGAGCACCGGGAGTCCGAGTTCCCGTCCGGTGGAGATGCCGTCGCTGACCGCGGGGGTGACGAGGAAGGTGGCACCGGCCTTGTGGGCGGCCCGTGCGTCGTCGGCGCCGAGCACGGTTCCGGCCCCGAGGGTCGCGTCCGGGCCGAGTGCGGTGCGCGCCCGGGCGATGACGTCGAGCGCGTCACGTCCGCTGAGGGACACCTCGATGAGGCTGATCCCCTCCTCGACGAGGGTGAGCACGGTGGTCAGCGCGGCGTCCGGGTCGCTGCCGCGGACGATGGCGAGCAGCCGGTGGGCACGCAGCGCGGCGAGCAGGTCCATCCGACATCCCTTCTGGTGATGGTGTTCAGGGGCGGCGGGTCGCGGTGACCGTGAGCCGCCAGGCGACCTCGCCGGAGGGCGGGACGACGACCGTGTCGCCGTCGTCCGCCCCGGTGCGGTCGAAGACCCGGCCGAGCATCGGCTCGACGCCGATCGACCGGTACGGCGCGTCCTGGGGGAAGCCACCGAGGTTGCGCCACAGGGCGACCGCGACGGGACTGCCCCCGGCCTCGACGGCCAGGTGCAGCGCGTCGGGGCCGTCGTGCACGGTCACCCCCGGGGTGAGGACGACGGCGCCGACGGCCGTGCCGTCGTCAGGGCCGAGCCGGTCGAGGGGGATGCCCTCGACGTGCGGCCAGGCGCCGGTGACCCAGCCCGGGCCCTCGTCGGGGTAGAGCCGGGTCTCGGTGCCCGCGTCGATGCCGATCCACGCGTCCGGGGAGAGCTCCAGCAGGGCGTGGGCGGCCCACACGAAGCGGTAGCCGGGCTCGGCGGTGAGCCTGTAGGCGGCGACGGCGGCGCCCGCCTCCGTGCTCAGACGCCGGGTCAGCCGGAAGCCGGGGCAGTCCACGACGTCCGCGGCCGGCTCCCGGCGCCAGGGCCGCGACCAGGCGTCCCCGTGGTCGGGCAGGCCGCGCACGGTGGGCACGCACTCCTCCAGGCCGCCGGCGTCGGCGAAGGGGTCGCCGGGCCGGACCAGGGGCCGCCGGGGCTCGGCGCGGTGCCAGAGCCATTCGCGGCCGCCCGCCGTCAGCGAGGTCCAGCGGCCGCCGTGCTCCGGGTCGGTGACCACCGAGACGGGGAGCCGGTCGCCGGTCACCATTCGGCGAAGGAGCCGTCGGCGTGGCGCCACACCGGGTTGCGCCAGGCGTGGCCGGACCGGTCCGCGGCGCGGACCGCGTCCTCGTCGATCGCGACGCCGAGCCCGGGCAGTTCGGTGCGGCGGGCCTGGCCGTCGACGAACCGGAAGGGCTCGGTGTCGACCAGGTAGGACAGCAGGTCGGCGTCCTTGTTGTAGTGGATGCCCCGGCTCTGCTCCTGGATCAGGAAGTTCGGGGTGGCGAAGGCGACCTGCAGGCTCGCGGCCAGCGCGATCGGTCCGAGCGGGCAGTGCGGCGCCAGGTGCGCGCCGAACGTCTCGGCGAGCGAGGCG
This sequence comes from Streptomyces sp. NPDC008238, assembly GCF_042956445.1. Classification (NCBI taxonomy): domain Bacteria; kingdom Bacillati; phylum Actinomycetota; class Actinomycetes; order Kitasatosporales; family Streptomycetaceae; genus Streptomyces; species Streptomyces sp. NPDC008238. The sequence continues at coordinate 65,494 of NZ_JBIBGK010000035.1, read as the reverse complement.
ATCCGGGTGACCTCCGATATCCCGCCGGCGTGCGACAGGTCCGGCTGGGCCACGGCGATGCCCGCGGTCAGGGCCGGCAGGAAGTCGGCCCGCCCGTAAAGCCGTTCACCGGTGGCGAGCGGCACGGAGGAGGCCGCGACCAGGCCCGGCAGCAGGTGCGCCTGCTCGGGCAGGACGGGTTCCTCGACGAACAGCGGGTGCAGCGGGGCTATCTCGTGCAGCACGCGGCGCGCGTTGGCGGCGGTGAACCGTCCGTGGAAGTCGACGGCGACGTCCCGGTGCGGGCCGAGCGCCTCGCGGGCAGCCGTGACGCGTTCCACGACGGCGGCCGTCTCGGCGGGGCTGCCGAGCGGCGGGGTACGCCCGGCGGCGTTCATCTTGACGGCCGTGAAGCCCGCCTCCACCTGGGCGGTGATCTCCTCCTTGAGCCGGTCCGGCTCGTCGCCGCCGACCCAGGCGTACACCCGGACCGAGTCGCGGACGGGGCCGCCGAGCAGGGTGTGCACCGGTACTCCGAGGGCCTTGCCCGCGATGTCCCACAGGGCCTGGTCGATGCCGGCCACGGCGCTGGAGAGCACGGGGCCGCCCCGGTAGAAGCCGCCCTTGCTGAGCACCTGCCAGTGGTCCTGGATCCGCAGGGGGTCCTGCCCCACCAGGTGTTCGGCGAGCACCTCCACGGCGGTCCGCACCACTTCGGCGCGGCCCTCCACCACCGGCTCGCCCCAGCCGACGACGCCGTCGTCGGTCTCGATGCGGCAGAACAGCCAGCGGGGCGGGACGAGGAAGGTCTCGACGCGCGCGATCTTCACTGTGCCTGGCCGTCCTTCTGTTCGTCGGAGCCGTCCGCGCCCTCGGGCGCCTGCGGGCCGCTCACCTTGTCGAGGTCACGCGTCGCCTGGTCGAGCAGGGCGCGCATGGCGTGTTCCGCCGCGTCCGGGTCCCGGTCGCGTACGGCGTCGAGGACGGCGCGGTGGCTGGGCACCGGGTCCTCGCTGTGCGGGGCGCTGTGCACGAGCTGGTCGCGTTGGGCCAGGCCCGACTCGATGACCATCTCCATGCGTTCCAGCAGTTCGTTGTGGGTGGCCGCGAGCAGCGCCCGGTGGAAGGCGAGGTCGGCCTCGACGGCGTGGTTGGCGCCGCCCTCCTCGCCCATGGCGGTCAGCGCCGCCTCCAGCTCCTCCAGGTCGGCGTCGGTGCGGCGGGCGGCGGCCAGCCGCACGGCGGCGGGTTCGATGATCCCGCGGACCTCGCCGAGGTTGCGCAGCAGTGCCAGGTCGGCGCCGGTGCCGCTGCCCTCGGAGAACTGCCAGCGCAGCACGTCGGCGTCGAGCAGGTTCCAGTCCGAGCGGGGCCGGACGAAGGTGCCGCGCTTCTGCCGGGCGTCGACCATGCCCTTGGCCGCGAGCACCTTCAGCGATTCGCGCAGGGCCGTCAGGCTGACGTCCAGCTCACTCTGCAGGGCCGCCATGTCGAGCGTCGCTCCCTCGGGGATCTCGCCGCTGAGCACTCGGCGGGCGAGGGTCTCCACGGTCTGGCCGTGCACTCCGCGGCGCGCGTATGGCGTCATGTGTTTGCCTTTCTTGCTGTTCGGTCGGTGGCCGGTGCGTTCGGTTCCGTCAGGCCGAGGCCTTGGTGACGCTCCAGCCGCCGTCCACGAGCAGGCTCGATCCGGTGATGTACGAGGCTTCGTCGGCGGCGAGGAAGGCGACGGCGGCGGCGACCTCCTCGGGGGTGCCGAACCGGCGCGCCGCGGTCTCGGCCACGCTCGCGGCGCGGTCGGACTCCGGGACGCGGTCCCAGGCGGCGGTCAGGATCGGCCCCGGCAGCACCGCGTTGACGCGGACGTCCGGACCGTACTCGACGGCGAGTTGACCGCACAGCGACAGCAGGGCGCCCTTGGCGGCCGCGTACGCCGGGTGGCCGGGGATGCCCCGGTGGGCGTGGACCGAGGAGACGAGCACCACGGCTCCCCCGTGCTCGCGCAGGTCGGGCAGCATCGCCTTCACGCCGAGGAAGGCGCCGGTGAGGTTCACCGACAGCTGCCGTTCCCAGGAGGCGAGGCTGGTCTCGTGGGCCGGCGCGACCGTCACCGTGTACGCGTTGCTGACCAGGACGCCCACGGGCCCGAAGCCGTGGGCGGCCGTGACCACCCGCTGCCAGTCGTCCTCGTCCGCGACGTCGGCGGCGACGAACAGGGCCCGGGCCCCGTCCTTGCGCAGCCGTTCGGCGGTCTCCTCGCCCCGGTCGGCGGCGATGTCGACGAGGACGACGGCCGCGCCCTCGGCGGCGAGGCGTGCCGCGCTCGCCGCGCCGATGCCCGACGCGGCGCCGGTGACGACGGCGACGCGGTTGGTGAAGCGGGCCGTTGGGTTCATGGGGTGGGTCGTCTCCTGTCGGTGGGTCAGCTGGGTGCAGATTCTTCCGCTGTCGTCACTGCCGGGCCAGGACGGTCAACTCCGCGTCGTAATCGGCGGTCCAGGCGAACGGCAGTCCTGAGTGGAGCAGGTACGCGCCGCTGTAGCGGGTCCCGGTGGCGGTGTCGGCGTAGACGGCGTCGGGGGCGAGGCCGCGCAGCCGGAGCCGGGCGGCCCGGCCGGGCACCAGGGGCGCGCCGTCGAGGAGGCCGGTGTTCCAGGCCGTCACCACCAGGCGGTCACCGCCCGGTTCCTCGTACTGGACGCCGCAGGTCGGGTCGGCGGGGCTGCCCAGCAGGTGGACCTCGCCGTGGTGGACGACGTCGCGGACCTCCTTGTAGCGGGCGATCCACCGGGCGGCCTCGGCCCGCTGCTCTGGCGTCCAGTGCCGGATGTCGGCGCCGATGCCGAGCACGCCGGCGGCGGAGTTGACGAAGCGGAAGGCGAGCGAGCGCGGCCGCGGGTCGAAGACGCCGGGGGCGTCGGTGACCCAGGAGCTCATGGTGTGCGGGGCGTGCGCGTGGAGGTATCCGTACTGGATGCGCAGCCGGTCCATGGGCGCGGTGTTGTCGCTGGGCCACACCACGTCGGTGCGCGCGATGGTGGCGTGCTCGACGCGTCCGCCGCCGCCCGCGCAGCCCTCGACGGTGACGTGCGGGTGCGCGGCGCGCAGGTGGTCCAGGACGCGGAGGTAGCCGGCGATGTGCGCGGCGTCGAGGTCCTGGCGCTCGGGGTCCGCGCCCGCCGGGTGGCCGGGGCGGCCGCGCTCGGTGGGCGGACGGTTCATGTCCCACTTGAGATAGCTGATGGCGTGTGAGTTCAGCAACCGGTCGAGGGTGCCGATGACGAATTCCTGGACGTCCTCGCGGCCGAGGTCGAGCAGCAGTTGGTTGCGCACGAGCGTCGCCGGGCGGCCGTCGATCCGGTACACCCACTCGGGGTGCTCGGCGTAGAGCCTGGAGCGGGGGCTGATGCCCTCGGGCTCGACCCACAGGCCGAAGTCCAGGCCGAGGGCGCGGACGTCCTCGACGAAGCGGTCGAAGCCGCCGGGGAATTCGGCCGGGTCCGGGTCCCAGTCGCCGAGGCCGCCGGTGTCGTCGGGCCGTCCGGTGAACCAGCCGTCGTCGACGACGAAGAGTTCGGCGCCGAGCTCGGCGGCGACCTTGGCCAGCTCCAGCTGGTTCCCCGCGTCGACGTCGAAGCCGGTGGCCTCCCACGAGTTGTAGAGGACCTGGCGGGGCCGGTCCATGCGCCCGCCGGTCAGGTGCCGCTCGTAGCGGTGCCAGACGCGGGCCAGGCCGTCGAGGCCGTCGGCGCTGAAGGCGCAGGCCAGCCGGGGCGTGACGAGGGACTCGCCGGGGGCGAGGCGGACGGCGCCCTCGTGGGGCACGCGTCCGGCGCGGACGCGTACCGCGCCGCCGGGCTCGGCGTCCGCGGTGATCCGCCAGTTGCCGGACCACTCCAGGGCGATGCCGTAGGTGGGGGTGGCGCCCTCGGCGGGGGCGGCGGCGTCCTGGACGGCGAGCCACGGGTGGTATGCGTGCCCGGCGGAGCCCTGGGTGCTCTCCATCTCGAAGCGCCCGCGCTCCAGCGTGACGTCCTTCAGCTGGAACTCCTGGGACCACTGGCCGGCCAGGTAGGTCAGCCGTGCGCCGCCCTGGACGGGCACGTTGACGGCGGCGGAGTCGAAGCGCTCGAGCCGCACCTCGTCCTCGCCGGTGCAGGTGAGTTCCGTCCAGCGCAGGACGACGTCGGTGCCCGGCACCGTCTCGTAGTGCAGCGTGGTGCGCAGTCCGAGGAGGTCGTCGGCGAAGTCCAGGCGCAGGGCCCGGTCGCCGTCCTGCGTGGCGCCGTCGAACCGCCACCAGCTGCCGCGGTCGCCGCCGGGGCGGGAGGCGATCAGGTCGGCGCCCGTGAACGGCCGCAGCCCGTACGGGATGTACTCGGCCGGGGCGGCGTCGGCGGGGGTGATGAAGTGGGTGCGGCGCGACCAGTCCAGGGGCGAGGGTCCGTCCTCGGCGCCGTGCGGCCCCCAGGCGGCGAGTTCGGCCCAGCGGCCGTCGCCGCCCAGGGTGACGGCGTAGGTGGTGGTGTCGGTGCGCAGCAGCCACCGGTCGTGCGCGGTCACTTGACGGCTCCGAGGTTGAGTCCGGCCACGAAGTGGCGCTGGAAGCTGAGGAAGACGGCCACCGTCGGGGCGGCGGCGATCACCGAACCGGCCGCGATGACGTTCCACATCGAGACGTACTGGCCCTGCAGCCCGATGAGCGACGCGGTGATGGGCATCTGGCTGTCGGTGCGCAGCACCGTGATGGCCCACAGCAGGTCGTTGAAGATCCAGGTGAACGACAGGGCGCTCAGCGCGGCCAGCGCGGGGCGGGCCAGCGGCAGGATGATCCGCCAGTAGATCTGCCAGGGGCCCGCGCCGTCGATGACGGCGGCCTGCTGGATCTCGCTGGGGATCGACCGCATGAACCCGTGCAGTACGAAGACGTAGAAGCCGACGCCAAAGCCGACCTGCACCCCGATCAGGGCGTAGAGCTGGTCGTAGATGCCGAGCACTTCGCTGAGCTTGGAGACCGGGATCAGCAGGATCTGCGGGGGCAGCAGGTTGCCGCCGAGCATGAGCAGCAGCAGGACGCGCCGGAAGGGCAGGTCGTAGCGGCTGATCGCGAAGGCGGCCATGGAGGCCAGGCCGAGCGACAGCAGGACGGTGGGGATCGTGACCAGCAGGCTGTTGATGAGGGCGCGCTGCTGGCCGCCGTCCACCCACGCCTGGCGGAAGCTGTCGAAGGTGAAGGAGTGCGGCCAGCTGCCGACGCCGTGCGCGGCGATGTCGTCGAAGGTCCGCGTGCTGGTGACCAGGACGAGAACGATCGGCAGCAGCCACAGCGCGGACAGCAGGACCGCGGTGAAGTGGAAGCCGGTGGTGCGCAGGGCGCGGCCGCTCAGGAGCGGCCGGCGGGGCGTCGCGGCCGGGGCCTCGGCGGCCTTGCCGTCGCGGCCGGCGGGGTCCTCGACCCGTGCCGTGGCGTGGGTGGCGGTCATCAGTCGGCCTCCCGGAAGGCGCGCACGAGGTAGCTCGCGATGACGCCGAAGGCCAGCACGAAGATGACGACGGCGAGCGCGGAGCCGTATCCCAGGCGCAGGGACTGGAACGCGGTGGAGTACATGTAGGTGCTCAGCAGTTCGGAGGAGTGGTACGGGCCGCCGCGGGTGAGCGCCCACACCACGTCGAACGAGCGCAGCGAGTCGATGATGATCACCGACAGGACGACCGCGTTGACGCTGCGCAGCTGGGGCAGCGTGATGTGCCGGAACTGCTGCCAGCGGGTGGCGCCGTCGACCTTGGCCGCCTCGTACAGGACGGGGTCGATGCCCTTGAGGCCGGCCAGGTACAGCACCATCACGTAGCCGACCTGGCGCCAGAGCGCGGGCACGATCACCGCGTAGAAGGCGGTGTCCTGGTCGGCGAGCCAGGCGTGCTTCAAGCTGCCGAGGCCGACGCCCTCCAGCACGTTGTTGATCAGGCCGTCCGGCTGGTACATGGCCTGCCACACCAGCGCGGTGGCGACCAGCGAGAAGACCACCGGCAGGAAGAGCGCCGCCCGGTAGAACCCGACGCCGCGCCGCTCCTGCTGGAGCAGCAGCGCGGCACCGAGTCCCAGGGCGGCGGAGAGCCCGCCGAAGAGCAGCAGCCACAGCACCGTGTTGACGGCGGCGGTGCGGAAGACCGGGTCGTGCACCATCTCGCTGAAGTTGTCGAGTCCGACGAACTTCGGGGCGGCCAGCCCGTCCCAGGAGGTCAGGGAGAGGTAGAACCCCTGGATGGCCGGCCAGAAGACCCAGAACGCCTCGGCGAGCAGCGGGACGAGGACGAAGGCCAGGACCACCGGGGGCACCCGGGTGGCCCTGGACCGACGTGTGGAACCGAGCAGCGCCATCGTCACTGGCTCCAGATCTTCTGTGCGCTGCGCTGCCACGTGGTGAGGATGGAGCCGATCTCCTTGGGCTTGGCCAGGTAGTGCACCAGCGCGGTGTCGGCGGTCGGCTGGAGGGCGTCGCTGGAGTCGCGGTTGAAGAACTGCGTCACCTCGGCGGCGCCCTCGATGAGCTTGCGGCCCTTGACCACCAGCGGGGTGCCGGCGTCCTTGGCGTCCGGGTGGGTGGGCAGCGCGGTGCCCGAGGAGTTCTTGAGGTAGAGCTCCTGCGCCTCGGCGGTGGCGAGGTAGCTGAGCAGCTCCTTGACGCCGTCGGTGCGCTTGCTGCGGGCGCTGGCGAAGTACCCGTCGGTGGGCGCCTCCTCGGCGACCGGCACCTTGGGGTCGATGATCGGGAACTGGAAGAAGTCCAGGTCGCCCAGGGCGTCCTTCGGCGCGGCGTCGGCGAAGAAGGTGCCGATCAGCATCATGCCGGTGCGGCCCTGCAGGAGGGCGGTGGTGGCGTCCTGGAAGGGTATCGCCGTGCCGTTGGGGTCAAAGAACGGCCGGGCCTGGTCCCAGGTGTCGAAGACCTTGCGGACCTCGGGGTCGTCGAACCGGTGCTTGCCCGCCAGCAGCTCGCGGTGGTAGGTCGCGCCGTTGACGCGGATGTTGAGGTAGTCGAACCAGGCGGAGGCGACCCACGGGGTGTCGCCGCCGGCGCCGAGGCCGATCGGGGCGACGCCCTTGCTCTTGAGCTTGTCGCACAGGTCGAGGAACTCGTCCCAGTTCTTCGGCTCCTGGACGCCCCACTTGGCGAAGTTGGACTTCCGGTAGAACATGCCCCACCAGTAGTAGCTGGTGGGTACGAAGACCTTCTTGCCGCTGGAGGCCGAGGTGCACAGGTTCTTCAGGGCGTCGGTGTAGCCGGACAGCTCGGGCTTGCCCCAGATGTCGTCCAGGTCGAGCAGCAGGTCCTTCTTGGCGTACGACTCGGCGACGGAGCCCGGGTACCAGGTGTAGATGTCCGGCGGGTTGGCCGAGGTGAGGTACGTCGGCAGCTGCGTGCGGAAGGTCTCCGACGCGACGGTGTTGAGCTCGGCCTCGGCGCCGCCGCGCTTGTTGAAGGCGGCCACGAGCTGCTGCATCGAGGTCTTCGCCTGCGGGGAGGAGAGGTTGGACTGCAGGGTCACCGGGCCGCCGGACTTTCCTCCGGAGGCGGACGGGCTCTGGGTGACGCAGCTGCTGAGCAGCGCGCCGGCGCCGACGGCGCCGGAGACGGCGAGGAACCGGCGGCGGCTGGCGTTGAAGGCGGTCATCTGTGCACTCCCTTAGTGCCCACGGAACGGAGCTGAGGCCCCCTGACGGCCCGGCTCTGGGTGCGGCAGGCACACAGCCTGTCGCAGGGGTCAGCGTCCCGTCAAGATTAATTACTAATTTATTTTCCGGACGTTGCACCCCGGGTCGAACACGGCCCGGAGGCACGCCTGTTGGTGCCGGACGGCACGGGTTGACGCAGGTGGAACGGGGTGAAGCAGGGTGGAGCGGGGGGTGTTGCGAGACGCGGCGCGAGGGTCGCGCCGGACTCAGAGCGCGGCCTGGTGGCCCCGTCCGCCCCACTCACGGAAGGTGGCGAACGCACCGCTTTCGCCGTGCCGCGGCACGCCCCGGCCGGCCGCGTCCGCGCGATGCGAAGCCATGGGGTTCTCCCGGGAGTTGGGGGTACGGGACACCCCGCTCCGGTCGTGCCGGGCGTCGGTGCCACGGCGGAAACTGTGGCCGCACCCCGGAAGCGTGTCAATATTAATTGCTAATTAACTTAAAAACGCGATCTTCTGGTGACCTGACCGCATCGCCGCACCGCACGCCACAGGCTTCCGCCGGCTTCCGTAGGATTGCCGCGATGCACCGCCCCCGACTGGTCGCCACCGATCTCGACGGCACGCTCCTGCGCGACGACGGCACCCCCTCCGCCCGCACGCTGGACGCCTTGCGCGCCACGGCCGGCGCGGGCGCGGAGGTCGTCCTCGTGACCGCCCGGCCGCACCGCTACCTCGACGCGCTCGCCGCGGCCACCGGCTTGACCGGGACCGCGGTGTGCTCCAACGGCGCGATGGTGTACGACGTCGGCAGCCGCACCGTCACGGACTCCAGCCCGCTCGCCGTCCCCGTCGCGCGGCGGGTGGCCGCCGCCCTGCGGGAGGCGGCACCCGGCGCCGGCTTCGCCGTGGAGACGGGCCACTATCTGCACTGGGCACCGGGGTACGGCCACCACCTGCCGGAGGACGCGCACGCCGAGCTCCCCGTGCGCTCGCTCGACGAACTGTGGACGGTGCCGGGCCCCGTCGTGAAGCTGCTCGCCTGGTCACCCGCGCTCGACGCGGACGCGTTGCTCGCCGTGGCGCAGCGCGCCGCGGACGGCGCGGCCCAGTTCACCCACTCCGGCGGCCGCGGCCTGCTGGAGGTCAGCGCCCGCGGCGTCACCAAGGCCGCCGCGCTGTCGGCCCTGTGCGCGACGCGGGGCATCCTCGCCGAGGAGGTCGTCGCCTTCGGCGACATGCCCAACGACCTGCCCGTCCTGACCTGGGCGGGCACCGCCTACGCCGTCGCCAACGCCCACCCGTCCGTGCTGGCCGCGGTCCCCCACCGCACAACCTCCAACGAGGACGACGGCGTGGCCCGCGTCCTGGAGCGCCTCTTCGGGACGCGGTCAGGCACTCCCTGACACACCGAAGGGGCGGCGCCCGGTGGGACCTGCCGGGCGCCGCCCCGAGGGCGGTGGAGCGGGCCGCGTCAGCAGCCGTAGTCGATCAGGTCGAACGTCACGTAGTGGTCGCCGGTGTAGTAGTCCTCGTCGGCGCCCTGTCCGGTGACGATCCGTCGTGCGCCGCGGGTCGAGGAGCCGGGGGTCTTGACCGTGTACTCGTGGTAGTAGCCGTTCGCGTGGGCGGGCAGCACGCCCTCGCGGTTCTGGAAGACCGTCCCGTCCTGGGGGTACGGGAACGGGCCGCCCTGGTCGATCAGCCGGAGCGTGGTGTAGGCCTGCGACGGCAGGTCGGAGTAGCAGATGTCGCCGACCGAGGCCGCCGAAGCGGCCTGCACGGAGACCGTGGCCGCGGTGGCGGGTGCCGGCGCGGCGGTGGCGACGGCGGGGCCGCCGACGAGAAGGGCCGAGGCGAGGGCGCCCAGGGCGCCGATGCGAAGGATCCGTGGGGGGATTCTCATGGCTCCAGGATGACGCGCGTAGAGCCTGTCATGTCAACGACAATCACGGGATGTTCCCCGGGAGTTCACACCTTGCGGTCCGGGTCAGTCCGTGCCGCCCGAGCCCTCCGCCGCCTCGCGCAGGGCCTCCAGGACCGGGCGCAGCAGGGGGTGCTCCTCGGCGCCGCGGCGGACGGCGGCGAACACGCGGCGGGTGGCGACCACGTCGTCGACGGGGCGGACGGCGACGCCGGACAGGTCCATGTCGCGCAACGCGCTGCGCGGTACGAGGGCCACGCCCGCGCCCGCCGCCGCGAGGGCGACGACGGCGCGGAAGTCGTCGGAGGAGTGCTCCAGGCGGGGCTGGAAACCGGCGTACTCGCAGGCGAGGACGACCACGTCGTGGCAGGGGTTGCCGGGGTAGGGGCCGATCCAGGTCTCGTCGGCGAGGTCGGCGACGCGGACGGAACCGGTCGCGGCGTCAGCGAGGCGGTGCCCGGCCGGAAGGACGGCGTCGAAGGGCTCGGCGTACAGCGGGACGCGGGCGAGCCGCTGGTCGTCCGCACGGGGGGCGCCGCGGTACTCGACGGCGACGGCGATCTCGGCGCGGCCGTCGAGCACCATGGGCAGCGACTCGTCGCCCTCGGCGTCGCGGACCCGGACGCGGATGCCCGGGGCGGTGCCGCCGAGCGCGGCGATGGCCGGGGCGAGCACCAGGGCGATGCCGGTCGCGAAGGAGGCCACGGTCACCTCGCCGGCGGCGCCGGAGGTGTAGGCGGCCAGTTCGGCCTCGGCGCGTTCCAGCTGCGCCAGCACCGTGTTGGCATGGGCGAGCAGGATCTCGCCGACGGGGGTGAGCTGGACGCCGCGGCCGCCGCGTTCCAGCAGCCGGTGGCCGGTCTCGTGCTCCAGGGCCGCGAGCTGCTGGGAGACCGCGGAGGGGGTCAGGTACAGCGCCGCGGCCGCGGCGGTCACCGTACGGTGGTCCGCCACGGCCCGCAGGGTCCGCAGCCGTCGTGCGTCAATCACCCATTCATCCTGCCAGGGCATCGCGCGCGGCGATGAATGCGTCCACCGCCTTCTCGACGTCCGCGGTGGAGTGCGCGGCCGACAGCTGGACCCGGATGCGGGCCTTGCCGTGCGGCACGACGGGGTAGGAGAAGCCGATGACGTAGACGCCGCGCTCCAGCAGCAGCTCCGCCATGCGGCCCGCCTTCGCGGCGTCGCCGATCATGACCGGGGCGATGGGGTGCTCGCCGGGCAGGATCTCGAAGCCGGCCTCGGTCATGCGGGAGCGGAAGAGCGCGGTGTTCTCGGCGAGGCGGGTGCGCAGGTCCTCGGAGTCCTCGATCAGGTCCAGGACCTTGAGGGAGGCGGCGGCGATGACCGGCGCGAGGGAGTTGGAGAACAGGTACGGGCGCGAGCGCTGGCGCAGCAGGGCGACGATCTCCGCGCGGGCCGCGACGTAGCCGCCGGAGGCGCCGCCGAGGGCCTTGCCGAGGGTGCCGGTGAGGATGTCGACCCGGTCCATCACGCCGTGCAGGGCGTGGGTGCCGCGGCCGCCGGGGCCGGTGAAGCCGACGGCGTGGGAGTCGTCGACCATCACCATGGCGTCGTAGCGGTCGGCGAGGTCGCAGATCTCGTCGAGCGGCGCGATGTAGCCGTCCATCGAGAAGACGCCGTCGGTGACGATGAGGCGGCGGCGGGCGTCGGACGCCTCCTTCAGGCGCGCCTCCAGCTCGGCCATGTCGCGGTTGGCGTAGCGCAGGCGGCGGGCCTTGGACAGCCGGATGCCGTCGATGATGCTGGCGTGGTTGAGCGCGTCGGAGATGACCGCGTCGTTCTCGTCGAGGAGGGTCTCGAAGACGCCGCCGTTGGCGTCGAAGCAGGAGCTGTAGAGGACCGTGTCCTCGGTGCCGAGGAAGGCGGACAGCCGGGCCTCGAGCTCCTTGTGGACCTCCTGGGTGCCGCAGATGAAGCGGACCGACGCCATGCCGTAGCCCCAGCGGTCCAGGGCCTCCTTGGCGGCGGCGGTGACCTCGGGGTGGTCGGCGAGCCCGAGGTAGTTGTTGGCGCAGAAGTTGAGGACGTCGCCGGGGACGCCGCCTGCGGTGACGGAGACGGAGGCGCTCTGCGGGCTGCCGATCACGCGCTCGGGCTTGAAGAGCCCGGCCTCGCGGATCTCTTCGAGGGTGCCGCGCAGGTCGTCGCGGACGGAGTCGAACATCGGGGTTCTCCCTGGGAGGCTGCGGGTGGTGCGGTGGGCCGTGCCGCGGGGGCGGGGCCGGGAGGGGTCAGGAGGTCCAGTCGAGGACGACCTTGCCGCAGCGGCCGCTCGCGGCGTCGTCGAAGGCGGCGTCGAAGTCGCGGTAGGAGTAGCGGCCGGTAACCACGGGGGCGATGTCGAGGCCGCCCTCCAGCAGCACGGACATGGCGTACCAGGTCTCGAACATCTCGCGGCCGTAGATGCCCTTGATGGTGATCATCGACGTGACGATCTTGGCGAAGTCCACGGAGAAGTCCTCCGAGGGCAGGCCGAGCATCGCGATGCGGCCGCCGTTCGTCATGTTGGCGATCATCTCGCGCATGGCCTCTGGGCGGCCGGACATCTCCAGGCCGATGTCGAAGCCCTCGCGCAGGCCCAGCTCGCGCTGGCCGTCGGCGATGGTGGTCTCGCCCACGTTGAGGGCGAGGCTGACACCGACCTTGCGGGCCAGGTCCAGGCGGTACTCGCTGACGTCGGTGATGACGACGTGGCGCGCGCCGGCGTGCTTGGCGACGGCGGCGGCCATGATGCCGATCGGGCCGGCGCCGGTGATCAGCACGTCCTCGCCGACCAGGGGGAAGGACAGCGCGGTGTGCACGGCGTTGCCGAAGGGGTCGAAGATGGCCGCTGTGTCGAGGTCGACGGCGACCCGGTGGACCCACACGTTGGACGCGGGCAGCGCGACGTACTCGGCGAAGGCGCCGTCGCGGCCGACCCCGAGGCCGATCGTGTTGCGGCACAGGTGGCGGCGGCCGGCCAGGCAGTTGCGGCACTTGCCGCAGACGAGGTGGCCCTCGCCGCTGACGAGGTCGCCGGTCTTGATCTCGGAGACGTCGGAGCCGACGGCGGCGACCTCGCCGACGAACTCGTGTCCGAGCACGAGCGGGGTGGCCACGGCCTGCTGGGCCCAGCCGTCCCAGGCACGGATGTGCAGGTCGGTGCCGCAGATCCCGGTCCGCAGCACCTTGATGAGGACGTCCCCGGGACCGATCTCCGGCTCCGGGACGTCCCGCAGCCACAGGCCGGGCGCGGCCTTCTCCTTCACCAGTGCCTTCACTCTTGCAACTCCTGCCGGCAGACGATGTGGCCCGGCCCGCGCGGGGGGACGCGGACCGGGCACGAGGGGAGCCCGGGCGGAGCGAGGGCGCCCGTCTGCGCCTGCTCGCGCGTTGCGCCGGGCAGACAGCAATCTGCCCGGCTTCGAGCGTTCGGTCCATCGATCTTTTCTTAAGCTCGGCAACAGCGCAGCTTCACGCTCGGCCGGAAGGGCGACGCGGACCGCCGCCGCACCGGCGCCGGGGCCGCTCAGCGCGGGGCGAGCGCGGCCAGCTGCGCGGTGATCGTGTCGGTGTCCTGGAAGCTCAGCCCGAGGCGGGCGACGTGCTTCCAGCGCACGATGCCCTCCGCGTCCACGATGAAGACCGAGCGCTTGAGGCCGAGCCCCGGCATGGTGATGCCGTAGGCCTTGGCGACCGTGCGCTCGGTGTCGGCGAGCAGCGGGAAGCGCAGGTCGCGCTTGCGGGCGAACCGCTCGTGGCTGTCGAGGTCGCTGAAGTTGATGCCCCAGACCGTCGCCCCGAGGTCGCGGAAGCGGTCCAGGTCGGAGGTGTACGAGCAGAGCTGCTTGGTGCACACCGCCGTGTCGTCCCCGGGGTAGAAGGCGAGCACGACGGGGGCGCCGCGCTGCGCGGACAGGGAGTACGCGCCGCGCTCGGAACCCGGTCCGTCGAGCAGGACGCCCGGGAGGGTGAAGTCGGGGGCGGGGGTGCCGGTCTCGGGCACGGGCATGGGGGGTCCTCTCACGGGGGCGGGCCCGGCGGCTGCGCGCCGGGGCCCGGGGGTGGGGTGTACGGGGTTCTTCCTGCTGTCCGGGTGCCCGGACTGCAGGCAGACGACGATACAGAACGTTCGTTCTTGCCGGGACGCTACGCGGTGCCGTCCGCTACCGTCAAGGACATGAGTGCCCCTCCCGCCGTTCCCCTCGTCACGTACGCCGCCGCGGACGCGCCGCCGCGTGACCGCATCCTGGCCACCGCGGCCCGGCTGTTCTACACCGAGGGCATCCACGCGGTGGGCATGGACCGGATCGTCACGGAGGCGTCCACGACCAGGGCGACGCTCTACCGGCACTTCCTCGGCAAGGAGCAGCTCGTCCTGAGCTACATCCAGGCCACCGACGAGCAGATCCGCGCCTTCACCACGGCCGCGCTCACGGGGCTGGGCGCGAGGGAGGCCCTGCTCGGGGTGGCCGGCGCGCTCGGCGACCAGCTGTGCTCGCCGGGTTTCCGCGGCTGTCCGTTCCTCAACGCGGCCGCGGAGTACCCGGACCCGGCCGACCCCGTCTCGCGCGCGATCGTGGCCCACCGGGACTGGCTGCGGGGGCTGGTCGCCGGGCTGCTCGCGGAGGCGGGCGACCCGGAGGCCGCCGAGGACGCGGCGACGCTGATGCTGCTGCGCGACGGCGCGATGATGACCGCCGCCCTCGGCGACGCGGACGCGGTGCGGGCGTCGCTGGAGCGGGCCGTACGGCGCGTGCTGGGGACCGCCGGCGTGCTGTGAGGGCGGCCCTGCCGCACAGCCCGTGACGCCGGCCTGACCACCTACGGTCGGGACCCCGCAGGGAGTGGGCCCGCCCGCCGGCGGCCCGGCTCCGCACGGGGCCGGCAGCGGCGTTCGGGCGGGGTGACGCGCGGCTCGGCGTCAGCCGGCGTGGGTGGAGAACAAGCCGCCGGTGGGGCCCTGCTTGTCGCCGCCCTGGGCCTTCTTCAGGGCGTTCGCCAGCCCCTCGATGGTCATGGACTGCAGGATGACGCGGCCGTTGCCCTCCAGGGTCGCCAGCGACAGCCCCTCGCCGCCGAAGACGGCGTTCATGATGCCCTGCCGGTTGAGCCCGCCGATGCGCTGCACGCCGTAGCGGACGCCGTCCTCGAAGGCGACGATGCAGCCGGTGTCGACCTCGATGCGCCCGCCGAAGTCGGCGGGGTTGAGGTCGATGAAGTTGCCCGCGCCCGCGATGATCACCGTGCCGCGGCCGGTGAACTTCTCGAGGATGAAGCCCTCGCCGCCGCTCATGCCGCTGCGGCCGCCCTGGAAGGCGATGCCGAAGTCGACGCTCGACTCGGCGGCCACGAAAGCGTCCTTCTCCGCGTACCAGGCGCGCGACCCGTCCAGCTCCAGGGCGCGCATCTCGCCGGGCAGGACGCCCGCGAAGCCGACGGTGCCCTCGCCGCCGCTCGCGGTGAAGTACTGGAAGGCGATGCTCTCGCCCGCCAGCATCCGCTGGCCGACCTGCATGGCCGTGCCCATCGCCTGGCGGAACATGCCGCCCATGCCGCCGCCCGCGCCTGCCTGCGCGTCGCGCTGGGCGCCGGGGCCGGCCAGCCGGGTGTCCATGCTCACGTTGCTGGTCTTGAACAGGAACTTGCCCGCCTCGCAGTAGACGGTCTGGCCGGGCTGGAGCGTGCACACGGCCATCTGCATGGCGTTGCCGACGATCTGCTGCTGGAGGGTCACTGCGGTGCTCCGGGTGGTCTCGGGATGTTCTCGCTCAGACTGATGTACCCGACAACGAACGACCCGGACGATTCGGTTCCGCCTGCTCCTCCGACCGTGCCGCGGGGGCGGGCGGACGGCCGCCGGCGTCGAGGAAGCGGGCCAGCGGCAGGGTGGCGGCGCCGACCGTGACCGCGTCCGTCCCGAGGCGGCCCAGCTCGATGGAGGTCTGGGCGCAGGGGTGGTGCAGCGCGTACGCGGCGGTGGCCTCGCGGACGGCGTCCAGCAGCAGGGGGCCGATCATGAGGCCGGTCCAGCCGGACAGCACGATGCGCTCGGGGTTGAAGAGGTTGACGAGGTCGGCGATGCCGGCGCCGAGGTACTCGGCGGTCTCGTCGAGCAGCGCGACGGCGGTGGCGTCGCCGGCCGCGGCGGCGTCGAGGAGGGCGGCGATCGCGGACTCCTCGCTGACCCCGGTGGGCGCGTTCCAGCGTTCGATGAGCGCCTCGGCGCCCACGTAGGCCTCCAGGCAGCCGCGGGCGCCGCAGCGGCAGCGCCGTCCGCCGACCTGGAGGGTGGTGTGGCCCCACTCCCCCGCGCTGCTGCTGGCGCCCCGGTACGGCTTGCCGTCGGCGACCACGCAGGCGCCGACTCCGGAGCCGAGCAGGGCGATCACCGCGTTCCGGGCGCCGCGGCCGGCGCCGAACCACATCTCGGCCTGGCCGAGGGTCTTGGCGCCGTTGTCGATGTGCAGCGGCAGCGCGGTGCCCTCGGCGAGCAGCGCGCCCAGGGGGACGGCGTCCCAGCCGATGGTCTGGCCGTGGACGACCGCGCCGGCGCCGGAGGTGCCCTGTTCGACGATGCCGGGTACGCCGATGCCGACGCCGAGCACGAGGGCGGGGTCGACCCGGGTGTCCTCCAGGACGACGGACAGGGCGTCGAGGATGAGCTGGACGACGAGGGTGACGTCGTGGCCGCTGTCGGCCAGCGGGCGGTCGGTGGAGGAGAGTTCGGTGAGGGCGAGGTCGAAGAGGGTGACGCGGACGCGGGTCTCGCCGACGTCGACGCCGATGAGGAAGCCGTGCCGGGGGGCGACCTTGAGCATGACGCGGGGGCGGCCGCCGTCGGACTCGACGGAGCCGGCCTCCTCGACGACGCCGTCGGCGATGAGCTCGGCCACGACGTTGCTGATGGAACCTGTGCTCAGTCCGGTGTCCCTGGCCAACTCCTGACGGCTGAGGGGTCCCTCGAAGTACAGGTGACGCAAGAGCGCCGAACGGTTGCCCCGCCGCAGGTCGCGTACGGTCCGCTTGCCTCGGTCTGCCATGGTGCTCCCTCCCCGGCTGAATCTATCGCTGCGCCAAGTCTTGACGCCAGCTTTTCTCAGACGTTAAATCACGCCTTGAATTAAGGCGTGACGTTCTTCACTTCCCGAAGGCACCCACCCTGGAGAGGGATCCCCGGTCATGCACATCACCCGTACCACGGCCGCCGCGGCGCTCGCGGCCGCGCTCATCGCCTCCGCCACCGCGTGCGGCGGCGGCTCCTCGACCGACGGCGGCGGAAACGGCAGCCCCAAGGAGCTCACCTACTGGGCCAGCAACCAGGGCGCCAGCCTCGAAGCCGACAAGGCGACCCTGACACCCGAGCTGGAGAAGTTCGAGAAGCAGACCGGGATCAAGGTCAAGCTCGAGGTCATCCCTTGGTCCGACCTGCTCAACCGGATCCTCGCCGCGGCCACCTCCGGCCAGGGCCCCGACGTCCTCAACATCGGCAACACCTGGTCCGCCTCGCTGCAGGCCACCGGCGCCCTCCGCCCCTTCGACGCCAAGGCGTTCGAGGCCATCGGCGGCAAGGACCGCTTCGTCTCCTCCGCCCTGGGCGCCACGGGCGCCGAGGGCAAGGACCCGGCCGCGGTGCCGCTGTACTCGCTGGCCTACGGCCTGTACTACAACAAGAAGATGTTCGCCGACGCAGGCATAGCCAACCCGCCCGCCACCTGGGACGAGCTCGTCGCCGACGGCAAGAAGCTCACCAAGGGCGGCAAGTACGGCCTCGCCGTCGAGGGCGGCAACCTCTCCGAGAACGTCCACCACGCCTTCGTCTTCGGCAAGCAGCACGGCGCCGACTTCTTCGACGCCGCCGGCAAGCCGACCTTCACCACGCCCGAGGCGGTCGCGGCCGTCAAGCAGTACATCGACTTCATCGCCAAGGACAAGATCGCGGCCCCCGGCAACGCCGAGTACGCCGCCAACCAGTCCGTCGCCGACTTCGCCACCGGCAAGGCCGCCATGCTGCTGTGGCAGGCCGCCGGCTCCTCGCTGAAGTCCCACGGCATGAAGCCCGAGGACTACGGCGTCGCCCAGGTGCCGTTCCAGGCCGCGGGCGCCTCCGGCGACACCGCCGTGAACTCGATGGTCGCGGGCATCAACCTGGCGGTCTTCAAGAAGACCGACAACGTCGACGGCGCCCTGAAGTTCGTGAAGTTCATGACCAGCGACGACGAGCAGAAGCTCCTCAACAGCACCTACGGCTCGCTCCCGCCGGTCAAGGCCGCCCAGTCCGACCCGGCCTTCGCCACCCCGGACCTGAAGGTCCTCGCGGACGCGCTCGCCAAGAGCGCGGCGCCGCTGCCGCAGGTCGCCAACGAGAGCCAGTTCGAGACCGCCGTCGGCACCGCGATGAAGGACCTGTTCGCCGACGCCGCCGCCGGCAAGCCGGTCACCACCGACAGCGTCAAGGCCGCCCTCGAAAAGGCCCAGCAGCAGATGCCGGCGTCGTGAGCGTGAAGGAACCGATGACCGCCACCGTGCCGCCCGTCCGGCACAGCTCCAAGACGCCTTCCCCCGGCGGCCGGCGGGCCGCCGGGGGGAGGGCCCCGCTGTCGCGGCTGCGCCTGCCGGCGCGGCTGCGGCGCGCGTCGCTCCCGTACGTCCTGCTGCTCCCGGCCCTCGCGCTGGAACTGCTCATCCACCTGGTGCCGATGGTCGTCGGCGTCGTGATGAGCTTCAAGGAGCTCACCCAGTTCTTCATCAGCGACTGGTCGGCCGCCCCCTGGAAGGGCCTGGACAACTACCGCGTCGCGGTGGACTTCAACGCGCCGGTCGGCGAGGACCTGCTCAAGTCCTTCCTCGTCACCTGCGAGTTCACCGTGCTGGCGGTCGGGCTGTCCTGGCTGTTCGGCACCGCCGCCGCGATCCTGATGCAGGACGCCTTCCGCGGCCGCGGGCTGCTGCGCGCGGTCTTCCTCGTGCCGTACGCGCTGCCGGTCTACGCGGCGGTGATCACCTGGTCGTTCATGTTCCAGCGGGACACCGGCATGATCAACCACGTCATCCACGACCAACTGCACCTCACCGACGGCCGGCCCTTCTGGCTGATCGGCGACAACAGCTTCTTCGCGCTGGTGACGGTGTCGGTGTGGCGGCAGTGGCCGTTCGCGTTCCTGTGCCTGATGGCCGGTCTGCAGAACATCCCGCGCGAGCTGTACGAGGCCGCGGCGATGGACGGCGCCGGGATCTGGCAGCAGATCCGCAGGATCACCCTGCCGTCGCTGCGCCCGGTCAACCAGGTGCTGGTGCTGGTGCTGTTCCTGTGGACGTTCAACGACTTCAACACGCCCTACGTGCTGTTCGGGCGGGCGGCGCCGGACGCCGCCGACCTGATCTCCATCCACATCTACCAGTCGTCCTTCGTGACCTGGAACTTCGGCTCCGGCTCGGCGATGTCCGTGCTCCTGCTGCTGTTCCTGCTCGTCGTGACGGTGCTCTACCTGCTCGCCACCTCCCTGAGGAGGAAGGATGTCTGACGTCCGCAGCCCCATGGCCGCGCCGCGCTCCTTCGTGTGGACCCGGCGGATCGTGCTGACCGTGCTGACGGCCTTCGCGCTGGCGCCGGTGTTCGTCATGGTCGTCTCGTCGCTGAAGCCGCTGCAGGACGTCCAGGGCCCGTTCCGCTGGTTCCCCAGCGGCTTCACCCTGCGCCCGTACGCGGACATCTGGCACACCGTGCCGCTCGCCCGGTACTTCGTGAACTCGCTGGTCGTGGCGGGCGGGGCGACGCTCTGCTCGGTCGTGGTGGCGGTCTTCGCGGCGTACGCGGTCAGCCGCTACGAGTTCAAGGGGCGCCGCTTCTTCTCGGTGACGATCCTGTCCACCCAGATGTTCCCCGGCATCCTCTTCCTGCTGCCGCTCTTCCTGATCTTCGTCAACCTCGGGAACGCGACGGGCATCGCCCTGTACGGCAGCCGCGGCGGCCTGATCCTGACCTACCTCACCTTCTCGCTCCCCTTCTCCATCTGGATGCTGGCGGGCTACTTCGACTCGATCCCCCGGGACCTGGACGAGGCCGCCATGGTCGACGGATGCGGGCCGCTGGGCGCGCTGTTCCGGGTGGTCGTCCCGGCCGCCGTGCCCGGGATCGTCGCGGTCTGCGTGTACGCCTTCATGACGGCCTGGGGCGAGGTGCTGTTCGCCTCCGTCATGACCAACGACACCACCCGCACGCTCGCCGTCGGACTGCAGGGCTACGCCACGCAGACCGACGTGTACTGGAACCAGGTCATGGCCGCCTCGCTCGTGGTCAGCGTGCCCGTCGTCGCCGGGTTCCTGCTCCTGCAGCGCTACCTCGTCGCCGGGCTGACCGCCGGCGCCGTCAAGTGAGCCCCACCGCCCCTCAGTCTCCACCGAACGAAAGGCAGTCCGTGACCCTCGACCTCAGCGCCCTCCCCGACGGATTCGTGTGGGGTGCCGCGACGGCCGCGTACCAGATCGAAGGAGCCGTGGCCGAGGACGGCCGAGCACCCTCCATCTGGGACACCTTCTCCCGCACGCCGGGGAAGGTCGCGAACGGCGACACCGGTGACGTCGCCTGCGACCACTACCACCGCGTGCCGGAGGACATCGGCCTGATGGGCCGGCTCGGCCTGGACGCGTACCGCTTCTCCCTCGCCTGGCCGCGCGTGATGCCGCAGGGCGGCGGACCGGTCAACCCCGCGGGCCTGGCCTTCTACGACCGCCTGGTGGACGCCCTGCTGGAGGCGGGCATCACCCCCTTCCCCACCCTGTACCACTGGGACCTGCCGCAGGCGCAGCAGGACCGCGGCGGCTGGCCGGAGCGGGAGACCGCGCTGCGCTTCGCCGAGTACGCGGCCGTGGTGGCCGAGCGGCTCGGGGACCGGGTCACGCACTGGGCGACGCTCAACGAGCCGCTGTGCTCCGCGTGGATCGGGCACCTGCAGGGCGTGATGGCCCCCGGCCTCACCGACCTGACGGCCGCCGTCCGCGCCTCGTACCACCTGCACCTGGGCCACGGCCTGGCGGTGCAGGCGCTGCGCGCCGCGGTCCCGCACGCCCAGGTCGGCATCGTCAACAACCTCAGCCCCTGCGAGCCGGCCTCCGACCGGCCCGAGGACGTCGCCGCGGCGCTGCGCTCCGACGGGCACACCAACCGCTGGTGGCTGGACCCGATCCACGGCCGCGGCTACCCCGAGGACATGCTGGAGCTGTACGGGGTCGAACTGCCCGTCCAGGCGGGCGACATGGAGACCATCGCCGCGCCGCTGGACTGGCTGGGCCTCAACTACTACTTCCGTGACATCGTTGCCGACGACCCGTCGGGGCCGGTCCCCCACACCCGCGCCGTACGCGTCCCGGACGTCCGCCGCACCGCGATGGACTGGGAGGTGCACGCCGACGGCCTGGAGCGGCTGCTGCTGCGGCTGACCGAGGAGTACGGCGCCCGCAAGATCTACGTCACCGAGAACGGCTCGGCGTACGAGGACCGCGTCGGCCCCGACGGGCAGGTCCACGACCCCGAGCGCACCGCCTACCTGGAGGAGCACCTGGCGGCCTGCGCCCGCGCCGTGCGCGGCGGCGCCCCGCTCGCCGGCTACTTCGCCTGGTCGCTGCTGGACAACTTCGAGTGGGCGTACGGCTACGACAAGCGCTTCGGCCTCGTCCACGTCGACTACGAGACCCAGCGCCGGACCGTGAAGGGCAGCGGCCGCCGCTACGCCGACATCATCACCGCCCACCGGAGCCGCTCCCGCAACGCGGCCTGACCTCCCTCGTCATCCCGTCTCCACCCCCACACAGGAGATCCGCGATGCCACACTCCCCCCACGTCGGACGCCTGATCGCCGTGCTCACGGCGGTCGCGGCGGCCTTCGCCGGATTACTGCTCGCCGGACCCGGGGCGGCCGCCGCCACGGCCGTCCAGGTCACGATGACCACCACCTCCGACGGCAGCACCGTCGTCAGGGGCCTGCAGGCACAGACCCCGGCCGCCTTCGAGGCGGGCAACGGCAGCGGCGGCACGGTCATCACGGTGGACCCCGCCGCCCGCTACCAGCCCTTCGAGGGCGGCGGGGCCTCCTTCACCGACAGCGCGGCCTGGCTGATGAACTCCTCCGGCGCGCTTTCGGCGGCCACCCGTGACGCCACGATGCGCAAGCTGTTCTCCCCCACGGAGGGCATAGGCCTGGGCTTCCTGCGCAACCCGATGGGCGCCTCGGACATCGCGCGCAGCCACTACACCTACGACGACACCTGCTGCGACCTGGTGGACTTCTCCATCTCCCGGGACCTCGCCGACGTCCTGCCGATGACCCAGCGGGCGCGCCAGCTCAACCCCGACCTGAAGGTCATGGCGGTGCCGTGGTCGGCGCCGGCGTGGATGAAGGACAACGGCAGGCTGACCCAGATGGGCAAGCTGAGGCCCGAGTACTACGACATGTACGCGCAGTACTTCGTGAAGTACCTGCAGGCGTACGAGCAGCGCGGAGTCCACGTCGACTACGTCTCGGTGCAGAACGAGCCGCAGTGCTGCGGCGCGAACAGCAGCTACCCCACCATGGAGTGGACGGCGGCCACGCTGCTGGACTTCACCAGAAACCACCTCTTCCCGGCGTTCCGTTCGGCCGGGATCACCACCAAGGCGCTCGTCCACGACTGGAACCACGGCGACTGGAACACCACCGGCGCCGGCCAGCTCGCCGACGCCGCCCTGCGCAACGACCCGCTCTTCGGCGGCGTCGCCTGGCACGGCTACACGCCGACCCCGCCGGACTACGCGCTGGGCAGCAGGGTCCACGACCAGTACCCGGGCGTGGCGCAGTACGAGACGGAGCACTCCGGCGGCACCTGGGTGGGCGACCAGCAGCTGGAGGACCTGCGGGACATCACCGGCTTCACCCGCAACTGGGCCCGCGCCTACGTGAAGTGGTCGCTGGCGCTGGACCAGGCCAGGGGCCCGCACGCGGGCGGCTGCGACAGCTGCAGCGGGCTGATCACGGTGCACAACGGCGACGCGCGCAGCGGCCAGGTCGACTACACCGTCGAGTACTACACGATGGGGCAGCTGACGAAGTTCGTCCGCGCGGGCGCGGTGCGGATCGGCAGCAACGCCACCGACCCGGTGTGGAACACGGCCTTCGTCAACAGCGACGGGCAGCGGGTGCTGGTCACCCACAACTCCTCGTCGGCCACGCAGCAGGTGACGGTCCGCGAGGCCGGGCAGCACTTCTCGTACAGCCTGCCGGCCCGCGCCACGACCACCTTCACCTGGTCCGGCGCGCCGACCGGCGGCGGGGGCGGCGACGGGGACGGCATCAGCACCACCGCCTGGTACCAGGTGGCCGGCGCCGGCTCGGGCAAGTGCGTGGACGCCAAGGACCGCGGTACCGCCAACGGCACGGCGGTGCAGCAGTGGGGCTGCGTCGCCGGGCAGGCCAACCAGCAGTGGCAGTTCCGGCCCACCGACGGCGGCTACTACCGGGTGGTGAACCGCAACGCGACCGCCACCGAGCAGGTCTGGGACGTCACGGGCGGCGCGTCCGCGACGGGCGACTCCGTGCCGGTGCAGACCTGGCAGTGGTCCTCGGGCGCCAACCAGCAGTGGAGGCCGGTGCTCCAGCCGGACGGGTCGTACGTCCTGACGGCTCGGCACAGCGCCAAGTGCCTCGACGTGGCGGGGGCCTCGCCGTCCGACGGCGCCCTGCTGCAGCAGTACACCTGCAACGGCACCGCCGCCCAGTCCTTCCGGCTGACGCCGGCGGGCTGACCCGACCCCGCGCGGCGCCGGCGTACGAGGGAGCCGCCGGCGCCGCGCGGCACCAGCACCCCTCCGGGGCACCGGGGCCCCGGAGGGGCTCAATTGTCGGCGGCGGACGCGAGTGGGCGGCCCGCTGGCCGCCGTCCCCGTCTCCGCCCTGGCCGTCCGGGGCGGCCGCACGGAGCGGGGGACGCTCGGCGGCGACGGGGACGCCCCCGACGACTACGACCGGGCGTGCGCCGTGGACGACCTGGCGGGCGTGGTCCCCCTCGGCCGTGACGGCGGCCGTGCCCGCCACGACGTGTCACCTCCCCGCGCATCGGGCCTTCCTGCGCTGGGGCGCAGCTGACTCCGAGGCCGGACTCCTCGCCACGGCCGAGACGGTTCTCGCCGATCCGGCCGTCGCGTGGGAGGAGTGCGGGACGTGGGAGACCGACGGGCCCGCGGTGCTCATGGGCTCCGCCGAGGAGGGCGGCCGCTGG
Organism: Streptomyces sp. NPDC008238; assembly: GCF_042956445.1. Classification (NCBI taxonomy): domain Bacteria; kingdom Bacillati; phylum Actinomycetota; class Actinomycetes; order Kitasatosporales; family Streptomycetaceae; genus Streptomyces; species Streptomyces sp. NPDC008238. The sequence goes on along the minus strand of NZ_JBIBGK010000035.1, from coordinate 41,664 downwards.
GCGTCGGGACGACGGTCGGCGACCGCACCTCGCTCGGCCTGGTGCGGCTCGTGCCGGACGTCCGCTGAGGGCCGTCAGGCCAGGTCGGCCCAGCGCCGGGCCAGGCGGGCGGTGCCGTCGTCGGTGAGCGAGCCCCACAGGCGCAGGCGGGCGATGCCGCCGTCGGGGTAGGTCTCCAGCCGTACGTGGGTGGCGGGCGGGACGTCGACGACGAAGCGGTGGACCGTGTCGGGTTGCAGGGGGGTGCGGGGCAGGATCTCGAACCAGTCGCCGTCCTCCCCGTCGCGGCCGAGGAGGGCGGCCCAGCCGGCGGCGTTGCCCTTGTAGTAGCCGGTGTCGATCTCGACGGCGCGGACGGTGCCCTGAGCGGCGAGGCGGTAGCGCACCCAGTCGTGGCCCGTGTCGCGGCGCCGGCGGGTCTCCCAGCCGTCGCCCATGCGACGGGACCTGCCCGGCAGGATGGGGTTGACCGGGGAGGAGTAGAAGCGGTCGGAGACGTCCTCGGGGGCGCCGCCGTTCTCCAGGGCGACCAGGTCGAAGGTGCCGAGCGCGGTCAGCCAGGCGGGGTCGGGCACGACCTCGCCGTGGACCCGCAGCCGGGCGATGCCGCCGTCGGGGAACTGCTGGAGCCGCAGGTGGGTGAAGCGGCGCTCGACGGCCACCTCGAAGCCGTTGGCGGCGTGCCCGCCGACGGCCGTGCGGGGCACCAGCTCCGTCCACTCCACGCCGTCGGCCAGCAGGTCCGCGGGCGCGGCGGACAGGGCCGCGCAGGTGGCCTCGAGGGCGATCTGCCGGGGGTGGTTGCCGCGGAAGTGGGCGGTGTCCACGACGACGCCGCGTACGACGCCGGGCGCGGCGAGCCGGATCAGCGCCCAGTCGTGGTCGGCGTCGGCGGGGTGCGGGCTGCCGGCGTCGGGGCCGCGTCGGCGGCGGGTCTCCCAGCCGTCCATGACCTGGCCCTTGTGGCCGAAGTGCTCGGCCCGGAACTCGGGCCGCTCGGGGACGAGCAGGTTCTCCCGCTCGGCGAAGAACTCGTCGTTGGCGGCGGTCACCCCGGCGCCCAGGCGCCGGTCGGCGAGGTCGACGAGACCCGTGAACGGCAGGTCGGCGCCGCGGTAGTCGGCGTAGGGGTCCCCTCCGGAGTACGGCTGGGCGGCGCCGGTGTACCGGGGTACGGCAGTCACGCGTTCTCCCTTTCGATGAGGCGGCCGGAGGGGTCGGCCGGGGTGCCGTGGTCGGCGATCCGCTCGCCGCGCAGCCAGGTGCTCCGTACGACCCCCTGGAGGGTGCGGCCCGCGTAGGCGGTGACCTGGTTGCGGTGGTGGAGCGCCGCCGCGTCCACGGTGAAGCTCTCGTCGGGTGCCAGGACGGCGAAGTCGGCGTCGTGGCCGGGTGCGACGGCGCCCTTGGTGGTGAGCCCGGCGAGCCGGGCCGGGCCGCGCGCCATCCAGCGGACCACGTCGGCGAGCGTGCCGCCACGCCGGCGGGCCTCGGTCCAGATCGCGGGCAGGCCGAGCTGGAGGGAGGAGATCCCTCCCCACGCGGCGCCGAAGTCGCCGGTGTCGAGGTGCTTGAGGTCGGCGGTGGAGGGCGAGTGGTCGGAGACGACGCAGTCGACGGTGCCGTCGAGCAGGCCCTGCCACAGGGCCTCCCGGTTGCCCGCCTCGCGGATCGGCGGGCAGCACTTGAACTGGGTCGCGCCGTCCGGGACCTCCTCGGCCGTCAGCGTCAGGTAGTGCGGGCAGGTCTCGGCCGTCAGGCGTACGCCGTCGCGGCGGGCGGCGGCGATCAGGGGCAGGGCCTCGGCGGAGGACAGGTGCAGGACGTGCACACGGCAGTCCAGGCGGCGGGCGAGGTCGATCAGCGCCTCGACGGCGGCGTTCTCGGCGGCGCGCGGGCGGGAGGCGAGGAAGCCGGCGTAGGCGCGGCCGGCGGCCGGCGGGGCGCCCTCGATGAGCCCGGGGTCCTCGGCGTGGACGATCAGCAGCCCGTCGAAGCGGGCGATCTCGCGCATCGCCTCCGCCAGTTCGGCGGGGGCCAGGTGCGGGAACTCCTCGACGCCGGAGGGCAGCAGGAAGCACTTGAAACCGAAGACCCCGGCCTCGTGGAGGGACCGCAGGTCCTTGCCGTTGCCGGGGACGGCGCCGCCCCAGAAACCGACGTCGGTGTGGATCCGGCCGCGGGCGGCGGCTCGCTTGACCTCCAGGTGGGCGGTGGTGGTGGTCGGCGGGATGCTGTTGAGCGGCATGTCGATCAAGGTGGTGACGCCGCCGGCCGCGGCGGCCCGGGTGGCGGTCGCGAAGCCCTCCCATTCGCTGCGGCCCGGGTCGTTGACGTGGACGTGGGTGTCGACCAGGCCGGGGAGCAGGGCGTCGGTGCCGAGGTCGACCAGGCGGGCGCCGGCCGGGGGCTCGCTCCCGTACGGCAGCACGGCGGCGATCCGGCCTCCGGCGACGGCCACGTCGGCGGGGCGCTCGCCCTCCGGTGTGACGACCCGTGGTGATCGCAGCACGAGCTCGATCCCGTCAGCGGCCTCGGACACGGGGTTCCCCTTCCACCGGCGTCGCACAGAAATTCAACGTTCTGTTGAAACGCATCCTCCGCTCGCTCCCGAGCCGCCGTCAACCCCTTCCCGGCCCACGCGCGGGACCCCGGCAGTACAGTTGGGAAATTCCACCCAATGGAATGCGTTTTCCACGCCCGTCGGCCCGCGCCGCGCCCACGACCGCCCCGAACGGCGGTCACCTGCCTGGTCAGGGCCGGTAGGCTGCACCACTACCACCGTCCGCCTGGGGAGGAAACGTGGCGTCAGACCGCGCCGGGGGCGTGCAGTCCCTCGAACGCGCCTTCGACCTGCTGGAGCGAATGGCCGACGCGGGCGGCGAGGTGGGCCTCAGCGAACTGTCCGCGAGCAGCGGACTGCCGCTGCCCACGATCCACCGGCTGATGCGGACCCTGGTCGACTGCGGCTACGTACGCCAGCAGCCCAACCGCCGCTATGCGCTGGGACCCCGGCTGATCCGCCTCGGCGAGAGTTCGGCCCGCCTCCTGGGCACCTGGGCCCGCCCCTACCTGGCGGAGCTGGTCGAGGCGACCGGCGAGACCGCCAACATGGCGCTCCTCGACGGCGACGAGGTCGTCTACGTCGCCCAGGTCCCCTCGCGGCACTCGATGCGGATGTTCACCGAGGTCGGACGGCGCGTCCTGCCGCACTCCACGGGCGTCGGCAAGGCCCTGCTGGCGCACGTCGCGCCGGAGGAGGTGCGGGCCCTGCTGGCCCGCACCGGGATGCCGGCGGCCACGGAGCGGACCATCGTCGACCCGGACGCCTTCCTGGCGGAACTGGAGCACATCCGCGCACAGGGCTACGCCGTGGACGACAACGAGCAGGAGGTCGGGGTCCGCTGCCTGGCGGTCACCGTCCCCGACTCCCCCACGGCCGCCGCCATCTCCATCTCCGGACCCGCCGGCCGGGTGACCGAGGCGGCCACGGAGAAGATCGTGCCGGTGCTGCAGGGCGTGGCGCGGCAACTGTCGTCCGCGCTGGCCAGCAACGGGACGTCCTGAGCACACCCGGTGGGGCTGGGGGCCGCGCCGGTGGGTGGGTGCGGGTTCGTCTCGCGCCCTTCGGGCGCACGGCGCCGGCTGCGGACGGGAGGGTGGGGGCGGTCCTCGTCTGCGGTGTGCGGGTGGGGTCGTGGCTGGCGTTCAGGCGCCGGAGCGGGGCCGGTTGTTCGTCTGGCTCGGGTCTCGTTGCCGTCCGCGGGTGCAGATGACCGGTGACCACGCCCACTGTCCATGGGTGGCGCGCCCGCCGTAACCGGCGTCTGCGGGTGATTCCCCGATCCGAGGATCGGGCTCTGTTCCGCCGGATATACCGTCGAAAGCGGGCCCGATCTCCCGCCGACCTCCCGGGCAGCACCCCCGAAATACCCGCAGACGCAGGTAACGGCGGGCGCGCCCACCACCCACGGATGGCGTGGAAGCGACCATCTATACCCGCGGACGGCAACGAGACCGACACCGCCGGAAAGGCAACCCGCTCCGGCGCCTGAACCTCAGCCACGCACCGACCCCCACTGCCGACCGGCCCCGGCCCCCCACCCTCCCCTCCGCAGCCCGCGCTTTGCGCCCGCAGGGCGCGAGACGGCGCGACAGCCGAACGACCGCCCCCGACCCCCGACCCCCGACCACCGACCCCCAACCGACCCCCGACCCCCGACCCCCGACCCCACCGTGTCGGCTCCGGCGTCGCACTCGGGTCGCGGTGGAATCGGAGGCTTGACCTGGAGCGCACTCCAAGGCCTACGGTCGTCACCGTAGCGACCACGACCCCGGACGGGTGGACCATGCAACTGGGCCTGCACCTCACGAAGTTCGACCATCCCGCGGGACCTGCCGGGCTCGCGTCGGCGCTGGCCGCGGCCGGTGAGGCCGCCGAGTCGGCCGGCGCGGGCTGGCTGTCGGTGATGGACCACTACTTCCAGATGGAGAACAACGGCGGCGCCGAGGCCGCGATGCTGGAGGCCTACACGACGCTGGGCTTCCTCGCCGCCCACACCTCCTCGGTGCGCCTCGGCGTCCTGGTCACCGGGGTCACCTACCGCCACCCCGGACCGCTGGCGAAGATCGCGACCACGCTCGACGTCCTGTCCGGCGGCCGGGCCACCCTCGGGCTCGGCGCGGCCTGGTACGAGCGGGAGCACATGGGCCTGGGCGTGCCGTTCCCGCCGCTCGCGGAGCGCTTCGAGCGGCTGGAGGAGACGCTGCGGATCTGCCTGCAGATGTGGGACCAGAGCGACGACGGCGCCTTCGAGGGCACGCACTACTCGCTGGCGGAGACCCGCAGCACCCCCGCCCCGGTGAGCACGCCCCGTCCGGAGATCATGATCGGGGGCGGCGGCGAGCGGAAGACGCTGCGCCTGGTCGCCCGGTACGCGGACGCCTGCAACCTCTTCGCCTCCTCGACCGCCGAGGTCGCGCACAAACTGGACGTGCTGCGCGCGCACTGCGACGAGGCCGGACGCGACTACGAGGGGATCCGCAAGACCGTGCTGTTCGCCGGGGCCTCCATCCGCGAAGGCGGCACCGACGCCTTCGTCGCCGACATGGCCGGTTACGCCAAGCTCGGTGTCGAGACGGTCATCGTGGTGCCGCCGGACGCCGAGCCGGCCGCCTGGATCGACAGCCACTGCGCTCCGGCCGTCCCCCGGCTGGCCGAACTCGGCTGACCGGCCCGGCGGGCACCCCGCGTCATTCGGGACGCGGGGTGCCGAACAGCTCGATCGCCCGCCGGACCTCGGTGAGGGCACCGGCCAGGGCACTGACGGAGCCCAGCGCCCCGGCGATCACGAGCAGGCCGCGGCGCAGCCGCGGGACGTCCGGGACGCCGGCGGCCGCGGCGGCGGCCAGCGCCGAGAGCTCGTCCTCGGCGATGTGCCGGTCCGGTAAGTTGCCCCGGTACCCGGCGAGTTCACGGCGACAGCGGGCGACCGCGGCCCGCAGGGCGGTCACCCTCGGGTCGAGGGTCCCGCCGTCGTCGACCGCCGCACGGGCGGCCACGTCCTTCACCACTGATACGTCCCCCACAGGTAGGCCCCCGGTGATTCCCCCTGGACGGCCGGCCCCATCCGGTCCGCCGCATCGGGGAGGACAGTAAACGCGACGGAGCGCTTCCCCCGCTATACGGAGAGCGAAATCCGCCGCAACTTCTCTTCGCACGTGACGACTTGCCGACATTAACGTCCGGGCCCCGCGATCCGGTTCCAGTCCGCGAGCCGCCAGCGCCCCGCGCCGTCGCGTCGCCAGCGGGCCATCGAGGCGTTGGCCACGGCGACGTCGCCGGACGGCGGGGTCCCCAGCAGTCTTCGCAGCGCCAGCACCACCGCGTCGTGCGTGACGAGCAGCAGCGGCGGGCCGGGGCGGGCGGCGGTCTCCTCCAGGAAGTCCCGGACACGGTCCTCGACGTCGCCCACCGACTCCCCGCCCGGCGGGCGGTAGCCGGCCTCCCCCTCGCGCTCGCGGCGCCGCGCCTCCTCGGGGAACCGCTCACGGATCCCTTCGGGGGTGAGCAGCTCCAGCCGGCCCATGCCGCGGTCCCGCAGGCGTTCGTCGTAGGTGACGGGCAGCGGCGCGCGCCCCGCGGCCGTACGGACCGCCTCGACGGCGTCGAGGGTCTGCCGGGCCCGCTCGAAGGGCGAGCAGCCGGCCCGGGCGGGCGCCTCGGCGGCGGGCAGGGCGAGCAGGTCGCGGCCGAGGCGCGCCGATTGCTCCCGCCCGAGCGCCGTCAGCGCCACAGCGGCGTCCCGGACCCCGTGCAGGGACCTGCCGCGGGCGAAGGCCACGTTGGCCTCGCTCTCCCCGTGGCGTACGGCGATGATCCAGCGCGTCATGGCCGGTCCTTTCCCCCGCCCCCCGTCCACGGTATCCAGGGAGCATGGGAAGCGACGCGGGCACGAGCGCCGTCGCCGGGCTGCTGCTGGCGGCCGGCGGGGGCAGGCGGCTGGGCGGCCGCCCGAAGGCACTGCTGGAGTACGGCGGCCGGCCGCTGGTCGAGCACGCGGCGCGGACGCTGCGCGCCGGCGGCTGCGGCCCCGTCCACATCGTGCTGGGCGCGGCGGCGGCGCAGGTGCGCGAACGGGCCGCGCTGGACGGCTACGCCGTCACCGTGAACCCGCACTGGGAGCAGGGCATGGGCTCCTCGCTGCGCGCGGGCCTGGAGGCGCTGGCGGACACCGGCGCGCCGGCCGTGGTCGTGGCACTGGTGGACCAGCCCGGGATCGGGGCCACCGCGGTGGCCCGGGTGGTGGCCGCCTACGCCTCGCCGCGCACCCTCGCGTCCGCCACGTACGGCGGCAGACGGGGCCACCCGATCCTGCTGGGCGCCGCCCACTGGGCGGCGATCGCCGCGAGTGCGGTCGGGGACCAGGGGGCACGCTCCTACCTGAGGCGGCACGAGGAGGCGATCGCACGCGTCGAGTGCGGGGACGTCGCGTTCCCCGCCGACATCGACACCCCGGATGACCTGCGGCTGCTGGCGGACCCGCCGGAGCCCCCTGCACCGGGTGCCACAGAACGTTGAACTTCCGCAATGCAAAAACTATGCTCCACCCAGCAGAAGCGCCCGTACGATCGGCGCGCCTCGCAGCCGCAACCCGCCCGGTCCGGCACCCCGTGCCAGGGCCGGGGCCCGGTGGCCGCCCGGCTCTCCCGGTCGCACGGTACCCCTCACCGGCAAGAGGAGAGTCAGGTTCATGTCCGCACCAGGGCCCGCACCGCACGCCGTCGTCGCCGCCACCGCACCCCCCGTCGAGCGCGCGGAGGAAGTACTGACCGACGGGGCGCTCGCCTTCCTCGCCGAGCTGCACCGCCGGTTCGCTCCCCGCCGCGCCGAACTCCTCGCCAAACGCGGCGAACGCCGCGCCGAGATCGCCCGCACCGGCACCCTGGACTTCCTCCCGGAGACCGCCCACATCCGCGAGGGCGACTGGCGCGTCGCCGACGCCCCCGCCGCCCTCGACGACCGCAGGGTGGAGATCACCGGCCCCACCGACCGCAAGATGACCATCAACGCCCTCAACTCCGGCGCCCGGATCTGGCTCGCCGACTTCGAGGACGCCTCCGCCCCCACCTGGGAGAACGTCGTCGGCGGCCAGGTCAACCTGATCGACGCCTACGAGCGCCGCATCGACTTCACCTCCCCCGAGGGCAAGTCCTACGCGCTCAAGGACGAGGCCGAACTCGCCACCGTCGTCGTGCGCCCCCGCGGCTGGCACCTCGACGAACGCCACCTGACCGTCGACGGCGAACCCGTCCCCGGCGCCCTCGTCGACTTCGGCCTGTACTTCTTCCACAACGCGCACCGTCTGCTCGCCAAGGGCAAGGGCCCCTACTTCTACCTCCCCAAGACCGAGTCGCACCTCGAAGCCCGCCTGTGGAACGACGTGTTCGTCCTCGCCCAGGACCACCTCGGCATCGCACAGGGCACCATCCGCGCCACCGTCCTCATCGAGACGATCACCGCGGCCTTCGAGATGGACGAGATCCTCCACGAACTGCGCGACCACGCCTCCGGCCTCAACGCCGGCCGCTGGGACTACCTGTTCTCCATCGTCAAGAACTTCCGCGACGCCGGCGAGCGCTTCGTCCTGCCCGACCGCAACGCCGTGACGATGACCGCGCCCTTCATGCGCGCCTACACCGAACTGCTCGTCCGCACCTGCCACAGGCGCGGCGCCCACGCCATCGGCGGCATGGCCGCCTTCATCCCCTCCCGGCGCGACGCCGAGGTCAACGCGGTCGCCTTCGAGAAGGTCAAGGCCGACAAGGACCGCGAGGCCCACGACGGCTTCGACGGCTCCTGGGTCGCCCACCCCGACCTCGTGCCCATCGCCCGCGCCTCCTTCGACGCCGTCCTCGGCGACCGGCCGAACCAGAAGGACCGGCTGCGCGAGGACGTCCACGTCACCGCCGCCGACCTGCTGGCCGTCGACTCCCTCGACGCCAAGCCCACCTACGAGGGACTGCGCAACGCCGTCCAGGTCGGCACCCGCTACATCGAGGCATGGCTGCGCGGCATGGGCGCCGTCGCCATCTTCAACCTCATGGAGGACGCCGCCACCGCCGAGATCTCCCGCTCCCAGATCTGGCAGTGGGTCAACGCGGGCGTCGTCCTCGCCGACAACGGGGAGAAGGCCACCGCCGACCTCGTACGCACCCTGGCCGACCGCGAACTCGCCGCCATCCGCGAGGAGACCGGCGAGCAGGCCTTCGCCGCCGGCCGCTGGCAGCAGGCCCACGACCTGCTGCTCAAGACGGCACTCGACGAGACCTACGTCGACTTCCTCACCCTGCCCGCCTACGAACTGCTCGACTGAACCACCCACCCGGCCCCCGGCCACCCCGGCCGGGGGCCACCGCCCCGCGTGGCCCGCACCGGGAAAAGACACCCGACGGGCACGGGGGCACTGGCATGATCGTCGGCATGCCAGCAGCACGACCACGCGCCGCGAGGCCCAGCCTGTACATCTCGGTCGACGTCGAGGCGGACGGGCCCATCCCCGGCCCGTACTCGATGCTCAGCCTCGGAGCAGCCGTCGCGGGACGGCAGGACGCCACGGGATTCACCGCCGCCGACCCCGAGCGCGACACCTTCTACCGCGAACTGCGCCCGGCCGGAACCGAGACCGACCCGCGGGCACTCGCCGTCAGCGGCCTCGACCGGGCACGCCTGGCCGCCGAGGGAAGCGAACCGGCAGCCGCCATGGCCCAGTTCACCACCTGGGTGCACACCGTCAGCGAAGGCGCCCAGCCCGTCATGACCGGCTACCCCGCCGCCTACGACTGGATGTTCCTGTACTGGTACCTGATCCGCTACACCGGATCCAGCCCCTTCGGGCACTCCGGCTGCCTCGACATGAAGACCCTCTACGCCGCCAAGGCCGGCGTACCGCTGCGCGCCGTCGCCAAGGGCACCATGCCCCCGGAACTGCTCTCCCGCCGCCGGCACACCCACCACGCCCTCGACGACGCCGTCGAACAGGCAGAGCTCTTCGCCAACCTCATGGCCTGGAAGGGCACCCCGCATGCCCTTTGACCACAACGACCACTACCACCGCCTGCTGCTGCGCAAGGTCCCGCCCGGCGCACTCACCGCCCTCGACGTCGGCTGCGGCACCGGCCGCTTCGCCCGGCGCCTGGCCGCCCGAGGACTGCGCGTCGACGCCGTCGACGCCTCCCCCGAGGCCGTCGCCGCCGCCGGAACCGCCCCCGGAGTCACCTTCCGCGTCGCCGACGTCACCCGCGTGGACCTCCCCCGGGGCCACTACGACCTCATCACCTGCCTGGCCGCCCTGCACCACATGCCGTTCGGCACGGTCACCGCGCTGCGCGCCGCCCTCGCGCCCGGCGGCGTCCTGCTCGTCCTGGGCTGCTACCCCGAACGCACCCCCGCCGACTGGGCCGTCAGCCTGACCGCCGTCCCCGTCAACGCCGCCGTCCGCACGGTCGCGGCCGTCACCGACCGGATCCGCGGCCGCACCCCCGGACCCGTCCGGGCCCCCGTACGCCCACCGGACACACCCCTGCCGCAGATCCGCGCCGACGCCGCACACCTGCTGCCCGGCAGCCGCATCAGGCGCCTGCTGTTCTGGCGCTACCTGCTGGAGTACCGCGACGGCAGGGCCGGCTGACCGGCCCCGCCGGACGACGCGCCGTCCGCGCTCAGGCCTGCCCGGTGTCGAAGCGGCTGATCTTGCCGTCGTCCACCGTGAAACGCCACTTCGTGCGCATCTCGCCCCACGCGTCGTTGCGGTAGTCCGCGATGAGGGTGAGCCCCGCCGAATCCTGGGACTGCACGTCCATGTGACCGTGCGACTCGAAGATCTCCCGGTCCGCCCACTCCTTGAGGTTGCGGTCGGAGCCGTCGTCGGACATCGTCGCGTTCTCGGTGAGCGCGGCCTCGAAGGCCTTGCGGTCCCCGGCGTTCACCGCCGAGACGAAGGCGCGGACGGCCGGCTCGTTGAGGGCGTCGGTGCGGATCATCGCTGCTGCTCCCTGTGCTCACGGATCGTGCCACCAGCCTCGCCCGAGCGGCCCCGCCCCGCTACCCGGGACCGCACGGCCCGCCCGCCGTTCACCCGCCGGGACCGCCACCACTGGCCCCCCGACCCGACCCCGGGGACCCTGGGATCCAGTCCGGCGGCCCGACAGCGACGGCAGGAGCACACGCGTGGCGAGCGGGGGCGAGGACCTCACCGACGAAGGACGCGACGTACTGCGGTACGTCCGCATGCTCCCCGTCGTGCTGCTGGTCGGCGGCTTCATGGTCGACTACCTGACCCCCGCCCAGTTCAGCGCCACCGCCTTCTACTCCGTCGCCCCCATGCTCGCGGCCCCCCTGATGTCCCTGCCCGGCACCGCGCTGGTCGGGGCCGGCGCCATCGCCGCCGACGCGGGCATCCTCAGCCACTTCGGCTACCTCGGCGGCCCCGGCGGCATCAGCGAACTGCTCTCGATCACCGCCGTCGCCGTCGTGGCCGTGTTCATCAACCGCCTCCTCCACGTCCGCGACGTCCGGCTGCGCTCCGCACGCGGCGTCGCCGCCGCCGTCCAACGCGCCGTGCTGCCCGTACCGCCGCGACGCGTCGGCCCCTACCGCATCGCCGCCCGCTACGAGACCGCCGAGGCCGAGGCCGAGATCGGCGGCGACCTCTACGCCGTCCAGGACACGCCCTACGGACTGCGCTGCATCATGGGCGACGTACGCGGCAAGGGCATGGCGGCCGTCGAGGCCGCCACCGTGGTGCTCGGCGCGTTCCGCATGGCCGCCGACGAGGAACCCACCCTCGCCGGCGTCACGAACCGCATGGACCGGGCACTGTCGCGCGCGGCCGAACGCCGCGAGGGCATGGACCGCCTGGAATGGTTCGTCACCGCCGTCCTCGCCGAGTTCCCGCCCGGCGACAGCAGACTGCGCCTGGTCAACCGCGGCCACCCGCCCCCACTGGTCCTGCACCGCGGCACCGTGCGCTGCGCCGAACCCGCGGCCCACGCCCTGCCCCTCGGAATGGGTCTCGACGACGTCACCGACGAGGTCGACACGCTCCCCTTCCCACCCGGCGCCGCCCTGCTCATGCACACCGACGGCGTCACCGAGGCGCGCGACGCCGACGGCACCTTCTACGACCCCGTCGCCCGGCTGGCCACCGTGCCCTTCGACGGCCCCGACGAACTCCTCGACGCCCTCCTCGACGACGTCCACGCGCACACCGGCGGCCCGCGCAGCGACGACATGGCACTCCTGGCGGTCTGCCACTTCTGACCCCGCGGCCGCGCCCGTGCCGCCCGCCCCCGTCCGCCCCGTCAGACCCCCTGCGCCGCCCCGCACGAAGCCCGCACCCGAAGCGAGGGCAGCAGATCCACGTGCCGCCGCGGCGACGACCCACCGCCTGCCGCGACACGCTCCAGCAGCAGCGCGACGGCCGCCTCCCCCACCGCCCGCTTGGGCGCCGCGACCGCCGTCAGCGGCGGATCCGCGAGACCCGCCACCTGGTCGTCGTGGACCACCACCGCCAGGTCCTGCGGAACCCGCAGCCCCAGCGCCCGCAGGCGCGAGACCACCATGACCGCCAGTTCGTCGCCGTGCATCAGCACCGCGTGCACCCCGTGCTCCTCCACCAGCGCCCGCACGTGCCGCACCGCCACGTCCACCCGCTCGGCCTCCGGCAGGTCCGCCGCCGCGGTGAACGGCGACCCGGGCGCCGGGGCCAGTCCCAGCGCCGCCACCGCGGCCGCGTACCCGGACCGCAACTGCCCGGCGTGCGCCGTCTCCTGGAGCACCAGCGCGACCGACCGGTGCCCCAGCGCCGCCAGGTGCCGCACCGCCATCACCGCCCCCTGCGCGGAATCCGTCCGCACCCGGTCCAGCTCCGCCGCCTGGCTCCCGGGCGGCGCCAGCCGCTCCACCAGCACCAGGGGCACCGCGCGCTCGGCGATCCGGGCCCCGCCCCCGGGCGCGGGCGTCCAGCCCGGGGTCAGCAGCAGCCCGTCCACCCCGGAGGCGACCAGCCGGCCGGCCTGCTCCTCGTCGCCCTCCGGCAGGTAACCGGACAGGCCCAGGACCAGCCGCCCCCCGCGCGCCTCCACGGCCTCCCGGGCGCCCTGCACGATCTCGCCGAACGAGTAGTCGAGGGTGGGCACCACCATGCCGACCACGAGCCCCTCGGCGTCCCGCGCCCCCGCACGGGCGGGCTCCGCGGCGCCACCGGCGGTGGGCGCCAGGACGGAACCGTGGACCCGGCGCAGCCGGCCCTGCTCGGCCAGCGTCTCCACGTCCCGGCGCACGGTCACGGTCGACACGCCCAGTTCGTCGGCGAGGTCGGTCACCCGCAGGGTGCCCCGTTGGCGGACCAACTCCAGTACCCGTTCGTGGCGCTGGTCGACGTGGAGTCGCACGGTGTTCCCCTCGGTGCTCCGGGCGGGCGGTGTCGTGAACCACTGCTGCCCCGCACTGTACGCACTGCGTGCACGACGTTGATCCACAGGTTCGCGCCGGGGAGGAGGCGGTGCGGGCGGCAGCGGTCCCGACGTGGGGATCCGCGGGGACGCCCGGTGGCCCGCGGGCACGGCGCGGGGCGCGGGGCAGGTGACCGCCGGGCGGTCTCGACCCCCGCATTACTCGTCCTTCCCATGACGCGTCCCCCGGCTGTCGGTGCCTGCCCCTACCCTGCTGCCGTGAACGCGCCCGCCCTCCGCCAGCTCCGCGCCGCCCTGGAACGCGCCCTCGCCGACCCGGGCATCGCCACCTCCCGCTCCCGGGAGGAACGGCTCCGCAAGGCCACCGCGGTGCTGGAGCGCGCGGCCGCCGACGTCCCGCCGCAGGCGCTGGGCAGCCTCGACGACCTGTTCTCCGACGCCGTCCTGGGCCACCCGGGGCGGCCCGACACCGTGCTCGGCCGCATCGCGGCCGGCCGGTACCGCACCCGGGCGGGGCAGCTGGGCCGGCAGCTCACCCCCGCCAGCCAGCGCGACATCATGGACGGCATCGCCGACCTCAACCGGGCCGCCGGGCGGGCCCCCTTCGGGTGGCAGGCCCGCGGGATGCGCCCCTGGTCCAAGCACACCAAGGAACCCCTGGACTTCACCGGGCACATCGTGCTGCGCCGGGCGCTCGCCAGCCCCGTGGAGCCGCGCCGCGAGCCGTACCGGCTGCGGCTGCTGGCGGCGCTGGAGGTGCTGTGGGCGACGGCGGTGCCCCGCGAGGGACTGGTGGCCGCCGACGTCACCGACCTGTCGGCCGGGGAGTCCCGCATCCGGCTGACCGTGAACCTGCCCGGCCGGACGACCGCGACCCGGCAGGAGTTCGCGCTCCCCCGGTCGGCGCGGACCGCGCTGCGGCTGTGGCTGCCGGTGCGCCGGGAGGTCGTCGCCCGGCACCTGGACGCGGGACCCGACCATCCCGCCAACCAGGCCCTGTTCGTCACCCTGCGGCACACGGTGGCCGAACCGGCGTCGGGCGCCGCCCGGATGGTGCCGCCCGGCATCCGCATCACCGGGAACGGTCTGGAGACCGACTACAGCAAGTGGGCGCGCGGGCTCAACGGCGACCACGCGGGGCAGAAGGGCTGGCCGGTGCCGACCGACCTGTACACCGTCTCCCGCGGGGGCGCGGTGCTGCGTGAGGCCCAGGGCCGTTCCCAGGGCCGGGGCCCGGGCCACCGGTAGGGATCAGCCGGTGCGGGTCCGCGCCCGGTGGCCGTCGAGGACGTCCTGGCGCAGCAGTGGGCCGAAGCCGGCCGACTCCAGGCGCCGGCCCAGTTGCGCCTCGTCGACGCCGAGGGCCGCCGCGGTGCGGGCCAGGTGCCAGTCGTGGGCGGCGAGGCGGTCGAGCAGGTGGCCGCGGCGCACCTGGTTCTCCGAGAGCCGGAACGTCTTGAGGTAGACGGTCCGGCCCCGGCGGTCCGTGACGGCCTCGCCGATGTGGTTCTCCTGCCCGGGGCGGAACTCCGGCAGGAACCGGGAGAGCGTGAAGGGGCCCATCCGGTACACCTTCCGCCAGGTGCGGGGCTGCTCCAGGAGCGCGGCGGCCATGGTCGTGTCGTGGAACCGCGCCCAGGCCCGCTCCTGTCCCGCCGCCGCGGCCCGCAGCTCCGCCAGGGAGTCGATGCCCGCGCCGGGGATGCGGGCGCGGAACTCCTGGACGGGCGGCATCAGCGTGGCGTAGTGGTGGACGAGTTCGCCGTACAGGTCCCGCACGACGGTCGGGTGCAGCGCGCGGTAGTCCTCGGGGTGCGGCACGACGAAGGCCGCGGCCAGGGCGTCGGCGACGTAGAGCAGGACGCCGCACTGACCGGGGTGGATCTCGAAGATCCGGAGCGCGTCGGCGAGTCCGCGCACGTCGGCCCCCGTGTACGCCTCCTCCGCCCGCGGGGACAGGCCCCGGCGCAGCGCGCGCTGCGACCACTCCTCCCAGGCGATCGAAGGGCCGCCGAAGTGCAGTGCCAGATAGCCCTCCAGCGCCAGGTGCAGCGGGAGGAAGCGCAGCCTGCCCTTGGCCTCGCGCCGGGCCATCCGGCGGTGCATGCGCAGGCCGGCCGTCGCGGGGCGCGCGTCGTCGTCGCCCGCGGCCAGCTGCGTGCCGTAGGCGGCGGCCGGGGTGCCGTCACCGGTCCAGGTGGCGACGAACGCGTGCGGGACGTACGCGACGTAGTCGTGCCGCCGGCTGGTCTGGACGACGGACGGCCCGTCGCCGAGGAGCCGCGGGTGCAGCCGGAGGTCCTCGACGGGCTGTTCGCGCACCAGCGGGACCAGGCGCACGGCGCCCCAGACCTGGGAGGGGCGAGTGTCCAGGCCGGTCAGGTCGAGTGCGGTCATCGGGCGGGTTCCCCCCGGTCGGTCCGGTCGAACAGTCGCTGCGCGCGGGCGTCGAGGTAGGCGGCCAGTTCGGCCGGGCCGGTGCGGCCCTCGGCGAACTGGGCGAGTTCGACGAGCGCGGGCAGGTCCTCGGCGTCGCGGATGCCGGCGGTGGCCACGGCCGGGGACAGCCGGCGCACGTCGAAGTCGTCCGCGTCGTAGACCGGGTTGAGGTGCACGACCTCGGTCCGGCGGCCGGGGTCGACGCGCTCGCGCCAGACCCGGAGCACCTCGCCCGCCAGGCCCGGGGGTGCGTTGTCCCAGCCGTCGGAGACGACGACCAGCCGGGACGGCCCGGTCTCCAGCGCGTCGAGGATCCGCCGGCCCAGCGGCGTCGCCCCGTACGGGTGGACGAGCAGGGCGTCGGTCCGCCCGGACGTCCACAGCCCGGTGTACTCGCCGGCGAGCGCCGCGAGCAGGTGGTGGCAGGCCAGGGCGACGGCCAGCGGCCGGCGGCGCTTGGTGCCCGAACCCGACGCGGAGAAGCTGTCGTCGAGGACGGCGGTGACCCGGCCCCAGCTCCCGCGGCGCGCTCCGGCCATGCGTACGGCGGCGGCGTCCAGGGCGCCGGTCAGTTCGCGGCGCCTGCGCAGGCGTTCCTCGGCGGGCAGCGAGAGCACGTAGGAGGCGAGACGGGTCAGCGGCATGCGGTCCAGGGCGGTCGGCACGGAGTCCGCCGCGTGCCGGTGGGCGGACTCCTGGAGCCGCAGGGTCTCCAGGCGGGTCAGGCGCGGGGCGATGCGCTCGAGGAACACCTCGCGGGGCACCTTGTACTTGGCGGCGAAGCCCTCGGCGACGGTGTAGGGCAGTTCGTAGAGGGCGTCCTGCGCGAAGTGCGCGCGGCGCCAGGCCTCCAGCAGCGGTGTGTCGTAGCGGCCCCGGCTGAGCGGCCGGAACACGAACGTGCCCAGTTCCTCACCCGTGGGGGCGAGATGGGCGTGCCTCAGTGCCCGCTTGAACCCGCTGCGGTACTTCACCGCGTCGAAGGCCTGGTCGGGGCGGGCGGCGAGCCAGTCGCGGATGATCGCCCGGGTGCGCCGGTTGTTGACCCCGGCCCGGCGCAGGGCGCCGAAGAGCCCGTACACCCGCTGGGGCGGGAGCAGGGCCAGCCGGCCGGCGATGAGCCGGCCCTCGCTGCGCCGCTGTTCGGCGGTGGCCTCGGCGGCGGTCTCCAGCAACCGGCGGATGATCAGCGCCGCGTTGTGGTCGTTGACGTCGAGGGCGAGGACCCCGGCGTACAGGTCGCGGTAGTTGCCCAGCATGTACGCGTGGAGGAAGTCCAGCGACAGCCGCTGCTCCCGGGCGCCGGAACGGAACTCGCGCTGACCGGTCGCGGTGATCGCCGCGTTGACGAACAGCAGCACGTCCTCGGCGGCGACGGCCGCTTCCCGCTCGCCCATGGCGTCGGCTCCCCCCGTGTGGACGCCGGCCGGGGAATGGGGGCACGAGCAGCGAATCATTGCTTCAGAGGCAGGTTCCGGAAGTCGCACCGTAGTCCCGCGGCCGGCACGGCGACCGTAACAGAGCCGGTGCGGGGCGCTCCATCCGATTCCCGCCCCGGCCCGTCCGGCGCCGGACGCGGGCGAACGCCGGGTCCCGCCCCGGGCAGGGCGGGACCCGGCACCGGCCGGGGGGCCGTCCCTCCCCCGGCCGGGGTCTGCGCGGGACCGCGGCGGTCAGCCCGTCAGGCCCGCGATCCGCGCGAGCCGCCGGGCCTGGTCGCGGGTGGCGCGCGCGACGGCCTCCCCGTCGACGGTGACGAGGCGGCCCTGCTCCACCACCGGGCGGCCGTTCACCAGGGAGAGGGTGACGGGGGCCGCCGCGCCCAGGACCAGGGCGGCGACCGGGTCGGCGATCGAGGCGTGGGCGAGGGTGTCCATCCGCCACAGGACGAGGTCGGCGAGCTTGCCCGGTTCCAGGGAACCGATCTCCGCGGCCCGGCCGAGCACTTGGGCGCCGCCGTACGTGCCCAGCCGCAGGGCCTGACGGGCGGTCAGCGCGGCCTCGCGGTGGGCGCCGAGGCGGTTGATGAGCAGCGCGTTGCGCAACTCGGTGTGCAGCTCGCCCGATTCGTTGGAGGCGCTGCCGTCCACGCCGAGGCCGACCGGGACGCCGGCCGCGAGCATGTCTGGGACGCGGGCGATTCCCGCGGCCAGGCGGGCGTTGGAGGACGGGCAGTGGGCGACGCCGGTCCGCGTGCGGGCGAAGGCCGCGACGTCGGAGTCGGCCATGTGGACGCAGTGCGCCATCCACACGTCCTCGCCGAGCCAGCCGGTGGACTCGAAGTAGTCCGTCGGCCCCATGCCGAACAGTTCCTTGCAGAACTGCTCCTCCTCCACGGTCTCGCTGCCGTGGGTGTGCAGCCGCACGCCCTTGCGCCGGGCGAGTACGGCGCCCTGGCGCAGCAGTTCGGTGGAGACCGAGAACGGCGAGCAGGGGGCGACGGCGATCTGCGTCATGGCGCCGGGCGAGGCGTCGTGGTGCTTGTCGATCGTCTCCTCGGTGGCGGCGAGGGCGTCGTCGAGGGTCTCGACGGCGAAGTCCGGGGGCAGTCCGCCGTCGGACTCGCCGCGGTCCATCGAGCCGCGGGCGAGGGTGAAGCGCACGCCCATGCCGGCGGCGGCCCGGATGATGGCGCCGGACAGGTCTCCGGTGCCGCGGGGGAAGACGTAGTGGTGGTCCATGGCGGTGGTGACCCCGCCGCGGGCCATCATGGCCAGGGAGCCCTGGGCCGCCGCGTGGGTCATCGGCTCGTCGATGCGGGCCCAGGTGGGGTAGAGGGCGACGAGCCAGTCGAAGAGGTTGTGGTCGGTGGCCAGGCCCCGGGTGAGCCACTGGTAGAAGTGGTGGTGGGTGTTGACCAGGCCGGGGGTGAGCAGGTGGCCGGTGCCGTCCACCCTCCTGACGACCCCGTCCAGTCCGGCGGGGGCGCGACCCGGGCCGACGGACTCGATGCGGTCGCCGGCGACGACGACGTGGCCGTCCGGGTACTCGGTGCCGTCCGCGTCGACGGTGGCGACGGCGCAGTTCTCGATGACGGTGCGCTCTGCTGGGGCGGTCATGGCGGGGCCTCTCAGTCCGTCACTGGGATGCGGGGCTCGGCTCCGTCGCGCAGGACGGTGCCCTCGATGAGGCCGTAGGGGCGGTCGGCCGCGAAGTACACGGCGCTGTCGGGGGTGTCGTTCTTCAGGCCGAAGGGCTCGAGGTCGACGAGGAAGTGGTGCTTGTTGGGGAGCGAGAGCCGCACCTCGTCGACCTCCGGACGGTGCTCGACGACCCGGTCGCCCATCGCGTACAGCGTCTGCTGCAGGGAGAGCGAGTAGGTGCCCGCGAAGGCGTCGAGGAGGTGGCGGCGGACCTCGGCGTACGACTCCTCCCAGGGCGGGGCGGGGTCCTCGTCCCGGGTCCAGTGGAACCGCCAGCGGGCGCGGACCTCGGTGGCGAGGACGCGGTCGCGGGTCTCCGGCAGCGTGGTGTACCGGTCCTTGACGAAGCCCCAGAACTCGGAGTCGGTGGTGTTCATGACCACGAGGTCCCTCAGGCCGGAGACGACCTGCCACCGCGTGCCGTCGAAGGTGACCTCGGTGGTGCGGGTCTCGCCGCCGCCCCGGACGAAGGAGTGCTCCCGCGCGATCCGCTCCCAGCCGTACTCCTCGATGCGGATCCTGGCCCGGGCGATGGACTCCTGGCCGGTGACGAAGTGCCGGGCGAGGTGGATGCCGAACTGCTCGGCGGAGGCGACGCCGTGCTGCTTGGCGAAGGCGAAGACGGTGTTCTTGGTGGTGTCGGTGGGCAGCACGGCGGCGTTGCTGCCGGAAGTGTGGACGTCGTCCATGGCGCCGGAGAGGGCGACGGAGACGTTGAGGTCCTTGACGTGGTGGGTCGCGCCGTCGCGGGTGACGTGGACGACGCGGGTCTCCGCCTTGCCGTACTGGTTCTGGCCGAGTCGGGTGGGCGACATGTCGGTGCTAGCTCCCTCGGTATACGGAGTAGCCGAACGGGTTGAGCAGCAGCGGTACGTGGTAGTGCTCGCCCGGCTCGACGGCGAAGACGATCGCCACCTCCGGGAAGAAGGCTCCGCTGTCCCCGGTGCGGGGGGCGTCCTGCTGGTCCTCGGCTCGACTGCGGTGGTCGGTGCCCTGACGGGTGAGGTAGGGCTCGGTGGCGAACTCCAGCCGTACGTGGGTCGTGCCCGCCGGCGGGTCGGGCAGGTCCTTGCAGCGGCCGTCGGCGTCGGTCCAGGAGGTGCCGTGCGGCGCCCAGGGGGCCGCGCTCCCGGCGCGCACCTCCAGGGTGACGGCGACGCCGCGCGCGGGGCGGCCGGCGCTGGTGTCCAGGACGTGGGTGGACACGGAGGTCATGAGGGGTCCTCCTGCGGGGTCGCGACGAGCCGGGTGAGCCGTACGCGGTTGATCCTCCCCAGTTCGGTGCGGACGACCTCGCGCTCGGTGCCCGCGTCGTTGCCGATGCGCTCCTGGAGCGCGGCCAGCATCTGGTCGCCGGTCCTCCCGGTGGCGCAGATGAGGAAGACGTGGCCGTGCCGCTCCTGGTAGGCGAGGTTCAGGGCGAGCAGTTCCGCGCGCTGGGTGTCCCGTACCCCGCTCTGTTCGCGGGCGGACACCGGGTCGCCGGGCCGGGGCCGGCCGATCGGCGGATGGCCCGCGATCGCCTCGGCCAGGTCGTCGGGGCCGAGGCGGGCCGTCGCGGCGTCGGAGGCGGCGAGCAGCGCGTCGAGGGTGTCGTACGGGCGGGCCGCCGTGACGGCGGCACCCCAGGAGCGGCTCGCGCAGACCTCGTGCAGCAGCGCTGCCGCCTCCGGTCCGCCGGCGGCGTTGAACCGGGCCAGGCCCGGGGATGGGCTGGAAGTCACAAGGGCACGCTAGGAGCGTCCACCACACGACGTCAACAGTTTGTTGAAAAGTCGCGGCCCACGACGCCCGGACGGCCGCCGCCACCAGCCTCTCCGCGCGCGGACCGTGCGCCGGCCCGCGGGCCGGGGGCTACCGGCCTTCCTTCGCCGCGTTCTCCCTGTTGAGGTAGTTGTAGACGGTGAAGCGGCTCACGCCGAGCGCCGAGGCGACCGTCTCCACGCCGTGGCGCACCGAGAAGGCGCCGCGCTCCTCCAGGATGCGGACGACCGTCTGCTTCTCCTTGCGCCCCAGCTCCGACAGCGCCTTGCCGTGGCGGCGCTCGAGGTCGGCCAGGATGTGGTCGAGCGAGTCCGCGAGGTGCGGCAGCCGTACGGCGACGACCTCCGCACCCTCCCAGCTGAGCACGACGTCGTCACCGCGCGCCTCGCCCGGCGGCACCAGTTCGGCGCCCATGGCGTCGGCGAGCGGCTTGATCGCCGCACGGAGCGGGTGCTCGACCGGCTCGCTCACCGGTCCGCCTCACCCACGACGTTGACCTGCAGCGACACTCGGGTCGCACCGGCCTGGAGGGTGCGCCGCAGCAGATCGCCGACCACCGCGACCACCTGCTCCGTACCACCCTCGGCCGAGTTGCCGAAGGGCCCGACGTCGACGGCGTCCAGCCCGGCCGTCTCCAGGACCTCGCGGCCCACCACGGCGTGCCGCGGGGGCTCGTCCAGGTCGAAGGGCTCGGTGGTGAATTCGAGTCTCAAGCGCACGCCCCTCAACCTAGCTGGTCAGCGGCTTTCCGGGACATCCCTCTTGACAGCCGCCGTCCGGCTCCGGGAGTCTTCCGTTAAGTAGAAACTAGTTTCCGTATTACGGAAGGGCGCATGTGATGGGCTTCGACTCCACGCGCTTCGATGTGAATCTCTCGATCCTCTTCACCGAACTCCCGCTCCTGGAGCGCCCCGCGGCGGCCGCCGCGGCCGGCTTCTCCGCGGTCGAGCTGTGGTGGCCGTGGACTCGGATGCCGACCCCTCCGCAGTCGGAACTCGACGCCCTGCGCGACGCGTTGCAGGAGGCCGGCACCCAATTGGTGGGCCTGAACTTCTACGCGGGCGAGCTCCCCGGCCCCGACCGCGGCGCCCTGTCCCTGCCGGGCGAGGAGTCCGCCCGCTTCCGCGCCAACATCGACGTCGCCGCCGACTTCGCCCGCTCGGTGGGCTGCACGGCCCTCAACGCGCTGTACGGCAACCGGGTGGACGGCGTGAGCCCCGAGGCGCAGGACGAACTCGCCCTGGAGAACCTGGTCCGGGCCGCGCACGCGGCCGACCGGGTCGGCGCGGTCCTGCTGGTCGAGGCCCTCAACGCGCCGGAGTCGCCGCGCTATCCGCTGGTGAGCGCGGCCGCCGCGGTCGAGGTGGTCGACAAGGTCAACGCCGAGACGGGGCTGGGCAACGCCCGGTTCCTGCTCGACCTCTACCACCTGTCGATGAACGGCGAGGACCTGCCCGCCGTGATCGACGCCTACGCGGACCGCACCGGTCACGTCCAGATCGCCGACGACCCCGGCCGGGGCGCCCCCGGCACGGGCTCCCTGCCGCTGGCCGCCCTCCTGGGCCGGCTGCGCGACGCGGGCTACGACGGCTTCGTCGGCCTGGAGTACAAGCCGGGTCCCGAGGGCAGCGCCGCGTCCTTCGGCTGGCTCGCCGACGCCGACAAGTAATCCGGAGAGGACATCATGACCAGCACACTTCCCACGGTCGCGTGGATCGGCCTCGGCATCATGGGCTCCCCCATGTCGGAGAACCTGATCAAGGCCGGGTACTCCGTCACCGGCCACACGCTGGAGCAGGACAAGCTCGACCGCCTGGCCGCGGCCGGCGGCACGCCCGCGGCCTCGATCGCCGAGGCCGTGAAGGACGCCGACGTCGTCGTCACCATGGTCCCGGCCTCCCCCCAGGTGGAGGCCGTCGCCTACGGCGAGGACGGCATCCTGGCGAACGCCCGGCCGGGCACGCTCCTGATCGACATGTCCTCGATCACCCCGCAGACCTCGGTCGACCTCGCGAAGGCCGCGGCCGCCAAGGGCATCCGGGTCCTGGACGCCCCCGTCTCGGGCGGCGAGGCCGGCGCCGTGGAGGCGGTGCTGTCCATCATGGTGGGCGGCGAGCAGGCCGACTTCGACGAGGCGCGGCCCCTGTTCGACGCCCTCGGCAAGACCGTCGTCCTGTGCGGGCCGCACGGCGCCGGGCAGACCGTCAAGGCGGCCAACCAGCTGATCGTCGCGGTGAACATCCAGGCGTGCGCCGAGGCCGTGGTCTTCCTGGAGAAGTCCGGTGTCGACCTCCCCGCGGCCCTGGAGGTGCTCAACGGCGGCCTCGCCGGTTCCACGGTGCTGACCCGCAAGAAGCAGAACTTCCTCGACCGCGCGTACGCCCCGGGCTTCCGCATCGACCTGCACCACAAGGACATGGGCATCGTCACCGACGCCGCCCGCAACGTCGGCGCCGCCCTGCCCGTCGGCTCGGTGGTGGCGAACCTCGTCGCCTCCCTGCGGGCGCAGGGCGACGGCGGCCTGGACCACTCCGCCCTGCTGCGCGGTGTGGAGCGGCTGTCCGGCCTGCCGGCCGGCGGCTGACCCCGACTTCCGGGCGGCGGCGCCCCGACACGTCCCGTCGCGCCCGACGGGGCGCCGCCGCCCGGAACCACGAACGTCCGCGCCGCCGAGAACTTCTGAGGGGTAGGTCGAGGCGGCGCGGACCGGGCCCCGCCCGGGGACCCGTACCGCGGCCGGGCCGGACGCGGACCGGGTGCCCGGGCGGTGGTGCGTGCCCGCGGAGACCGGGGACGGCAAGACGGGTGCGCGACGGGCTCCGCTTGCGGGACCATGGAGGGCAGGACCGTTCCGGCGAGCACCGCCGTCCCGCCGCGCCGCCCGCAACGCCGTACCGTCGTACCGCCCAGGAGTCGCGAACCATGGCAGAGAGCGTGCCCGTGCGCTGTCCGGCCTGCCGCCGGGAGCACGCCTACACCGCACCCACCTTCCCCTGCGCCTGCGGCACGCCGCTGGCCCTGCCGATCCTGCGCGGCGGCGTCCCGCTGCAGATCCGCCACCGGTCGTGGGACGACTCCTGGGTGGCCATGCGCTGCCCGGACTGCGGACGCGACGACCAGTGGCCGCAGCCCGAACTGGGCTGCGACTGCGGGGCGGTGGTCCGGCTGCCGGTGGACACCCGGGCGCTGCGGGTGCCCGAGCGGCGCCCGGTCCCCCCGCTGCGGCAGGACGGCCCGGGGGCCTCCGCGCCGACGTCCCGGCCGCCGTTCCGGCCGGTGACCATCCGTACCGCCAGGGACGCGGTCACCGCCGCCGCGCAGTACCTGAAGTGGCTCGGCTTCGGGGGGGTGCGCACCGCGGGGGACCGCACGGCGAACGGCATCGACCTGCGCGGCGACGGGGTCGTGGCCCAGGTCGACCCGACGACCCGGC
Organism: Streptomyces sp. NPDC008238; assembly: GCF_042956445.1. Taxonomy (NCBI): domain Bacteria; kingdom Bacillati; phylum Actinomycetota; class Actinomycetes; order Kitasatosporales; family Streptomycetaceae; genus Streptomyces; species Streptomyces sp. NPDC008238. The sequence goes on along the minus strand of NZ_JBIBGK010000035.1, from coordinate 17,910 downwards.
CGACGCCGCTGCGGGACGTGGAGACCCTCTGGCTCAACTGCCTCAACGAGGACTCCACCGGGGCCTTCTTCTCCCTGGCGGGCTACGCCCACGAGGCGCGGCTGCGCGCGGACCGGCTGGGTGTGCCGCTCTTCGTCATGGACCTCACCGGCACGCCCCAGCCGGTCAACGACGCCGCCGACGTACTGATCAGGACGGGCCCGCACGCCACGCCCTGAGCCGGGACGAGCTCAGGGCCGCCCTTCACCGTCCGTGGTCACTCGGGTCGCGCGACCGCCGCTCCCGGGGGAGTATCGAGAGGTTCCCCTCCGTACGGCACCCCAGGACTACGTCAAGGACGCAGCGATGTCTACGGCCCTTCTGAAGCGCAAGCTCGACAAATCCTTCCGCCGTCTGGACACGGACGGCAACGGGTACGCCGAGCGCGCCGACTTCCAGGACGTCGGCGCGCGGCTGATCCACGGCTTCGGCATGTCCCCCACCTCACCCAAGGGCAAGGCGGTGGCGGTGCGGCTGGACGCCGTCTGGGCGGAGCTGGCGGCGTACGCCGACAGAGACCGCGACGGGCGGCTGTCCTCCGCGGAGTACCACCACGGGATGACCAAGGCCTTCATCGAGGGACCCGCCTTCGACCCGGTCTTCCATCCGGCGGCCGAGGCCGTCGCCCTCCTGTGCGACACCGACGGCGACGGACACGTCGTGCGCGGGGAGTTCGAGGTCCTGCAGCGGGCCTTCAACACCCCGCTGACCGACATCGCCGCCGCCTTCAACCGCATCGACACCGACGGCGACGGCTGTGTGAGCACGGCCGAACTGGTGGTGGCCATCCGCGCCTACTACATCGGCACCGACCCCGAGGCCCCCGGCAACTGGCTGTTCGGGCCGCTCTGAGCCTGCTGTCCCGGGACCCGCCGCGGTTCCCGGGTCGACCGCGCGTGGAGTCCGGCCGCCGCGCCCGGGAGGTCAGGACGCGGCGGCCGGTGGCACGTCGGGCGAGCCGGTCTCAGGAGCCCGCGAGCGGGATGATCTCGGTGGGCGCGTGGCCGGGTTCGGTGGCCAGTTCCTCGAACTCCACCACGTTGCCGATGTCGTTGGTGACGCTCATGGCGATGTTGGTGACCCGTTCCAGGATCGCCTCGACGACCACCGGCACCCGGTACTCGGCCGCGAGCTTCTTCGCCTGCTCGAAGGCGGCACCGAGCCCGGCCGGGTCGGTGACCCGGATCGCCTTGCAGCCCAGGCCCTCGGCGACCTTGACGTGGTCGACGCCGTAGGCGCCCAGCTCGGGCGAGTTGACGTTCTCGAACTCCAGGTTGACCTCGAAGTCGATGTCGAAGGCCCGCTGCGCCTGGCGGATGAGGCCCAGGTAGGCGTTGTTCACCAGGACGTGGACGTACGGGATCCGGTGCTGCGCGCCGACCGCGAGCTCCTCGATCATGAACTGGAAGTCGTAGTCGCCCGACAGGGCCACCACCGGAGTCGACGGGTCGGCCTTCGCCACGCCCAGGGCCGCCGGCACGGTCCAGCCGAGGGGCCCGGCCTGTCCGCAGTTGATCCAGTGCCGCGGCCGGTAGACGTGCAGCATCTGCGCGCCCGCGATCTGGGACAGGCCGATCGTGGTGACGTACCGGGTGTCGGGGCCGAAGGCGCGGTTCATCTCCTCGTACACGCGCTGGGGCTTCATCGGGATGTCGTCGAAGTGCGTACGGCGGTGCAGGGTCGCCTTGCGCTCCCGGGCGGAGGCCGCCCACGCGGAGCGGTCGGGCAGTTCGCCGGCGGCCCTCAGCTCCTCGGCCACTTCGACGAACAGCTCGAGCGCGGCGCCGGCGTCGGAGGCGATCCCGTAGTCGGGGGCGAAGATCTTGCCGATCTGGGTGGGCTCGATGTCGACGTGCACGAAGGTGCGGCCCTTGGTGTAGACGTCGATCCGGCCGGTGTGGCGGTTGGCCCAGCGGTTGCCGATGCCGAGGACGAAGTCCGACTCCAGGAAGGTCGCGTTGCCGTAGCGGTGCGAGGTCTGCAGGCCGACCATGCCCGCGTTGAGGTCGTGGTCGTCCGGAATGGCGCCCCAGCCCATCAGGGTCGGCACCACCGGGGTGCCGGTCAGCTCGGCGAACTCCACCAGCAGGCCGGCCGCGTCGGCGTTGATCACCCCGCCGCCCGCCACGATCAGCGGCCGCTCGGCAGCGGTCATCATGGCGAGCGCCTTCTCGATCTGACGGCGGGTGGCGGCCGGCTTCCACACCGGCAGCGGCTCGTACGTCTCGGGGTCGAACTCGATCTCGGTCAGCTGGACGTCGACCGGCAGGTCGATCAGGACCGGGCCGGGACGGCCGGAGCGCATCAGGTGGAACGCCTTCTGGAAGACCCCGGGGACCTGGGCCGCCTCCAGGACGGTGGTGGCCGCCTTGGTCACGGGCGCGGCGATGGACGCGATGTCCACGGCCTGGAAGTCCTCCTTGTGGATCACGGCGGTGGGCGCCTGACCGGTGATGCAGAGGATCGGGATCGAGTCGCCGGTGGCCGAGTAGAGGCCCGTGATCATGTCGGTGCCGGCCGGACCCGAGGTGCCGATGCAGACGCCGATGTTGCCGGGGGCGGTACGGGTGTAGCCCTCGGCCATGTGGGAGGCCCCCTCCACGTGCCGGGCCAGCGTGTGCTGGATGCCGCCGGAGGCCTTGAGGGCGGCGTAGAAGGGGTTGATCGCGGCGCCGGGCACGCCGAACGCGGTGTCCACGCCCTCGCGCTTGAGGATCTCCACTGCCGCTCGGGCGGCGGTCATTCGAGGCATTCGGTCACTCCTGCGTCGTCCTGCTGGCCAGGTTGTCGCGCCCGGTGCTCCACACTTCCCCACGACCTTGCGACATTCCACATAGCGGAAGTCTTCTTTTATCATGCGGAACTACTGTGAACATAGGGCGACCCTGGCGCGCGGGTCAAGAAGGAGGTACGAAAGCCGTCCGGGAACGGGGTCGATGGATGTCGGTACCACCCACTAGGGTTCCGCTCGCCCTTCACATCGGCTTCACACGGACCCCAGGTGATCCCCTTGACCACGCCCACGCCCACGCCCACGCCCTCGCCCTCGCAGTCCCAGCCCCCCTCAGGACCCCAACCGCAGCCGCAGGCACCGGCGGTGCCCCCGCCCGCGCGGCCGAGACCCTTGCCGCCGTTCGGGCAGGAGGTGCCGGGCTACGGACGCTCCTGCCTGTTCTGCGGCTCCGTGCCGGCCGTCCAGGCGACCGTCCGCGGCCACCAGGGCATGGTCGTGATGATGCGTTTCCTGAAGGTCCGGGCCCCGTTCTGCCGGCGCTGCGGCATCGCCAAGCACCGCGAGATGGTCTCCAACAGCCTGGTGCAGGGCTGGTGGAGCCCGGCCTCGATGCTGGTCAACCCGCTCACGCTGCTGGTCAACCTGTTCCAGCGCTGGAGGATCAACCGCCTGGCCGAGCCGGTCCCCGGTGCCCCCGGCACGCCCGCCGACCCCGGCCGGCCGATCCTGCTCCGCCCCACCGCCCTGGGCCTGCTGATACCCGTGCTCCTGATCGGCGCGGGGTGGCTGGTGCTCCACGACGACCCCGATTTCGCCGAGGCCGGCAACTGCGTCCACAGCAACGGGCAGACCTTCTACCCGGACGTGAAGGTCGTCGACTGCGGTTCCGCGGAGGCCCAGTACGAGGTCGTCGGCCGCTTCGAGGACACCACCGACACCGGCCGCTGCGACGTCTACCCCCGCACGGTGGCCGCGTTCCTGGCGGAGCACGGCTCGACCAAGTACGTGCTGTGCCTGGCGCGGAACGACAACTCCTGACCGCCGTCCGTGCTTCCTCGCGGACCGGCCGTCAGGCGCGGCTCCACTTCTGGTCGTCCGCGCCGCTGCAGCTCCGCAGCCGCAGCCTGGTGCCGTTGACCGCCGGCGAGTCCTCCGCCTGGACGCACTTGTCGGCCTGGACGTTGACCAGGTCGTGGGCGGCGTTGAGACGGAAGCGCTGGGCACCGGTGCCGTTGCAGTCGACCAGTTGGACGGCCGCGCCGTCCTCCCGCGAACCGTCCACGACGTCCATGCACTTGCCCTGGGAGCGGATGCTGCCGTCGGGCCTGATCCGCCAGGACTGCGCCGCGCCGCCCGTGCAGTCCCACAGCTGCAGCGGTTCGCCCCACGGAATGCTGCCGTCGATGCAGCGGCCCGAGTCGTGGCTGCGGATCGCCGTGCCGAGGGCGGCGGAGTGCGACGGGCCCACGGCGGGACGCTGCGCCGGCACGCCGCTCGCGGCGCCGGAGCCGGCCCCGTCGGTGGCGCTCGAGGTGGCGGCCGGCCCGTCCGGCGAACCGGACTCCGACGGCCGCGGGCTGTTCCCGGCGGACGGCGACCGGCTGCCGTCGGGGCTCGCCGTGTCCGCGCCCGCGCCGGGTGTCGCACCGCCGACGGGGTCCTCGTCCGTGAGGGTGACGGCGGCCGGGCCGCGCTCCTGCGTGCCCGCACCCCGCACGAGGAACGGCACGCAGGCGAGCACGCCCACCGCAAGGCCCGCGCCGACCAGCAGGAGCGGACGCGACCAGCCGCGCCGTCCGGTGGCGGGAGCCGCGGGAGGCGCCTGCGGGACGGCGCCCGCGTCCGCCGCCGGTGCGCGCTCCCGGTCGGGGGCGGGTGCGGAACGGGTGGCGAAGGCGAGGCCGGCGGCGAAGCCGTCCGCGTAGGCGGATTCCGGCTGCGCGGACCCGTCCTGCGGCCCGGGCAGCGCGGCGGCGGCCTGCTTGGCGCGCGGCGTCGACGCGTCGCCGCTCCAGTCCGTGGGGGTCCGGCTGGTGGTGGAGGAGGCGTCGGCGATCGCGGACGTCCTCCGGGTCCGCCGGGGCAGCCCCGCACCGGCGGGGGAGCCCACCGCCGGGCTCTCGCCGGCCGCCGGCGCCGGCTCGTCGGGAGAAGCCGTCATGAAACCTTCCAAACCCAGGATGTGCCGAGTGCAGCCCCGCCGCATGGGCCGGGGCTCGGGCACACCCGTCCCCCGGGGCATCCGCGCCGCGGCGTCCCCCGCAACGGGGCTTCCGCGGCAGCGCAGCTCGCACCCTAGCAACCGCTCCCGGCGGCCGGGACGCACGTCATGGCGGCCCGGTGTCCGCCGGGTGAACGGCCGGTTCCGCGCGGACGGCGGTGTTCCTCAGGAACTGCGGCGGTGGGGCTCCCAGGTACGGCGGACGTCGTTCCACAGGTAGCGGGTGCCGGCGCCCTCGGCACCACCCGTGGTGGCCCAGACGCCCTGCGGGTGGTCGCCGAGGGTGCCCGTCCAGGCGATCTCCAGGCCCACGACCTCCGGGTGGCTCAGGTCGAGTCGCTGGAACTGGGCGACCGCCTCCACCGGAAGCAGCGGATGCACCTGCACCCGGGTCCTGGAGGCCTCGTCCACCAGCCGCAGCACCCCGCCGCCCTCGCGCCGGACCGAGCCGAGCTTCTTCACCGCCGCGACGAAGGCGGCCGCCGTCTGCTCCTCCTCGGTGGTCGCGCGCCGCCGCCAGAAGCCCCGGCCGCCCATGCGCGCCGCGGTCATCTCGCCGAGCTTGGTCCCCATGGCCTGCATGAACGAGCTCAGCAGCACCACCCCGCCCGCGCCGACCACGGCGGACACCAGCTCCGGAATGGCGGACTGGTCACCGCTGCCCGGCCGGACGTCCTCCCAGTGACCCATCCCCGTCGCCCCCATCTCCCGTACGTGTCAGCCGTGTTGCCAGGGTAACGGCGGCGGCTACGGTGGCGTGCGTGATCATCTGGCTCAACGGCACCTTCGGTGCGGGCAAGACCACGACGTGCGCGCACCTGGAACGGCTCGTTCCCGGAGCGCACGTCTTCGACACCGAACAGGTCGGTTTCATGCTGCGGCACACGCTCGCCCGGGCCGTGCCCGTACGGGACTTCCAGGAGTGGCCGCCCTGGCGGGCGCTGACCGTGGCCTCGCTCGCGCAGCTGCACGGCTACCTCGGCGGGACGCTGATCGTGCCGCAGACCGTGCTGGTGGAGGAGTACTGGCGGGAGATCGCGCGGGGGCTGGAGCAGTCCGGGCTGCCCGTACGGCACTTCGTGCTGCACACCGACCCGGCCACCCTCACCCGCAGGATCGAGCAGGACACGGTGGAGACCGGCGCCCGGCAGTGGCGGCTGGACCACCTGGAGGAGTACGCGAAGGCCCTGCCCTGGCTGCGGGCCGCGGCGACGGTGGTCGACACGACCGCCGCGCCCCCGGAGGCGGTGGCGCGGCGGGTCGCGGACCTCACGCGGGCCTGAAGGACTCCCGCAGTTCGACCTTGCGGACCTTGCCGCTGACGGTCATCGGGATGGCGTCCATCAGCCGCAGGTGGCGCGGCACCTTGAAACCTCCTCCATGTGCATCTCAGCGACGACCCGCTTCATCACCTCGACCGGGCAGGGGGAACCCGCCATGATGCCGCTGCGCAGCGAGGAGAGGTCGTACGTCGCGAAGTCCGGCACGTTGAGCTCGGCAATGAACATCGTCGGCACCCCGTACAACGAGGCGCAGCGCTCCTGTTCGACCGCGCGCAGCGTCGCCGCCGGGTTGAAGCCGGGCGCCGGAATAACGATGCAGGCACCGTGCGAGGTGGGCCAGGTTTCCCATTACTATGCCAAATGAGCGGTCCAGCTTTTGGGTACAGTTTTCGATGTGAAGACAACACAGCCTGGCCACATCGTGAAGGCCGACATATACGTCCGAATGAGTAAGGATCTCACGGGCGTGGAGGCTGGCGTCGAGCGCCAGGAAGAGCAGTGCCGCAAGCTCGCCGCCCAACTCGGCTACGAGATCCGGCACGTGTGGGTCGACAACGACCTGAGCGCCACAAAAGAGAGCGTGGTCCGTCCGGACTTCGAGGCACTGCTCGTCAGCGAACCCGAGGCGATCCTCTGCTGGCACACCGACCGGCTGATCCGTGTGACCCGAGACCTGGAGCGCGTGATCTCCCTCGGGGTCAACGTCCACGCGGTCATGGCCGGCAACCTCGACCTGTCCACCCCGGCCGGTCGAGCCGTCGCCCGTACGATCACCGCCTGGGCCACCTACGAAGGCGAGCAGAAGGCCGAGCGGCAGAAGCTGGCCAACCAGCAGGCCGCCCAGGCTGGCCGCCCGTACACCGCGGGCATCCGCCCCTTCGGGTACGCCGACGACTTCATGACGATCATGGAGGAGGAGGCCGAGGCCATCCGCGAGGGCGCCAAGATGGTACTCAACGGCTGGTCCCTGTCGGCCGTCGCCCGGTACTGGACGGAGCTCGATCTCCTGTCTCCTCGCGCTGTCGCAGCAGGCGGAAAGGCGTGGACTCTGCGGGGCGTGAAAAAGGTACTGACGTCTCCGCGGTACATCGGGCAGTCCACCTACCACGGCGAGGTGCTGGGCCAAGGGCAGTGGCCCAGCATTCTCGACGCGAAGTCCCACTACGGCGTGGTGGCCATCCTGAACAACCCGGAGCGGTTCAGCGGGGGTAAGCGGACCGGGCGAACGCCCGACAACCTGCTATCGGGCATCGCATTGTGCGGTGAGTGCGGCGTGGCGGTTGGTGCACGCGGATACCGGGGAGTCCCGGTCTACGGATGCCACCTGGCCCACACCCGGACGCCCCGGAGCATCGCCGATGAGCGGGCGCGCACTGCGACGCTGGCCCGGATGATGTTCCCGGATTTCCTGCCGTCGATCATGGGCCCTGAACAGGGTCAGGACGCCGCGTCATCCGCCCGGCTGCACGCGGAGGCCCAGACGCTTCGCGAGCGGCTCGACGGGCTGGCTACGGCCTTCGCGGAGGGCGCGATCAACCTGTCCCAGATGACCGCGGGTTCGGCTGCCATCCAGAAGAAGCTGGAGACGATCGAGTCGGAGCTGGTGAGCTCGACGGGCCTGCCTCCGTTCGATTCGGAGGCGGGCGTGGATGGGATCATCTCCGGATGGAACAATCTCCCGCTTCCGACGCGGCGAGCGTGGGTGGACTTCTGCCTCGTCGTCACGCTGAACCCTCAGCGAGGCCGACACCTGTCCAGCATGACCGTGGACGACCACCTCACGATCGAGTGGCGTGAGCTACTCGCGTAAGCGGATACGACAAGGCCCTGGCTACCCCCTTTCGGGGGTGCCGGGGCTTTGGTCTGTAGTGGATCAGAGCGACACGCCTGTTGTTGTTGGGGGTTTCGTAGGTGACCGGCATGTACTCGGCAAGGGCCTTCTCCATCTGATCGGCGCTTCGTGGCAACCACGCCCTCGTCCACGGCAAGGACATACAGAGCTGGCCGCAGGACGCCAAGGCCGAGCACGACGAACTCGTTGCCCTGATGGGCCAGTTCGCCATCATCCCCGCAGGCCGGCGCCTGTGGGCGACCGGCGTCCAGGGCCGCCAGTTCCTCTACAACTGCCACGTCGCACCCTGGGGCGACCGCCTGTCCCGGCACTTCGAGTTCACCTTCATGCGCCTGATGGAGGGCGGCGGTGTCGGCGCCAACTACAGCTCGAAGTACCTCGCCAAGTACCGGGCACCGCGCCGGCGCTTGAGATCCACCTCGTGCGCGACCCCGCACACCAGGGAGATCGGCCTCGGCCAGATGCTCGCCTTCCAGGCGACGTACCAGGAGTGCTACGCCGATAACGCTGTAAGCTTCACCGTCAACTTCCCTGAAGGGAAGTACTCGGTCGACGAGGCCGCCGACATCATCAAGGGCTGGCTGCCCGAGCTGAAGGGCACCACCCTGATGCCGGACGGCACCCGCGCCCAGGCCCCGTGCGAGCGGATCACCGCGGAGGAGTTCGCCGAGTACGAGCTGACCTCCGTGGAGGACGGCACCGACGAGGACTGCGCGACCGGCGCCTGCCCCGTCCGGTAGTCCACCACGTGCGCCCCGGTCTCATTGCGAGGCGGGGGCGTCGTCGCGTCCTCCTTGAGGAGCGTGGCAACCGCGATGGCGAAGCCGAGACACGGCACCAGGACAGCGCCAGCGATCTTCGCGCACTCCATCCAGGTCTTGCCGTTGTGACTGAAGATGATCCATGCAAGCTGCGCCAGAATGAGGGACAGCAGGGAACCGAAGAGCAGGATCTCGATCGCGCTCACCAGCTACTCCTATACCTACACGGTGCTGGTGAGAGCTCGACCGCCTCGACCAGTACCTAGCCATCAGGTAACTCCCCGCCTCTGAGGAGTCGTCCAAGGACAACCCCCCATTCGGGGTGGTCGAGATCGTCGAGCCGCAGCCCAAAGGGCCCTAGACCTCAAGGCTGGATTGTCACTACCCCCTCCAGCCAGGGGGATCTTCCCAAGGTCGCGTGCCCCTGCATTGGCACATGGATAGGCCCAAGCGCAGCACACCTCCGGACTGCTGGAGGCGGCGAATGTGGCTGGTCGTTCCCTAACCCGACACAGCCGAGCCCCTACCTCGCCAAATCCGACTGACGGGCCACGGGCTATAAACGGACCATAACACACAGAAGCCCCCCTGCCGAACTGACAAGGAGGCTAGGTGCGTTGAATAGCTACTTTGACGCCTCGTCACCTCACGCATGGATGCCCGCGCTCGGCTCCACCAGCTCATGCGCGCCGGTCTCAGTGCGAGTCGGGGGCGTTGTTGTAGCCACCTTGACGCCGGCGGCGCCGAGGACGACGACCATGCACCCCGCCAGGACCTTGCCGAAGATCTTCAGGCAGTCGCGCCACGGCTCGCCGCCATGGGCATAGATGATCCACACGGCCTCGGCCACGCAGACAGACAGGACGGAACCGAAGATCAGGATGCTGATCGGATTCACCAACAACTCCAAGAACCTACGGTGCTAGTGAGTGCGCCGACGCCTCGACCAGCTACCAGTAGCGAACGGGTAACTTCCCGAGCGCGCGCCTGTCGTACTCCAGCGCGACCCGAATGGTCGAGATCGTCGAGCTTCCAGTCCTTCAGCTCTTAGACCTCACGGCTGGATTGCATCCCCCCAGCCGGGGGTGGCGGCCCTGAACATGCTGTTCCTTGCTTTGGGGGGACTTCCGGACTGCCTGGGAAGGCCGTTGCTGCGATCGATCGGATGGACTCGCAGCATTCCCTGCAATCGCGCAGTGGCACAGCGCAGCCCCCCTGCCGAAATAGCATGGAACTGGCCGCACACCGTATGAGGTGGCCCCCGAGCCGATGACTGTCCGGGTCGGGGGCCTACGTCTGTGCTGTGGGAGTCTGGCCTAGTCCGGCCATGAGCTCTGACCAGGCAAAATCATGTGTCCTAAAGCGGTAAAAGTCTAAGCAGTGGTAGAACGGCACCGGCAGGCAGACCCGGTCCTGCTCGGAGTAGCCCACCAGCTCGCCCACGAAGTAGCCGTTGTTGAGGATGTTGTGGTGGGAGAGGGTCGCGCCCTTGGGGAAGCCCGTGGTGCCCGAGGTGTACTGGATGTTGACCGGGTCGTCGGAGGACAGTTCCGCCGCGCGCTCGGCGAGCCGCTCGTGCGGGACGTGGGTCCCGGCCGCGACGAGGCTGTCCCACGTCGGGTCGCCGATGTACACGACCTCCGAGACCGCGGGGCACTGCCCCCGGACCTGCTCGACCATCGCGCGGTAGTCGCTCGCCTTGAAGGCGGTCGAGGCGACCAGCACCTCGATGCCGGCCTGGTCGAGGACGAACGCCAGCTCGTGGACGCGGTAGGCCGGGTTGATGTTGACCATGATCGCGCCGATGCGGGCGGTGGCGTACTGGACGAGCACCCACTCGGGGCAGTTGACGGCCCAGATGCCCACCCGGTCGCCCTTGCCGACGCCCTTGGCGAGCAGGCCGCGCGCCACGTCGTCGACGGCGGCGCCGAACTCGGCGTACGTCCAGCGGCGGCCGCTGGGCACGTCCACCAGCGCCTCGCGCTCCGGCCAGGCGGCGACCGCCCGGTCCAGGTTGCGGCCGATGGTGTCGCCGAGCAGCGCGGTGGTGCCCGTGCCGCTCGCGTAGGACGGCTCGACGGGGCTCGCGGGGGTGCTCACCGGTGGCCCTCCTCGCGGTACTCGGTGCCGACGGCGCCCTCGGCGGTGCGCCGGCGCAGCTCGATGCGGCGGATCTTGCCGGACACGGTCTTGGGCAGCTCGGCGAACTCGATGCGCCGCACCCGCTTGTAGGGGGCGAGCACGGCCCGCGAGTGGGCGAACAGCGCGGCGGCGGTCTCCGGTCCCGGCTCCCACCCCTCGGCGAGGACGACGTACGCCTTGGGCACGGCCAGCCGCAGCGGGTCGGGCGCCGGGACGACGGCGGCCTCGGCCACGGAATCGTGCTCCAGCAGGGCGCTCTCCAGCTCGAAGGGGGAGATCTTGTAGTCGGAGGCCTTGAAGACGTCGTCGGCGCGCCCGATGTAGGTGATGTAGCCCTCGGCGTCGCGGGAGCCGATGTCGCCGGTGCGGTACCAGCCGCCGGCCATGGCCTCGGCGGTGCGCTCGGGGTCGCCCGCGTAGCCGGTCATCAGGCCCACCGGGCGGGTGGACAGGTCGAGGCAGATCTCCCCCTCGTCGCCGGGCTCGCCGGTGACCGGGTCGACGAGCTCCACGACGTAGCCGGGGCTGGGGCGGCCCATGGAGCCCGGCTTGAGGGGCTGTCCCGGCGCGTTGGAGACCTGGACGGCGGTCTCGGTCTGGCCGAAGCCGTCCCGGACGGTGAGGCCCCAGGCGCGCCGCACGTGCTCGATGACCTCGGGGTTCAGCGGCTCGCCTGCGGCGACGACCTCACGCGGCGGCGTGCGCAGCAGGCCGAGGTCGGCCTGGATCAGCATCCGCCAGACGGTGGGCGGCGCGCAGAAGCTGGTGACGCCGGCCCGGTCCATCTCGGCCATCAGCCGGCCCGCGTCGAAGCGCGTGTAGTTGTGGATGAAGACCGTGGCCTCGGCGTTCCACGGCGCGAAGAGGTTGGACCAGGCGTGCTTGGCCCAGCCGGGCGAGGAGATGTTGAGGTGGACGTCGCCGGGGCGCAGGCCGATCCAGTACATCGTCGCCAGGTGGCCCACCGGGTAGGACAGGTGGGTGTGCTCGACCAGCTTGGGCTTGGCGGTGGTGCCCGAGGTGAAGTACAGCATCAGCGGGTCGTCGCCGCGGGTGTCGCCGTCGGGCGTGAAGTCCGCCGGGGCGTCGTACGCGTCCTCGTAGGCGTGCCAGCCCGCCGGGGCGCCGCCGACGGCGATCCTGGTGTACCCGCCCGGCACCTGCTCGAACTTCTCCGTGTCCGCGGCCCGGACGACCACGTGGCGGGCCCGGCCGCGCTCCACGCGGTCGGTGAGGTCGGCGGGACCGAGCAGCGGGGTGGCCGGGATGACCACGGCCCGCAGCTTCATGGCGGCGAGCGCCGTCTCCCACAGCTCGGTCTGGTTGCCCAGCATGACCACGATCCGGTCGCCGGCGGCCACTCCGAGGGCGCGCAGCCGGTTCGCGACCCGGGAGGAGCGCTCGGACATCGCGGCGAAGGAGACGACGGACTCGGTGCCGTCCTCCTCGACGATGTGCAGGGCGGGCCGGTCGTTGCCGCGGGCGATGGCGTCGAACCAGTCCAGCGCCCAGTTGAAGTGCTCCGGCCGCGGCCAGCGGAAGCCCTCGTACGCCGCCTTGTAGTCCTCGCGGTGGCGCAGCAGGAAGTCCCGGGCCGCCCGGAACTCGTCCGTCCCGCTGGTTGCCGTCATGTGTCCTCCTCGTCGCCGGCCCCCTCGATAGCATCCTGTTGTCAGTGACGAGGCTCTCACTACCCCCGGACGGGGGTGAAGGAGCGGCGAGGGCGTGACGGGATCGGGCGAGGCGGCGGAGCTGCGGGCGGCACTGCTGCGGATGAGGCGCACCAGCGGTCTGCCGGTGGCCTTCGGAGGGCTGCTCCCGGAACCGGGCCGGCTGCGGATCAGCGAGCTGTCCGGCACGGCCACCGCCTCGCTGCAGGGGCTCACCATCGCCACGGGCAACGGCCTGGGCGGCAAGACGATCGCCCTCTCCCGGCCGCTGGCCGTCACCGACTACAGCACGTCCCGGGTGATCAGCCACGAGTACGACGCGGCGGTGGCCGCCGAGGGCCTGCGTTCGGTCCTGGCGGTGCCGGTGGTGGTGCGTCGCCGGGTGCGCGGGGTGCTCTACGGCGCGCTGCGCCGTCCGCTGGCGCTCGGCGACCGTCCGGTCAGCGCCGCGGTGGAGGCGGCGCGCGAGCTGGAACAGCGCCTGGCCGTCCGGGACGAGGCCGACCGCCTGCTGTCCACGTGCCGGCAGCCGACGGCCGGGGACCCGGCGGCCTGGGAGGAGGTCCGCGAGGCACACGGCGAGCTGCGGGCGCTGGCCGGCCGGGTCGCCGATCCGCTGCTGCGGCAGGAACTGCTCGCCGCGTGCGGCCGGCTCGCGGCGGCGACCGGGGCCGCGGGGGGCCGGGACCGCTCCCCCACCGGGCGGGCGGTCGTCGTCTCCTCCCGTGAACTGGACGTCCTGGCGTGCGTGGCCACGGGGGCCACCAACGCCGCTGCCGCCGACCGGCTGGGGCTGCGTCCGGAGACGGTGAAGAGCTATCTGCGCTCGGCCATGCGCAAGCTCGGCGCCCACACCCGGCTGGAGGCCGTCGTCGCCGCGCGCCGCGCCGGCCTGCTCCCCTGATACGCCGGGCCGCACCTTCGAGGCGGCCCGGCCCGGCGTGCGGACCGGGTACGGAACGACCTGCCGGAACGCCGCCGGCCGCGGGGGACGTCGGCGGCGGAACGGCCCCGCCGGCCGCGTCCCGGTACCGCGTTCACCCGCAAAGCACCCTGATCACGGGCAGCAGCGGAAGTACGGACATGCCGTCGTGTTCACCTCGTCCTGGGCCATTTCGGGGTTTGACCGCCGGCGGGATCGGACCGATCATTCGGGGTGTGTCCACCGGCACACACGGGACGGGGGCCGGCCTGACGAACGGTCCGGTGTTCAACAGGCCGCTGCCCCCGCGCATTTCCCGGTCCGCCGCCTCCGCACGACGACAATTCGGCGGCGGCGGTGCATTTCCCCGTACCGGACGTGGGTCGAAGAGCCGCGCTTGTACCCCGCGATTTCCACGGCTCTTTGCATAACATTGTCCCGGACACGACACGAGGGGAGCGGCGACCGTGGAGCAGGTCTTCGACGTGCCGGCCAGACCCCGACCCGACCAGGTGATCGGGCGAGGTGAGGTGCTCGCGCGGGCCCGCGGACACCTCGTCCAGGGGGGCAGCCTGCTGCTGTACGGACCGGCCGGAATCGGGAAGTCCACCGTATTGCGGACACTCGCCGAGGAATACGGCGCCGAGCCCACGGTGCTGCGCTGTTCCGCGACCGAATCCGAATCGCACCTCCCCTTCCTCGCCCTGGTCGATCTGCTCGGCCTGGTCGCCGACCGGGTGTCCGACCGCCTGCCCGCACCGCAGCGGGCCGCGCTGGAATCCGCGCTCACCGGCCGCGGGGAGTCCTCGCTGCAACGGGACGGGCTCGCGCTGCGCCTGGCGGTGCTGTCGGTGCTGCGGGCGCTGGCGGCCGACGGCCCGGTGCTGATCGTCGTGGACGACCTGCAGTGGATGGACCCCGCCAGCGCCGAACTGCTCGCCTTCGCGGCCCGCCGGGTCGCCGAGCTGCCGGTGCGGGTGCTCGGCGCCGTACGCACCGACTCCGATCCGCAGGACCAGCACGACCGCTACCTGCGCGCCTTCCCCCAGGACGTGCTCACGCTGCGGGTGACGCCGCTGTCCCGGCCGGACGTCTCCGAACTCCTCGACGGGCGCGGGCACACGGGCCTGCCGCGCGCGGTCGTCCGGGACATCCACCGCACCAGCGGCGGCAATCCGCTCTTCGCCCTGGAGCTCGGCCGTGCCCTCGCCGAGAGCCGCACCCCGCCGCGTCCCGGTGAGCCGCTGCCCGTGCCGACCTCGCTGCGCGCCCTGGTCCTCAACCGGCTGGAGATGCTCTCCGCGGAGACCCGCCGCACGCTGCTCATCGCCAGCGCGGGGGCCCGTCCGACCCTCGCCACGCTGCGCAGCGCCGGCCGCGCCAACGCCGAGAGCGAGACGGGGGTGGCGGCCTCCCTCGGCCTGGTGGAGATGGACCACCACGACGGCACCGAACTGGTGCGGTTCGCGCATCCGCTGATCTCCGCGGCGCTGTACGCGGAGGCCACGCCGGAGGACCGGCGCAGCGCGCACGCCGCGCTGGCCGCGGCCGCCGGCGACCCGATCGAGCGGGCCCGGCACCTGGCGCTGGCGACCAGCGGCAAGGACGAACGGGTCGCGGCGAGCCTGTCCGAGGCCGCGGACGAGGCCCGGGCCCGCGGCGCCCCCTCGGTGGCCGCCCAACTCGGCCTGCTGGCCGCCCGGCACACCCCCGAGGACGCGGTGCCCACCGCGGACGAGCGGCGGCTGCGCGCCGCCGAGGACGCACTGACCGCCGCGGAACCCGAACTCGCCCGTGCCACCGCCCGCGAGGTGCTGGCCCACGCCACGATCCCGGCGGACCGGGTGCGGGCGTGGAGCGTGGTGATCGACTCGGTGGGGCAGGCCCTCTCCGAGGTCGACGACGTCTTCCCGCAGGCCCTGGCGGACGCCGGCGACGACCCACGGCTGCAGGGCCTGGTGCGCTACCAGCTCGCCTGGCGGGCCCTGGTGGACGGCCAGATGCACGAGGCGCGCGCCGAGGCCGCCCGCTCGGCGGCGCTCGCCGCGCAGGCCGGTGACCGGCGCACCGAGTTGCTGGCGCTGTCCTTCAAGGCGCTCAACGAGACGACCATGGGCCACCCCGACGCGCCCGCGACCCTTGCCCTGGCCTCCGCGGAACCGCAGGACCCGCACGTGGCCATGAACCACAACGGCCCGGTCTACATCCGCTCCCGCTACCTGCTGATGAAGGATCAGCTCGACGAGGCACGCACCGCGTTGACGTGGCTTGCCGGTGAGGCACGGCAGCGGGGCGCGGTGGAGACCGAGGTCTACTCGGTGCGCAGCCTCGCCGAGATCGAGCTGCGCTCCGGGCGCTGCGGCACGGCGCTCGACCTGGCCCGCGAGAGCCTGCGGCTGGCCGAGGACATCGGCATCGGCGAGGGCTTCGCGCTGCAGATCGCGGCCCTGACCGAGGCGGCCGGCGGCACGGTGGAACGCGCGCTGTCGCTGGCCGGGAACGCGGTGCGACGGGCCGAGGCCGACAGCGACATGCCGTACATGACACGGGCGTTGTACGCGCTCGGGCACGCGCGGCTGGTCGGCGCCGACCCGCAGGGCGCGGTGGACGCGCTGCGCCGGGTGCGCGCGCTGGAACGCGAGATGGGCGTGACGGAGCCCGCGCGCGGCCGCTGGCAGGGCGACCTCGCCGAGGCGCTGGTCCTGACCGGCGCGCTCGGGGAGGCGCGGGAGGTCGTCGACGAGACGCGCCGGCACGCCCTGCGGCTGGGACGGCAGAGCATCCTGGCCGTCCTGGAGCGCGCCGAGGGGATGTTGCTCGCCGCCCGCGGCGACAGCGACGGCGCGGTGGCGGTGCTGACCGGGGCCCGGCAGCGGCTCGCGGCGCTCGGCTACGGCCTGGAGGAGGCCCGCGCCGTCTTCGCGCTGGCCCAGGTCGAGGCGGACCGGCGCAACCGCGGCGCGGCTCGCGCGGCACTGGACGAGGCCGCCCGGCTGTTCCGGCGCTCCAAGGCCCTGCCCTGGCTGGAACTGGTGGGCCCGGCCCCGGCGCCCCCCGCGGCGGCGGCGCCGGAGCTGGACGGGCTGGCCTCGATGGAACGCCAGGTGGCCGCGCTCGTCCTGGAGGGCGCCACCAACCGGGAGATCGCCGCCACGCTCTTCATCAGCGTCAAGACGGTCGAGGCGACCCTGACCCGGGTCTACCGCAAGCTAGGCATCCGCTCGCGCGTCGACATCGTCCGCCTCGCGGCGGGCCGCCGCGCCGGCTGAGCCGCCGGAAGCGCCCCCGGGACCCGGACTCCGCGTCCCCCCTGCCCCACGCCGGCGGGCGGACGCGCCCCCGGCACGCCCACTCAAGCACCCGCCGAACCGGACGGACCGGCCCCGGCAGCACACCGGGCACCCAGACCCGTCCCGGAAAGCGCCACCGACCGCACGGCATCAAGGACCACGGAGGCAACAGCGAACTCACCGCCGGAGAACGCACCCCGCGTCCGCCACGCCCCACACCGGCGGACGGAACCGTCGAGGCAGCCCGGACCGGCCGTGTCGTCGGACCCGCGGACGGCGCGCGGGCTCAGGCGCCCGCCGGAGCCGGACCCCACCACCCAGGACCGCACCCCTCCCCGAGCACGCCACCAGCCGCGAGCCCGCACCACACACCTCCGGGGCGCACATCCTCCGCCGCCCAGCCGGCGCCACAGCCCGCAGACGAACGCGGTCCGGCCCCGGCCCGGGCCCACTGCAGGGTCGGCATCGGCTCGCGGGCGGGCACGGGATGTGACCGAGGGGTTTCCCTACGCAACCGGCTCAGGGGCTTTCCCTCATTGGGGTGCCCGGGCCGCGTCCCTAGCCTGGGTCCCGCACAGAGCAAGCAGGTTGCCCCGTCCCTCGAGTGCACGTGCGCCAACTCGCCCCTCGTCAGCGGTCGCCGGCGAAGACGCCGGCCCGGACCGTGCCGTCACGCGCGGGATGCAGCGCCGCCCCCACCGGCGACCCGTGCGTTCCCCCCACCGGCATCCTGAGGGGCCCGCGTCAGGGCTCACCCCCGCGTGAGGAAGCCCACCGCCGGCCGGGTGCGCGCGCAGGGCCCGGTCCGGACGAACTCCTGACCCGGCGGGTCAGGCCGAGCCGGGGGGGGGGGGGGGGGGGGGGGGGGGGGGGGCCGCCCCCCCCCCCCCCCCCCCCCCCCCCCCGACCGTCTCCTCCAGCGAGGTGCCGGAGTCGGGGTTGGTCACCTTCAGCACCGCGAAGTCGTAGGGGTAGGCGGAACTGGTCTCCGAGGAC
>NZ_JBIBGK010000034.1:50431-71016 GCF_042956445.1 Streptomyces sp. NPDC008238 | reverse complement strand
GAGCCAGCGGGCTTCGGAGTGGAAGCCCAGCAGGGCCTGGGCGACCGCGAGGCAGACGAGCTCGGAGTCGCTCAGCCGGGGCGGTCGGCCCGTGCGGCGAGTTCCTCCGAACCCGTCGTCGATCTTCACGTACAGTGCGGTCAAGAGGGTGTTCAGGTCTGTCGTCACAAACGGATCTTGGACACCCTCGCCCTTTCCCGGTGGCCGAACTTCGGAACTACTCGTCTAGGCGCTCCCGGATGGAACCGACGGCGGCGTCCAGGTCGGCGCCCACGCGGTCCAGCTTGTTGACGAACGCGATCCGCGGGACGCCGTGCCGGTCGGCCCGCCGCCACACCGCCTCGCCCTGCGGCTCGACGCCCGCGACCGCGTCGAAGACGGCGACGGCGCCGTCGAGGACGCGCAGGGAGCGTTCGACCTCGTCGGAGAAGTCGACGTGGCCCGGGGTGTCGATCAGGTTGATCCGGTGGCCGTCCCAGTCGCAGGTCACGGCCGCGGCGAAGATGGTGATGCCGCGGTCGCGCTCCTGCGGGTCGAAGTCGGTGACGGTCGTGCCGTCGTGGACCTCGCCGCGCTTGTGGGTGGCGCCGGTGAGGTAGAGGATCCGTTCGGTGACGGTGGTCTTGCCCGCGTCGACGTGGGCGAGGATGCCCAGGTTGCGTACGGCGGTCGGCGGATTGACGGTGCGCATGGCCCGGTGGCCTTTCGGGTGGTCCTGAGGTGGGCGGCGCGATTTCCGCGGTTCCGGCCCCGGCCCGGCCCCGTGCACGGCGGGCGGCCGGGGGCGCGGCGGCAGGGCGTACCCGGCCGACGGCCCCGGCTCCGCGGGTGCGGCTCCGCTGGTGCGGGAGGGGTCAGGAGGTCGTCGCGGACGTCCGGTGCAGGCCGCGCAGCCTGCACCGGGCCGGCGAGGACACCAGGATCACCTCATGCCGTGACGGGGGCACGACGGCAGCGGTACGCCAACGCACGGCCGGGCTCCCCTCGTTCGTCACGGACCGCGCCGCGATGTCGGCGGCGCGCGATCGACGCGAGTGTAGTGAGCGGCCCGGGACCGGGGCACGGGGTTTTTCCCCGGTCCCCGGGAAGGAACGCGCCTGCGGGACGGTGGGTACCCGGTACGGAAGCGCTCGTTCCGCCCGACGTTCGGCGCTAGCGGTTCCGGGCCCCCGGCTACCCGCCTGAGCCGCAGGGGCCCGGCCAGTCGTAGCCCGGGAGGAGGCGCCGCCAGCGGGTGGGGTCCGAGGGGCCGGCCAGGCGGCAGAGCACGGCGGTGCGGTGACGGACGTCCGGGTCCCAGAGGCGGATCGTGCCGTCGTTGCCCGCGCTGGCCACGGTGCCGCCGTCCGGGCTGAAGGCGACGCTCCACGCGGCGCGGGTGTGGCCGGTGAGGGTGGCGGTCAGGCTCCGCGCCGCCGGGTCCCACAGCCGTACCGTGCGGTCGTTGCCGCTGCTGGCGAGGGTGCGGCCGTCGGGCGAGAAGGCCACGCCGCGGACCGACCCGGTGTGGCTGGTGAGGACCCCGGCGGCGTGCGCCCGGGGGACGTCCCACAGGCGGACGGTGCCGTCGTTGCCGCTGCTGGCGAGGGTGCGGCCGTCCGGTGCGAAGGCGACACCGCGGACGGAGCCGGTGTGACCCGCCAGGACGGCCTCGCGGCTGCCCGTGGCCGGGTGCCACAGACGGAGCGTCAGGTCGTCACTGCCGCTGGCCAGCAGGCGGCCGTCGGGGCTGAAGGCCAAGCAGTTCACGAAGTCGGTGTGGCCGGCGAGGGTGGCCTCGTGCCGCCCGCTCGCGGTGTCCCACAGGCGCACCGTGCGGTCGGCGCCGCCGGTCGCGAGGGTGCGCCCGTCGGGACTGAAGGCGAGCGCGAAGACGGCGCCGTCGTGACCTCGCAGCACGGCACGGCCACGCCGGGTCCGGGTGTCCCACAGACGTACGGTGCGGTCCGCGCCCGCGGAGGCGAGCAGCCGGCCGTCCGGACTGAAGGCGACGTCGTAGACGGGTCCGCTGTGCCCGGTGAGGGTGTACGCGGGGGCGTGGCGCGCCATGTCCCAGACCCGTACGGTGCCGTCGCCGCCGGCCGAGGCGAGCACCCGGCCCGCGGGGTCGTAGGCGGCCTTCCAGACCTCCGTGACCGGCGCGGTGTCCAGGGTGCTGCGGCTGAGGTCCCACAGGACGACGGTGCGGTCGAAGCCGGCGGTGGCGAGGAGGTCGCCGTGGCCGGCCACGGCGACGGAGAGCACGTAGTCGGTGTGGCCGGCGAGGGTCTCGACGGGCAGGTGGGTGTGGACGTCCCAGCGGACGACGGTGCCGTCGCCGCCCGCGGAGACGACCGTGTGGCCGCCGGGCCCGAAGGCGAGCCCGTTGACGTCGTCGTCGTGCCCGGAGAGGGTGGCGGTGCGGCGCAGCGTGGCGACGTCCCTCAGGCGCACGGTGCGGTCGGCGCCGCCGCCGGCGAGGGTGCGGCCGTCGGGGCTGAAGGCGAGGGCGAGCACGTCGCCGCTGTGGTCGCGCACGACGGCGCGGCTCCGCCGCGTCCGGGTGTCCCACAGACGTACGGTGCGGTCGGCGCCCGCGGAGGCGAGCAACCTGCCGCCGGGGCGGTAGGCCAGGGCGAGGACCTCGTCGGTGTGCCCGGTGAGGACGGCCTCCTGGCGACCGGTCGCGACGTCCCACAGGCGTACGGTGCCGTCGGCGCCCGCGGAGGCCAGCGTGCGGCCGTCGGGTGCGAACGCCGCTGCTCGTACCGGGCCTTGATGGTGTGTCAGCATGGCAACCGTGCGACGGCCCGGCACGGACCACAGCCGCAGCGTGCCGTCCGAGCTCGCCGAGGCCAGCAGCCGTCCGTCCGGGGAGAAGGCCACCGACCGTACGGGGCCGCGGTGCCCGGTGAGGACGCCGGCTGCGGTGCGTCCGGCGACGTCCCACAGCCGTACCGTGCGGTCGGAGCCCGCCGAGGCCAGCAGCCGGCCGTCGGGCGAGAACACCACCGCGTTGACGGCGCCGGTGTGGCCCGTCAGCCGCCCCGCGAAGGCGTCGGCCTGAGTGCTGAGCAGGGCGCTGCGGGCCTCGGTGGTGGGGGCGGTGCGGTAGGCGGCCTCGGCCAGCAGCATGGCTGCCTCGGGGCGGCCGGAGGCGAGGTGGGCGGAGCGGGCGGCCATCGCCTGGGAGAGCGCCGTGGCGCGCTGCCGGTCGGCACCGAGCCGCTGCTCGACGGCGACGCCGCCCGCCAGCACCGCCAGCACCAGCAGCACGGCGAGGACGACCAGCCCGGTCCGCTGCTGGCGGGCCCGGCGCCGTACGAGGATCCGCCGCAGGTCCTCCTCGTGGGCGGAGGCGGCGAGGAAGTCCACTTCCGCCGCGCCGAGTTCGCCGTCGCGGCGGCCGGGGCCCGCGGCCCACTCGCGGGCGGCCGCCAGGCGTGTGCCGCGGTGGAGCAGGGCGGGGTCGCGGCCCTCGCGTTCCCAGTCGCGGGCGGACGCGGCCAGTTGCTGGTGCAGCAACAGGTCGGCACGGGCGGCGTGGATCCAGGTGCGCAGGCGCGGCCAGGCCCGCAGCAGCGCCTCGTGGACGATCTCCACGCGGTCGGTGCCGACGGTCAGCAGGCGCGCGGCCACGAAGGCGTCGAGCGCGGTGCGGGCGGCGGCGGTGTCCGGCAGCCCGTCCAGCAGGTCGGCGGTGCCGCGGGGGCGGCGCGACTGCTCGTTGTCCTCGCCGACCCGGACCAGCCTCAGCAGCAGCCTGCGGGCGGCGAGTTGCTCGGCCGGGGACAGCGCGGTGTACAGCGCCTCGGCGGCGGTCGCGACGGAGCCGTGGATGCCGCCGGCCGCGAGGTAGCCGGCCACGGTCATGGTGCGGCCGGTGCCCTGCCGCCAGGTGGCCATCAGGGCGTGCGCCAGCAGCGGCAGCGCCCCGGGGTCGCCGCCGGGCCCGGCGGCGCCGGCCGGGCCGTCCGGGGACCCCGTCGCGCCGAGGTCCCGCAACAGGACCTCGACCAGGCCCGGTTCGAGCTCGGTGCCCTCCTCCCGGGCGGGCCGCACGATGCACTCGCGCAGTTCGTCCGGGCTCATCGCGCCCAGGGCGAACAGCCCGTCGCTGATGACGGGGACGAGGGCCGGGTACTCCAGGCAGCGTCCGGTCACGTCGGCCCGGATCCCGAGGACGACGACGGCGTCACCGGTGGCGGCGAGCCCGGTGAGCGCGGCGATGAAGGAGCGCCGCTCGGCCTCGTCGTCGCAGAGCGTGAACGTCTCCTCGAACTGGTCGACGACGAGGACGCGTCCGGTGCGCGGCGTGCCGTCCTCGACCGCTCCTTCGCCGGCCCCGAGGGAGACGACGAGGGTCGCGGCGCGGGCGGAGGGCGGCGCCTGTCCGCCCACCCCCTCCGGTCCTCCGCCCACGGCGTGGTCCAGCGCCCGCGCGAGGGCGTCCAGGGGCCGCGCGGTGGGGGTGCAGACGGCGACCGGCCAGTGTCCGTACGGGCCGCCGGCCAGGGCGGGCAGCAGGCCGGCCCGCAGCAGCGAGGACTTCCCGGCCCCGGAGGGCGCGACCACGGCCAGCGGCCCCCTGCCGGCCCGGCGCCCCAGCCGTTCCACCAGCTCCGCAACTGCGCGCTCCCGGCCGAAGAAGCGGGCCGCGTCCTGCCTGCCGTAGGCGGACAGACCGGGGTAGGGGCACCGCGCTCCCCCGTCGTCGGCGGCCGGCGGGCGGGTGCTTCGCGGTCCGGGTTCCGGGGGCAGCAGGGCGAGCAGCGCGCCGCCCGCGTCCAGCGCCTCGTCGCAGCGCCGGGCGACGTCGGCGTTGGCCGGTTTGCCGCCCGTCTCGATCTTGCTGAGGTACCCCTTGCTGTAGTGGGTGCGCCGGGCCAGCGCCGACAGCGACACCCCGCGCTCCAGGCGCAGTTCGCGCAGTGCCCGGCCGAAGGGCCCGGTCGGCCTGTGTGGTGTCCGGTCCATCCCGTCCCCGCCGCGTACGGCGCGGAGGGCGCCGACCTCTGTTCCCGACCGCCTCGCCGGCGGACCGTCGGAAGGTGAGGAGTGCGCCGGGCGGGGCGTGGTTCCCGGGGTCGCCGGGGACGGGGTGCGCACGGTCGAGAAATGGCCACGGGCCGGCGGGCCCCACCGCCCCCGTGAGCGGTGGGACCACACCGGCCGTGGCGGACCGGGAAGGTCAGATGGCGCCGCCCCCGGCGCCGCAGGTCGGCACGCCGGACAGCCAGGCGTCGCCGCGCATGTAGATGTTGCTGATCCAGCCCTGGTACTGCGGGAGGTACGACCAGGCGCTGTTGGTGTAGCCCTCGGCCGTCACCTCCTCCGCGTACTTCTGGCAGGACACCGCCACGTCGGTCGGACCGGCCAGCCGGGCCACCACCGCGGACCCGGTGGACGGGTAGCCGTGGACGGCCACGCCGGTGCCCCAGGTGCCGTACGGGCTCGCGCCGGCCGGCGTCGAGGTGCCCTTGCCGTCGCAGGCGGGCACCCCGGCCGGCCAGGCGTCGCCGCGCAGGTAGATGTTGGTGATCCAACCCCCGTACTGCGGCAGGTAGGACCAGGCGTCGTTGGTGTACCCCTCGGACGTCACGGTCTGCGCGTGCGTCTGGCAGCTGACGGCGACGTTCGTCGGGCCGGCCAGCCGGGCCACCGTGGTCCCGCTGGTCGTGGACGGCTCGGAACGGATCGCCACGCCGGTGCCCCAGGTGCCGTAGGCGCCGCCCTGGGAGGCCTCGCCGCCGCCCCCGGTACCGGTCTGCGGATCGTAGGCGGAGCCGGTGCAGGCGGGCACTTCGGGCAGCCAGGCCGGGCCCCTCAGGTAGATGTTGCTGATCCAGCCCCCGCGGTTGGACAGGTACGTCCAGGCGTCGTTGGTGTAGCCCTCGGCGGTGACGCTCTCCCCGTGCTGCTGGCAGGTGGCGTACACCAGGTCCGGCCCGGACAGCCGGGTCACCAGCGCCGCCGTCTTGTTGGGGTGCTGCCGTACGGCGACGTCGGTGCCCCAGGTCACCTGGAGGCTTCCGTCGTAACCGGGCGGCTCCGTGAAGGGCCCGCCCTGCGGCATGCGCGCCACCCCGGCGAGGCGGTTGTTGTCGATGCGCGCGTTGATGTCGATCACCCGGACGGGGTGCTGCGACTGGTACGCCTCCACGACGTAGCCGCCGCCGAGGTAGAGCATCACGTGGCTGATGCTGTCGACGGTGCCGCCGATCCCGGTGAAGACGATGTCCCCGGGCTGCAGGTCGGAGACGGCCGGCTTGCCGCCGCCGCTGCCGTGGACGGCCTGGTAGGCGCGCCCGGCGCTCCGGTACATCGACTCGGCGGTGCCGCCGCCGAGGATGTCCCACCCGACGGCCTTGTACCAGGCCCAGCGGACGAACCCCGAGCAGTCGAAGCCGCGGGTGTTCGGGTCGTTCCAGGTCTCTTCCAGGTCGTGGATGTCGATGGTGCCGTAACTCGCGCCGGGTGCGGGGCCGTGCCCGCCGCCCCACGTGTACAGCGTGCGGTTGCGCCACTCCTGGCAGGCCGCGTCCGCGGCCCGATGCGCCTCGTCGGAGGCGATGCCCTGCAGGCTGCACCAGTTCTGCTCGCCGGTCCCGGCCGCGTGGGCGGCGGCGGCCGGGACGAGCGCGAGGAGCAGGGCGGTCACCACGGCGGCGACCAGTCCACCGCCCCAGCGTCGTGCTCTCATGCGGTCTTCCCCCAAAGACGGGGCGGCGTCCGGCGCCGCCCTCGGTCGCGTGTCGGCCCTCACGGTGGCCCCGAACGGCCCGCTGGCAACAGGGGTTTCCCGTTTCCTCTTCGCCTCGAGGCCGGAAAACCCCTGGTGGGCGTGGTCAGCCGCGCCAGACCTCGATGTAGGTGACGGCGTCCTTGAGCGCCGAACCGACGTACGGCACGCTCCCGGTGAAGGTGGCGTTGTCCCTCGGGCCCGAGGCGAACGACTTGGTGCAGCCGCCGGAACGAGGTACGAGGACAGCCGGCTCGACCACCAGCTGTTGGGGCTGAAGCTGTAGCCCGCGGCGTCGCAAGGGCCGGCGCGAACTGCGGTGGGCCCGGACCGGGTGGCGGCCGTCCGCGCCTACGCCGCACCCCACCCGCGGAGCTGACCGGCCCGCGGGCCGGCGGCGCGGGTCAGCGGCCCGCGCGGACCCCGTCGAGGGCCACGGCGAGGATGCGGTCGCGCTGCGCGTCGTCCGCGAAGTGGGTCGCGGAGATGCCCGAGACCATGCGGAGCAGGTCGTCGAAGGAGATGTCGCCGCGGGCCTCGCCGGCCTGCTGAGCGCGGTCGAAGAGGGGGCCGCCGGCCTGGAACATGGAATCGCGGCAGGCCAGGAAGACGTCGGACTCGTTGCTGAGCGCCTCGCGGATGGCGCGCTTGGTCACGGTGTAGTCGACGAAGCGGCCCAGCCAGGAGGTGAGGGCCTCCCACGGCTCGCGGTCGGCGACCTCCTGGGCGACCCGGCACAGGTCGTTGACCTCGTCCGCGTAGACGGACTCGAAGAGGTGCCGGCGGGTGGGGAAGTTCCGGTAGAGGGTGGCGATGCCCACGCCCGCGCGCCGGGCGATGTCCTCCAGGGAGGCTTCCGAGCCGTTCTCCGTGAAGGCCTCGCGGGCGGCCGCCAGCAGGGCGTCGTAGTTCCGCGCCGCGTCCCTGCGGTGCGGGCGCTGGGACGCGACGATCGCGCTGACGGGGAACGTGTCGGCCGTCACTGCTGCCTCCTGACCCGAACGTTTGAAGTGGAGGGTAGCCTCCGCTACAGTGGAGGCATACCTCCACTTTAGCAGTCGGGGTGCGGTTCCCACCGCCGCGTGCCGGGCACGCGGCGGCGAGGCGTACGCACCCCGGTGTGACCCATCCCCGGGCCGTGCGCCGACGCATCGCCCGCCCCTCACCTTCCCCGGCGGCCGCCGCGCGCGGCCACCGGTTCCCCGGGCTGCCCACCCAGCCCGTACGACCACGGCCGGGCCACCCCGGCCACGCCCCCCGTTCGGAACCGGAGAGGCTTTTTCATGCCACGGAAGTCCACCCGCCTCACCTTCGCGGTCCTCGCGACCGGTGCGGGCGTGTTCTCCATGCTGCAGTCGCTGATCGCGCCGGCCCTGCCGACGGTCCAGCACGCCATGCACACCTCGCAGTCCACCGCGACCTGGGTGATGACGGCCTACCTGCTGTCCGCCTCGGTCTTCACCCCCATCCTCGGCCGGGTCGGCGACCTGATCGGCAAGAAGCGCACGCTCGTCGCCGTCCTGGTCACCCTGACGCTCGGCTGTCTGCTCGCCGCGCTCGCGCCCTCCATCGGCGTCCTGATCATCGCCCGTGTCGTCCAGGGCATCGGCGGCGCGCTCTTCCCGCTGTCCTTCGGCATCATCCGGGACGAGTTCGGCGCGGACCGCGTGGGCCCGAGCATCAGCAACCTGTCCGCCGTGATCGCCGCGGGCGGCGGCGTCGGCATCGTGGCGGCCGGCCCGATCGTCTCGGCGCTCGACTACCGCTGGCTGTTCTGGCTGCCCGTCGGCATCGTCGCGGTCACCGCGCTGATCGCCTACCGCTACGTGCCCGAGTCCCCGAGCCGGGCCGAGGGACGCGTCAACTGGCTCGGCGCCGTACTCCTGTCGGGGTGGCTCGTGGCCCTGCTGCTGCCGCTCAGCCAGGCCACCCAGTGGGGCTGGACCTCCGGCCGCGCCCTCGGCCTGTTCGCCGCCGCGGTCGTCCTCTTCGCCCTGTGGCTGACCGCCGAGGCGCGTTCCCGCCACCCGTTGATCGACCTGCGCATCATGCGGCTGCGCGCCGTGTGGACCACCAACACCGCCGGCCTGCTCTTCGGCGCGGGCATGTACGCGATCTGGTCCTTCCTCCCCGGCTTCGCCCAGACCCCGCGCGCCGCGGGCTACGGCTTCGGCGCCAGCGTGACGGGGGCCGGCCTGCTGATGCTGCCCATGCTGATCGCGATGTTCCTCTCCGGCGTGCTCAGCGGCCGCCTGGAGCCCGTGGTGGGCGCGAAGCACCTGCTCACGGCCGGCGCCGCACTGGGCGCCGTGGCCTGCGGCACCCTCGCGGCGTGGCACGACCAGCAGTGGCAGGTGGCCTTCGCGGCCGGCATCTTCGGCCTCGGCATCGGGCTCGCCTTCGCCTCCATGGCCAACCTGATCGTGCGCAGCGTCCCGGCCGAGCAGACCGGCGCCGCGAGCGGCATGAACGCCAACATCCGCACCATCGGCGGTTCCATCGGCGCCGCGGTCACCAGCGTCCTGGTCACCAGCCGGCTCCAGCCCTCCGGCCTCCCCTACGCCTCGGGCTACACGCACGCCTTCGGCCTCCTGGCCGTGCTGTGCCTCGCCGCCGCCCTGGCCGCGCTCCTCGTCCCGGTCCACCGCGCCGCCGCGACCCGTCGGGCCGCGGGCGGTCCCGCCCCGGCCCCGGCGGAGGCCGAAGCGGTCACCTCGGCCGCCCGCGGCTGATGCCCCCGGTGGGTGCGGCGGCCCTGCCGGGCCCGCCGCACCCTCCCTCATTTCCCACGCTGCCGTGGCAGGGCCGCCGTACCCGCGCGCGTCCGCCATCCACTGCGGACGGCGCCCCCGACACCCGTGCTCCCGATCGCCGACCGCGACGGACACCCCGACGGCGCCCGCACGCACCACGTGCGGGCGCGGCCGGCCTCGCGAGGTCACCGCACCTGGTTCCCCGATCGGCGCCGCACTCCCCGGCCGTGAGAGGTGCTCCTGGGCCCGCGGGGGCCCTGCCCCGGCCGGGAGGGCACCCGCCGTGGTCTCAAGCCGCCCGAACCCTCCGGCCACAGCGCCGGCCCCGGCCGGAGGCCGCCCTCACTCCCCCGACTCCTCCACGAGCTCCCGGCGCCACTGCGGGTGCCGCTCGTAGATCCCCACCCACTGGGACCAGGCCGGGTCGGCCAGCATGATCTCCAGGGCCTCCTCGGGGCCGCACCGGCCGGGCCCGAGGACCTGCCGGGTGATGACGACGGCGACCGGGGGGCCCGCCTCGGCGGCCAGCCGCTTCTGCAGACCCGTCATGCCCTCGCGCTCGTGCACCTCGCGGTACTCCGCGAGCCAGGGCGCCATCCACCAGTCCCGCAGCGCGGCGCCCCGCGGGGCGCCCTCGAAGGTCGGGGCCAGTGCGTCGGTCAGGCGGCGCCCGTACTCGGCAGCGTCGCCGCCCGACCCGGGGTACTCGGCCACGAAGTGCCGCCACTCCACCGCGGGTACCAGTTCGCCGAGCCCGTCCACGGTGACGGGGCTCAGCGCGTACGAGTCCTCCGCGTCGAGGAAGACGTCGCGCAGCACCTCGTAGCGCAGCCGGCAGGACTCGGCGAGCAGCACCGCGTCGTACAGGTCCTTGCCCTGCGGGTGCCGGTCGCTGACCAGCCACATCAGCTTCCACGCCAGCGAAAGTTCCGGGGAGACCCCGAGCACCGCCGCCTCCGGACCGCCCGCCGACAGGGCGGGAAGCCGGACGGCCTCCGGGGGTGCGGGCAGCCGCTCGTTGAAGACGACGTCGAGCTGGACGATCCCGCCGGGCAGTCCGTCCGCCGTCCACGGCAGGACGAGGCGGCGTCCGGGCACCCGCTCGTACGTCCAGATGTCCTCGGCGACCGCGTCCTCCGCGTGGACCCGCACCGGCCCGGACGCGGAACCGTACCCGGCCGCGCGGGCGATGCCGTCGAACATCGCCTCCGTCCGCGGCTCCTCGATCCGCCACTCCCTGGGCACGACGACGAAGTCCAGGTCGCCGGGCTCCCGGGCGGCGTCCCCGAACCACGCGCGCAGCAGCCTGCTGCCGCGCAGCACCAGGTGCTCCGCCCACGGCGAGTCCGCGACGCCGGCGAGCACGAGGTCCGTCGCCCGGCGGCGCGACTCCAGCCACGCCGCCTCCACCCCGAAATCGGCGAACCGCGGGTCGGCCGCCCGGTACGCGTTGGAGTACTGCCTCAGCGCCGGGTCGAACACCGGCCGCTGCACGGCCCGCCGGTCCTGTACGGCCCGCAGCGTCCGCGGCAGCCCCCGCCGCAGGCGCTGCGTGTCGTCCCGCGGCGCCTGCGGCACCTCGGTGGACGTCCAGTCGAAGTCCCTCCACGACCGTCGCACGGCCCTCCCCCTCTTCCCCGGCGTCTCCTTGCCGGGCCCAGCCTCACGACCGCCGCGCCGCCGCGCAACCTCGTTCCGCGGCCCCCGCCCGTCCGTTGCCCGGGCCAATGACCGGTGACGTCGCGGCGCGAGCCGAGTACCGTACGCGCAATGCGGATCCTGCATCTCTCCGACACCCACCTCGACCGCTTCGGCTCACCGAAGGCGGGTGGCGTCAACGCGAGGGAGTCGCTGCGCGGGCTGCTCAACGACCTCGAGCCGGTGACGGACATCGACGTCATCGTCATCAGCGGCGACATCGCCGACGACGGCTCGCTGGACGCGTACCTCTCCGTGCGCGACATCGTCCGGGACTTCGCCCTGCGGCGGCAGGCGCCGGTGTTCTACAGCACCGGCAACCACGACGAGCGGCGGGCCTTCGCACGGGCGCTGGGCAGCGGGCACCTGCGGCCGGACGGCCGCAACCACGCGCAGGCGATGCTCACCTCGCCCGCCGGGGAGCGGGCGGCCGTGAGCCTGGTCGACGGCTTCCGCTTCGTCACGCTCGACTCGCTGGTGCCCGGCATGGGGTACGGCCTGCTCGGCGGCGACCAGCTCGCCTGGCTGCGGGAGGTCCTGGCCACCCCGGCGCCCATGGGCACCGTGCTGGTGCTGCACCATCCGCCGATCGCCCTCGACGTCGAGGTGCAGCAGGCGCTGGGCCTGCGGAACCCCGGCGAACTGGCCGACGCCGTCCGCGGCACGGACGTCCGGCTGATCCTCTGCGGCCACTTCCACCTCCAGCTGTCCGGGCACCTGGAGTCCGTGCCGGTGTGGGTGACCCCGGGCGTCGTGGGCCGGGTCGACCTGACCGCGGCGCCCGGCACCGAGCGCGCCGTCCGGGGGGCCGCGGCCACCCTCGTCCAGATCGGCTCCCACGGCGGGCCGTTGTTCCACACCCTGCACGCGCGCGACCCGCGGGCGGGCGAGACGATCTACGAGCTCGACCGTGAGCAGCTCCGTACGATCATCGACCGCCTGGGCCCCCGCGCCTGGGCCGCACCCGGCCGTTGAGCCTGCGGGGAGACCGGCTCGACCTCACCGCACGTCGCACCTGACGGTCCGTCGCGACGAACGAAGAGACAATACCTGGCGAATCGGGCACCTTTCGAGGGCCTCGGCGCACCCGCCCCGGCGGCCGGCCTCCCGCACGGCGAGGCCCGCGAACCCCTCGCGGGACGACCCCCGCGGACCTGCGCCACCCGGCACCGTCCGGCCAGGCCCCCACCGCCGCAAGGGCGGCAGCCCCTGGCGGCGCACCGACCACACCCCGGGCGCCTTCACCGCGCGCCGCAGCTGCCGACCGGCCCGCTCACCGGCAACAGGGTGACGCCGTGGGCACAGCCGGGTGAAACCCTCCCTGTTCCGTAAAGACATGCCCATGCGATGGTCGGCTTTTCCCGACGAACGGGAGGAGGGTGAACCGAGGCGGCCGGCGAGCCGTACAGGCTTGTCGGTGACCCAAGCGTCTTCAGGCGGGGTCATCGTCCGTCACTGTGGCTCGTGTGGAAGGAACTTCGGGGTGTCGCTCTCCAGCGCTCATCAGCGGTCGGCAAAGGACCAGGCGGACTCGACGGAGCGAACGCCCCCAGGTGACGCCCCGGAGGAGCCGGTCGCGGAGCCGGCCCCGGAGGAGCCCGTCGCCGAGTCGGCCCCGGATGACGGCACGGAGGCCGCCGCGCCCGAGGCGGCAGCCACCTCCGACGACGGGCCTGGCGCGGAAAAGGCCCAGGAGGACTCGGCGGAACCGTCCCCCGCCGCACCGCCCCCCACCGACCCGGACCCCGAGCCCGAGCCCGACCCCGGACCCGGCCCCGCGGAACCCGCCCCCGCCGCGAAGAACGCCCTCGCCCGATGGCAGGAGCGACACCCCGACGTCACCCGCGCCCTGTCGTGGAGTCTCACGTTCCTCGCCGCCGTCCTGGTGCTCTTCGCCTTCCTGATGCCCGACCGGCTCCCCCAGCTGACCGCGTCCCGCTTCGCCCGCGTCCCGGCGGAGCCGATCCTGCTGGCCGCCCTGCTGCTCGTGCTGCCGCCGAGGCCGCGGCGCGTGGTGGCGGTGCTCAGCGGTGTCCTCCTCGCCCTGCTGGTCCTCCTCAACTGTGTGGACATGGGCTTCTACCAGACGCTGCAACGGCCGTTCTACCTGCTGTTCGACTGGTCCCTGTTCGCCGACGGGCTGTCGTTCCTGAAGGACTCGTCCGGGGGCGCGACCGCGTACGGGGCCCTGGCCGGAGCCCTGTTCGCCGTCCTCGCGCTGGTGGTGCTGATGCCGCTGGCGATCGTGCGGCTGTCCAAGCTGATGGCGCGGCACCCCTCGGCGGCACGCCGCAGCACCCTGGTGGCCGGCGTGGTCTGGATGACGTGCGCGACGCTCGGCGTCCAGGTCTCCGGGCTGAGCGTGGCCGCCAAGGTCGCCGGCCAGCGGGTCCGGGGCGAGGTGGCCATGGTGCAGCAGGGACTGGCCGACCGGAAGGTGTTCGCCAAGGAGGTGGCCGACGACCGCTTCGCGAAGGTGCCGTCGGAGCAGTTGCTGTCCGGGCTGCGGGGCAAGGACGTCATCTTCACGTTCATCGAGAGCTACGGCCGCGGCGCGGTCGAGGACCCCGCGATGGCGCCGGGCGTCGACGCGGCGCTCCGCGACGGCACCCGGCAGCTCGCCGACGCCGGGTTCTCCGCCCGCAGCGGCTGGCTGACCTCGCCCGTCACCGGCGGGGGCAGCTGGCTCGCCCACACCACCTTCCTGTCCGGGCTGTGGGTCCCGGACCAGCAGCGCTACCGCTACGTCAGCTCCAGTGACCGGATGACCCTGACCGGTGCCTTCAAGCGCACCGGCGACTTCCGGACGGTCGGCATGATGCCCGGCGTCACGCGGGCCTGGCCGGAAGCCAAGTTCTTCGGCCTGGACCACGTCCACGACTCCCGCACCATGGGCTACCAGGGACCCAGGTTCGGCTGGTCGCGGATGCCCGACCAGTACACCCTGTCGGCCTTCGAGCGCCTGGAGCACGGGAAGGCGTCGAACCAGCCGATGATGTCGGAGATCATCCTGACGTCCAGCCACACCCCCTGGGCCCCGGTCCCCCGCACGATCGGCTGGGACGAGGTCGGCGACGGCTCGGTCTACGACGCCATCGAGAAGGAGGGCAAGAACCGCGAGGACGTCTGGAAGGACGCCGCCCTGGTGCGCCAGGAGTACGCCAAGTCCGTCCAGTACTCGCTGACCAACCTCATCGACTTCGTGACGAAGTACGGCGACGAGAACACCGTGCTGGTCTTCCTCGGCGACCACCAGCCGGTGTCGACGGTCGTCGGCGTCGACGCCAGCCGTGACGTGCCGATCGCGATCGTCGCCCACGACCCCAAGGTGCTGGACCAGGTCTCCGGCTGGGGCTGGAGCGACGGCCTGCAGCCCGAACACGGCGCGCCCGTCTGGCGGATGGACACCTTCCGCGACCGCTTCCTGACCGCGTTCAGCTCCCCGCAGCCGTGACGCCGTTCCCGTCGCCCCCCCCGCCCCTCAAGCGAGCAGGGGGCGGCGGGAAAACCTGCTGCCCCATGAGCACGGGCCTGATAACGTCACCGCGCAGTGACGACCGAGGAGGTGAGACCCATCAACGCTGTACCAGGACGGGTGCTCCCCTCTCGCACGGCTGCGCGGATCCTCTGACGCAGGTGTCCCCGGGAGTGCCCGAAGGCATCCCGAAAGGCACCGAACCATGCGCTTCCTCTCGCAGACGACCGCCGACGGCGTCTCGGAACACCACTTCGTCCTCGGCGACGTCACCGGCGTGCTCTGGTCCCCCGCCGGCGCGGACGGCGACCGCCCGCTGATCCTGCTCGCGCACGGCGGAGGACAGCACAAGAAGGCCCCGGGCGTCCTGGCCCGCGCCCACCACCACGTGACGACCGGAGGCTTCGCGGTCGCCGCCATCGACGCGCCCGGGCACGGCGACCGCCCGCGGACCGCCGCCGACGAGGCCGCCGCGGTCCGCATCAGGGAGGCGGTGGCCTCGGGCGGGCCCGTCGCTCCGCTCGTCGCGGCCCACAACGCGGCGCTGGCCGCCCGCGCCGTCCCGGAGTGGCGCGCCACCCTGGACGCCCTGCTGGAGCACGGCCGCGTCGGCCCGGACGTCCCCGTCGGGTTCTGGGGCATGTCGCTGGGCACCGCAGTCGGCGTGCCGCTCGTGGCCGCCGAACCCCGGATCACCGCCGCCGTGTTCGGGCTGCTCGGCCACGAGTCCCTGGCCGACGCGGCGGCCCGGATCACCGTCCCGGTCCGCTTCCTCCTGCAGTGGGACGACGAGCTGGTGCCGCGGTCCGCGTCCCTCGCCCTCTTCGACGCCTTCGCCTCCCGTGACAAGACGCTCCACGCCAACCCGGGCCGGCACATGGAGCTGCCCGCCTCCGAGGTGGAGAGCGAACACCGCTTCTTCGCCGGCCGTCTCGCCCGGGCGTCCGGTGCGCGGCCGGCACACCTCTGACCCCGCGCCCGATCACCGCGCTTCCCCCGGCGCCGCCGAAAGGACCTCCGCCATGCCCTTCTTCCCCTCGTACGACGGCACCGAGCTCGCCTACCACGACCTCGGCTCCGGCCGCCCGCTGCTCTGCCTGCCCGGTGGGCCGCAGGACTCCCTGTACCTCGGCGACCTCGGCGGCCTGTCCGCGCACCGGCGGCTGATCAGACCGGACCTCCGCGGCACCGGCCTGTCGGGGCTGCCGGCCGACCTCGCCTCCTGCCGCTGCGACCGGCTCGTCGACGACGTGGAGGCCCTGTGCCAGCACCTCGGCCTCGACCGGGTGGACGTGCTCGCGCACAGCGCGGGAGCGAACATCGCCGTGCAGTGGGCGGGCCGTCGTCCGGAGCGGGTCGGCAGGCTCGTCCTGGTCACGCCGAGCGTCCGCGCCGTCGGTCTCGGCATCACCGCCGGCCTGCGGCGCGAGACGGCCCTCCTGCGCCGCGGCGAGCCCTGGTTCGGGGAGGCGTTCGCGGCCCTGGAGGCGATCGCCGCGGGCGAGGCCGGGGCCGGACACTGGCAGGCCCTGGCGCCGTTCTCGTACGGCCGCTGGGACGACACGGCACGGGCCCACCAGGCGGCCGAGCGGGAGCAGATGAGGGACGAGGTGGTCGCCGCCTTCGGGGCCGAGGGCGCGTTCGACCCGGACGGCACCCGTGCCGCGCTCGCCCGGCTGGCCGCGCCGGTCCTGCTGCTGGCCGGCCGGGTCGACGTCGGGGCGCCGCCGGCCGCGGTCGCCGAGTTCGCCGGGCTGTTCCCGGACGCCGAGCTCGTCGTCCAGCCCGGGGCGGGGCACTTCCCCTGGCTCGACGACGCCGGCCGCTTCGTGTCGGCCGTCGCGGGATTCCTCGCGGGTGGGGCCGCCGTCAGGGCTTCATGACGTACGGCGGTGGCGGGCCGCCCGCACCGCACGGACCAGGATCGGCGGGACGAGGTCCCTGGCCAGGCGCCTGAGGGCGGCGGCCCGTACCCCGGCCGGGGACGTGCGGCCGGGGAGCGGCGCGTGGCGGGAGACCGGCGGGACGGGTGACGCCGCTTTCGTGCCCCTGATGCGGATCAGGGGCACGCCCGCCACCTGGTCGACGGCGTGCCACAGGTCCGGGCGGGTCGTGAGCCACCGCCGCAGCTCCTCGCCCGCGGGCGCGGGGTCGCCCCAGGTGCCGTAGAGCTTGGTGCTGGTGACCGCGATGGGTTTGAGGCCGACCGTCGCCACCGCCGCCCACACGGCGGCGGCGACGCCCGGGCAGTGCTCGCTGCGGAAGTCGTCGAAGGCCGCGATGCCGTCCGGGACCAGCAGGGCGCGCGCCGCCGCGATGTCCCCGGAGACGTGCTCGTACAGGTGCGAGGCGTCGACGTGCACGAAGCGGCAACTGCCGGCGCCGACGTGCGAGGTGATGACCGAGGTCGGGCCCTGCACCATGGTGGGGAGCCGGTCGTGGAAGGAGAGGTAATTGGCCTCGAAGGCACGCCGGGTGAGCGTCGCGTACGCCTTGTTCGTCTCGGCGCTGTTGGGGTCGTCCGCCGCCGGGGAATCCCACAGGTCGCACACCGTGAACCGTTCCCCCTGGCGGAGGTAGTTCCCCATGAAGATGGCGCTCTTTCCCATGTAGGCGCCGAGTTCCAGCAGGTCACCGAGGTGTTCCCGGTCGTGCTGCCGTCGCAGGAACCAGTCGAAGAGCAATTGGTCGACCGGCCAGAACCACCCCTCGACGTCGGCGAACCGCTGCGGCCGGGGAATTCCGTCCACGGTTTCTCCCGAATGCGGCATGAACGGCTCCCTGGGGAAGGTGGTCCGCCGGACTGGAGGCGAGGATATCGATCCCCGGCCGGAATTCCGGGGACGCCGCCCGGCAGGTGTCACGAGGGCGGGCGTACCGGGGCCAGGCGTCCTGGTGCACCAGGGCGGCCGGCGCGGGTAGGTGTCGACCGCGCAGAGCCGCGTACGCCGCACCCGGCACGGAACCGGACGCCGGGGCCGGAATCGCCTCGGGCAGCACTTCCTCGTACCCCCTCGGCAGCCGGACCGGGCGCGCGTGTCGGGGGTTGCTTGACCTCAAGGACGGTCGAGGTCCTACGGTCGGTGCATGAGCATGGAGACCACGGCCTGGACCCAGCTGCACAGCGTCATGTACGCCACGCAGGACCGCCGCCCCCTGGCCCGAGACACCCTGCGCCGCGTCGGCGCTTTCGCCCGGCCGCACCGGCGGCGCATCATCCAGTTCGTCCTGCTGAGCACCGTGACCGCGCTGCTCGCCGTGGCGACCCCGGTCCTCGCCGGATGGGTCGTCGACGCCATCGTCTCCGGCGGCGACCCCGGGCGGGTCACGACGCTCGCGGTGCTCATCGCCGTGATCGCCCTGGCCGAGGCGGGGCTCGGGCTGCTGGGCCGCTGGCTGTCGGCGAACCTCGGCGAGGGCCTCATCCTCGACCTGCGCACCGCGGTGTTCGACCACGTCCAGCGCATGCCGGTCGCCTTCTTCACCCGGACCCGCACCGGCGCCCTGGTCAGCCGGCTCAACAACGACGTGATCGGCGCCCAGCGCGCCTTCAGCAACACGCTCTCCGGCGTCGTCGGGAACCTCGTCACCCTCCTGCTGACCCTCGCCGTCATGCTCACCCTGTCCTGGCAGATCACCCTGCTCGCCCTCGTGCTCCTCCCGGTCTTCGTCGTCCCGGCGCGCCGCATGGGCACCCGCATGGCCCGCCTCCAGCGGGAGGCCGCGGCGCACAACGCCGCCATGAGCACCCAGATGACCGAGCGCTTCTCGGCGCCGGGCGCCACCCTGGTGAAGCTCTTCGGCCGTCCCTCGGACGAGTCGGCCCACTTCGCCGAACGCGCCCGCCGGGTCCGGGACATCGGCGTGCGGACCGCGATGTCGCAGTCGGCGTTCATCACGGCCCTCACCCTCGTCTCCGCGCTCGCGCTGGCGCTCGTCTACGGCCTGGGCGGCCACTTCGCGCTCACCGGCACCCTCGACGCCGGCTCCGTCGTGACCCTCGCCCTCCTCCTCACCCGCCTCTACGCGCCGCTGACCTCCCTCGCGGGTGCCCGCGTCGACATCATGAGCGCCCTGGTCAGCTTCGAGCGCGTCTTCGAGGTCCTCGACCTGCGGCCCCTCATCACGGACCGGCCCGACGCCCGCCCGGTGCCGGACGGTCCCGTGGCCGTGGAGTTCGAGGACGTCCGCTTCGGCTACCCGTCCGCCGACAAGGTGTCGCTGGCCTCGCTGGAGGAGGTCGCCACCCTGGACACCCGCGCCGGCGGCGAGGTCCTCCACGGGATCTCCTTCCGCGCCGAACCCGGCCACACCGTCGCGCTCGTGGGCTCCTCCGGCGCCGGGAAGTCGACCATCGCGCAGCTGCTGCCGCGCCTGTACGACGCCGACGCGGGCGCCGTCCGGGTCGGCGGCGCCGACGTCCGCGATCTGACGGCCGCGTCACTGCGGGCCACGGTCGGCATGGTCACCCAGGACGGCCACCTCTTCCACGACACGATCCGCGCCAACCTGCTGCTGGCCAGGCCCGACGCCACCGAGGACGAACTGCGCGAGGTCCTGCGCCGCGCCCGTCTCGAGCGTCTGGTGGCCGACCTCCCCGACGGCCTCGACACCGTCGTCGGCGAACGCGGCTACCGCCTCTCCGGCGGTGAGCGCCAGCGCATGACCATCGCCCGGCTGCTCCTGGCCGGCCAGCGGGTCGTCATCCTCGACGAGGCCACGGCCCACCTCGACAGCACCTCCGAGGCCGCCGTCCAGGAGGCCCTCGCCGAGGCCCTCACCGACCGCACCGCCGTCGTCATCGCCCACCGCCTCTCCACGGTGCGCGCCGCCGACCTGATCCTCGTCGTCGAGGACGGCCGCATCGTCGAGCGCGGCACCCACACCGAACTCCTCGCCGCCGACGGCCGCTACGCCGAGCTGTACCGCACGCAGTTCCGCGAGGAGGGCGTCCTGCCGGGCACCGTGGTCTGACCCTCGGCGGACAGACCCGCTTCAGGACGAACGAACCCTTTCCACTCCGTTCCGGCCTCGCGACAAGCGCGGGGAGCCGCGCTGAGTTCCCCGCGCCCGCGGGGATCGTCCCTCGCACCGCGGACCGACCCGCACTGGATCGCAGGCCATACGGCATTTGCCGGAAGACCTTCCAGGATCCCGCAGGGAGCACCATGTTGATGACGGTGATGACGTAGAGGAACGCGCGGGAGACGGTGTCAGAGTTGAACTGATCGAGCATCAGGGGGGCCGTGGCGGGACGTCGACGAGATCGAGCGGGCCGTCTTTCCAAGGGACGCGTGGTAGAAGAATGAACGTCTCTATCCAGCTCTCGGCTACGCGCGATTCGACGATTACGAGCACGCATACTGGGCGCGATGCAAGGAAATACCCCCGCAGAATGCCTGATCACGCGATCACCGACTCCACGAAACGCGGGGCAGCTCACACAGTCGTACTCTGAGAAAAGGCTCGTGGTCTTCTGTTCCGGCGGCCACCGCTCAGGAGACCAGGATGCGCCGAGGGGACGGGCAGGGGATCGAGGCGGGACTGGCCGCGAAGTTCGGTTTGATCTTTCCGCGCCTCGACAGACCCCTTGCTATTACGGTCGAGGGAGGCGTTGCGCGTAAGCAGTACTGTCGATCTAGTCGGCCGGATCAGACCGTCGAATAGGGCCAACCCCAAACGGCCACGGTCATGGCGGGCGATCATGCAGCTGCGTTCCGGCCCAAGCTCTTGTAGCAGTCCAGGCAAGTGCGTGGATCTCGTTCATGTAGTTCAGCGTGCCTGCATCAACCACCGTGTCTTCTCAAGGGACCCAGCTGATGGGGAACTCTCACGACGTCCTGACCGCCGCACCGGCCGGCAACCCAGCCACTCTCGCCCTATGCGAACGACGCTTCGCCGAAGTCCTGGCCGACATCGTGCACACCGAACACGTATC
>NZ_JBIBGK010000034.1:0-50335 GCF_042956445.1 Streptomyces sp. NPDC008238 | reverse complement strand
CGCCGACTCCATGCTGATGGCCCGCTTCTGCGCCCGAGCACGCAAACAAGCCGACCTACCAACGGTATCCATGCCGGACGTCTACAAGCACCCCACCATCCGAACGCTCGCAGCCGCCCTCACCAACGACGCCTTGACCGCCGCACCGGCCGGCAACCCAGCCACTCTCGCCCTATGCGAACGACGCTTCGCCGAAGTCCTGGCCGACATCGTGCACACCGAACACGTATCAGTCGACAGCCACTTCTTCAACGACCTCGGCGCCGACTCCATGCTGATGGCCCGCTTCTGCGCCCGAGCACGCAAACAAGCCGACCTACCAACGGTATCCATGCCGGACGTCTACAAGCACCCCACCGTCCGAACGCTCGCAGCCGCCCTCACCCACACCGAACCCGACGCCAAGGCCAGGCCCGCCTCGCAGCCGGCGACTCCGGCGGCTCCCACAGAGCCGCCGAGGCGGGCGCGCAACGCCGAGTTCGTCCTCTGCGGGGCGTTGCAGCTCCTGTTCCTCCTCGGCTACCCCGCCCTTACCGCAATCGTCGCGGTGAAGGGCTACGAATGGGTCTCGGCCGGCCCGGACCCGGTCGACATCTACCTGCGGGCGGTCGCGTACGGCGGCGCGATGTTCGTCGGCCTCTGCGCCCTCCCGATCCTGGTCAAGTGGGTGCTCATCGGCCGGTGGAAGCCGCAGCAGATCCGCGTCTGGAGCATGGCGTACTTCCGCTTCTGGCTCGTCAAGACCCTGGTCCAGCGGAACCCGATGGCGCTGTTCGCCGGTTCACCGCTCTACGTGCTCTACCTGAGGGCGCTGGGCGCGAAGGTCGGTCGTGGCGCCGTCGTCTTCTCCAGGTCCTTGCCCGTGTGCACCGACCTGCTCAGCATCGGCAACGGCACGGTGATCCGCAAGGATGCGTCGTTCAGCGGCTACCGGGCCCACAACGGCATCATCCAGACGGGCGCGGTAAGCATCGGCAAGGACGCGCTCGTCGGGGAGATGACGGTGCTCGACATCTGGACCTCGCTGGGTGACGGGTCCCAGCTGGGGCACTCCTCAGCGCTGCACGCCGGACAGACCGTGCCCGACGGGGAGCGCTGGCACGGCTCCCCCGCGGAGCCGGCCGACGTCGACTGTCAGCGGGTCCCCACGATGGACGTCAGCGGTCGGCGACGGTGCGTCTTCGCGACCGTGCAGCTGGTGAACCTGCTTCTGGTGGGTACGCCGCTGGCGTTCGTCATCGTGGTCCTCGCGCTCACGAAGGTCCCGCAGCTCGTCACGCTGTTGGACGCGGGACCGCTCTCCTTCACGAGCGGCGCGTTCTACCGCGACAACGCGCTGGTCGTATCCGCCGTGTTCTTCTTCGGCGCCCTGCTCGTCAGCCTCGTCTTCGTGGGAGCCGTTCCGCGCGTGCTGAACCTCTTCATCAAGCCGGACGAGGTCTACCCGCTGTACGGGTTCCACTACTGGATCCACCGCGCGATCGCCCGCACGAGCAACAGCAGGTTCCACATGACGCTCTTCGGTGGCACCTCGTACATCGTCCACTACCTGCGTTGGCTGGGCTACGAGCTTCACGACGTGCGGCAGACCGGCTCGAACTTCGGCGAAATGGTCAAGCACGACACCCCGTTCCTCAGCGCGGTCGGCAGCGGAACGATGGCCGCGGACGGACTGTCCGTCATCAACGCCGACTTCTCGAACACGTCGTTCCGGCTGTCCCGTGTGTCGATCGGGGCGGAGAACTTCCTCGGAAACGTGATCGCCTATTCCGCACAGGGCAAGACGGGCGACAACTGCCTGCTCGCGACGAAGGTCATGGTTCCTGTCGACGGGCACACACGGCAAGGCGTGGGCCTACTGGGCGCGCCGAGCTTCGAGATCCCCCGGTCGGTCAAGCGTGACGAGCGGCTCAAGGTGGAGAGCAAGGACGAGGTGCGCCGCCGCCTCGGGGCCAAGAACATCTACAACACCATCAGCATGGCGCTGTTCCTGCTGGTGCGCTGGATCCTCGCCTTCGTCGTCACAGTGCTCTACCTGGCCGCCATCGACCTCTGGGCCTCCCTGGGCGCGCTCGCGTTCGCGCTGGCCACCGCCGGGGCCTTCGTCCTCACCGTCGCCTACAACGTCCTGGTCGACCGGCTGGTCCGGCCGCTGCAGGCCTTGCGGCCGCAGGGCTGCTCGATCTACGACCAAGCCTTCTGGCGGCACGAACGCTTCTGGAAAGTGAGCTCCCTAGCCTATGTCCTCGTCTTCAACGGCACCCCGCTCAAGAACGTGATCTGGCGGCTGCTGGGTATGCGGATCGGCCGCCGGGTCTTCGACGACGGCCTCAGCGTGCCCGAGCGGTCGTTCACCACGATCGGGGACGACTGCACCTTCAATGCGGACACCATCATGCAGTGTCACTCGCAGGAGGACGGAGGATTCAAGTCGGACGGCATCGTGATCGGTGCCGGCTGCACGCTCGGTGTCGGCGCATTCGTCCACTACGGCGTGACGATGGGCGACGGCGCGGTGCTTGCCACCAGTTCCTTCCTCATGAAGGGCGAGGAAATGCCACCGCACGCGCTGTGGGGTGGGAACCCGGCCAAGGAGATGCGCGGGCGGTCGGCCGACCTTCAGGTGGGCACGATCAGCCGCCGCGACGGCGCCGCCGTGCCCGTCCACGGCGACTGACACCCGGCGAAAAGGAGAAATGAGATGTCGATCTCTTCCCGGACGGCGCTGCCCGAGGTGGACCTGCAACCCGGCAAACCGCCGGTCCTCCACACCGCTCCTGCCGACGACGCGGTGCGCTGGGCAGCCGAGAACCGCGCGGCGCTGCGCGCGGTGGTGGCCGAGCACGGATCGGTCCTGATCCGCGGCCCCGGGCTGCGCGACGCGGCCGAGACCGTCGCCGTCTTCCACCAGCTGGCCGGCACAGGTCCGATGACCGAGAGAGAGGCCTTCGCCTCCCGGCAGACCTACGCCGAGGGCGTGTACTCCTCCTCGAAGTGGCCGCCGAGCCAGCCGATGTGCATGCACCACGAACTGAGCTACCGGCTCGAGTTCCCCGGCCTGATGCTCTTCGCGTGCCTGTCCGCACCCGTCGAGGGCGGGGCGACCGGTGTGGCGGACTCGACAGCCGTGCTCGACGCGCTGCCCGGTGACCTCGTCGAACGGCTCGAGCGGGAGGGCTGGATGCTCGTCCGCAACTACAACGAGGAGATCGGGACGTCGATCGCAGAGGCATTCGGCACCGAGGACCGTGACGTGATCGAGGGCTACTGCCACGCCAATGCCATCGAGTCCGAGTGGCGATCCGATGGAGGATTGCGCACCTGGCAGCGCCGGAGCGCGGTGGTACGGCACCCGGTCACCGGTCAGCGCTGCTGGTTCAACCAGATCGCCTTCCTCAACGAGTGGACGCTCGACCCCGAAGTGCACGAGTTCCTCGTCGACACCTACGGCGCGGAGGGGCTGCCGTTCACCACCCGGTTCGGGGGCGGCGACCCGATAGGCGAGGACGTCGTGCAGTTGCTCAACGAGACGTACAAGGCCAACACCATGCGGGAGCTCTGGCAGGCGGGCGATCTGATGCTCGTCGACAACGTCCGCAGCGCGCACAGCAGGGAGCCCTTCACCGGGCCGCGTGAAGTCCTGGTCGGGATGGTCGACCCGGTACGCCTGGCCGACTGCTCGCCGACCGTCAAGGTGAACGCCGGATGACCACGTCCCCCCGTACGAACGCTCGCCCTCGGGGACCAGCCGGCGCAGGGCACAGGAGTGGGATTCCCCGGGCCGCCAGGAAAGAGTCGAGAGAAAGTAGTCCGCCGCAATGATCACCCGATTGCCGGACCTCGTTGCGAGGTCCGCCCAACGCAACTCCGGCGGGCCCGCCCTGACCGCACGGACGACCACGATCTCCTACACCGATCTGCACGAGCGGACGGAGCTCGCGGCCGCCGGACTGCGCGACCTCGGCCTCAGTAGTGGCGACCGCGTCGCGGTCTTCCTCGACAAGAGGATCGAGACCGTCGTGGCGCTGCTCGCCTGCTCGCGGGCCGGTGGTGTGTTCGTCCCGGTGAATCCCGTACTGCGGGCCGGGCAAGTGAGGCACATCCTCGACGACTGCACCGTGCGCGTACTGGTGACCTCCACGGACCGGCTGCACACCCTTCGCGCCCAGCTCGCCGCCTGCGAGTCGCTCTCCCACGTCCTCGTGCTGGGCGACTCGCTCGCCGATGACACGGAAACCCCTTACCGCGTGCTCCCCTGGTCGAAGGTCGCCGAGCCCGCGAGCCAGTCCGCGTGTCCTCCGGCGGGCGGCGTCGACACGGATGTGGCCGCGATCCTCTACACGTCGGGGAGCACCGGGGCCCCGAAGGGCGTCGTGCTGTCGCACCGCAATCTCGTGGTCGGCGCGGAGAGCGTCAGCGCTTACCTGGACAACACGGCGGAGGACCGAATCCTGGCCGTCCTCCCGCTGAGCTTCGACGCCGGACTGAGTCAACTGACGACCGGCTTCTGCGTCGGTGCCCATGTGGTGCTCGCCAACTACCTTCTGCCGGGTGATGTCGTCCGGCCGTGTGCGGAACACCGCATCACCGGGCTGGTGGGCGTACCGCCGCTGTGGATCCAACTGGCAGCGCAGACGTGGCCGTCGGAGGCCGTGACCGGGGTGCGCTACTTCGCGAACACCGGGGGGCGGCTCCCGCGCGTCACCCTGCAACGACTGCGAACGATGTTCCCGAACGCCACGCCGTACCTGATGTACGGCCTCACAGAGGCGTTCCGCTCCACCTACCTCGATCCCCGGGAGGTCGACCGGCGGCCGGATTCGATCGGCAAGGCCATCCCGAACGCCGAGATCCTCGTGGTCCGGGAGGACGGCGGCCTGTGCGGTCCGGGAGAGCCGGGTGAACTGGTGCACCGAGGCCCGCTCGTCGCGTCGGGTTATTGGAATGACGCGGAACGCACGGCCGAGAGGTTCCGGCCGCCGCCGAACCGCCCGGCCGAGCTGTGTACGCCCGAGCTGGCGGTCTGGTCCGGCGATGTCGTCGTCCGCGACGAGGAGGGCTTCCTGTACTTCGTCGGACGACGCGACGACATGATCAAGACGTCGGGGTACCGGGTCAGCCCGCAGGAGATCG
The DNA here is from genome assembly GCF_042956445.1 of Streptomyces sp. NPDC008238. Lineage (NCBI taxonomy): Bacteria > Bacillati > Actinomycetota > Actinomycetes > Kitasatosporales > Streptomycetaceae > Streptomyces > Streptomyces sp. NPDC008238. Next base: position 45,202 of record NZ_JBIBGK010000034.1, on the reverse strand, counting down.
AGGAAGTGGTGTACGAGACCGGCCTGGTCCACGATGCCGTCGCACTCGGCCTCGAGGACAAGGCACTTGGCCACCGGGTCGTCCTGGTCGTGACACCCTGCGATCCCGCCGGCTTCGACCCGGCCGCGCTGACCGCACGCCTGCGGCATGAACTACCCGGCTACATGGTGCCCGCCGATGTGGTGGTCCGTGGTGTCCTGCCCCGATCTCCGAACGGCAAGTTCGATCGGGCGCTTCTTCGCCACGAGCTCACCGCCTCCCGCCCCCAGGAGCCCGCGTGACCGCAGGTGCCTACGCGCACCCCACGATCAGCCGGTTCGCGATCACCGGCGGCAGGCTCCGCATCGGCAGCCTCCCGGTCGGGGTGGCCCGCTGGGCGCGCCGGTGCCACTCCGGTCTTCATCGCAGGCCGCCGGGTCTGCACGACCGATGAGGAGAAGCCAGCATGACTCGCTCGCCAGAGATCTCGCAGGCGATTTTCGAGGACGTCAAGGCCGTCGTGGTGGTGACGCTGGACATCGAGGACCTGGCCGACGAGCTCGAGCCGGAGACGGGACTGTACGGCCACCTTCCCGAACTCGACTCGCTCAGCGTCGTCAAGCTCATCGTCGCATTGCGGAAACGGTTCGGGATCGAGATCGAGATCGACGAGATCATCTGTCAGACCTTCGACACCCTCGGACAGCTCGCGGCTTTCGTGGAGTCCAAGGTGGGCTGAGAGCCGCGCGCCGGCCGCCACCGCGAGGTGAGCCAGATCGTGCGCGTCATCCTGGACGACGCCGCCCGGGTTGCCGCTGGTCGAGGCAATCTCCTCGCCGCACGCCTCATCCTCCGTGCCCATGTGTGTCCCGCGGTCATGATGGAGGTGTGGCAGCCAGCTCGCAGCCTCCGGTGCCGGGGACCGTGGACCAGTCCGGCGTGTACGCCGAGGACCTGGCGCTGTGGCGGGAGAGTTCCGGCGGCGTCTGCCGACCCCGTTGGACGAGCTGTGCCGCGCGGCCGCGGCCACGCGGACGTCCTTTTACCTGCCCCACGAGTGGCGGCCTCGCCCGTGGCCCGCCAACAAAGAGTATGTGCTCCCATTTCTGTGGCCCGGCAAACCGGCTGGTCACATCCCGCTCGGCGTTCAGTCGGAAGCCGAGGCGCAGGCCCGCGCCGTGCTCGGCCCGGCTGCCCGCCGACGGCAGCGAGGTCATCGACTTCGGTGTCTCGGCCTGCCTGCTGCCCGGCCTGATCGACACTCATGTGCACCTCGCCTTCGACGCCGGCCCGGACGCTGTGACGTCCCTGATCTCCAACTCCGACAGCGACCTGCTGACGCACATGCGTGGCGCGGCGCACTCCGCGCTGATGGCCGGTATCACCACCGTGCGGGACCTCGGCGACCGCGACTACCTGCTGCTGGACCTCGTGGAGGAACTGGCCGCCCGCCCGGAGCTGGGACCGGAGATCCTGACGGCGGGCCCTCCGCTGACCACGCCTGGCGGGCACTGCCACTTCTTCGGCGGTGAGGTCGAGGGCACCGAGGCGCTCCGCGCCGCCGTCCGCCGGCGGCACGCCCGCGGCTGCGGCGTCATCAAAATCATGGCCAGCGGCGGCCACATGACACCCGGGTCGGTACCGCCGCACGCGTCCCAGTACAGCCTGGACGACCTGCGTGCCGTCGTGGACGAGCGCACCGCCTCGGCCTGCCGGTGGCCGCCCACGCCCACGGCGTCCAGGCCATCGGCGACGCGGTGGAAGCCGGCGTCGACAGCGTCGAGCACGTCTCCTTCCTCACCGCCGACGGGATCGACCACGACCCCGGTCTCATCGACGCGATCGTCAGGAAGGGGACCTTCGTCAGCCTGACGCTGGGCATGGAGCCCGCCGAAGCCCTGCGCATGCCCCCGTCCGTGGCCGCGTTCGCCGAAGCCCTCCTGAACACGTACCGCGATCTGCACAAGCACGGCGCCAACGTCGTCATCGGCTCGGACGCCGGCATCGGGCCCATGAAGCCCCACGACGTGCTCCCCCACGCTGTGTCCGACCTCGCCCGGCTGGGCGTGTCCCCGCTGGACGCGCTCAGGTCCGTCACCAGCTCGGCGGCCCGCCTGTGCCGCCTGGAGGGCCGCAAGGGCCGGATCGCCGCGGGCGCCGACGCCGACGTACTGGTCGTCGGGGGCAACCCGGTGGACGACCCGGAGGCCGTCGTCGACGTACGGGCGGTGTTCCGCGCCGGCATCCGCGTGCGGTGAACCGGCGGTCCCCCGCGGGCGACGCCAGGCCAACGGACGTCTGGTACGGCCCAGGCCGCCGTCCCCGTCCCCGTCCTCGCGATCGGCGGAGCGCAGAGCGTCGGTGAGGGAGTGGCGACCACCATGAGGCTCTCAGGCGACGACGTGCAGTCCCTAGTCATCCCGGGCAGCGGCCACTGGGTCGCCGAGGAGGCCCCACAGGAACTGCTCGCCGCGCTCACGGACTTCCTCGCCCCCTACCGCGCCACCGCTGCGGCGAGGAACCGCCGGTAGGCGCCCATGCGGGCCCTCCGCTGTCGTCACATCCCTCCGAGCCGGCTCGTCTCACTGGTGGGCCTGCGGCGGAACAGCGGGAAATCCTGCGGGGCCGCCGTGCTCGATGGGTAATCGCGCAGATCGAGAAGCAACAGAGTGGGTAGCACGCGTGACGACAGCGCTTGACCGATACTTCGACATGGTGAACTCGGCATCCGGTGGCCAGGCCGGTCTCGACGGCCTCCGTGAGGTTTTCGCCGAGGACGTCCTGGTGATGCACAGCGGGGAGATGGTCCAGGGCCTGGAGCCGGCCCTCGAATTCCACCGGGAGCAGGCGGCCGAGTGGGCCGGGTTCCGGATCCATTGGACGGCCACGGAGCAGACGGACGGATCCCTCGCGGGCACGTGGAGCCAGGCCGGCCTGGACCCGCGGGGCGACGGATGCACCGGGAGCGGCCGCGTCGCCGCGACCCTGGACCCGGACGGACGGATCTCCCGGCTCCATCTGACCCTGACCGGTGGCTCGGACCACGCCCGCGTCCTCATCGCCAAGCACCTCGAGGTCTGGATGATCCCGGACCAGGCCGAGCGCGCCGCAGCGATGGAGGACATCTACACGGAGAGCATCGCGCTCATGGAACCCGACGACCTGTTCGTCGGGCGAGAGGCCGTCAACGACTACATCAGCGTGGTGCAACGCAAGGCCCCGCCCCTGTACGGCCGGCTCGTGAGCCATTTCCAGAACCGGGAATTCATCCACTGGGTCTGGGACTTCGGGTTCCCCGGCGGCAAGTCGGCACGGGGATCCGAAACCCTTCACCTCGACGGCGACCGGATCGAGAAGGTCGTCATCTTCAGCGCCGACCACGACGTCGTCGTCGAGGGCACCCGCTAGGCCGCCCCCTGCCGGCGGCTCCACTTCGCCGGATGGATTCGCCGACCGGAATGCGTCCGGTGGACGGCCTCGGACGTCTCATGTCGGTCAGGCCAGGAACGCCCCTGAAGGGTCACCCGGCCTGCCGCATGGGGCGGGAAGGCGCCGACTCCTATCCGGTCCCGGCGCAGCGCGCGCCTGCGTGCCGGTAGCGCAGAGTGCGGACGGCCACCAGCGGCGAGTGCCGGGCTCAGCCGGTCAGCAGCAGGCCGATCCCGGTCAGCAGGGCGGTGCACACCAGCGCCGCCATCACCAGGACGGTGCCCCTTCCCGCGCCGCCGCGCCTGAGAACGAGAGCCAGTGGACCGACTGGAGGGAGTTTGCGCTGCACGACAGCCTCCTTGGCGTGTCGACGAGTAGGGGCGGACGCACTTCAGGGGTCTCAGGGAGCTTCCCGTCGTAGCGCGTCCCGTAGCCGCAGGAGTTCGCGACGGCGGCGCTGCGCCCGGACGAGGACAAGTGCCGCCGCGGCGACGAGGACGGCACCCGTCGAGGCAGTGGCCAGTGTTCCGGCCGCGGTGACGCGTGCCGCGGCCAGTGCCGTCCCCGCCACGCCGGTCACCACGGTGACCAGGAGGGCGAGCCACGCCCCCAGCACCCGGTCCCGGGCGAACAGGGGCCGGCGCCTGCTCAGCACCCAGCCCGCGAAGGCGGCCCAGGCCAGCCCGACGGCGATCAGCGCGGCAAAGGCGGCCCGGGTGCGCGCGGGAAGGGGATCCGGCTCGGTGGCCCACAGCAACGCGACCAGTGCCGCCGCGGACGCTCCCGCCAGTCCCACCGCCACGTGGCGCATCCGGGAGCCCAGCGAGGCCTCCGCGGCGAGCGCGCGCTCGAGTTCCCTCGGCACATCCCGCCGGGCTGCGGGGTCCTGCTCACTCATGCCTCGTCTCCCCTCTCGGCAAGCACGCTCCGCAACATGCGGCGGGCGCGGTGCAGCCTGCTCTTGACCGTGCCGGGCGGTACGCCGAGCACCTCCGCGCAAGCGGCCAGAGGAAGATCCTGAAGATGGAACAGGATCAACACCTCACGCTCCAAGGGCGGCAGCCCGCTGAGGCCGGCCTCCACCTGCATCCTGGTCAGCACGTCCCCGAGACGCTCGTCGTCATCGACGCCGGTGCCCGGCTCCTCCATGGGCACCTCTGACGCCCGGTACACCTGGCGAAGGTGATCGGCGACCGCGCGCCGGGCGATGGTGAAGAGCCAGGGAGCGAACCTCTCCGGCTCCCGCAACCGCGGCAGCCCGCGCACCACGGCGACCCACGCCTCCTGGACCAGGTCGTCCGCCAGGTGCGCCGAGCCGACCATGCCCCGGACGTAGCGCCACAACGGGTCGTGCCACAGGCGCACCAGCTCGAGGAACGCCTCCCGCTCCCCGAGCTGGCACCGCACCACCAGCAGACCGTCGCGTCGCCCGTCCCCGCTCACCGCACCTCCCTGTCCTGCGTCCCCGTCACCAAGACAGTCGGCATCCGGCGGAGAAAGGTTCACAGGACCTGGCACCGAAAGCGTGCGACTGCGCGGACTGACCGCTCGGGATGCGCAGAAGCCGCTGCCGATCGCGGACGCGGTGCACATGGTGATCCGCCGGCTCAACAGGGCGCCGACGGCGGTTTCGACGGAGGCGCCGATGACGACAAAGCCGTCAGAACGCCCGGCTGCGTGCTTCGTTGCCACATTCTTGCGGGCTGTCCGGTCTCCGTGGGTGCAGGCTGCATGACAGGGCAGTCTGCGTCAGCACGGTGATCGGCCGTGCTGCGCGGTGGCCGTCGGCTCGATCGGCACGGGCCCGGCCCACCCGAAGCGCCCGTCCCAGCGGTGGAGGCGGGCGCTTTGCGCTCCACGGGACACTCCGGCCGGCCGCCGGCGGCACGCTCGCCCCTCTCAACAGGCCCATGAATCGGCGGCATTGAGAGCGAACGGGGCAGGACGCCCGCTAGCCTCGCCGAACGAGGATCACAGCGGGGAGCCTGCTGCTGGGCCTGCTGTTCGGGGCGGCGACCGCGCTCGCGAACGTCATCTCGTCGCCCTACACGCGGTGGGGGATGCCGCTGCACGGCACCGGCCTGGCCAAAGCCGCCAAGGTGCTCGGTCTTCTGATGGACGCGGGCTGGTGCTGGGCGGCGCTCGGGGTGGCGGCGGGCTGGCTCGGTGCGTCATGGGGCCGCGGCGTGGCGGCCGCGATGTCGGCTCTGTTCTCGGCCACGGTGGGCTACTTCGTGACGGAGTCGGCCGCCGGCACCGATGCGATGTCGGCGATCGTCGTCTGGCTGGCGGTCTGCGTCTTCCTCGGGCCCGCCCTGGGAGTGATCGGGGCGGCCATCAGGAGGCCCGGACTGGTCGGCCTGCTCGCTGCCCTGGTGGTTCCCGTGGGCGCCGCGACGCAAATGGTCGTCCTGCCACCCCGGCCGCACCTCACCGTGACGCCGGGGATCCTCGCCGCCGAGATCATCGTCTGGGCGGGCGCCGTACTCGGCGCCGCCTGGGCCCTCCGTCGCTTCTGGGTCACGCGCCGTACCGTTCCGGCTCCGTGACGGGCCGTCTCCTGACGCTCCGGCTCCCGACCGGCTCCACACGCCGGGTCACCCGGTCGGCCTGCTGATGTGTACGTCGCGTCACACAGGGTGATTCTTGCTGAGGGCTCGCCGCTGTCCACCACGGCTTCTCTCTGCCGACGCCGGCAGCTGCCGCCCGTAGCGGACCCTTTCCTGGAGGTGACGTGTTGTCCGGAATGGCCACATCTCGGACGGTGTGGGCGATGGCAGCGGGCGTGGCCCTGGCGTTCGGTGCTCTGGCAGGTGCCGCGCATGCGGGGAGCGCCGACGCAGGCGCCGCCCCACTCGTGAAGCCCGGCGCTGGAACCGCCCTCGCCGACCCGTGCCTGCTGCTCCCCTACCTTCCCGGGTACTGCCCCAGCCGCCCGGGGTACCACGGGCACCCGGGGCGCCCCGGGATTCCCGGGCCACCCGACCCACCCGGCCTGCCCGGGCCTCCTGGGCCACCCGGAGCCCCGGGAGCGCAGGGCCCCGTCGGTCCCGCCGGCCCGGCGGGTCCCCAGGGCGAGACCGGACAGCAGGGACCCGTCGGTCCCGACGGCCCTCAGGGACCCGTCGGACCGCAGGGGCCGCCCGGAACCGCCGCGGCCCACGGCCTGGTGGACTTCCCCAACGACGGTCAATTCGTGCCGCCCGCCGGGGTCACCTCGGTCTTCGTCCAGGCATGGGGTGCCGGCGGAGGAGGTGCGGGAAGTGACGTCAACGCCGGACCGGGCGGCGGCGGCGGGGGCTTCGTCTGGTGCGTCCTCCCCGTCCAGGTGGGCACACCGGTCACGGTGGACATCGGCACAGGAGGAGCAGGCGGACCCGAGAACGCGAACGGCCAGCCAGGCGCGCCCAGCACGGTGGACAACGGTCTCGGCGGCGTCGTGACGGCACAGGGCGGCCTGGCTTCCACGAGCAATGCCGGCGGCACGGGCGGCACCGGCTCCTGCCCCGGCCAGGGCACGGTCCGGCAAGGTGCAGTCGGCGGGGCCGGCGGGGGCAGCATTCCGGGCCTGGGTGGTCGTCCGGCCGTGGACGGCATCATCCCGGCGCCACCGGGCGCGGGCATCGGCGGCAACGGCGCCCCTCACGCTCCCCCCAACGAGCGAGAAGGCCTGCCCGGCGGCCCCGGATACGTCGTCATCTGGTGGTAGACCGCGGAGGGTCCGGCGCATCGCCCGGGGCGCCGGGCCCTCCCCACCGTGAGCCGACATCGGGTCCGCCGGTCACCCGTACGGCACGATCACCGAGCCGCCGCGTCGCGGCCGCCCCAGGATCGACTCGTGAGCCCGGCCGGCGCGCACAACCACGCTGTCGTCGCGGCGCGCAGGGGCACGGGCAGGTGAACTCTGCGCCTTCGAGGAGGCCGCCTTGGGGCACGCCGTCGGCGACGTGCTCGGCCTGGCCGCCGGTGTCGCGGTCAGCCCGCTCCCCATCGTGGCGATCATCCTGATCCTGGCCACCCCGCAGGGACGGCTGAACGGCACGCTGTTCGCCGTCGGCTGGCTCCTGGGCCTGGCCGTCCTCGGTGCGATCATGCTGGCGGTGGGCGGTCCGGGCGGGGCGTCCACGTCCCACCGGCCGGCCACGTGGGTCGGGGCGCTCAAGCTGGCGCTGGGTGTCCTGCTCCTCCTGTTCGCCGCACGGCAGTGGCGGGGACGTCCACGCGACCCCGCACAGGCGCGGCTGCCCGCGTGGATGGCGGCGATCGACCGCTTCACCCCGCCGAAGGTGCTGGGCCTCGGGCTGCTGCTCTCGGCCGCGAACGCCAAGAACGCCCCGCTGACCATCGCCGCCGGCGCCTCCATCAGTTCGTCGGGGATCCCCGTGCCGCAGCAGATCGGGGCGCTGGCCGTCTTCGTGGTCATCGCGTCGCTCGGGGTCCTCGCCCCGCTCGCCGTGTACCTGTGCATGGGCGAACGGGCCAAGGGCATCCTCGCGGGCTGGCGGGACCAGGCCGCCCGGCACAACGCGGCCGTCATGGCCGTCCTGTTCCTCGTCCTCGGCCTCAAGCTCCTGGGGGACGGCATCAGCGGCCTGGTTTGAGGCCCCGCTGCGAGGCCCCGCAGGCCCGAATCCGGATTCGGGTCCAGCCACGCACACGGCCGGCCGCCCGGGCACTTGGTGACGCGGCCGTCGCGGAGCCCGCCGGGCCACGTCCCGGCGTCGCCGGTGCGCCGCAACCACTCGATCGCGTCGGCCCGGCCGGTCGGCATGGCGTCGGGCGGCACGGTCATGCCCTTGCTGCCGCGCAGCGCGCCCACCGCGTGGGTCGCACATCCGGCGTCGCGCCGCCGTCGGCGCCGGTCCTCTTGTGCGCGAAGTCGACATATCGGTCCGCGACGTCGGCGAGTTGCTCGCAGCGGATCGACGCACCGCATCGCCGCACTTTCGTCACCCCCTTAACCGGTGATACGTTCTTGTCGGCCCTGGTGCCCCGAGGACGTCCCGGGGCATCAACCGAGGTCACGGGGCAGCCGGCCCGGAGGCCCACCCTCACCCTTCTCGACGTGTGGTTGCGCACATGTGTCGCCGCAGTCGGGCGCGCACCTATTCAGCGGATGTGAAAACGATGAAGAAGAAACTTCTGGCGGTGATCGCGGCTGGAGTTCCGCTGGTCGCGGCGGTGTACCTGCCGACCGCTTCGGCGGAGAGCCGCACTCCCGCCTCGGCCGCACCGTCCACCTGCGCCTCCATGCCGGTGCCGGCCCCGGCCGGTACCGAGGTGGAGGCCGTGACGGCGGTCCGCGACCCGGGCGGCACCATCAAGGGGACCGGCATCCTGCAGGGCGAGGTCACCGGCGTCCCGGCCTTCTGCAAGGTGACCGTCACCCTCACTCACCCGGGCGAGGACGACCGCGCCACGGTGACCACCTGGTTGCCCGAGAAGGGCTGGAACGGCCGCTTCCAGGCGCTCGGCGGCAGCGCCTACCTCGCCGGGGACAACGGTGTCGGGATGGGCACCGCCGTCAAGACCGGCTACGCGGCGACCACCACGGACGCCGGCGTCGGTGACGCCCTCGACGTCGGCTGGGCGCTGAACAGCGAGGGCGGGATAAACACCGCTCCGCTGAAGAACTTCGCCTCCCGTTCACAGCACGAGGCGGCGGTAGTCGGCAAGGAGGTCGTCGGCGCGGTCTACGGCAAGCGCGCCGCCTACGCCTACTTCACCGGCTGCTCCACCGGCGGACGCCAGGGCTACATGGAGGCCCAGCGCTACCCCGACGACTACGACGGCATCCTCGCCGACGCGCCCGCCGTCAACTGGGACGAGTTCGAGGTCGCCACCCTGTGGCCGCAGGTCGTCATGAACAACGAGAAGACCTACCCGGCCGACTGTGAACTGGACGCGTTCACCAACGCCGCCGTCAAGGCCTGCGACTCGCTCGACGGTGTCAGGGACGGCCTGGTCAACGACCCGGAGCGCTGCGACGTCGACCCTCGCAAGCTGATCGGCACCAAGGTCGTGTGCCACGGCGAGGAGCTGACCATCACGGCGGCCGACGCGGCGGTGGTGCGCAAGATCTGGGACGGCCCGCACACCGCCTCGGGCAGGAAGCTGTGGTCCGGCGTCCCGGTCGGGGCCGACCTCAAGGGCCTCGCGGCCACCACGACCGAGCCCGACGGCACCGTCAAGGGCAACCCCTTCCCGGTACCCGCCGCGTGGGTCCGGCTCTGGCTGGAGAAGGACCCCTCCTTCGACCTCTCGAAGATCACCTACCGTCAGTTCACCCAGCTGTTCGAGCAGTCCCGGGCCGAGTACGACAAGGTGATCGGCACGGACGACCCCGACCTGTCCGGCTTCCGCGCCTCCGGCGGCAAACTGCTGACCTGGCACGGCCTGGCGGACCAGTTCATCCCCGCCCAGGGCACCGTCGCGTACCGGGAGCGGGTCGAGCGGAAGATGGGCGGCGCCAAGCGGGTCGACGACTTCTACCGCCTCTTCCTCGCCCCGGGCACCGACCACTGCGGTCTGAACGGCAGCGACGGCTCGGCCGACGGCCTTGCCGCGCTGACCGCCTGGGTCGAGCACGGCAAGGCCCCCAAGACGCTGCCCGCCACCCTGGTCGGCGCCTCCGGCAAGAGCGTCACCCGTGACCTGTGCGGCTACCCCGAGGTGTCCCGTTACAAGGGTCATGGAGACCCGGACATCGCCTCCAGCTTCCGGTGCGTCCTCCCGCGCCGGCACTGACACCGCCACCACCCGTCCGACCCGACCGAGAAAGGCCGAACACCATGAGTACGCAGACGGCGACTCCCCCGACCCGGAGAACGACGGGGGAACGTTCCTCCCTGCTGAGGCTGTACCTGGGCCGCGGCGTCCTGGCCGTGGTGTGGGCCCTGGTGTTCGCCGGTGCCCATGACTCCGTCGATGCCCCGGCGATCACGCTGCTGGTCGTCTACCCGCTGATCGACGCCGTGTCCTCGCTGATCGACCACCGCGCCACCCCCGACGGCTCCGAGCGCCGGGTCACAGCGTTCAACGGCGTGTTGAGCGCCTGCGCCGCCCTCGCCGTCGGCATCGCCGGAGCGGGCGGCGTGGAACCCGTGCTCCACGTGTTCGGCGCCTGGGCGGTCGTCTCCGGAGCGGCCCAAGTGGTCGTCGGCCTGCGGCGGCGCGGCTCCGAGCTGGGCAACCAGTGGCCGACCCTGATCTCGGGCGGACTGTCCTTCCTGGTCGGTGTGTTCTACAACGTCCAGGCCGTGGGCGACGACCCCTCGCTCGACGTGCTGTCGACGTACGCCACGGGCGGCGGGGTGTGGTTCATCCTCCAGGCCCTGCTGCTGGGCTGGAAGAGCCGCCGGCTGCGCACCCGAGCCGCCTGACGGTCGCACGGCTTCCGTCACCGGCCCGCGTCGATCCCGCAAGGGACACCAAGGCCGTCGAACGCCCTGCACCGAGAACGGGTTCCGGCCCGGCGGTTCCCACCGCCGGGCCGGAACCCGTGTGTCTCCGGGCGTCGTCGGCTCAGTCGTACACCCAGGACCCTTGTAGCCGTAGGAATCCGTGGAGTGGTAGTCCGTGCACTCCCAGTACTCGTAGTCGTACGCCCGGCAGTCACTGTCGCCGCCGTAACCGGCGGTCCTGGTCTCTGGTGGGGCGCCAGGGTGGACACGGCGCTCGTCTGTGCGGATGCGGGGGCGGCGAACGCCGTGGTGGGGATCAGTGCGCCCCCTGTCGCCAGGACGGCGGAGGCCGTGAGGATCGCGAGCCGGCGGCACTCCTGGCGACTGCCGGCGCTGCCGACTGTCACGCCAAGGCCACAGATTTCCCTCTCCTGGCCACATGACCCGTTCCCGGTGATAGCTTCCACCGGCCACTTGACCTTGCCTTTACGCACCCCAGGGGGAACCGAGATGACCACTCCGCCGCCGCCCGGCAGCAACCCGTACTCGCAGCAGCAGCCGCCCACCCCGTACGGAACCCAGGGCGGCAACCCGTACAGCGTGCCCGGCCCGCCGGCGCCCGCGCCCCGGCGCCCCCGGAGCGTCAAGGGCGTACTCAAGGGAATCCTCAGCGTGGTGGTGATCGGGGTCGTGGCCTACGGCGGCTACACCACCTGGTTCGGGGGCGCCGCGACCGCCGACGCCGGCGACTGCCTGCACGCTGGGAACGCGGCGGCCACGGGCGTGATCTCCGTCGGGGACCCGGAGTTCGAGATCGTGGACTGCGGCGACTCTAAAGCCCAGTTCAAGGTGGCCGACCGGCAGTCCGGGACGGACGGGACCTGCGAGGAGCAGTACAGCCGCTACACCCAGGGCGGTTCCGGCCGGGACTTCACGCTCTGCCTCGAACGGCTGAAGTAGACACGCCCGGCCACCGCTGAGCCGCCTCCCGGCCCCGGTGACGTCGCGTCAGGCGATGCGTACCGTGGTCGGGATGCGGATCCTCCACCTGTCCGACATCCACATCGGCCCCGTCGAGGGGCCCAACTCGCGCGGGATCGACGCGCGGGAGTCCCTGCGCCGGATGCTCGCCGCCCTCGACTCCGTCCCGGACGTCGGCGCCGTCGTCGTCAGCGGTGACGTCGCCGACGACGGCTCCGCTGAGGCGTACACCGCCGCCCGCGGCATGGTGCGGGAGTTCGCCGCGGCCCGGCCGGCGCCCGTGGTGTTCTGCACCGGCAACCACGACGAGCGCGGCGCGTTCGCCAAGGTGCTGGGCAGCGGCCATCTGGGAGCCGACGGCGGCGACCTCGCGACCGCCGTCGTCGACTCCCCGGAGGGCGAGCGGGCGGCCGTCAGCGTGATCGGCGGGCACCGCTTCGTCACCCTCGACTCGCTCGTCCCCGGCAAGGTGTACGGCCGGGTCGGCCCGCGTCAGCTCGGCTGGCTCCGCGAGGTGCTGGCCGAACCCGCCCCGCACGGAACGGTGGTGGTCCTCCACCACCCGCCCGTCACCCTCGACGTGGCGACCCAGAAGGCCCTCGGGCTGCAGGACGGGGCCGCGCTGGCGGACGCGCTGCGCGGCACGGACGTACGGCTCGTCCTGTGCGGCCACTTCCACCTGCAGCTCTTCGGCCACCTCGGCCCGGTCCCGGTGTGGGTGACGCCGGGGGTCCTCAGCCGCATCGACCTCACCGGCCCGCAGGGCACCGAGCGGGCGGTACGCGGCGCCTCGGCGACCCTCGTCGACCTCGGCGGCCCGTACGCCCCGCTCTTCCACGTGCTGCACGCGCGCGACCCGCGGGCGGGCGAGACGGTGTACGAGCTCGACCCCGACCAGCTCCGCTCGGTGGTGCAGCGGCTGGGCCCCGGCTCCTGATCAGGGGGTGACCAGGACCTTGCTGACCAGCGGCAGGTGGTCGGAGGCCGTGGGGTCGGCCTGCACCACGCGGGTCACCAGCGGCTTGACGTCGCGGGTGGTGTAGATGGCGTCGATGCGCTCGGTCGGGGCCTCGGCGGGGTACGTCGCGCCGTCGCCCCGGCCGTGTGCGGAACGGGCCCACGCGTCGGTGTAGCGGGACTGCAGCGGCTGCGACTCGGGGGCGGCCGGCAGGGCGTTGAAGTCGCCGACGAGGACGGCCGGCTCCTTGTCGCCGATCAGGTCGACGATCTGCGGGGTCTGCTGGAGGCGGTCCGTCTGCGAGCTGGCCGCCAGGTGCGTGCAGTAGAACTGGACGGACTTGCCGCGCACGTTCAAGGTGGCGTGCAGCAGCCCGCGCTGCTCCTGGCCGGGCGACTTGTAGAGCCAGGTGTTCTCCGACGCGGTGATCGGGTAGCGGGAGAGGATCGCGGTGCCGTACTGGATCCGGTGGTCGCTGCCGGCCGGGGGCGCGTTGTCGATGTTGGCGCCGAAGACGACGTGGTAGCCGAGCAGCTTCGCGAGGTCGGCGGCCTGGTCGGCCCAGTCGCTGCGCGCGGAGTAGTGGTTGTCGACCTCCTGCAGGCCGACCACGTCGGCGCCGCTGCGGCGGACGACGTCCGCGATCCGCCGGACGTCGAGCACGTCGTCGGTGCCCTGGGCGTGGTGGATGTTGAACGTCATCACGTCCAGCACGCGGGCGCCGCGGCCCTCGGCGGCCGGGGCCTTGCCCGTGGTGGCGGCGGCGGTGCCGGTGGTGGTGGCGGCGAGCGCGAAGACGACGGCGAGTGCGGACACGGTCCGGCGCAGCATGACGAAGGTCCTCCAGGGACGGTGACAGGAACGATCACGATCGTGGTCGGGGCTCCTGGCGGACGCGTGACGGGCAGATGAAGAACGCCTCCCCTCCCCGGTGCCGGACGTCACGCCCCGTTCAACCCTCCGACCTGCGCGTCTGGTTGGAGCCCGGCCGGGAAGGCAGGTTGACCCTCGACCTGGTGGAGGGGGCAGAGTCCCGGGTGTGGAGAACGACATGCGCAGCATCGGTGAGCTGGCCCGGGACAGTGGACTGGGAGTGAGCGCACTGCGGTTCTACGACACCGCAGGGGTGCTGGTCCCGACCCGGGTGGACCCGTCGAGCGGCTACCGCTGGTACGGCCCCGAACAGCTCGAGGAGGCCAGGCTGCTGGCCCGGCTGCGCAGGACCGGCATGCCGCTCGCGGACGTCCGCCTGGTGCTGGCCGGCTGGTCCGGCGAGGACACCGGACTCGTCCGGAAGCTGCTCGAGGCGCAACTGCGCCGTCTGGAACGGGGGCTGTCCGACGCCCGCGCCGAGTTCTCCGCGATCCGGGCCCTACTCGACCGCAAGGAGAACCCCATGTCCACTCCCGTCGCTGACGGCGCCGTCCGCCTGACCGTCCCCGCGTCCGCCCTGGCCGCCGCGCTGGACGCGGTCCGCTTCGCCGCCGGCACCGATCCCGAACTGCCCGTGCTGGGAGGTGTCCTGTTCGACGTCGAGGACGGGACGCTCCAGGTCGTCGCCACCGACCGGTACCGGATGGCGGTCGCGCGGACCGCCGTCACCGGTCACGGCGGTCCCCGCAGGCAGGTCCTCGTGCCGTCGCCGCTCGCCGACGCCATGCGGGCACTGCTGGCCGGCGGTGACGCGCCGGTGGAGTTCACGGTCGAGGGCGACCGTGTGACCCTGGCGGCCGGGGACCGTCAGGCGGCCGGTCGCTGCCTCGACCACGACTTCCCCGACTACCGCCGCATCGTGCGCCTGCCGGAGGGACGCCGTGTCCCCGTCGAGGTCCCGGCGCTGCGTACCGTGCTGGAGACCGGTCCGGTCCGCGCCGGCGAAGTGCGGGAGCAGGACGGGAAGTCCCCGGAGATCAGCGTGCTCACGGTGGCGGCCGACGGCTCGGTGGGGGTGTGCGGGGACGGCGACGAGGGCCCGGACGACGTCGCCGTCAACCGCGAGTACCTGCTCCAGGCCCTCGCCGCCGGAGCCCCGGACCGGCTGGTCCTTGAGTTCGGCGCCCCTACGGCCCCCCTGGCGATCCGCCACCCGGACGCCGACGGCACGTTCTCACTCCTGATGCCGGTCCGCCTGGACGCGTGACCCTGGCCGCCTTCCGGACGGTGGTCGTCGTACCACCGTCCGGAAGGCGGGTGGTACGACGACCACCGGCTCGGCAGCGGGCCCCGATCGCGCTGCCGATGGTGACCCCGGGGCCACGCTGCCCGGAGCCCGTCCGCCGGTCCCGGCACATCACCGCACCGTGTGGGCGTATGCGAAATCGCAACCGTCGATCCGGCCTCCTGTGCAACCCGGCGGTGCCGCGGCGTAGTAGTGAGAGGCGAGCGATCAGCGCCTCCGTCGGCCGAGGCCGTACGCACGAGGTTCGTCAACCAGCGAGGAGCGTCACGTTGTCCGGATTCAGAGGTGTCCCCATGGCTGCTGCACTGCTGGGCGGGGTCCTGTTGCTGACGGGGTGCACCGGTTCCTCCGGCTCCGACCCCGCTGCCCGTACGGCCGCTTCGCCCGCGCGGAGCGCGTCGGCCCCGGCGGAGGCGTCGGCGAGCGCATCCGCAAGCGCCTCGGTGAGCGGCACTCCCTCGGCGTCGCCCTCCCGTTCCGTCCCGCCGGCCACCCCGACGTCCTCGTCCCCTTCCACCGCCGGCACGCGGAAGGCACCCGCCTCCGTCCCCGGCTGCCGCAACCTGGCCGCCGGCGGGGAGGTCAAGGCCGCGGTGACGCGGGCGTACCAGCGCGGCTTCCCGCGCTTCGCGCACATCGAGCCGGAGCCGCAGCGGTTCTTCTACGGCCAGTGCGGCACCGTCCGCTACGCGGCCACGCAGTTCCAGCCCACCCGGGGCGCGACCGAGGGCGAGCTGGTGGGCCTGCAGGACGAGGGGAGCGCGATGAAGTACTTCCGCGCCGCCTCCGGGGGCGACTGGAGTTACGTCGCCACCGACGGCTTCCCCCCGAGCGAGGGCGGTTGCCGCGCCATCCCGCAGATCCCCCGCGCCCTGGCCACGGCCTGGCGGAACTGCTCCGTCGCGCACTGACGCGCGCCCGCCGGGCGGGGCGGCGGCGAGGACACCGCCCTGCCCGCCCCCGGGCGGCACGACAGGAACGTCACCGGTACGGCGCAACCCGCCGGAGCCTCCGGCAGGCGAGGACACCGCAGGTCACGACCGGCTTCGCCCGTCGCACTCCGGCCGGCGGCACGTCGTCCCGCCATCGCCCCGAATGCCACGAATGGGTAGATTTCCAAGGACCGCCCTGAGGCGTGGGCGGACAGGACTTCGGCCCGCTGGAGGCCGCCGAGGAACGGGGAACCGACGATGGCCACCGACTCACCCGTGCAGCTCGGCATGATCGGCCTCGGCCGCATGGGCGCCAACCTCGTGCGCCGGCTGATGCGCGACGGCCATCCCTGCGTCGTCCACGACCTCAACCGCGACGCCATGCTGGAACTGGAGAAGGAGGGGGCCACGGCCGCAGCCTCCCTCGAGGACTTCGTGGCGAAGCTGGCACCCCCGCGGAACGTGTGGCTGATGGTCCCCGCGGGGGTCGTGCAGTCGACGCTCGACGAACTGACCGCCCTGCTGGCGGCCGACGACACCGTCATCGACGGCGGCAACTCCTACTACCGCGACGACATGGCCCGCGCCCGGCAGCTCGCCGGCCGGGGGATCCACTACGTCGACTGCGGGACGTCCGGCGGCGTCTGGGGGCTCGACCGCGGCTACTGCCTGATGATCGGCGGCGAGGACGAGCCGGTGGCGCGGCTGGACCCCATCTTCCGCACCATCGCCCCCGGCCGCGGGAACGCCGAGCCCACGCCCGGCAGGACCCGGACCGACGGCACGGCGCCGGAGGGCTACCTGCACTGCGGTCCCAGCGGCGCCGGCCACTTCGTGAAGATGGTCCACAACGGGGTGGAGTACGGGATGATGGCCGCCATCGCCGAGGGCCTCAGCATCATCCGGCACGCGGACGCGGGGCTCGGCCGCAGGACGGTCGACGCCGAGACCGCGCCGCTGCGCGAACCCGAGGCGTACCAGTACGAGATCGACGTGGCCGAGGTCGCCGAGGTGTGGCGGCGCGGCTCCGTGATCGGCTCCTGGCTGGTCGACCTCGTCGCCGACGCGCTCGCCCGCTCACCGCAGTTGGACCAGTTCACCGGCCGGGTCTCGGACTCAGGGGAGGGCCGCTGGACCGTCCAGGCGGCGATCGACGAGAGCGTGCCCGCGCCCGTCATCAGCGCCTCGCTCGCCGAGCGGTACGCCTCGCGCGGACTCGGCGAGTTCGGCGACAAGGTGCTGTCCGCGATGCGTGGCGAGTTCGGCGGCCACGCCGAGAAGACCGGGTGAGGCCGCCATGTCCCACGCTTCCCCCTCCCCCAGTCACGGCCCGGTCCCCGAGGACCACGTCGTGGTGCTGTTCGGCGCGACCGGCGACCTCGCCCGCCGCAAACTGCTGCCCGGGCTGTTCCACCTCGCCAAGGCGGGACTGCTGCCGGCCCGCTACCGGATCGTCGGCTCGGCACCGGCCCAGAGCACGCTGAGCGACGAGGAGTTCCGCAAGCACGCGCGGGACGCGGTCGCCGAGTTCGGCCGGTCGAAGCCCCAGGGCCGGGCGTGGGAGGAGTTCGAGGCCGCGCTGTCGTTCGGCGCGTGCGACCCCGGCGCCGCCGGGCCGCTGATCGCGGCCGTGCAGGAGGCCGAGCAGGCCATCGGGGGCAGCCCGCGGCGCCTGTTCCACCTGGCGGTGCCGCCGAGCGCCTTCACCTCCGTGGTGGAGACGCTCGGGGCGAGCGGCCTGGCCGGGAACGCCCGGGTGATCGTGGAGAAACCCTTCGGCACCGACCTCGCCTCCGCCCGCGCGCTCAACGCGTCGATCCACGCCGTCTTCGACGAGTCCCGGGTCTTCCGCATCGACCACTTCCTCGGCAAGGAGTCGGTCGACAACATCCTCGCCCTCCGCTTCGCCAACGGCCTCTTCGAGCCGGTCTGGAACCGCGACCACATCAGCCACGTGCAGATCGACGTGCCGGAGAGCATCAGCATCGAGGGCCGCGCCCAGTTCTTCGAGGGCACCGGCACGTTCCGGGACATGATCGTCACGCATCTCTTCCAGCTGCTGGGATTCATCGCCATGGAGCCGCCCACGGCGCTGCAGGCGCAGTCCCTGCGGGACGAGAAGGAGAAGGTCTTCGAGTCCCTGCAGCCCGTGGACCCGGCCCATGTCGTCCGCGGGCAGTACGAGGGGTACCGGTCCGAACCGGGCGTGGACCCGAGGTCGGACACCGAGACGTTCGTCGCCCTGCGCGTGGGCATCGACAACTGGCGCTGGGCGGGGGTGCCGTTCTACCTGCGCTCGGGCAAGTCGCTGGCCGAGGCGCGGCACGTCGTGACGCTCGGCTTCCGGGAGCCGGCCCTGCGCATGTTCCCGCTGGCAGCGCGCGGCCACGCCGGGGCCCGCAGCAACGCGCTGGTGATCGACTTCGACGACCCGGGCCGGATCACGGCCTCGTTCCTGGTGAAGGACCCGGGCCCGGCCATGCGCCTGAGCCGGGCGGAGATGGTCTTCAGCTACGCGGAGTCCTTCAACTCCCTGCACGCGCTGGAGGGCTACGAGCGCCTGCTGCTGGACGCGATGCTGGGCGACCAGTCGCTGTTCACGCGCTCGGACGGCATCGAGCGCCTGTGGGAGGCGTCGACGCCCCTGCTGGAGAACCCGCCGCCGGTCGAGCCGTATGCGCCGGGATCCTGGGGCCCGGACAGCGTCCGCCGGCTGATCGCGCCGTACCACTGGAGCCTTCCGCACCGGAAGTGAGCGGCAGGCGTCCGGCTGCCCGGCGTACGGTGGCGTGTTCCAGTTGCTGGCCTACGCATCCGACCTCAACCCCTGGAAAGGATCTGGTCCAGCCTGCGACGCACCAGCCTGGCCAACATCGCCCTTGCCGACTACACGCAACTGGTCATCGCAGTCCGCCGAGGCCTACGCCAGATCCAGTACCGACCCACCATCATCACCGGCTGCCTCATCGGCACCGGCCTTGCCACAAACCCCGGCGACATAGGCACATAGTAGGTGGGTTAACTGGTTGACCTGCGAGAACGGGTGGGACAGTGCTTGGCAGGCGGTGTCCCACTGTCCGGCGACCACCGGTCGGCCAGCCAGGCAGTGACCTGGGCCGCCAGCCGGGGACAGGCCGGCCTGCCGGTCTCGGGCCGCCGGGCCTGCTCGCGAGCGCGCCGATGCGCCTGCCACGCCCGGTACTCGACGCGGCCCCCCGTTCGCGGTGACCTCCCGCGACACCGTGCACGTCGCCCCACCCAGCCGGGTCGCGATCAGGGTGAACGACTCACCGACACGCAAGCCCAGGGTGATCTCGTCCCAGTTAGCAAGTGTCAGCCGCCCCGGCCCGGGAACCCACCCGTCCCAGCGAAGCGGCCGCCGCGACCAGCGGCTCACGATCTGTGGCTTCATGTGATGCCTAACACCGCTTGCCCAGGCTTGGCTGTGCATGTCTGATTGGCGCGTGCAGGGGAGGGGCCGGGTGCCGTGCTGGTGGAGAGGGCACCTCAATGGGTGCTGAGTTTGGCCAGGACTCGCTGGAGAGCCCGGGCCCGGTCGCTGCCCGAGGGCAACTCGGTGAGACAGGCGTGCAATCTCCGTACGGCGCCCACTGGAACCTGATCGGCGCCCAACTCGTCGACCACACGTCCGAGGGCGTTGAATCCCCAGTATCTGAGGAAGGGCAGTTGCTCACGGAGAACGGCATCGACGAGCAGGTCGAACTTCGTCGCGTCTGGAACGGCGTACAGGCGGGCATACGCAATCAGGCGCATTCCTGGGTCCTCCGACGCCAGCATGATCTGGAGATCCAAGGAGGGGATGTGCGGCGTCACCTTGACTAGCTCAGCGAAAATCCGCTCCTGTTGGGCGGTGCGTGCGCGGCTACTGACCTCGGTTTGGCGCAGTGTCGTGAACTCGGAAGCGAGACGCTCCATCGCGGCTTGGGCTGCAGGGACGTTCCCCGTGTTATCCACCCAGTCGGCGCTCCCCGCCGCGGCGAGCGCCACGCGAGCAGTTGCGGCGGCTCCGTCGACCTCCTGATCGAGGCGCGTTGTCCGTTCTTCGGCAGCCTCGATGCGATTTTCCAGCCGCCTGTACTCGAACCGGGCGCCACCCGGGAGTTCGATGCTGTCGAACAAGTCGCCCAGCCAGGGAGCGGCTGCTACCACGAGCAGCAATACAGTGATCGTATCAATCTTGATGTCTGGCCAGACGACGTGCGCCACGGCAAACCCGGCCGCCACGCCAGACACGGAAACAGCAATCCCGCGTTGACGCTTTTGCCGCGATATGCCGTCTCGGCCTTGCGCGTCGCGGCTCTCCCCGAGCTCCCCCTCAGTCACCGACCCAGCATGGCAGACCTCAGCCGCAACAACATCATCCATTGCGACCGTCGTCTGCTTGGCGGATGGCGCGGGCTGCAGGGTCATCGCGTACGGTGATCTGCGCGACGGACACCGACTGTCGTGGGCGCTTGGCCGGCACCAGCTCGCTTCCGTTATGCCGCTATGCCGCCCGGCGCTTGACCGTTCTCGAGGTGGACAGGGTCTCGGCGCGGGCCCTACGCATCCGACCTCAACCCCGTGGAAGGGATCTGGTCCAGCCTGCGACGCACCCTGCTCCGCGCGCGCTGAGGCTGCCCCGGCATCCCGCTGGAGCGGCAGCAGGTCGTCAACGGCCGACCAGCGTGAGAGATGCCGGCGGCGCGGGCCACCGGCACCCCCGTCAGTCCGCCAGGGGAGCCGTCAGGTTCCCGATCCGTGTGACCGCCCAGCGCACCATGATCCCCGTCACCATGGCGCTCGCCACGGCAGCGGTGACGATCGAGGCGGCCGAGCCGGAGTGCAGCGCGGTCAGGAACGGGACGACCAGCGTGACCACCGCAGCCAGCGTCCCGGCGCCGTACCAGCCCAGGAACAGCACCGGGCCCATGCTGCCCGTGGGCGACTGGGCCGACGACATCAGCAGATGGTGCTTGGTCGCACCCCGGCAGGCGTTGACCAGCGAGGCGCCCACCAGCGGCGGCACCAGGGCCGGTGCCAGCAACGCGCGGGCCCCCGCGCCCTCCCCGGCCAGCACCCCCGCCGCGACCAGCGCGCCCACCAGTCCCAGCACGACGGGCACCGCCGTGTGCCGCAGCATCAGGTCCCGGTACGGGTACGGCGCCCACGAAGCGCGCCTGGTGTCGTCGGTCTCCACCCGGGCCGACTCCATCAGCTGGGTCAGCGACCAGTAGCCGAAGACCAGTGAGGCCAGTGCCGCCGCCACGCCCGTCCCGCCGTGCGCCGAGGCGGCAAGCACCGCGCCCAGCACCGCCAGGACCGCAAGCACCACGGCCCGGCCCAGCCGGCCCGGAGTCCGCAGCAGCGCGAGCGTGTCGCGCCACGGCACCGCCAGCTGCGCCCGGCGGGGCGCCGGCAGCCGCCAGCGTGCCGACCCGCTCCCGCCGGTGACGCCGGCGACCGCCTGCCGCGCGGTACGGAACTCCACCGTGCGCAGCGCGGCCATCACCCCGGTCGCGGTGCGTGAACGGCGTCGTACCGCGGACAGCGCCAGCGATCCGGCGGAGCGGTGTGCCGCGACCAGCGCGCCGGCCACCACCACCGCCAGCAGGGCGCCCGCGGCCCCGCCGCCCGGCAGCGCGGCCGGCGTGGGGGCCAGCGCGGCCAGCCCGGCCCAGCCCCAGGGCCCGGACCACAGCTCCACGCGTTCCAGACCGGGCAGCCGGTGGCCGTTGACCGCCAGCACGGTCTGCGCCGTCAGCGCGAGCACGGCCATGCCGACGTACGGAGTGGCCAGCCGGGCCCAGCGGGCCACCCGCTCGCTGCCCTCCACGGCGGTGGCCAGCGCGGTCGCGAGCAGCGGCAGGCCGACGGCGCCCAGCAGGCACCAGCCGAACGCGGCGGGCAGCCCCACACCGACCGTCAGGCCCAGCGCGACCATGCCGATCACCGAGACCAGCAGCCCGGCCCCACCGGCGATCGCGGCCGCCCCCCAGAACCACGGCCGTAGCACGCGGGCGGCGTCCACCGGCTGGGCGAGCAGCCAGTCCACGGTCTCGCGCGGCGGCACGACCGGGCCGCGCCACTGGGCGTCCCATGCGGCGATCAGCAGCCATCCGAGCCCCAGCGCGCAGGACCCGGCCGGCAGCGCGGCCAGGATCGCCGGTCCGTGGCCGGAGTAGTCGGCGCCCATCGACTTCTCGAGGAACAGGCCCAGGCTCGGCAGCCCTCCCCACACCGCGAGGAGCAGCGCGACGCAGTACACGACGTAGCCGATCTGTCCGGCCCTCTTGCGGCGGTGCGGGGTGCGCAGGTCACGGACCAGCCGCAGTGTCTCGCGCGTCCAGTCGTCGTCCTCGTGGGACCAGGCCGCGGCGTGCTCGCCGGACCCCTCGGTCTCCTCCGTCTCGTCCGCGAGGGTGGTCACCGGGCGCCGCCCGGGCTCTCGGCCAGCCAGGTCAGTCCGTCGGTCCCGGTGGCGAGCACCTCGTCCGGGCGGCCGTCGGCCACCACCTTGCCGTCGCTGAGGACCAGCACCCGGTCGGCGACCTCCCGGGCCAGTTCCCCGTGGTGCGTGACCAGCAGCACACCGACGCCGTCCGCGGTCTCCTTCTTGATCAGGTCCGCCAGCCGCCGCCGCGCGCCCGGGTCGAGTCGCTGTTCCGGCTCGTCGAGCAGCAGCAGGTCGCGCGGCCGGACCATCGCGGAGGCCAGCAGGAGGGACTGGAGCTGCCCGGAGGACAGTGCCCCGGGCAGCGCGTCGGCGTGGTCGGTCAGCATCCGCTCGGCCAGTACGTGGCTGATCCAGTCGCCGGCGTCCTCCACCCCGTGGGCCACCGCCACCAGCTGCAGGTGCTCGCGCACGGTGAGGTCGGGGTAACAGGCCGCGGTGTCGCCGACCACGGCCACCCGGGCCCGGACCGCGGGGTCGTTCTCGTTCATCGGCTTGCCGTCGAACGTCACCGTGCCGGTGCTCGGCCGGTCCCGGCCGGCCGCTATGCGCAGCAGGGTCGACTTGCCCGAGCCGTTGTGGCCGAGGAGCGCCACGCACTTCCCGGACCGCAGTCGCAGGTTCATCGTGGCCAGCGCGGTGCGCTTGCCGTAGACCCGGCTGACGCCTTTGAGTTCGAGCAGTGGTGGTGCACCCATGTCGCCGGGCCTCTCGTCAACCGCGAACGCTGTCCCCGCTTCGGCCTCGGGACTACGGGCCGGAGCGGCCCGGCCATTCTCCACGCTCGGCCCGGCCGGGGGCCCGCTGGGTGTCTTTGGTCACTCCGCGTGCAGGGTGCCGGCGAGTCCGTCTGCGAGAGGTCGCGGTCCATGAAGACCTGTTCGTCGGCGTGCCACCTCGCATCGACGGAGTCTCACGAGCCGATCCGAGGGCCCCGGCCCTCCGCCCTCGCGGGCTTCGTCCTGCCGGGGCCGTCGGCGCGCGCAGCCGGTCCCGGCGGTCGCCGAGGCCCTCCACCGGGATCAGCGCGCGGGCCGTCAGGACGGCTCAGGCGCCAGGTCGGCGAGCAGGGTGTCCAGCACCGCCTCCTCCTCCACGCGGACGCCGTGCTCGGCCAGGGCTTCGGCGAGTGACGGATCCCACGGGGAGGCCGCGGGAACGCCGGCCAGGGGGACCGCGCTGTCGCGGGCCGCGGCACGGTAGTCGGCGGCCGTGTAGCGCCAGGGAGTCCAGGGGACACGGGCGAGCATGGCGGCGGCGATGCGCAGTCCGCCCCAGTCGAAGTCACCGTGGTAGCGCAGGCTCGCGCCTTGGTCCGCCATCCGCCGCAGAAGCGTGAGGGCGGCGGCGGACGGCTGGCCCTGGAGGCACACCAGGGGTGGGCAGTGCGCACCGTACGCGTCGGCGGCGGCCGCCACGACCGCGGGGTTCTCGCAGACATGCACCGCCTCCCCCGGTGTCAGCAGCGGGGCACCCGCGGCGAGTTGGCGGAGGGTGAGTACGGCCGGTTCGCCGTTCGCGGTGAGCCAGTCCAGAGCGGGGGTGCCGCGCAGGCCGAGAGTGAGGACCGTGGAGGACAACTCGTCGCGCAGCAGTCCCGCCGAGGCCCATGCCTCGCGTCGCCACTCGGTCCCGGAGCCGTCGGGGAATCCGGTCAGCGCGCGGATTCCGGACAGGGTGAGGGTGGCCAGCGGTGTTCCGTCGTCAAGGGCGTGCGCGGAGCCGAGGACCCGGGCGGCGAAGGCGGGCCGCGAGACCGCGGGGTCCGCGGGGAGTTCGCTCAGGACCCTGACGGTGGCCGCCAGCAGGTCGCCGGCCGTCTCGGGTGTGCGGGCGAGGCGCCGTACGAGACCGTCCGCGCGCAGCCGCGCAGCCCAGGCGGCGAGCCCGGGCAGCTGGTCCAGCCGCGCGTACGCCGCCTGCCACGCGCGGTCCTCGTCGGCGCGCGTATCGCGCAGGGGGACCACAGGTCCGGTGAGGGCCGTGACCGCGGCGGCGAGGCCGTCCGGGCTGATGCCGGAGCGGCGCAGCACGGCGTCAACGGAGTCCAGCCGGATCGTCAGTGAGCGGCCGCCGCCGGGCGCGCGGCCCAGCAGGCTCTCGGCCGCCCGGCGCTGGCTCTCGGTGGGTGCGCTGAGGGACACGCTGCCGGTGAGCGGTTCCTCGCGTTCCATCCGGCGGCGGGCCCGTTCGACGAGCCAGGTGAGGTCGGGGCCGCCGAGCAGGCGCTTGAGGCGGACGGTGTCCACGCGCGCCGGTTCCGCCTGCAGAGCGTCGCTGGGGCGCCGCTGGGGAGGCGGTGTCGTGCGGCATGCTTCCGGCTGCACGTTCACAGGCCCTTCTGCCCTTCGAACTCCTGCTCTCCAGAGGCATGTTCCATGTCCGGCCGCGCCGGGTCCACCGTCCGCGCCCTCGTCATGCCGTCCCACTCCCAGCGGGTGACGAGCACCGCGGCGACCTCGTCGATGCGCGAGAGCTGGGCGATGGCGATGCCGGGCACCTGCGGGTAGCAGGCCCATTCGCGTTCGCTGGTCATCACGACGTCCAGGTCGAAGGCGTGGAGCAGGCCCAGGCACTTGGCGCGGGAGTCGTCGTCGACGCCGGCGAACGCCTCGTCGAGGGTGACCAGGCGCGGGGCGTACGGGTTGCCGGCGGTGGCGTAGTGGGAGGAGGCCGCGGCGAACAGGGGGACGCAGACGGCGAGGACGCGCTCGCCGCCGGAGGCGGGGCCGGTGGCGGGGACCCATCGGCCCTGCTGGTGGCGTTCGATGCCGAACTCGTGCCAGGTGCGGTAGTCCAGGGCGGCGGTCAGGTGTTCCAGCCAACTGCCGGAGGCGTCCTCGCTCTGCCGTGCGGTGATCTGCGCTTCGAGGAACTCGCCGACGGCGGCCCGGTCCTCGGGTGTCCAGGCGTCGGCCGACTGGCGCAGCCGGGCGCGGGCCTGCGCGAGTCCGGCGGGGGCTTTGCGGGAGGGCCGCCAGACCAGGCGCAGTTTCATGCCGGTGGAGGTGGGCCGCTGCTCCAGTTCGTCGTTCATGGCGGCGACCTGGCGCTCTGCCGCGCCGATCAGTTCCTGGAGGGTGCCGGCGACCTCGGTGATGAGGTGAGTCTCCAGGATCTCGCGTTCGTGGGAGGACAGTATGCGGGTCAGTTCGCCGACCTCGACGGTGAGGGCGTCGGCAAGTTCCGGGACGGCGCGGGCACGGCCCTGGTAGACGATGTCCACGACCATGCCGTCCTCGACCATGCGGGCGGCGGCGGAGTGTCCGTGCCGGGACAGGGCGTCCTGGAGGGTCTTCAGCTCTTCTCCGAGTCGCTTCTGCACGCGCTCCCAGGCGGCCTCGGAGTCGTCGGTGGCGGCGAGTTCCGCCTCGACGGCGCGGGCGAGTGCGATGGCGGCGGTGGCGCTCCAGGGCCCGGCATCGTTCGGGGGCGCGTCGGTGCCGGGCAGCGCGACGGTGAGCAGTCCGGTGCCCGCGAACCGCTGGAGGGCCGCGATCGCGGTGGCGCGGGCGGCGACGGACTCGGCGATGTCCCGGTCCAGTTGCTCGATGCGTCCTCCCGCCTTGCCCCCGCGTTCTACCGCCTCGGTGTGGGCCTGCTGGGTGCTCTTGCGGCCCGCGGCGTTCGCGGCGAGGGCGGCGGCTGTCTCGGCGAGGCGGCGTTCCAGCTCGGCGACGGCCGCCCCGACGGTGGAGCGCAGGGTGGCGTGGCGTTCGTCGGCCGCTGCGGCGTCGTGTCCGGCCTCCTCGGCGCGCAGGGCGAGTTCTGCGGCGCGCTCGGCCGCCTGGGCGGCGTCGCCGTGTTCCTGTTCGACGGTGCGGGCGGCCTCGGTGCGTTCGCGCAGTGCGGGCCAGAGGGCTGCCAGGGCGACGTCGAGTGCGGACAGGGCCTGGCGTACGGCGGCGAGTCCGGGGCGGTCGGTGGGCAGGCCGAGATCGGCCGTGGTCCGGGCGAGTTCGGCTTCGGCCTGGTCGGCCCGCTCCGTCGCCTCGGTGAGGTCGGCGGCCCGCTCGTTCCTGCGTCGTGTGGCCCTGCCGGTCTGCTGGGCGGCGGATTCCAGCCGGGCGTGGGCCTGCCGCAGCGGCGCGTCGTCAGGTACGGAGGAGAGTTCGGAGTCGAGCGTGCCGCGGCGGGCCGCCACGGTCTGCGCCTCGGCGGTGACCGCCTCTTCCTCGGTGGCGAGACCGGCGAGTTCCGCTCGTAGTACGGCGATCCGGGCACGCCGGGCCTCTTCGCGGGCTCCCTCGCCGATGTATTCGGCGGCGGGCTTGGCCCAGCGGCCGGTGAGGGCGCCGGTCCGGAACCGGCCGTCGGCGTGGACCCAGGTGTCGGTGTGCGGGGCGGTGTCGTGGGGCCCGTAGCCGATGGCGGCGAGCAGCCGGGCCACCGTCTCCTCCCCCACGGCCGCGGCTGCCGCGTCGCCGCTGTCGACCGCCGGCCGGAGCACCTCGGCAAGGGCGCCGGTGGGGACGGGGCCGCGCGGCGGGTCGAGCAGGATGTCGTGACCGTCCGCGCCCAGGGCTGTGCCGTCCGGGCGTACCCAGGCGTCCAGCAGCCCGGATGCTTCCAATGCCGCCTCGATGCCGGCGCGGTCGTGCTCGGGGACCGTTTCACGGAAGTCCACCAGCCGCCACAGGGGTGCGCCGGGCGCCCCGTCTCGTACACCCGGGGAGCGGGTGTACGGGGGCCGCGGGCCGCGGCGGCCGCCGGACTCCAGGATGCCGAGTTCCGCTTCGGCGGTACGGCGCCTGCCGCTCAACTCGCTCTGCCGCTGCGTCACTTCGGCGGACCGGGCGGCCAGTTCTCCGGAGCGCCCGCGGTGGGCCAGGACCGCCGCTTCCCGGGCCGGGTACGGCCCGTTCAGATGCTCCGTCCATTCCTGGAGCTCGTCCAGCAGGCCGACGGGATCGGGGTACGCCAGTTCCGTCCATCCGGCGGCTCGCTCGCGTACGGCTCCGAGCAGGTCCCGGCTCGCGGCTTGGACGGCGCCGTGAGCGAGGGCGTGGTCCTCCTCGGTGTGGGCGAGGTCGGACTCGGCCTCGTCGAGACGGCGGGAGGCGGCCAGGCGGTCGGCCGCGGCGCGGTCCGCCGCGTCGGCGAGTTCCTGCACGTGGTCGAGGGTCCGGCGCCTGCGGTCCGCCGCCGCCGCGACGGCTTCGCGGTCCGGTTCCCGGTCCTCGGGCAGTTCCACCCGGGCGTCCGCGGCAACGTCACGTACTGCGGCGAGCGCGTGCGCGGCCTGGTTGCCGGCCGCGTCGAGCCGGTTCTCGGCGGCGGTCAGGCGGGCCCGCGCCCGCGCGAGCACCTGCTCGGCCTGCCGCCGGTCGCCCTCGGCGCGGTCGCGGGCGTCGGCGGTGTTCCGCGCGTGCCGGGCGGCCTGTTCCAGTTCGCGGGCGCTGCGCATCTCCGGGCCCTCGCGCAGGGCCGCGTCCTGGGCCTTGAGCCGGGCCTCGGCTTCTTCCAGTGCGGCAAGGCGCTCCTCGGCCTCGGCGCGCTCCTCGTCCGCGCTGGTCCTGTCGGTCCGTGCTTCGGACAGTTCGCGTTGCAGGGATTCGTACCGCGCGTGCTCGGTGCGCGGCAGGCGGGCCCGGCGGCGGGAGGCGATGCGGGCGTAGCGGCGGTAGTGGTCGAGGAAGGCGGAGGCGGCCTTCTCGGCCTCGGCGGCGGAGCGCAGCTCCTCTTTCTCCTCGTCCAGGGAGCGGAACGCCTCCGCGACGTCGGCGATGACGGCCTGGTCCATGGGCGGCAGGGCCTCGGTCAGCGCCTTGGACAGGGCGGCTTCGTTGGGGCGCTTGGACAGCTGGGGCTGGCGGAGTTGGATGAGGAGGTCGACCAGGGCGGCGTAGCGTTGTTCGCCGAGGCCGAACAGGGCCTCGTCCACGGCCCTGCGGTAGGCGCCCGCCTGGTCGTAGACCATGCCGTGGCCGGTGACGGCCTCTGCGATCCGGTCGCGGGACAGGGGGGTTCCGGTGGCGTCGAGGAAGGCGAGCCCCTGTCCGGCGCGCTGGTCGGTGACGACGAACCAGTGGCGGACGATGCCGCGTCCGGAGACGGCCTTGAGGCCGCAGGCGAGGGTGCGGAAGTGCTCCTCGCCGGTGGTCTCGTCGCGCCGTCCGAACTCGATCCAGGTGTAGCCCAGGCGCTCGGGGTGCGGGTGCTCGCCGCCGAGCAGCAGGTTCCACTCCATGCGCTTGCCGGGGTCGGCGTCGGGTTCGACGCGGCGCGCGGACAGGTCGCCGTCGAGGAGGAAGGGCAGGGTGAGGGCGAGGACCTTGGACTTGCCGGTGCCGTTGTTGCCGCGCAGCAGCAGGCGGCCGTCCTTGAAGTGGAACTCCTCGGTGTCGTAGAGGAAGAGGTCCACCAGTCCGGTGCGCAGCGGCTGCCAGCGGGACCGGCCGGGGCGGGGCAGACCGGGCCCGGCGCCGACGGCGGCCGGCGACGGATGGCGGGGGGCGGGGAGAGCGGCGGTCATCGCTGCGTGGTCCTTGGCTGGGTGGTCCTGGGCTGGGTGGTCCTGGGCTGGGCGGTCCTTGGCCGGGCGGTCTTTCCGGGTTCGAGCACGACGGTCTCGCCGACGGCGTAGCGCGCGAGGGCGGGGCGGGGCGCGACCCCGTCCGGGGTGCGGACGGCGAGGGAGAGTGCGGTGAGTTTGGTGACGGCCTGCTCGACGAGTTCGCCTTCTGCGCCCGGCTCACGGGCGGTCCTGGCCCAGAACCCGCCGTGCTCGTCGGCGAGTTCGCGGACCTTTCGCTTCAGCTCCTCGGTGGTGACCGGCCCCTGTCGGGCGGCGAGGTGTTCGGCGAGGAGGAGGGTGACGTGGCCGTGTGTGCCCTGCTCGGGCATGCGGACGTCGGTGAGGTCGTCGTCGGGGTCGATCATGGCGATGCCTTCGGCCCGGACTTCGGGGACGAGACCGGTGAGTTCGGTGATCCGGGCGGTGAGGAAGCCGCGCTGGCGGGTGAGGTAGGCGAGTTCGGCGTCGGTGAGGGTGTCGTAGTAGAGGACGGGGTCGTCCAGCAGGCGGCGGGTGAGGGAGCGGCGCAGGGCGCGGAAGCGCAGTTCGTCGCTGTCGAGCGCGGTCTCGGCGGTCAGCGCGGCGAGCCGCTGCTCGAAGCCGTGCTCCTGGATCAGGGACGGGCCGTGCCGGGCGGCGAGCAGCCCGGCCAGCACGCGCCGCTCGACGTCGTAGAGCGCGTCGCCCGCTCCGCTGACGTACGCGTCCTCGTCGCCCGCGACCCGGCGCAACACGCCGAGGGCGAGCAGCAGCCGGACGACGGCGGCGAGGTCGAGGCGTTCGTCGCGCCGGTCGAGCGTGAACTCGATCCCCGCGGCCATCAGCTGGGGGTCGGCGGCGTCCAGGACGACCTGTTCGGCGAGGCGGCCGAGCGCGATCTGCTTCTCGCCGCGCTCCAGTGCCGCGAGCGCCAGGCACAGCAGGACGTAGCGGCGGCGGGTGAAGGGGGCGCCGGCACGGCTGGCCTCGCGTGCGGGGTGGGTGGGGTCGGTGAGGGCACCGGGGGCTTTGCGCAGCCGGGCGGCTTCCGCGTCGACGACGAGGGCCCAGCCCGTGTTGCGCTCGAACCAGTCCCGCAGTTCGGACGCGTGCTGCCGGACCAGCCGGAAGGCGTCGGCGTGCGGTCCGTGGGCGAGGAGCAGCGGGTGGGCGAGCAGGGCGCGGGCGGCCTTGCGGAGTTCGGCGGCGCGCTGCCCGTCCAGGACCTCGGCGAGAGGGGTGCTCACGGCGCCTCCTGGGTGAGGTCGACGATGTGGATCAGGTGGTCGGGGCCGCGGAAGGCCCCGCCGGGGGTGCGGATCTCGGCGGTCGTGCCGTCGCCGAGGGCGCTGAGGCGGATCTCCATCGAACCGTCGTTGCTGGTCGCGGTGGTGCGGGTCATGCCGGGCCGCCAGGTGGCGAGGGCGTCGCCGAGCAGTTGGAGGAAGAGGCCGAAGGCGAGCGGGTCGAGTTCGCCGAGCGCGGAGAGCCGGGTGGTGCCGTCGGTGGTGAGCCGGGCGCGGGCCGCGGCGGTCTCGGCGGTCTGCTTGGCGGCGATCTCCGCGAGGCGGTGCCGGGCCTGGGAACGGTCCTCGACCTTGCGGGGTTTGCCGCGCCGCTCGTAGCTGCCGGTGCGGCGCAGTTGGGGGCTGATCCGCAGGGGCTCGGCCTCGGCCCAGGGGGTGGCGGCGGGCAGCGGGCGGGCGGTGCGGGCGGCGAGGGTTTCGGCGTCGACGGTGAGATGTCGGGCGGGATAGAGGCCGAAGGCGGAGCGCCACAGCCGGTGCCGGGCGTCGTCGTCGGGGGCCTGCGCGAACCAGCGGGCGAGGGTGCGGAAGTCCGCGGAGCGGTCGGAGCGTCCGGCGCGCCGTTCGTTCAGTGCGCGGACGACGGCCAGCAGTTGGGGAATCGCCCCGAGTGCCCGCCCGCGCAGCAGCCGGGCCTGCGAGTCGCGTCCGTCGCGGCTGATGAACCACGCGCCGAGTCCGCTCCACCGCGCCCGCCAGCGCTCGTACGCCTCGTGCTGGGCGCTCTCGGCGGCCTCCGGGGAGGCGTCGGCTGCCTCGCGGGCGGCGGCTGTGACCAGGAGGGCGTCGATGCGGTCCTCGAGTTCGAGGATGAGCTGGGCGATGCGGCCGCCGAGCGTGATCAGGTCCTGGATGAACCGCTCCAGGTACTGGATGAGCTGGTCCTTGTAGGCGAGGAACGCCTCTTGGGAGACGTCGTGGAGGTCGATGGTGCGCTGCAGGGAGCCCATGAAGGCGCGGGCGTTGTCGGCGAGGGCGGCGAAGCGGCTGGCGAGCCCGTCGAGTGCGAGGTGGGTCTTGGCGGGGTCGGGGGTCTCCTCGGCGGCGAGCACGAGCAGGGCCCGCAGCTGGGTGACGATGTCGTGCAGGGCCACGGCCTGCAGTGAGCCGCGCCGCCCGAGCGCGTCATCGTACGCGGCCAGGGCCTCCTCCGCGGCTTCGCCGGCCTGGGTGAGCTGGTACACGTAGCGCTTGCGGTAGAAGTCCTCGACTGCGGTGACGCGGGCGGTGTCCGGGTCGGCGCGCAGATTGCCCCACGCCTGCTGGCTCAGGCTGTCCAGCGCCTTCGCCACGGCGTCCGCCTCGGCGGGCCGCACGCCGACGGGCAGCGCCGCGTGCACGTCCTCGGGGCGGAGGTGGACCGCGTACCGCTCCTTGGCCTGCAGGAACACCCGCATGATCTCCCGGTAGAGGGCTGCGGTGGGGGTGCTGAGGTGCGCGAAAGGGCCGTAGGCGGGGGTTGGGTGTGGCTGGGGCGGCGGCGAATGGGTCATCGCAGGTCATTGTGGCCGACGGACGTTCGGGAGTGCACACGTTGACCGGGATTGATCAGCTCGGGACCAGCCCGCCCCTGCGGAGCGTCGGTAAGCGCGGGCCCTGCCGCCGTTGCCGCTCGAAGGACGGCGGCAGTCCGGTCCTCGGGACGGGGTCGGAACCCTGGCCGAAGGACCAATCGCTTGCCATGATCCGGTCATGAGCGACAGTGAGGACGCCGTCTACGAAGCACGCCACGGATTCGACCGCCGAACCTCGGGGGTCCTGGCCGTGGCGGTGCTGTTCAGCGCGGTGCTGCTGATGCCCGGGACCGGCACTCCCCTGGTCCTGCGCATCGCCGGCACGGTCCTGTTCGCGGGAGGAGGTCTCGTAATGGCCGCGGGCGCTCTGACGCGCAAAGTGGCGTTCCGCGTCGACGGAACGGGCGTACTTCTCGGCGGATCCCCCCTCCGCTACCGGTCCACCACCGTCCACATCCCGTGGGAGGACATCACGCAGGTGGTCCTGTGGCGGCAGCGCGTGCCGAACGCCTCGATCCCCTGGGTCGGCGTCCGCCGCCGTGACGGCGCGCCGTCGCTGCCCGGACCCGATCAGGGTTCCACCGCCCGGGCTCTGGGCGGAGCGCTGGTGCCCGTACCGGTCGAGGTGCTTCTGACCTCGCGTGCGGTCAGCGGCTGGCGGCTCGACAAGCGGCGCCTCACGGAGGCTGTCGCGCACTTCGCGCCAGGGGTGCCGATTCGCGACGGCCATTGAGTCAACGACTGTTTCCGGGCGGTGCTCGGGCCTCATGGGCGAGTTCCCGCGCACCTATGGCCGCCGCGGTCCTGGTGGCGGCGGTCTCATTGCCCGGGTCCGCGAGCGGGGCGCCGTCGCGCAACGTCGGGTGGCCGTCGACGTGCCGACCTGCGGACGGGGGTGGCGTAACAAGGAGGTCGCCGGTCCTCCGACGGCACCCTCGCGCCTACCCGCTCAGTCGCAGACGGGGTCCGTCCGGCTGCCCGCCGGGGTCAGGGCCTTCTCCCCCGCCGTGAGGCCGCGTCCCGCCACCGCGCACAGCTTCTCCAACCAGCGCTCGGGATCGAGTGCGAGGACGAAGCCGTCGGAGCCGTCGACCAGGCCCATGGACGCGCCGTCCTCGGTGAGGTCGGCGGTCGCGCCGTACCCGGGTGTGAAGTGGTAGCGCTCGGTGCCGCTGCCCAGGTCCCAGGTCGTGTACTCGTTCAGCGTGCTCTGGGTGCTCAGGGTGGACTCCGAGGAGAAGGCACCGAGCCATTGGACACCCCGGTACGTCAGCGGCTCGCGCCACTTCTGCTTGCCTTTCCGGTCCATGTCCCACACCCGTACGGCGCCGTCGTAGGTCAGCACCGCCAGGAGCCGTCCGGTCGGGTCGAAGGCCACCTGCTTGACGACGGCCGCCTCCTCGATGTCGATCGACTCGATCTCGCGGCCCTCCTCGAAGTCCCAGATCACGATGTCGATGTCCCCGGAGGGTGTGCGCACCGCCGCCTGCCCGTGTCCCGGGCGGGCCACCGCCCAGGTGCCGGCGGCCGCGATGGACACCTCGACCGGCTCCTGGGCCCTGGGCCGGTAGGGCGTGCCCACCGCCCGGCCGCGCGCCAGGTCCCAGCGCACGACGTACGAAAGGGCCGAGATCACCACATGGTCCGGGTCGTCGAAGGTCAGGGTGATCCAAGCCGGTGTGCGCCCGGAGCGCGGGTCCGGGCTCGTGGGGTCGATGCCGGGCGGTCGCGGCAGATCGATCGGGTCCTGTTCCTCCAGGGTGTTCACGCGGACCTCCCAGACCAGGACCGTGCGGCCGTCGGCCGCCGGCGTGAGGACCCGTGTGCCGTCGGGGCTGAACGTGCCGTACAGGGCGGCCAGCGGACGGGACGGCCGCACCGCCGCCAGCGCGCGGTGCGTCCGCAGGTCCCAAAGGCGCAGCCCGTTTCCGTCGGCGTCGACGCTGACGACGCGGTCGTGGTCGGCGTCCACGGTCCTGATCCGGGCGGTGAGCATCGCGCTGTCGAACGCGGACGGCACCGGAACTCGCGCCACCATCACCGTCGCCCCGATACCGACCGCGGCCCTGAGCTTGCCGGGCGGTCCGGTGAGCGCCACGGCGAGCGGCTGGGAGCTGCCGGTGAAGGAATCGTCCTCTTGCGCGGGCGCGGGCAGGTCGAGGGTCGCGGGGCGCCCTTGCGCCAGGTCGAGGACGAGGAAGCGGAACCTGCCGAGAGTGGCGCTGTAACGCTGCACCGGGTTGAGGAGGAAGCGGCCGGTCCGGTCCAGGCGCGGCGTGTACAGCGGGCAGACGAGGCCCAGTTGTCGCGTGCTGTACTGGTGGCGGACCTTCGGCGTACCGGTGAGGTCCCAGGACTGCAGGATCCCGTCGGGGGTGCACCGCACGAGCGTCCGGCCGTCGCCGCTGACCGTGACGGTGCCGGTCAGGTCCGTTCCCCAGGTCTCCGCGTCCAGGCGGCCGGTGCCGAGGTTCCAGCGGACCAGGCGGCCCTGGGCTCCTTCGGCCGCGCCTTCCTGGGTGATCCGGCCGATCACGGTCCCCTCCGGGCCGAACCACGCCTGGTCGGTCTGCCAGCCCTTCGGCGGGCGCAGTGTCTTGCCCACACGCCGGCCGCTCTCGGACTCCCAGACGAGGACGCCTTCGCCGGGCTGGGCGGCGAGCACCGTGCCCCCTGTGGCGTCGAAGCGGAGATCGGTGGCGGCGCGGGCGTTGGCCCGTACGGCGTCGCCGTCCCGCAGGACGACCGTGCGCCACTCGTCGCCTGCGTCCGGTCCGATTCCCAGGGACACCTTCCCGCTGACGGACGCCCGCGCGGAGATCCGCCCGTCGGGCGAGAGCGCGACGATCTTCGATCCCGTCGGCAGGCCCCGATCGCGTACCTCGTCCGTGCCGAGCGTCAGGCCGACGGCGTCACCGGAGGTCATGCCCACGTTGATCCGCCGGCCGTCCTCGCTCATCGCGACGTCGCGGACCGGGGCGTGGTCGTCCCACACCACGCGCTCCACGTGGCGGAGCCGTAGATACTGCCTGATCAGCGCGGTGCGCGCCGCCGGATCCTGAGCCGTCCGGTACGCCGCCGCCGAGAACAGGGCAGACGTCGCCACCGACACGTCGTCGAGCTGCTCGGCCTTCACGGCCAGTTGCTCGGACGCCGACCGCCGGAGCTGTCCGTCGAGCTGTGCGTTGCGCCGAAGGAAGAGCCCGGAGGCGACCAGCGCGAGCACCGTCAGAAGAGCGAGCCCGCCGATGAACCAGCGCTTCTGTCGTTGTCGCCGCCGCGCGAGTTGCTCCCGTGCCGAACGTCGATCAACGGAGCGCTCGATGAACCGGCGTTCCGCGTCGGTCAGTGCGGGACCGCGCTGCGCCACCCACTGCTCCGCCTCCGCCAGCGGCTCGTCCTCCAGCAGTTGTCCGCGCTCCACGTCGTGCCGCAGCTCCGCCCGCCAGGCCAGGAACCTGCGTTCTTCGCGCACCCGTTCCTCGAGCCTCTTCCAGGCGCCGATCAGCGCCTCGTGGGCGAGTTCGGCGGTGACCGCCTCACCGCCTCCGCCGCGCAGGACGAGGAGGCGCCGCTGGGCGAGCGCGGTCGCGATCCGCCAGCGCTCCTCGCCCGCGTCCTCCTGCCTCAGGGCGTTGCGTATCGGGGCGTCGCCGCCGGGCAGGAACCGGACGAGGTCGGTGAGCAGCCGCGTGGCCTCGGCCTCGTCGTCCTCGCGGACGCAGCTGCGCCAGGCGGTCTCGGCGTACTGGCCCAACGCGCCCCGTACGCCTCCCACTTCGCGGTAGGTGTCGAATCTGAGCCGGCCGCCGGCCTGCCCGTCCCACAGCTGCGCCATGAC
Source organism: Streptomyces sp. NPDC008238 (assembly GCF_042956445.1). Classification (NCBI taxonomy): domain Bacteria; kingdom Bacillati; phylum Actinomycetota; class Actinomycetes; order Kitasatosporales; family Streptomycetaceae; genus Streptomyces; species Streptomyces sp. NPDC008238. The sequence continues at coordinate 9,729 of NZ_JBIBGK010000034.1, read as the reverse complement.
GAAGCCCAGCAGCGGCAGGGCGCCGGGGCCGTCGCCCGCGTCGTCCAGCATCCGCTCCACGAGCCCGTCGTCGTAGGTGACGGACGGTGTCAGCTCGAGGGGGCCGAGGATCACCTGCGCCAGCTGGTCGCGGGACATGGGGGCGAGCGGATACACGCTGCCGCGGCCGAGTGCCGGGCCGAGGCGGGGATGGCTGAGGGCTGCGTCCATGAAGTCGGACCTGAGCGTGATCAGCACCCGCAGGCCGTCGGACCGTCGCTCGGGGAACAGCAGCCCCACAGCCTCCCCGACCGCTTCGTCCGGTTCCGCGAGGAGTTCCTCGCCCTGGTCGAGCACGACGAGCAGCCGTTGCTCCGCGTTCCCGCTGGTGGTGCGCAGGACGTCCATGAGTCCGCGGTCCGCGAGGAGGTTCTCCACCGCCCGGACCTCCCGCGCTCTGGCGGCGCCGATCAGGGCGGGATGGACGACGGTCACGAGTTCGGAGGCGAGCGCCGCTCGCAGGGAGGAGTCCTCACCGGCGCGGACCACGACGACGGCGTGGCCCCGCTCCCGCATCCGCGGGACCACGCCCGCGCGTGCCAGGGAGGACTTGCCGCAGCCGGAGGGGCCGACGAGGGTGACACACGGGTCGGGCCCGGTGAGGAGCGCGGTGACCTTGGCGATGTCGCTCCGGCGGCCGAAGTGGACGTCCGAGTCGGCCTCCTGGAAGGTCGACAGGCCGCGGTAGGGGGTGGCGGGGCGCACCACGGGCGCCAGGTCGGGCAGTTCGCCGACGAGGGTGCGGGTGGGTATCAGGAAGCTCTGCCGCACCCCTCCGGGCTGGACCACGACGACCATCCCCGCGACGGCGCGCAGTTGCTCGTCCCAGACAGGGCTGCCGCTGAAGCCCTCCTCGACGGGCACGCCGTGCGGATCGGCCTGCGAGAGCTGGAGCCAGCCTTCGGCGGTGGCGCCGCGCAGCCGCCCGTAGTGCCAGACGCCGCCCGGGGAGCGCCAGGGGAACCCGGGCACGCGGACGTCGTGCCCCCAGACGCGCTCGGTGTCGGCCATGTGCACCGGGTGGGCGCCGGGTATCGGCGCGCGCAGCCGCAGGACCGCGATGTCGCCGGTCTGGTCGGGGCGTACGGGCACCCAGTGCTCGAGCTCGGCGGTGCCGGCGCCCGATGCGAAGGGCAGGTCGACATGGAGTTGGGTGCCGGGTGTCACGTCGTCCTCGCGGGGCCGGCCGAGAGCGTCGCTGACCACGTGCGCGCAGGTCAGCACGAGGTCGGGTGCGACGAGGAAACCGCCGCCCACGGGTTCCCCGTCGGGGCGTTTGACGCGGACCACGGCGGCCGCGAGTGCCTCCTCGGGGCTGCGGGACGCGGTGCCCGTCGCCGTCACCTCGGCCGTCACCGCAACCTCCGGTCCCCCGCGACCCCCTTTGGGTCAACTCCGTTACGGAGTATGCCCGTTGGCGTCTGGTCGGTCACCCCGGTTCCAGGTCAGCGTGACCGAGAAGTTGGCCGTCGTGGCGGTGCTGGCGATCACGACATCCGCCTCGGCGGACAGGGAGACGCCGAATTCGAGGGTCACCTCGTCAGGGGCGTGCGCCATCCCGCGGACGCGGCTCACGAAGCCCTCCGCCACGGGCCGCACGGTGTCCAGCATCTGCCCGAGGGACCGTTCGGCGCGCGCCACGGCGCGGCCGCCGCGACCGACCCGTACAGGACCGTCGTCCAGGTCGCGCACTTGGACCCGGATCACGTCGTCGCTGCCGTCGCCCAAGGGCACTTCCACGATGCGCACAGGACGTTCGGTCATGGCGGTCCTCCTTCGCTCTCGGGTCGCAGTGCGGTGATCCTAACGGCCGCAACGGAGCTTGCCACAGGGCGAGTTGGAGGTATGGAGGACGCATGCCGCGGCCGGGCCGGGCCGGCCTGCGGACCTCGACATCCCGCCCAGGAGGCGCGGCGGGGCTTTCTTCACGCCTTTTTTCATGTCTTGACAGAACGCGGACAAGGCTGTTTCGATCTGCTCGCGTCCCGAGGAGGGAGAGGGGGCGGATCCGTCCGAGGGATGGGGACCATGTACGACCCGCGCATCCCACCAGAAAGGAAGGACATCGTGAGACGTTCCCTCATCGGGGCAGCCGCAGCTCTCACCTTGGTCGTTCTCGCCGGCACGGAGTCCGCGGCCCCGGCCGCCGTACCGCACCACCACAGCTCCTCACTGGCGGGCACCTACTCCACGGGGGCCGACCACGCGTGGCAGGCGGCGCCGGCCGTGAGCCCGGAGGCCCCCGCCGACGCGACCGTCGTCGTCGACCCGAGCAGCCCGCGTCAGAAGTACTCGGGCATCGGGTTCTCCCTGGACGAGACGAGCGTGTCGAATCTGTGGAAGCTCACCCCCGCCAAGCGCGAGGAGGCCGTCCGGCTGCTCGTCGACCCGAGGACGGGGGCGGGCCTGAACCGCTTCCGCCTCACGATCGGCAGCCCCGACCTCATCGAGCACCTGCCGTTCTGGTCGGAGGACGACCTGCCCGCCGGCGTCACCGAGGACTTCGGGCTGAAGCACTTCTCGATCCAACGGGACATCGACCTGCACATCGTCGACACGATCAAGCTGATCCAGCGCTACAACCCGAGGGCGACGTTCTTCGCGTCCGCGTGGAGCGCCCCAGCGTGGATGAAGACGAACAACCGCTTCACGGGCGAGGTCGCGCTCAAGCCGGGCAGCACGACGGACTACTACCAGGTCGGCAAGCTCCGGGACGACTGCATCGACGTCTTCGCCCGCTACTACGTCAAGTTCGTCCAGGCGTACGCACGGCACGGCATCCGCGTCGACGCGTTGACCCTGCTGAACGAGCCCGGCATGGACGTGGTCTACCCGGCGATGGACATCGATGTCGCCCAGCAGCAGAAGCTCGCCCTCGCGATCAAGAAGGCCCTGCACAAGGCCGACCTCAACACCGGGCTGTACGTCCACGACTTCAACTTCTGGGACTGGCGCGATCCGAACAGCACGGCGACGAAGAACTACCACCGCATCTTCGATGACGCCCCCGACGGCTCCGTGACCGGCAAGCAGGTCCTCAACGCGACGGACGCCGTGGCCTTCCACCCCTACTGGGGCGACCCGAAGGTGATGCGCGACGCGTTCGAGCAGACGGGCAAGCCGGTCCACATGACGGAGACCAGCGACCTGTCCGCGGCGACCATCCTGAACTACTTCCGCCTCGACGCGAGCTCGTACGTCCTGTGGGCGCAGGCCACCGACCAGGACGGCGGAACGCTGCACTGGACGCCGGCGCGGGACAACAACGTCGACTGGGACGAGATCGGCGCGACCACCAAGTGGCCCGACCGCCTGGTCAAGGTGAACACGGCGACCAGGGACTTCACCGTCCGCGACGAGCTGTACGCCATGGGGCAGTTCGCCAAGTACCTGACGCCCGGCGACGTCCGGCTGGAGTCGAGCACCACGGCGGACGGCGTGAGCAACGTCGTGTACCGGCACGGCTCCGACCGGTTCACGGCGGTCCTGGGCAACGCCAACAGCACGGACGCCACGGTGCGGGTGGTGCTGGCGGGCAGGTCGTTCGCGGTGAAGGTCCCGGCGAAGTCGTACGCCACGTACCAGTGGAAGCAGCACCTCCCCCGCACCACGCACAACAGGGCGCCGGTGGTGGCCCCCGTGCCGGAGGTGGTGGCGGACCAGTACGGCACGGTGCAGGTCCCCCTCAAGGCCACCGACCGCGACGGCGACCGGCTCGCGTTCTACGCGACGGACCTCCCGGACGGCGTCACGGTCGACCCGGCGACGGGAGTGGTGACGGTCAGCCCGACCGTGGCCGGGGAGCACGACGTGACCGTGGTCGTCACCGACGGCACGGCGCACGCGAAGGTCACCCTGCACGTGACCGTACGCCCGCACAGTGCACCGGTCGGGGTGCGGGTGGAGGCGGAGTCGTACGCGGCCCAGCACGGCTGGACGGCGGGCGGCGCCAACTTCATCGAGGCCAACCCCGCGGCGAGCGGCGGCGCGAACGTGGGCTGGACGGCGGCGGGCAACTGGCTGGACTACGCGGTCGACGTGCCGAAGGCCGGCACGTACGACCTGGAGCTGCGCGTGGCCACCGGCACGGGCGCCCCCGTCCCGGACGCCCTGACCTTCCACGACGCCGCCGGCACGACCCTGGCCACAGCTTCCGTCCCGAACACGGGCGGATGGTCCACCTACCAGTCCGTGCACGTACCGGTCAGCCTCGCGGCGGGCGACCAGACGGTCAGGCTCTTCTGCGAGACCGGCGGCTTCAACATCGACTACCTGCGCCTGTCGTAGCACCCCCGTCGGCCTGCCATAAATCCCCCGCAACAGGCGGGAAGTGACGGCAGGCCACCGCCGGACCGCGCAGCGCCGGTGGGAGCGTGGCTACATCTGGCAGTCGAGGAAAGGCCCAGGTCGGGGATGGATTCCCGACCTGGGCCTTGTGCCGTCCAGAGCAGTACAGCCGTCCGTACCCGTCCGCAGCGTCCTCGTCGTCCTTCGCGGTCAGCCGGTTACGGCGCTGGGGGCTGCTCGGCCTTCCCGTTCACCGCGTCCGGCGGTGCGGTGAACGGGCCGACCTGCCCTGGCTGGTACTCGCCATCAGGCCATGCAGCGGACGAACGCCTGCACAGTGCCTGAGGTCTTCGCCTCGTTCTGGAATGAGATCTGCCACTGCGTGGCGCTCATCGCACGGTTGTCCGTCACGTCGATGCTGGCGGAGGACACCTTCCAGCCACCGCTGATGGCATTGGTGCCCGTAGGGCAGGTGACAGTGACGGTCTTGCTTTGGCTGGCCTCGATCGACCCCACCGGACTGTTCACGGTGTCGGGGGACGAGGCGGTCACTTCCACAGCCAGCGCAGGGGACGCCAGGCTGAGAGCCAGCGCGGGGGCGGCGGCCAGGGCGAGGAGCTTGGTGCGGGTCATGGTTCGACCTCCCTTGAGTGGCTCGCGCATTCGGACGAATCGAACGCACGAGCCCAGACTGGGCGAGCCGGAAGGGACCCGCCATTCGATACCCCCATTGGGGTGATGGAATGCGTGCCCTTGTTTATTGATCGTGGTCGAGTGGGCTTGACGTCCGCCGGATGCCCTGCACACCGGCGCAGGCCGCGAAGCCCGCGGCTTCGGGGCAACGACCCCGGGGTCGGGATCGAAGCGGCCGTCCATAAGGACCCGCGGTTCGACCTCCTGGCGCCCCTCGTGCCGTACAGCACCCACTCCGAGGGATGGAGCCGAGACGCCGCGGCGTACAGCACCGGGCCTCTGGGGCGAAGTACCCCGAGGTCGCCACGGTGGCCGTCGGCTGTGTTCGCTGCGGTTCGCCCAGTTCGAAGGAGGAGCACTGGCGGGCGCTGGACCACGCGTGAGACGACGTGTACGCATGGGTGCGCTGCCCGGAATGCGGCTGGGAAGTAGGTGGCGAGGTCCCGTGGTGGGCGAGTCCTACTGTCCGTCGCCCGGGGGTCACGTCCAGCGCCGAGCCGCTCCCCGATGACGAGGCATTCGCCGTCGACCAGCTCCAGGACGTCGGGGCAGTTGTTGAATGCGGTCGACCCGTGCTCGGCGGGCGTCGATCCGATACGGCGCGGGGGACTCCTTGCAGTGACAGGATCGGTGCTATGGGCACCGATACGGATTGGGTGTACCGGGTCTTCGAGCCGCACGGCTCGGAGGGATGGCGCCCTTATGGCAGGGATTCCGAGCGGTGGCGGGGCACAATCACCGCCGACGATTCGAGCGAGGGCCCCCGATACGCCATCGCCCTCGTCGTTGCCGACCTAGTGACCGAGTGGAAGGTTCGCGGCCTTTCCAGGGCGAGGCACGTGCGCGTCCTCCTCTGGCGCGACGAGGAGGGAGATCTTGCGGACGCGGACATCATCGTGGATGTCCGGCCGGACATCCACGATGGGTGACCGGCGGGTGCCCGATTCACCGCGTCTGGACCGATCAAGGTCCATGGCGAACCTGCCCCCGAGGCCGCGTCGGCGGGGCCAAGTCGACCGACTGGTTGTTGAGAGACATCGCGAGGCCGGAGGGGGGAAGGCATCGCCGGCGCCCAGGTAGGCCAGATCTGTCGAGGCGGGGATGCCGAGGCGGGCGCAGGTGGCCACGATGCGATGGGTGCGGGCCGCGATCAGATCGTGGGTGCGTCCGGGCAGAGCGCGAGAGATCCACACGATCTCCCCTTACGGGTCGGTGATGACCTGGAGATTCACGGCGTGGCGGAGGTGCGTGCCAAAGTAGTCAGCGCGGCCGTCACCGGCCCGGTCGCACTCGGCGAGGGTGCCGTCCACCGGCACATACTCCGCATCGGCTGCGCGCAGGGCATGGGCCAGGCCGGGAGCACGGCGGGCAAGGAGACTGGTGACGGATCGGACATAGGCGTGGGCAGTGCCGGCGCCGATCCGGAAGCCGGCAGCGATCTGCGCGAGGGTTCGTGCTTGCGCAGGTACACCAGCACGACCAGGGCCCGCTGTGAGGGCCGGAGCTTGCAGCGGCGCCGCAGGGCGAGCCGGGTGTCGCAGTCGAAGGTGATCGCGTTGAGCTTCCCGCAGGATTTACCGAAAACCTATTGACACCCCACATAAGTGGTGCATCGTGGTTTATAGGCCATAACACCGAAAGAGTTGCAAAGTCGATGAGGACGTCCAGTCGGCGGAGTGACTTGGACAGGATGTGGTTTAGGCCCCCGGCAAGCCGGCGCGATACCGAGGCGACAGTGACGACTGAAGCTTCAGGACACGCGCAGATCTACCGGGGACTGTTTTGCCCTCGGAGCCTTCGCACGAGCCGAGCACCAGTGCGAGGGCTCTGGCACGTCCGCTCTCCCAGCGGGATCGAAGAGCAGCAGACGTAGCCCGTTCCTGCAGGCGAGACCTGTTTCATTGGAAGTCTGCCTACTCGATCAAGGCGCTCCCGCCACGCACAGCGCGGCGCGACGCCTCGGGCCGACGCTCCTCATGGGGACGTAAGCGTTGGGGACGGCCGACCCACGGTGAGCCGTATCCGCTCCTGAGGCACTGACCTCTCAAGACAGAGCCGAGCCCGTGCGCCGGTCGTCCCCGGCATTCGCCGGGGACGCGAGGCCCGGCGGGGCCCGGGCCCCGCTCTAGCCTTCGTCCCGCTCGCCCGGCCCCTCCGGGCCACGCCACCAGGAGCGTCGAAGTCGTTAGCGTCGTGGACCAGGACTGACGGTGGTCGTTGGCGTCGTGGACCAGGACTGACGGTGGTCGTCACCGACGGCACGACCCACGCGCACCCTGCACGTGACGGTGCGCCCGCACAGTGCGCCGGTCTGGATACGGGTCGAGGCGGAGTCGTACGGGGCCCAGCACGGCTGGACGGCGTGCGGCGCCAACTTCATCGAGGCCAACCCGGCAGCGAGCGGCGGCGCGAACGTAGGCTGGACAGCGCCGGGCAACTGGCTGGACTACGCGGTCGACGTCCCGCAGCCCGGTACGTACGACCTGGAGCTGCGCGTGGCCACCGGCAGCGGCGCCACCGTCCCGGACGCGCTGACCTTCCGCGACGCCGCCGGCACGTCCCTGGCCACAGCCACCGTCCCGAACACGGGCGGCTGGTCCACCTACCAGTCCGTCCACGTCCCGGTCACCCTGGCCGCGGGCGACCAGGTGGTCAGGCTCTTCTGCGAGACGGGCGGCTTCAACATCGACTACCTCCGCCTGTCGTAGCACCCCCGACGCCCGCCGTCACTCCCCGCCCACCGGCGTGGAGTGACGGCGGGCGTCCTACAGGGCGATCGGCCGTGCGCAGATGTTGGGGGCCGGTCAGGAACGGGGGATGCCCACGCCGTCGAAGCGCTGCATGAGGGCCGGCTTGCCCCGATGTGCGGCCCGCAGTTCCCCAGCCCGCCGGTCGAAGTCCGCGGTACCGCCGGTGCGGCCCTCGAGGTCGCGCAGATCCGCCAGAAGGGCGACGGCGGTGTCATAGGCGCCGGCCTTCTTCTGGGCGATCAGGCCGTCGACGTCGCGCCACGCCTGTTCGATGTTCTGAGCGAGTCGTTCAAGATGCGCCTCGCGTGCCTTCGCAGCGGCCCGCGCCCGGCTGTCCTCGGCCGCGACGCGGGCAGTGCGCTCGTGCTGACGGCGCTCGGTACGGCGGCGGCGCGCCGCGTCGAGGAGCTCGGCAGCGGAGCGCCGGACGGTTCCGCCGCGAGGGGCAGGGACTGCGGTGGCACGGTAACGGGCCAGGAGCCGGGGGCCGGGGGAAGGCGCGGTGCCCAGCGCGGCTTCGACCAGCAGCGCGTCCTTGTCGGCGGCGGGAAGGCTGGCGACGAAGGCCGCCAGGACCGAACGGTCCACGGCCTTCGCGGTGGCGGGCCCGCTCCTCTCGGCGGCGGCCGCCAGCAGGTCGGCGTCGACACCCAGGAAATCCGCCAAGGCCCGCTGCGAACCGGTGAGCGAGGCCAGTCCCGCGGGGACGGGCGGCTCAATGGTGCGGGCGTACTCATCCTCGTCGTCCTCGGCAAGCTCCCACACGGTGAGCCCGGCAAGCCATGCCACGTACAGCGGCCGCATGTCCCCTGCCGCAAGTTCGGCGCGCAGCCCCACGAACGCCGAGAGCTCGTAAGACGTATCGAACTCCCATTCAGTGCCGTCTTCCGAGGACACCGAGAAGTCGAGCAGTGTGTGCTCGGAACGAGTCCAGGTACTCAGCGACTCGTCCAGGGCGTACATGGAGGCCGTCTTTGCCGTGAGCGATCCGGCGGGCAGGCGCAGGACGAGGCGGCGGCTGCCCCAGTTCGCGTAGTACAGGTGGGCGTCGTAGAACTGCTCGACCAGCTTCGTCGTGTCACCGCGGAAGTCGCCCCACTGGTACTCGTTGACGAAACGGGTGGAGGTGATGTCCGCGCGAGTGGACAACGTCCGCACCTGGCTCATCTCGTCGGAGTCCAACGGTCGGTCAAGGGCGAGGAACTCGTAATATTGGTACTCGCTCACGTTGACGCAGCCTAGCCATCCCGGTCACGCAGAGCGTGGAACCAGCCGAACCATCCGTCCAAACGCCGCTCGCGCCGCTCGCGTTCCCGTTCGGCCTCCGCTTCGGCTTGCTCGGCCGCGGCGCGCTCGCGTTGCATGCGACAGCGCGGGCACTCGTCGCCACGGGCCGGGTCCGGGCCATCCTCCGGGTCGAACTTGCTGCCGCAAGTCGAGCAGGGCCGCAGTGAGGCGCGCCACCGCTGATGCTCGTCCTCCTCCCTACGCTCTTCATCCGCCCAAGCGGCCCGCTGGGCGGCGAGGTGTTGTTCCACTCGACGGTCGTAGGCACGGCGGTCGTCCGGGTTGTCCAACGCGTCAGTGAGCACTTGCGCTGAGCCGTGGCCGAAGCGCCACCAGATCTTCCCGCGGGGGCCGTGCTGTCGCAGCTGGTCGAGTGTGGTGGCCAGCACGGGCACCGCGCCTTCGTAGTCCCGGTAATCGTCAATCCTGCCGGTGCTCTCGATGAGGGGTCCGTAACAGCGCCTGCCCTGCCAGTGCTCACGCGAGAGGCGGGCGACTTCTTGTATGCGTGCTTGAAGGGCCTTGGGTCCGACCTGCTTGGTGAACACGAATGCCACTGGTGGGAATCCGTCGCGATCTGAACCGTTCCGGGTTCGGTGGGGACTCGATTGTTTGAGAGGATCGAGTCATGGCACGTCCTTCCCAGTACCCGCTTGAGCTGCGCCGTCGTGCG
>NZ_JBIBGK010000033.1:0-71215 GCF_042956445.1 Streptomyces sp. NPDC008238 | reverse complement strand
AACGCCGCGCCGACCTCCACCAGGGCCTCCTGGAACTCGCCTGCAGCATCATCTGCCTGCGACGACTCCGCACGTCATTCTGAAACGATCAGTTACAAGTCAGTAGTGATGGCCTTCGCTCTTGTGGCCGTGGTCAGTGCCCTGAAGACAGGCGACCTCGCCTTCCGTGAGGCGCGCACAGGGGTGCTGCAGCAGAGCCAGGACTCCGTCATCCAGCAGTTCCGAGTGTGTCAACGACGTCGCCGTCTACACGCCATCAGCACCCGCTGGTGAGCGGCATCGAACGTGCCACTTAGATGGCATGCGCTGTACAGACCTCCGCGACCAACCAGCCACCCTCACCACGAGGTCGGAAAAGGCTCCCTACCTTGTTCGTGGGCTTCATCCTGGTCATTCGTAGGATCGGGGGCCCTGGGGGGGTTTCGGGTGTGGCTCAAAAGGCTCATGCCGCTGGTGTGGCTTTCAGTGATTGGCCGCCCGGGATCTCGCGACGACACGGCCACTGATTGGGATGCGCGAACAGTCGCTTCGTAGGGACACGTCGGCGTGGTCGTCTGCAGGGACCAGTGCACGAATCGTCGAGGGGAGACACCGGTGCCCGAGTTGTGGGCGGGGACGGACGCTGGCAAGGCCGAACATCACTGCACGGTGATCGATGCGGACGGGGCGAAGGTCCTGTCGCGGCGGGTGCCGAACGACGAGCACGAGCTGCTGGAATTGATGAGCGATGTGCTGGCCCTGGCCGACGGCGATCCGGTGACGTGGGCGGTCGACCTGAACGCCGGCGGGGCCGCCTTGCTGATCGCGCTGCTGACCGGACACGGGCAGCGGCTCCTCTACATCCCGGGCCGCACGGTGCACCACGCCTCCGGCTCCTATCGCGGTGACGGGAAGACCGACGCGAAGGACGCCTACGTCATCGCGGACCAGGCCCGGATGCGCCGTGACCTGCAGCCTTTGCAGGAATGGGACGAGATCGCGATAGACCTGCGGATCCTCACAGCCCGCCGCTACGACCTCACCGCCGACCGCACCAGAGCGATCAACCGGCTCCGATCCCAGATCCTGGAGTACTTCCCTGCTCTGGAGCGTGCCTTTGACTACAGCACCTCCAAAGCCGCGCTCGTGCTGCTGACGGGTTACCAGACCCCGGCGGCCCTGCGCCGCATCGGACAGGCCCGGTTAGCGAGTTGGCTGTCGAACCGCAAGGTCCGCAGCGCGAAGGCAGTGGCGGCGGTCGCCGTCGGGGCGGCACAGGCTCAGCACACGGCGGTTCCCGGTGAGAGGACGGCGGCCGCCATGGTGCACACCCTCGCGCGGGCGGTGATGGCCCTGGACGAAGAGATCGCCCGCACCGACGCAGCGATCGAGACCCGGTTCCGCCAGCACCAGCACGCCGAGGTCATCACCAGCATGCCCGGCATCGGCACCCTTCTCGGTGCCGAGTTCATCGCCTGCACCGGCGGGGATATGGACGCCTTCGGCAGCCCCGGCCGTCTCGCCGGCGTCGCCGGACTCGCACCCGTGCCCAAAGACTCGGGGCGCATCAGCGGCAACATGCGCAGGCCGCACCGCTACCACCGCCGCCTCTTGCGCGTCTTCTACCTATCCGCTCAGGTCGCCGCCCGCTGCTGCCCCACCTCGCAAGGCTTCTACCAGCGCAAAACGAAGCGAGGGCAAGACCCACAAGCAAGCGGTGCTCGCCCTCGCCCGACGCCGCCTGGACGTGCTCTGGGCCCTCATCCGAGACCAACGCACCTTCACCACCGAGCCACCCCAACGTGGAGTCACAGCGGTGTGACCTGATCACCAAGCGCCACCACGCCCTTGACGAACACCATTGGGAATCATTGCCTTGCACCTACCTCACTGGCGCGAGGTGCGGCAGTAGGGTCAAGGCGCGCAGCCCGCGTTTTTGACCGCGTTGCAGGAAGCCCCTTGAGACGGTCGCAAGACGTCCCCGGCCCTCTGGGGAACACATTCGTCAGCGGTTCAGGGAGGCAGCCGCTGAGCTGCTTTTTGCGTGAATGCAGCGCAGTTGTGAGGAGCAAGCCGCCTGGCAAAAAGAGTGGCCTCAGCCGCCTGGCTACTGTTGCCACTCTCTGCCATGCCTACCCGCGGTTTAGAAACCACTGGCCCCATAGATCTTCTTGACGTGCGACGCGAAGGCTCGCGGCCCCAAAACGGGCATGATGATGCGCGGCACGAGGGGAGCGCTGGCCAGCATCAGCGTGACGACTGCCGGTTCGGCAAGGGAAGCCAGCATGCCGAACACGATGGGCAGCTTCTTCTTGGGAAGACCGTTGATGGCATGATCTCCCAGCTCGTGCCACTCGGCGGCCGTGACGTATCGGTCGACAATGGGGAGCACCTCCGCCTCCTCGACGGCCAAGTGCGCTGTCAATTCCTCACCGAGCGTCTGCAGCGCCGCAGCGAGCTGGTCACGGTCGGAGGGGGCGGCACTCCTTCTCCACCGCGCAAGACAGGAAGAGCACTCGACGATCAGGCCGTCGATCCGAGTGTGCTGCTCTTCCATGAGCGCAAGCATCGGGGCCACATCCGGCGTAGCCCGCGCTATGAGCTTCGGCCACAGCAGCTCATCCTCGCCCTTGTGATGCAGGTGCAAGAACTCCTTGATCAACTCGATATGGTCTGCCACAATGGCGGCCCTGGCCGTGTCGCCGGGGGAGACGGCCAGGACGAGGCCGGGCATCCTGCCGTAGGCCCGGCGGAAGGCCTCATGGACGACGAGCATGTCGCGGATATCGGCGCGGCCTTGAGCGTTGGTCATTTGTTTCCTTCTGGTGTCAGCAGCGTCTGGTCGGGCTGCATGCCGGCCGGGGGAGGCGCCCAGGTCGACCGCAGCCGCATCCGGGATATCAGGGGTAATACACATTGGCGTGGACGAGACCACGACGCCTCGTCTGAGTCAGATGACATGGCGCGAGTGCGTGCGAAGCCTGCACGCTTCTGGGATGTGGGGGCAGGCCCCCGCGGACCATCATCTCTGCGCTCGTCCACCGCTCAGGCACCCGCCACCCGGCCACGCGAGTGGCAGCAACATATGCGCAACTAGGAGTAGACCGCGGGGACGCCGGTCTTCCCCACCGCGACGGCCCGCGGCCTTCCGCCGATCGGTCCTCGGCGACCCAGATGACGGCTGCCTCCGCGCTGGCGGAGTGGGCCATGAGGTAATTCTGCCGTTCGATGGAAGAGCCCGCTCACCTCGGACTGATTCACATCCTTGACCCTGTCCGTAGCGAGACACCTATGCGCGCTCATCGACCGAGGTCTCGGTGCGCAGCCACCAACCCTCCTCGAGGGCAGCTTTTCGGCGCCAGCGCCGCCAAAGTAGGAACCTGAGATCCACGGGCCGTGCACCTTCACGTCTCCTACAACCTTGCCATCGCGGGCCGGTACTCGACCATCGGTGCCGAGTAGTCCGCCTGCACCGACGCCGCGAAACGACCCTGCGTGACGCGGTAGGCCTATTCCCAGTCGTGATCGAGTCCTGCCAGCGCAACGTCGTCCCCGAGACATGCGTCAGCCGCATCCCGCGACGCTCTGCGAAGGTCCCTTATGAGCGGCGGAGGGCAGGCCGACCGCCTACTGCGACGGCCTGCCGACTGCTGACATCCCGTGCCGGGCACCGAGTTCGCTCAGGACGACCGTCCGGACGCGGGGACGCCCCCCCGAAGCGCGCTGCCTACGGGCTGTCCTGGGCGATGCAGGGTATGGCCGTTGCGGTAAGTGCCTGCTCCTGGTCATGAAATGTCTGTCGAGCGGCTCATCGCGTCCCAGGTAACCATGTCAGATAGCACCGCCTCGTGGTGCTCACGCATGGCGTCGACCGCATCACTGCCGAGTACGAGACGGAGGGGCGGGTTCTCGGCGTCGAGCACCTTGAGAATGGCCGACGCGGCCTTCGCGGGGTCGCCCGGTTCCTTGCCCTGCACGCCCGCGACCATTTGGCGAAGGCCACCCGAAGTCGCCGCGTACGCCGGGTTCTCGGGAGCGAGGACCATGTTGTCGGTGATTTTGGTACGGAACATGCCGGGCTCCACAATCAGTACCCGGACGCCCAAAGGCGCCAGTTCACTCGACAGCGATTCGCTGAAGGCCTCGACCGCGTGTTTCGACGCGTCGTAGCCGCCCAGGCCCGGGTAGGTCATCCGGCCGCCCTGGGAGCTCATCTGCACGATCGCCCCGCTGCCCTGCTCGCGCATCATGGGGACCACCGCCTTGGTGACCTCCGCCGTACCGAAGAAGTTGACCTCCATCAGCGAGCGCAGCTGCTCCATCGAGGTTTCCTCGACGGCGCCGAGCATGGTGAACCCCGCGTTGTTCACCAGGACGTCGATGCGACCGAAGACGGCCTGCGTCGCCTTGACCGCGGCCTGGATGGATGCCGGACGGGTCACGTCGAGTGCCGCCGAGCTGATCCGGTCACCGCCGACCTGTGCGAGGTCGGCGAGCGCCTCGGGACGGCGCGCGGTGGCCATGACCCGGTCGCCGGCGGCCAGCGCTGCCAGTGCAATCTCCCTGCCGAATCCGGTCGAGCAGCCCGTGATCAGCCAGACGCGGCCCTGGGTGTTGTTCGCCATTCGCATGCCTTTCAAAGGGGTGTTTACCGAGGTCAATCGTTGTCGCGACACCCAGCGCCGTCCAACATCGACTACCTGTCGCAGCTGCAGGCCCTACCTGTGACCCCTCCTTTCCGACTGTTGACGTCTTCGTAGCCGTTGGCGAGGAGTCCAGCCACACGCGGGCAGCGACCTGATCCTGATCAGCTCGCAGTCACTGATTCCCAATGGTGTTCGTCAAGGGTGAGGATGGCTTTAGCTGCTGACGACAGGTGGTTGGGGCTGCAGCGGGCGTGGCGGAAGATGCGCCAGCGTTTGAGGGTGGCCATGCCGCGTTCGACGGGATAGCGGAGTCGGGCGTGGGCCCGGTTCAGCGATCTTTGCCGGGCGGTGAGCTCCTTGCGGGGTGGGCGTCTGGCCGGTATGGCGAAGGTGCCGCCGGCGCCGAGGTAGGCCAGGTCGGCAAGAGCGGGGGTGCCGAGGCGGACGCAGGTGGTCACGATGCGGTGGGTGCGGGCCGCGGTCAGGTCGTGGGTGCGGCCGGGCAGCGTCCGGGAGATCCACACGATCTGTCCTTGTGGGTCGGTGATGACCTGCAGGTTCACGCCGTGGCGGCGGTGCTTGCCGGAGTAGTCGGCGCGGCCGTCGCCGACCCGGTCGCACTCCGCGAGCGTGCCATCCACCAGCACATACTCCGCATCCGCCTCGCGCAGGGCGCGAGTCAGGCCGGGAGCACGGCCGGCGAGGAGATCGGTGACGGATCGGACGTAGGCGTGGGCGGTGCCGACGCTGATCCGGAACCCGGCCGCGATCTGCGGGAGGGTGTCGTGCTTGCGCAGGCACACCAGGGCGACCAGGGCGCGCTGCGAGGGCCGGAGCTTGCAGCGGCGGTCACCCTCCCGGGTGACGATCAGCATGGTCACCCACTCAACCAGCGCGTGCGGCAGGTCCAGTGCGGCAGGATACGTAACCAACGAGGCTCCCCGACAGAAGAGTTGAGACGTCAGACATCTCGCTCAACCGCCGAGGAGCCTCGTCCGTTTCGCGCCGGTCTCCAACCAGCCGGCCGTCACTCGATCGGTGGCTTACCAGACCGCGACGTCTCAATAGACCGCACCGATGTCATTAACACGCAACCGCACCATGTTTGCGACTTCAACGCGCGCTCAGCCGGCTACGGGGATCGCTTCAGGTGGTCAGGTAAGTCCAGGTCTCCACATGACGAAATCCCAGCGACTCATAAATGGGCCGGGACATCGGCGAGTTCTGTGTGAACGCGAGCTTGGCGCCCGCTTGCCGGGCATCATGCAGACGCGTCAGCACGAGGGCGCGGTAATAGCTGTTACCGCGGTGCTGAGGTGGAACCGAGCCGTTGAAAAGACCGACCTGGTCTCCCATCAGGACATTGAACCCGGTTGCCACGGTCGCACCGTCCCGCTCAACAACGTACGCAGACATGCCAGGGCCGTCGAGCATCGCGGGGGCTGCCATGACGGCTGCGACATCGGCAGGCATTCCGAAGCCCTGCACAAGTGCGTCAGCGTAGCCGCGTGGATCCGACCCAGAGACCGTGCGGACCACGGCCCCTTCAGGCAGCTGCGGCGCAGGCAGGGTGATGTCGTCTTCCAGGGCAAGCAGGGGCAGCCGGATGGTGTTTGTCAGTCCGTACCTCGCAGCGAAGGCTGCTACCTCCGCAGACGGCTCGCCGCGCACCTGAACCGACCAGGGCAGCTGCCCGGCCGCCAGCTCTCCGGCGAGTTCCGCGGCTTCCGCGAAGTCCGGTTCAGCCTCGAAGCTCAGCCCGTTCAGCGTCGGAATCGGCATGGCAGTAACCAACAACCGGGTCCCGCTGGCCCCTCGGTGCATGTAGGCCCCGGCAATCACCCTGACCAGTCTCTCGGCCGCCTCGAAAAATCCGTCAACAACCTGATCCGTATGCATCTTATTCATCCTCATCGTAACAGTCTTTGTCATCTCTTCCCGCCAATATCAACGGGGTGCTGTGTATCAGGCCCAAAGACGTTCAAGCCCTCCCGGTCGATGTCCCTGAAACAGAACGCGTCAAATTTCATTCCTGCCAAAAAGCTGGAGGATGCAGCCGCATCGCACGGACACGCAACTTGCGCCGGAGCCGCGCTCCGCTTCACGCCACCCCAAGGGCGCCGGGTGGCCGGTCGGCCACCTGGCGCTATGGCCTTACCGAGGTTGTTCAGCCGGACACTGCACCTGGGGCACACAGGGGCAGCAGTTGCGCAGTACTCATTGCAAGAAGTCCAAGACGGTGCGGGCAAATTCCTCTGGCTGTTCAATATGTGCGAAGTGCCCGCACTTCTCGAAAAACACCACACGCGACATGGCCATCTCGCGGTTCATCTCATCTGCCCAGCGGACTGGGCAGATGAAGTCGTACCGGCCGGCCATGATTACGGTGGGGAGGTCAAGCGCACCGAGCTTTCCCCGAACGTCCCAGTCGTGCGGGTGCAGCGCGGGCGCAGGCTCGATGTCGAACTCCGCCAGCCACGCTCCGAGACGCCCTTCCATCTCCCAGAAGTCCCGGAAGTACAGGGGCAGTATGCCCTGCATGTACGCACTTAGCCCCGCCTTGCCGCTAACCTGCGCCAGGCCGCCGGCCTTGCGTGCCTTCAGCACAGCGTCGAGACCCGGGTGGCCGGCGAAGCGCTGTGCGAACCGCTCGATCTGGATGTTCATCTCAGTGACCAGGGCTGGTCCGTGCACCGGCGCGCCCGCATACTGCAGCAGCCCCGCAAGCCTGCCGGGATGTTCCAGACCGTATTGCAGGCCGACCATTGCCCCGTGCGAGTGTCCGAGGAAGTGGATGTCGGAAACGCCCAGGTGGTCGACCAGGGCCTCGACGAAGCGGACGTAAGTATGCATGGCGTAGTCGTCGTTGGGTATGTCGCCCGACTCGCCCGCGCCCACCGGTGCCACGTACACGGTCGTAGCGCCCTCTTCCACCAACGGCATCCGTAGATACTCCCAGCGGCCACCGGGTCCGCCGGGGTGCACCAGACACACAGGACCCTGTCCAGCCACGTGGTAGCGCTGACGGATGCCGTCGACCAAGATCTCGTGCGCTCCAGGCGCAAGAGCATCCTTCACTGTCGGCCTCTCTCCTGCCTGCTTGGCACCCATGCGTCATGGCAACGGATGAACGAGGACGTTCCACGCTGCTGCGCGGCCCCAAGCTATAGATTGCGTCCACTATCACTGCACACCCGGCTGCAGCTTGCGTCTATGATCCGCTGGTGGTCCCGCCACGACATCAAAGTGCTGGGCCGCTGATCTCGACGCTTGCGAAGGCTGGTGACAGGCTTCGGTCGCGTCGCTGGAGGCCGATTTCCGGGGAGAGTGCTCGCCCTCGGCCTTTTGGAAAAGGGAGCTTTGACGGGACCTTCGGGCTCGCTGAGCGGCCAGCGGCAGACTGCCCCTATGACGGAGCAGTGATCACCGTCAGGTACTCCTCGATGCGAAAGCCCGCCGATTCGTACACAGGCTCGCCCATCTTGGACGCGTAGAGGTAGGCAGTGGTGGCACCTGCGGCAAAGCCTGCACGGACCATCTCCATGGTGACGGCCAGCCCATAGCCGCGACGTCGATGGCCCGGGAGCGTGGTGATGTTGAAGATGCCGGTCAGATCACCGGAGACGGCCGTCATACCCGTTCCCACCGCTAGGCCGTCCACCTCCGCAAGGTAGAAGGTGACTCCGTCGATGTCTCCCCGGGACGGGTCAGCGTACGCCCGGAACGACTCGTGCGGCGCCTCGAAGCCTTTCGCAACGGTCCTGGCGTAGAGATCGAGCTCATCGACCGACACAGCCCGTACGCGCAGGGAGCCAACGGTCATCTCCGGCGGCAACCCTTGTTCGGGGCGCCGGACCATGAGTGGTTGCCGCTCGAAGTGGGTCAGCCCGTATTGCGCTGCCACCTCAGTGACGAGCGGACCTGGGGCCCCGCGCACATGAATACTCCAGGGAAGCTCCCACGGGCTCTCTGAAGCGGCCAATGCCGCTATGTCATCGCCGCTCGGTTCCAGACTGGGACTGATGACTGCGTTCAGCGAGGCGATCGGTGCCCCGGAGATCGCAAGCACAGCGCCTTGCGGACCTCTTCGCGTGCGTCCCGTGGTCGCAGCAGCCACCTCCTCGAAAGTAGCGGCATACGCGGACACCACCGCATGCAATGAGTCATTTGTGTGGTTCATCGGGAATCCTCAACACCCTGATTCGGACAACGTCACAGCATTTTTGGGATAAACCCCAGCGTGCCGCACGCACGACCAGCATCGACGGGGCGCGGTCAGATATTGATCGTTTTGTGCTCGACGTATTCGCTCAGGCCCGTCGAGCCGAATTCCCGCCCTATGCCGCTGGCTTTATAGCCGCCGAAGGGGCCTTCAAAGCTCACCGGCGCGGCGTTGACCATGAAGAATCCCGTACGGATTCGACGGGCGATGTCCACCCCGTGGTCGGTGTCCGCCGTCCAGACACCGCCGCCGAGGCCATAGGGCGAGTCGTTGGCGATCCTGATTGCGTCCTCCTCGTCCTCGTAAGGGATCACTACGAGAACGGGGCCGAAAATTTCCTCCTGAGCGATCCGCATGCGGTTGTCGACGTCGGCGAACAGGGTGGGCCTGACGTAGTGGCCTCTCTCAAGTCCTTCTGGCACATCGACACCCCCCGTGACCAGGCGGGCGCCCTCCCTTATGCCCAGCTCGATGTACGACCGAACCCGCTGTTGCTGGTCCGCCCTCACCATCGGGCCGACGAAGGTGGATGGATCAGCGGGATCTCCCACCACGAGATCTTCCACTGTCTCCTTGAGCGCTGCGACGACCTCCTCGTAACGGCTTATCGGAGCGAGGACTCGGGTGTGCGCTTGGCAGTTTTCCGCGTTGTTGGCGAACGAGGCGAACTTGATGCCGTTTGTGACGGCGGCAAGGTCCGCGTCCTCAAGGATGATCGTGGCCGACTTACCGCCCAGCTCCAAGCTGACCCGCTTGAGCTGTTCACCGGCGAGGGCTGCGATCCGCCGACCGGCAGCCGTGGATCCGGTGAAGGAGATCTTGTCGACGTCAGGGTGGGCGACCAGATACTCGCTGGTTTCGCGGTCCGCGGGCATGATACTGACCACTCCCTCGGGAAATCCTGCCTCGGTGATGATTTCTGCGAGCATGAGCACGCTGAGGGAGTTTTCCGGTGAGGCTTTGAGGATGATCGTGTTGCCAGCCAGCAGGGCCGGGACGAGCTTGGTCAGTGCCGACTGATGGGGAGCGTTCCACGGGATCACGGCGGCGACCACCCCAATGGGTTCCCGGCGTACCAAGCCCTTGGCCGCACCGGATGGGTCGAGGGCTTCCTCCCAGCCGAAGGCCGCCGCGGCACGCAGGTAGGCGTCTGTCTGGCACCCGAGCGCGGTCTGAAGGTAGCTGGTGAACCAGATAGGGGCGCCCCGCTCTGCGCTGATCAGTCCGGCGGCCTCGGCGGCCCGCGCCGCGTGAAGCTCGTTGAAGCGGGCGACTAGGTCCTGCCGTTCCTGGGGGGTGGTCAGCGGCCACGGCCCGTGGTCGAAGGCGTTCCGAGCGGCGGCCACTGCCTTGTCGATGTCGGCCGAGGTGGCCTGCACGGCACGTCCGACCAAAGACTGATCGTGCGGTGAGCGGATGTCGAGCAGCTGGGCCGAGCTGGGCTTCACCCACTCACCACCGATGAAGAGTTTGTCGTAGATGATCACGTTGGCAACACTTTCTGAGCCTCAGGCTCAAAGTAGGAGGTGCATGGCTGTCGATTCGAGGCGGACAGCCTTGTCGCCTGAAGGTTCAGGGTCTGAGGCTGAGGCATTCCCACCGGGCCCCGGGCTGAGGGCGCAAGACCACGGCCGGCAGTGCGATACCGGCTCGTGTGATGGTCTGGACGATCGGCGCCCGGTGCCCCACATAATTTGGATGCCGGATATGTCGATCAAGAGGCCATGAATGGGTGGTGTTGTTGCCCCAGGGACGTTATGTCGGCCGGAAGGCCGGGGGTCAGGAGTGTGAGGGGCGGCTGTCGACCCAGTCGATGATCAGTGCGCGATCTTCGAATTGCCAGGTGCCGTCGACGCGAACGAATGCGTCAAAGTATCGGATTGCCATCACCATGAGGACGCTTTCGCCCTCTTGCTCCGAGAGGTGATGCGCGAGGCAGTAGGTTTCGCCGGTGGCACGATCGCCGTCCACGTCGATCGTGCTTTGACCGTTGAAGTGGGTCGTCGCAGTGTATTCGCCTAGGCTTTCAAATGCGTTCTGGAGTTCGGTGCGTCCGTGCAGCTCCATGCCCGGCGAAGTCGTCGCGGGGTCTCCGGAGTAGGTCGCGAGATGGGCGTTCTCGGTAAAGAGTGCAGCTTGCCGTGCGACGTCGCGTCGGTCGGCGTGGTGCGAGTAGGCGTCGATGAGTTCACGGATCGCGATCCGGTCGCTGAGTTGTTGAAGAGTGCGAAGAACCATGGTGTCGCTTTCCTATGTAACGGTTGACGGGCAGACCGTGTGGCGTTTTCTTGGACTCAAATCGACGCGAGGACCAGACGTTGCTCGCGCTGCAGGGCCCCTGGTGGCCGGCATTCCGCCTTCGGCACGCGTTTGCTGCTGTTGCCGCAGGGCGCACCCGGGGCCGCAAAGCGCACTGGTCATGATCGAGCGAGCTGTGGTCTGCCCACGGCTACAAGGGATGGGCGATTGGCTGAACCGGCCGGGCAATCGGAGGGCGACGTAGCGGTCCAGGTCACGACCGGAATATCGGGCGTCTGAAGGCCGCCAGCGTCGGTTGCCGAACACGGCAGTGTCGCCGCGACTGCGGCAGGGATGGAGGCCGCGTCCGTCGCATTCAGCATCGTCGTGGCCACACGGTCACAGTCGGCAGCCTTCCAGGAGTCGTGCAGTGGCCATCGCCCGGATGAATCCGACTGACCAGCCGGTTTCAACCAGGCGGGTCCCTGTGGGCCGTATCTCATTCCTGTGTCCTTCAAGCCGGGTATTCAGCGAGGTCAATCGTGGCCTCGTGGCCTCGTGGCCGTCCAACACCGATTACCTGTTGCGGTTGTAGGCTCTTCCTGTGACACCTGATCTTCGGCAGCTGAGATACTTCGTCGCCGTAGCCGAGGAGTCCAGCTACACGCGTGCCGCCGAGCGGCTCATGATCAGCCAGCAGTCCCTGTCCCAGCAGATAAGCCTGCTGGAGCGCATGCTGGGCGTGAAACTCTTCGACCGCGGCACCCGAGGCACCAGCCTGACCCCGGTCGGAGCCCTTTTCCTTCCCGAAGCCCGCGCGGTACTAGACCGGGCCGACGAAGCCGTCGACGTCGTGGCACGGGCGGCGCGCGGCGAGATCGGCACCTTGCGCATCGCCTTCCTCGCCACCACCACGAACCACCTGCTCCCGCCAGTGGTCCGGGCCGTGCGACAGCAACTGCCTGACCTGACGTTGGCGACGGAGGAAACGACGATCGCACGCCTGGTCGACGGCCTGCTCAAGGGACGCTACGACGTCGCATTCACCCGGCCTCCGCTGGTAGACGGTCTGAAGACAAGGACGCTGGTCATCGAACCGGTGTGCGCGGTGCTTCCCGACGACCATCCGCTCGCGGGACGCACCGAACTGACCTTGGGGGAACTGGCCGACGAGCGCTGGGTGCTGACACCCCGCAGCTCGTGGGAACCCTGGCATCAGGCGTTCGACAACTCCTTCCGTACGGCCGGATTCACCCCCGACGTCGTTCATCGGGACGCGAGCGTGCAAGGGCTGCTCGGTCTCGTGGCCGCCGGCGTCGGAGTGACACGCCTGGCCTTGTCAGCGAGTAGTCTGCGCCGCACCGGCGTGGTTTTCATACCGCTTTCAGGAGAGTTCGCCCCAACTGAGATGGTTTGGTCGCCCGGAAACACATCACCCGCATTGAGCGGGCTACTGCGTGTGGTCACGGAGATGGCTGCTTCCACCAACCTCACCGAGTCCGGCTGATTTTCCGTCCGGAAGGTTGGCATGACCACCCGGCTGATCGACGACGTCTTGGACGTGCTCGACGTGGAAAACTACGCGTCGGGGGTCGTGCCACATGCCACTCGACGCCGATCAGCTTGGCCGCGCAAATGATTCCATGGTCCACTTGCGGCATGCGCCACCTGGACGAGCTTCGCAAACGGATCACGCGCCTCGCCGCGGCAAGCCCACGTCCGCTGTCGATCGAGGGAATGGCCGTGTGTTTCACCGAGCACATGACCGAGCCGCTGAGTAGGTTCAACCAACCCATGATCGCCCTGACGGCTCAGGGGGCGAAGCGCTCCGTCCTCAACGACCGCGTCTTCGACTATCACGCTGGCCAGTACCTCGTCGCGGGCATCGAACTACCCCTGACCTCACATATCACATGCGCCACTCCCGCCGAGCCCTACCTCGGTGTGCGACTTCCCTTGCAGCCCGCGATCATCGCGCAGCTGCTGATAGAGGCTGGTCGCCCCAGCGCCCTCCGCCCCAACGACGAGCTGGGCATGGCGACCAGCAGCGCTGACAGCAAACTGCTCGACGCCGTCGTCCGCCTGCTGCGCCTGCTGGACGAACCACGTGACATCCAGATCCTGGCGCCTGGCGTGCGACGCGAGATTCATTGGCGCCTCATGCACGGACCCCAGGCGGGCCTCGTCAGGCAGATCGGCTTGGCCGACAGCCGGATGTCCCGCGTCGCCCGCGCCATCGAGTGGATAAAGACTCACTATGACCAGGTGATCCGCATCGGCGCCCTCGCCGACGACGTCGGTCTGAGCGTCTCATCACTGAACCGGCACTTCCGTGCGGTGACCGCCATGAGTCCGTTGCAATACCAGAAGCAACTTCGACTGCAAAAGGCCCGGACGCAACTCATCGCAGCGCCGAACGACGTCGCGGCCATCGGATACGCCGTCGGGTATAACAGCCCCTCACAGTTCAGCCGCGAATACCGGCGCATGTTCGGAGCCCCGCCGAGCCAGGACGCGGCGCGCCTCCAGACTGCGGCAATCGTGCGGGAGTGAGACGCCTCGGCGAGAGCGATCGGTTGAAGGCCTCCGAAACCCGGTACTGCAGTTCTTGATGATCGACCTGTCGCGGCTTCCGAGCCGCTACCCCACGTCCTGGTGACACCGCAGTACAACACTGAGCGGGTTTTCCGGGCGCGCGGCCTCGCCCAGGGTGCGGAGATCAGGCAGGGCTGCGAGGCGGTCGGAATCCGCCAGGACACGAACGTCGGGGCTGTGGGCGACGCCTTCCCCATCGTCGTACCCTTCGGCGACGGCTGGTTCCGCGTCATGGCCTGGAACCGCCGTCACGAGACGGCCGACGACGTCCCGGTTGGTTCACCCGACAATAGAGCCGTGCCGAGCGGGGTGAGGCTGTGCGGGACAGAGGTACCGATCCTGGTCGTGCTCACCAACCCGGTGTTCCGCAGTCGATGCGTGTTGACTGGCCGCCGCGAGGGAGACCTGGACGCGCTCGGCGAGCGCGGTGGTCGTGGCTGGCTCGCGCAGGGCCTGGAGCACTGCCGCCCTGGTGCGCCCGAGCAGAGGGCCGAGGGCGGCCCCCGGGGAGGTATCCGGGGTCCCGGTCGTTTCGGGCACGTGCATAAAGCGAGCACGGTCGGCTCGTCGGGTAGGTATCCGATCATCGGTCCGGTGGCGAACCAGGACGGCATGAGCAGCAGCCCGCGGCCGCACAGCGGGATTTCGTAGTCGTAGCGGGACGGCAGGTGCAAGACCGGGGGATCCCAGCGCCAGGTAGGAGCGAGCGTGGTCAGCAGAGCGTCGATGCCTCCGCGCAGCAGCGTCTCCGACGGCAGGGCGCGGTCCGCTGCGCCGTCGGTGCGGACCCGGCGCCACAGCGGGGCGATCGACGAGGCGAAATAGCTGCTCAGATTAGCGGCCAGGACCTGTGACGTACACGGCGTCGTCGGTGATCACGAGGTCGTTCAGGTCGGACGCACCGAGCGGCCCGCCCTGCGCCGTGCCATCCGCTCCGCTTTCCCGCAGTTCCCCGCGCAGTACTGGCTGCTGAACGGCATTGTCGCGGACCGGACGGGGCGCACGCTGCTGGTGGCGTCCAACGGGACCGAGGCGGTGTGGCGGGTGGACGTCGCCACCCGGGAGGTCGGCCAAGTGGACCTGGGCGGCGCGTCCTTCGGCGCCGACGGGATGCTGCTGCGCGGACGGACGCTGTACGCGGTGCTCAACTACGGTGCGCCGAACGGCGTCTACGTCGCCGAGCTCGACCCGGACCTGCGCACCGGCATGGTGACGCACCGCGTCACCGGGGAGCCCTTCGACCTGCCCACGACGCTGGCCCGCCACGGCTGCCGGCTCTATGTCGTCAACAGCCAGAACGACGAGCCGCCGGGCCGGCCGCCGTACACCGTGGGCGCGATCGACGACCCGGTCTGCGCCGACCGCCCTGGTGACCAGCCTCGATGACCGCGCCGGTCATTCTCCGCGGCGGCGTTCGGCAGCCGACGCGGCCGGCGCCTCGTCGAGGACGCCCGGGCCGCGTGCGGCAGCGGATCGGTCACGGCGAACGCCGCTTCAGCGGGCGGGCTGACGCGCAGGCCCTGAGGGCACCATCGAGGGAAGCCTGGACATCGCGTGCGTGCACCGGTCTGACGGGAGGTCTGTCGTTTCTGCCGGGCAAGTGGATTTTCTGGCTGGCCTGCGCGAAGAGAACGCGCGTCACGTGATCAGGTTCCGGGGGAGCGGAGCACGGAGTAACTCTTCGAGCGCCTCGGCGCGTTCGAGGTCCCTCCCGCATCGGGCGACGCGGTCCTCCCCGACGAGCACGCACAGCGCCCCTTAGTGGACCTGGCCAACGAGCACCTGCAGCGGTGGGCGCGCTCCTGCCCCAGGGCGGGTCGGGCGGGCGGCGCCGTGGCGGTCCTGTGCCTTCGTCCCGGGGACCGGGTCTCACCCCTCCTCAGACAGGTGGGCGGCCAGCGCTCGCAGGCCCGCCAGCACCTCGTCGGCGGTGGGAGCGGACTCGGGGTCGGTGAGATGCTGGATCATCAGGCCGCTGACGAGGGCGAGCTGCACCGAGCCGACGGTGCGGATCATCGCTTCGGAGAGCTCGGTCTCGGCGGTTCCGGTGACCTCTCGCGTCATGCCCCTGCGCCCTTGCCGCAACCCGGCAGCCACCTGCTCACGCAACTCCGGATCGCGCTGCGCGCGCAGAACAGTCTCCAGATTGGCGATCCAGAAGGTCTCGTTGACCGAGAACGCCTCGATCAGCCGGCGCCACAGTGCGCCAAGGTCACCAGCGTTCATCGACGGCCCGAAGACTTGGTCTCCCGAGTCGAGTGCCTCGAAGAGCGCCTGGTTCAGCAGCGCCTCCTTCGAGCCGAAGTGATAGCCGATCGCCGCCATGCTCACGCCCGCCGCAGAGGCGAGGTCGCGGACCGTCGTGCGCTCGTAGCCCTTCGCGAAAAGGCACTGTCTGGCGGCTTCCAGCAGCTTCTCTCGGTTTCCCATGGCGCGAACCGTACCAAGAGGCTGCGCGTTTGCGTCAAACGAACGCCTCAGGCAATCGACTTGGGCAAACGTCTTGCGCATCTGCCCAATATTTGGCTACCTTCCAAGCATCAAGATCACACCGATCCTGGGAGCCCAGATGAGACCCATGAAGTCCCGCGTCGCTGTCCTTGTCGCGGCCACCGTCTCCACAACGCTCGCCGCCACGATGACTACGGTCGGCCTCGCCTCCGCGCGCCCCAGGGCCCAGGACTTACCCGCCACGGTGATGACCGCCGAGGGCCCGGTCCGTGGCACGGTCGCTGACGCGGTGCGCACGTTCCAAGGCATTCCTTATGCGGCCCCGCCGACCGGAGAAGCCAGGTGGAAGGAGCCGCAGCCGGTGCGCCATTGGTCGTCGCCACGGGACGCCCACGCCCCGATGAGCGCCTGCGCGCAGCCGACCGACCAGCCCATCTCCATCGAGGGCGGTGGCAGTGAGGACTGCCTCTACCTGAACGTCACGACTCCGGCCAGGCGGACGACGGGGCGGCTGCCGGTCATCGTCTGGATTCACGGCGGCAGCTTCACCTACGGCGACGGCGCCACCTACCGCGCGGCCAAGCTGGCCGCCGCCCAGCAGGGCGCGATGGTCGTGACGATCAACTACCGGCTCGGCGCGTTCGGCTTCCTCACCTCACCCGGCCTGCGCGCCCCGGCCAACCTCGGTCTTCTCGACCAGCAGGCCGCGCTGAAATGGGTCCACCGCAATGCCAGGGCCTTCGGCGGAGACTCCCGCAATGTAACCCTCATGGGGCAGTCAGGTGGCGGGTACAGCGTCTGCGCCCAGCTGGTCTCACCCGGGGCACGCGGGCTCTTCAGCAAGGCGATCGTGCAGAGTGCGGGCTGCGTCGGACCGGACGGCTCGTTCACCCGCACACAGGCGCAGGCCAACGGCCTCGCCGTCGCCAAAGCCGCGGACTGCGACGACCTGCGCACAGTGGACTCCTGCCTGCGGCGCAGGTCCACCGCTGAGCTCATAAAGGCGTCAGCCTCCGGACACGACGGCTACCGCCCCGTAGTGGACGGCAAGGTATTGCCTGAGGCGCCGTCACAGGCCATCGCCGCCGGGCGGTTCGCCCGGGTACCGGTGCTGCACGGCTCCACTCACGACGAGATGAGCGGGCTGGTCGGGCTCGACGAGATCTCGACAGGAAGGCCGCTGGCCGCCGAGGAGTATGCCAAGAAGGTCACCGAGCAGTTCGGAAAGGAAGCTCCCGCGGTCCTGGCCGAGTACCCGGTCGCGAACTACGTGGCGCCCGGGGCGGCGCTGTCGGCCGTGCTGACCGACTCGGAGTGGTCAACCGCGGCCTTCGACACCCAGCGCGCGCTGGCCCGCTACACCCCCGTCCACGCCTACGACTTCGCCGAGACCTCGGCCCCGTACTTCAAGGACGTGCCGCGGCCGGCGAGCTTCTCGCTCGGCACCGGCCACATGATCGACCTGGCCTATCTGTTCGGCAACGACCTGTTCGAGCCGCTGGACGCCACACAAGCCGGGCTGTCGGACACGGTGATCATCTACTGGAGCCGGTTTGCGAGCACAGGGCAGTTGAACGGCTACGGCATGCCTGCGTGGAAGCGGTTCACGACCCGCATCCCGTACGTGCAGCGGCTCGCGTCCGGCCGCATCGGGCGGACCGACTTCGCAGCCGACCACCACTACGCCTTCTGGAAGGCACTAGCCGCAACACGCTGAAGGGAAGGACCCCTGACGAAGTACGCGACAGCCGGAACGTCGCCGTTCAAGACCGTGTTCTGGTGAGCCGCTCACAGGACGACGTGGACTCGGCGCTCGACATCCTGCTCGGAGCGCTTGGTATCGGCCGGGAGGCACTTGCTTTCCGCGGCGACGTGGAGACGGGTTTCGACGGCCCGACCGAGTGAACGCTGAGGTGGTCTGTTGGGCGGCGGCCAACGGTCATCCGCCCCAGCGCAGGCCTTTCTCGCTGCAGATGCGGCACGCTCCCTCCGTTGGGCGGCAAGGACGTCCGGGTGGCGGGCATTCTTGTTGCGCCAGCGGAGGTCGGCGTGCTGGCCGCCGGAAATCACTCGGGGGCCCGGAAAGCGGTGGCTTGGGTCACCGAGGTCACCCGGGCCTACGACATCTCCATGGATGCGCGCACCGGAGACGCGGTGGCCGCAGTGCTGGAAGAGTTTGGGGACCTGGCGGCCTCGCCGGTCCGCGCCTGACACCGCACACGAAAGCGGGGTGCCGGCCGCGACGGGGGAACGCGGCCGGCACCCACTGCAGAGCAGCGTAGTCCCGAAGCAGGAGGAGCGTGATGGTCGCTGCACTGAGGCTTGAAACCACCGGGGTGGTTCAGGCGTTCGAATTACCTGAGGGCCAGACTCGGCAACGCCAGGTGCTGCGCGCTCTCCTCGAAGGCGCCGTCGACGGCGCGGTCTACGACTGGCGCGCCCTCATCCATGTCCACGGCCAGGGGCTCGCTCAGCCTGGGTCGGAGGCTCAACGTCGCCGCGTGGGCGCTGGCCAGCGCCTGGCACGGCACCGAGCAGCCGTAAGGAAAGTATGGGACGGCTGTCGTGATCGGACCGAGCTGAAGCCGTCGGACGGTGCCTTCATTGTCCTCCACGGCCAACCTCGAAACAGTGGCTGCACAGGCTCGCACGCTGGGCTACGCCGTCCAGGACCAGTCTGCACTCTGACCCCATGGAGACGGCTCCCTGGTACGCACCACGGCTTGCGTCCGACCATTCGTCGCTGTTCCACAGGACGGGCATGGCGCCGACGGGCTCGAACCGGATCTGCGGGTCGTTGCTCTGGACCAGGCAGATCAGACGGCGGCGAAGTACGGCTGCCTGGCGGGCCTTGTCGGCGATGATGTCCAGGACGACCTGCGCCGCCCTCGGGCAGGTCGTCGCGAACCGGTCGTAGTCGGAGAAGACGAGGACCAGTCCGGCACCCTCGGGAGCATCGTCGTAGCCGCCGTAGGAGGCCACATCGCCAAGGCAGTCGTTGAGCGCGTCCAGGTTGTGCCCGTAGTAGTCGGGGAAGTCCAGGGCCACGGCCATGGCACGGTGCATGTCTCGCTCTGTGTTCCACCGGCCGGCTTCCAGGCGGATCATGCCGAAGCCGCGGTCTTCGAGACGTTTGGTTGCCTGTGTGAGGAGACGCTTGCGCCAGAAGAGGGTGACGAAGGTGTGGATCATGTATTCGACGCCGGGACGCGGAGTCGTCCCGGTGGCCTGTGCTGAAGCATGTGACGCGTCGCTTCGGTAGGCGTCGAGGAGACGGAAGAACTCCTCGACGGGAGTTGAGCCGTCGGGGGTGTTGCGTTCGATGTTGGCTGCCCAGCCGAGCGGGCTGCTGCCGCCGAGGCGTGTCCCCAGCCACCGGCTGAAGGCCCCGCCATGCCAGAAGGCGCACGGGTCGTCGATGGAGTGCACGCCAACGGCTACCTGGTAGCCGATCAGCATCGTCTGCAGATCGTGGAGTGAGCCGCCGGACAGCCACATGCCAGGCCGGAGACGAATCTGATCCAGGAAGTCGTACACATCCGTGCAGTCCTGCCAATGCTTGGCCGTTGGGCCGGGAGGTCTCCGGTGGACATGTTCTGACCCTACGGTGCGAACCAGTGCTGTCGTCGGTCGGAGGGGTGTGACGCCAACCTCTGCGCCAGTGCCGTCGGTGGCGTTCTGGATTTTGAGTTTGACGATGTAGCCGCAGTCGACGAGGTTCCGCATGGCTTTGGTGAGGGCTTGGCGGCCGGGTTTGCGGGTGTGGGCGAGGGCGGCGATGGTGAAGACGGCGCCGTCGGGCAGGCGCAGGGCCACGTGAGCAGTCCGATGTCCAGGACGCTCAGGCGCTGGTCGTCGACGGCGCGGTTGTCGACGGCGACGAATCGTGGGGGCCGAGTGGGTAGTTTCCTCACTGGCCGTCACCTGCTGCTGTGGGTGTGGTCGGGCCGGCAGTAGCGGCAACTGCACCTGGAGGCAGTGGTGGCTGTGCTGCACTCCCAGGAGCGTGGTGGTGTGCCGCCGTCGGGGCGTCTTCGCCTGGGTCGGATGCCCGGGCGGCTGTGCCCGCAGCGTGCCGGCCCGCGGTGGCTACGGGGCCTGTTCCTTTGCGGTGCTTGATGCCGGTGACAGCGGCGGCGTGCCGGGGCGTGGGGGCGGTGACGGTGGGGCGTCTCCTGTCGGCCTGGGGCGGTTCTGCGGTGAGGCCAGGCCGGTCGTCCTCGATCCGTCGGCCGACGCGTGTCTGTCGCGCGGTGGCGCGATTAGCGTGCTGCGGCTGCGGCTGCGGCTGCGGCTGCGGCTGCGGCTGCGGGTGGGGTTGATGTCTGGGCTGAGCGTGTCCCGGACAGGGCGTTCAGACTGCCTTCGGAACGGGCGGCTGGGTATACCCGGCCCTGTGGCGCTGGCTTTGCCGATGGCGGGTGGATGTGCAGCGGCGGCCATCTGGGCTCCCGGGGCTGGTGGACGTAGGTGGTGTCATCCATGAAGCCCGGTGGCACTCACCGATTTGCTCACCGAAAAGGGGGGGGTGCCTCTATGTCTTTGGTCAAGGCGCCCCTGTCGGGTTTGGGGTGGTTGGGGCTGCCGGGGTTTTGCGGCGAGTTCGACGTTGTCGGGTGTGCGGGGTTCGTAGAAAGTGCCGTCGCGGAGCATGGCGAACAGGACGCTGATGCGGTGGCGGGCGAGGCGGAGGAGGGCTTGGGTGTGGGTTTTGCCGCGGGCCCGGCATTTGTCGTAGTAGGTGCGGGATGCGGAGTCGTGCAGGGCGGCGAACGCGGACAGGAACATCGCGCGTTTGAGTTGCCGGTTGCCGCTTCGGGGTGCGTGTTCGCCGTGGATCGAGGTCCCGGACGACTTGGTGGCCGGTGCGAGGCCGGCGTAGGAGGCCAGGTGGGCGGCGCTCGGGAACGAGCTGCCGTCGCCGACGGTGACCAGGAGGACTGCGGCGGTCCTGACGCCGACGCCGGGCAGCGACGTCAGGACCTGGGAAAGAGGGTGAGCCTCCAGCAGGGTGTTGATCTGTGCTTCCAGGGCCCGGCGCTGTTCGAGCGCGTCGAAGACGTCGTCGATGAGCCGGGTGGCCATGCGCGGGGCCTTCGGTCGGATCAGCTCGACGAGTCTGCGGCGGCCGGCTTTGCGCAGGGCGGCCGGGGACCCGTGGCGTTCCAGGAGCCAGGTGACGGCCTGGTGGTCGAGACGGGGCCCGAGGACGCGCTCGAGGGAGGGGTGGAACTGGGTGAGCAGGCCGCGGATGCGGTTGGAGGTGCGGGTGGCTTCGGCGGCGAGGTCCTGGTCGAAGCCCACGAGCACGGTGAGCTCGGCGGTGATGGCGTCGGTCAGTTCCAGCGAGCGCAGGGTGTGCGGCATGGTGCGGGCGGCGTCCGCGATCACCGCGGCGTCCTTCGCGTCGGTCTTGGCTTCGCCCGGGTAGAGGTCGGCGATCCGCCGCATGGCAAGGCCCGGCAGGTAGGCGACCTGACAGCCGGCATCGCGCGCGACCGCGAGCGGGAGGGCGCCGATCGAGGCGGGCTGGTCCACCACCACGAGGACCGTGCCGAACTTGTCGCGCAGCTTGTCGAACACGGCCCGCAGTTTCGGTTCGCTGTTGGGCAGCGGCTTGTCGAAAACCTTCTTCCCGGCCGGGGTCAGCCCATGGCCGTGATGCGTGCTCTTGCCGACGTCCAGGCCAAGGAAGACGCCCACACCGTCAGTGTCGATCACCGTGCCCCCACTCGTTCGTTGAGTGCTGACCTGGGCGTCGGGGCCGTTCTCGCGCATCCACGTTATGCAGACCTGCCGCCCGCGAACGACTA
The DNA here is from genome assembly GCF_042956445.1 of Streptomyces sp. NPDC008238. Classification (NCBI taxonomy): domain Bacteria; kingdom Bacillati; phylum Actinomycetota; class Actinomycetes; order Kitasatosporales; family Streptomycetaceae; genus Streptomyces; species Streptomyces sp. NPDC008238. Next base: position 49,271 of record NZ_JBIBGK010000033.1, on the reverse strand, counting down.
GGCATTGCGCCCGGTCAGGCGGCGGTCGGACCTCTCATCAGCGTCTCCGACGGCACCCCTCGGGCCCGGTGACACCACCCCCCAGGTCATCCGTTCGACAGGGGGACACAGTCATACCGGGCCCGGAGGCCAGCGGCCCTCTTGCAGGACCGCGAAAAACATAACGGGGGGGTGAAAGATCACAATCCGGCATCACCTGCGGTCGGTGAGTGCCGTGAAGTCACCGGTGAGGAGCGGGATTTACTCACCACCGCAGGCCAGGGCGCCGCGCGGGACGACACCGTCCTACCCACCCCGGAACGCCCCGATGGCGCGGTCATCGCCACCGCCAACCCAGGCCAGCGGGCCGATCAGCCCGTCAGGACTCAAGGTGGCGGCTGGCAGTCTTGGGGGAGCGCCACCGTTCAGGCCCCCCTGCGCGGATCACCCCGGCCTTCAGGGGGAGACGGATGGCCGTTCGCACCGCACCCCGGCCGGGCGGAGGGGTAGGCCGGGCGCGCCCATGTACACCCAAACAGACTGCTTATATCCCAATTCGTCGCACCTTCGTGCACCGTGGGTCACACAGGTGCGGACACGTGTCCGCCGCTGACCACATGGGCGCTTACACGACCGACACCAGGAGCTGGGAGAGATCGGTGAACGGAAGGCACATACGGCGGTCTTCAATCATGCCGTCAGAGCGACGGCCCGCGGGGCCGGGCAGCGGCCGGAGGTGGTCAGCGGCTGGCACCGTGACGGCCCTGTGCGTCGTCCTGTCCGGTGCCGGAATCGTGCCGGCGGCGGCCACCACCGCATCGCCCCGAGCGGTCGACATCACCCATACCTTCACCTTCACGGGCGCCCCGGAGACCTTCACCATTCCGGCGAACGCGGTGGCGACGGTCACCGCTGACGGCGCCGGCGGCGGCAGCGCCGTCCCGGGGACCTGCCCCAACGGCGGGACGGGCGGTAGCGGGGCGCGGGTCGTCACCACACTTCCGGCCTCCGCCACCGCGAAGGTCGTCACCGTCAACGTGGGCGGTGCCGGTGGGGCGTCCTGCTCCAGCACCGGAGGTGCCGGTGGCTACAACGGTGGAGGCGCGGGCGGAAACGGAACGACCACTCCCCTGTCCACCGGCTCGGGCGGAGGCGGTGCATCGAGCGTGGCGGCAGGCGGGAGCCTGCTCGTGGTGGCGGGCGGAGGCGGCGGCAACGGGGGACGCAATCTTCCGACCCAGGGCGGCAACGGCGGAACCCCCGCCGGTACCGACGGAAGCCCGGGCGGGACGCTCGGCGGTTCACCCGGGGGCGGCGGTAGCGGAGCCACCACCACCGCGCCGGGTGCGGGGGGCGTGGGAGCCGTCGCCGGACCCTGCACGGGTCAGCCCGGCAACACCGGGGGCGGACCCTCCGGAGCTGCCGTCGGCGCCGGAGGTACCGGCGGCAACTACTCCGGCTGCAGCACCAGCCTCGTCGTCAGTGGCGGCGGAGGCGGCGGAGGCGGCTACTTCGGCGGTGGTGGCGGCGGCGCTTCGGCCACCACCGCCGGTGCAGCCGGCGGAGGAAGCGGCGGCGGGGGCTCCAGCTTCGCCGACCCCACGGGAACCGGCACCGCCTACACCGCCTCGCCGGTCGGAATCCCCACCGCCAACGGCCAGGTGACGATCAAATACACGGTCCAGGACCTGGCCTTCGTCACCACCAGCCCGCTGCCGGACGCCACCCAGGGCATCGCCTACTCCACCACCCTGCAGACCAGCGGCGGCACCGGAGCCCCCGCCTTCGCGGTCACCGCCGGCTCCCTGCCTCCCGGCCTGAGCCTCAATGGGACGAACGGAGTGATCTCGGGCACCCCGACGGCGACCGGCACGTACACGTTCACAGTGACGGCCACCGACCCCGACTCCGGCGTGCCGCCCGTCTCGATGCAGTTCACGATCACCGTCCGCCCGGCCCCCGCCCTCACCTGCGCCACCGCGACGCCCACCATCGTGGGCACCAACCGCGCCGACGTCATCGTCGGCACGCCCGGCAACGACGTCATCCTCGGCCTCGGCGGCAACGACATCATTGACGGCCGCGGCGGCAACGACATCCTGTGCGGCGGCGACGGCAACGACATCGTCACCGGCGGCGACGGCAACGACCGCCTCGAGGGCCAGGACGGAGCCGACACCCTCAGTGGCGGCAACGGCAACGACACCCTCCTCGGGGGCAACGGCCCCGACGTCCTCGACGGCGGCCCTGGCACCAACACGAACGACGGCGGTGCCGCGCGCAACGTCTGTGTCCGCCCCCTCAGCGGCCCCGGCTGCACCGTCTGAGACCACGACACCATCTCTGATTGGGTGAATACCTCTTATCTCGGTCTTGGTGGGTGGCCTGAGGGGCGGATTCTCTGGATGGGGGCTTGGGGGCTACCCGCCTGGATCGTTGAACGGAGGGCTGGGTGTCGATGCGGGCGGATTGCGGTCGAGAGGTTCCTGAGGGGATACGGGCGGTGGCCCGGGCTGCGTTTCGTCCAGTAGCGGCAGGTGGCGCCCTCAGGGCAGATTGCCCGACGGGCGTCCCAGCCGATGCTGAAGGATTACCCGACTTCCGTCGAGACCGGGTAGAGGGAGAAGAGGCATTGGTCCGAGTTGAACTCGCCGACTTCGGCAACGAAGCGGAATGTGTCGCCTGCTGCGACGGTGGCTGGGATGTTGTTTGCCGGTGAGCGCCAGTTCAGAGATGGCCGTTCATACCAACTGCCCGGCGAGGATAGGGGACTCGGGGAGGACTCGGCATCACCGGCGTTATCCTCGGGCGCCGAGCAGGCCCGTGCCGTTCTGGATGCCTGGAATGTTCACGCCCCTAGGGTTGCTGAGCAGGACGCTCTGGACGACGAACTGGACACCAGCCTCACGCAGGTCACCGGCCGGTGAACCAGCTCGTGCGGGCCGTGCTGGACGACCCGCCCTGGTTGCCGTCGGCTGCGGCGACCTGCTCGCCTCTCGCCTGATCCACCGCGCTCGTGCCGAACCCGGCACCTGTACGCACCCGCCTGCGTCGCGGTCGAAGCCGACCGTGCACACCCCGGCACCGCCGAGCATCGCAGCCCTGCGTCGCATCACCGCCTTTACCTCGAGCTACTCGCAGCCCTGGCGCTGCCAAGTCCCTCGGCAGGTCTGAGCTCTGTTTCGTGTGCGTGTGACGGTTGGGGCGGCGGTTCGTCGGTGTGGGCGTGCGGGGTGGTTCCGATGGGCTGGGCAGCGTGTTGCAGGGGTCGGTGTATCTTGCATTGCTGCAGTTCAGGGAGGGGATTCGTGCCGAAGAGGAAGATCGTTGATGAGGGGGAGGTCATCCGGTGGTTCGAGGACGGCTGGAGCTATCAGGACATGATTGATGAGTACCGGCGGAAGTACGGCATCGACACGGTGTCCTCGATGTGGGGGAATATCCGGCACAGGAGAGGACTCGATCGCAGGATCGCGCGTGACGACGAGCTGATTCCGTGGGCTGTGAAGAAGGAGCACCGTCAGATGTACCCGGTGATCATGCTGCGGGTGGAAGCCCGTCGGCGGGCCGGCTTGCCACTCGACGATGACAGAGCCAAGCGTTTGGAATCGTGGCGAGTCATGCTCGAGGAACAAGGCACGGTCGTCCACTACGACCCGAACATGGCGAGCGGCTTCTCCTACATACCTCGCGAGCCGGGCGATATAGACATCATCCGCAAGCCCCCGATGAAGAGTACCCAGCGGCGTAACGCAGACGAGCGCCTCTAACGCTGCGACCACCAAGGCGGCCGGGATTGCTGGGATGTGATGGGTAAGGCCCCGGCGCCAGCGATGACACATCAACCCGCGGGCACACGTACCTGCAGCAGGTACGGGCGAGCCCGAACCGAGCCGAGTGGCATGTCCTCGGGAGCCGCGTGTCAACGGCCTGCGCAGGCGGCCTGGGTTTTGCGGCTGGCTGTTCCTTTTCCCGTGAGGATGCGACGTGCTGCGTTGCTTCTATTGGTCGGTGTAGGGAGGGATGATGCGGACGACGGCGATGAGTTGCAAGCGGGACAGTGGCAGGGCGTAGAACCATCCGTCTGCGAGGAGGGGGATGCGGCGCAGTCCGCCGGGGACGCCCTTGCGGGGGCCGTCGCCGATGTCGGTGACGTCGACACCCACATCGGCCAGGACGACGAGTTCGCCGGCCAGGCGCTCGACCTCGGTCACGACCCGCGCGGGCAGGCCGTTGACGACATGCTCGGCGTCCGGGTCGTACTCCCAGCGCCAGCCGCTCAAGACTGACCGCTGTGGGGCAGCCCGGCCTCGGTGGCGGCCTTGTCGAGGACCCGCCCGATTTCGGCGGCGACCATCCTGGCCTCGTCCGGGTCGTCGACGACGGCGGCCCGGGCTTCGAGGTGCCGGAGCCGGGCGGCCTGTTCCGGATGGCGTTCGATGGCGACCTGCAGTGCCCATTGGCCGAGGAACCGCCGCATGGGGGCGGAGCTGACTTCGGTCCGCGCCTGGGTCATGGCCGCGGCCCGTTCGGCATCGAAGGTGGGCACCGCCTCCGGCGCGATCCGGGCGAGAGCGGCTCGCAGCTCCTCGGCCGTAGAGGAAGGCTGCGGCACGCTCCGGCGCTCCGGGTGTTCGGATGCGGTACTCATGCTGCGTCCTTTCCTTGACTGCTGAGGTTACGACGGTGGGCTGCAGTCAAGGTGGAGACGTGCTGACGCGACCAGCCCACACGGGCGGCCACCGCGGCCGGTCCGCCGCGTTCATAACGGGCGGCGATCCTGCCCGCTGCCTCACTCAGTGCCGTTCGCGCCTGCTCCAGCGCCAGGGTGTACTCGTCGACTGCGCGGGCGAGACGGTCCAACTCGTCCGTTTCCTCAAGATCCAGTATGACGCGGGTCACGCGCGGTGAGGTCACCATGGAACGATCCTGCCCCACCTATAACGCAAACGCAATCGCGCTTGACATTTATTGGAGGGCTGGATCCGCATTGCCGTGGGCCGGCTACACCTGGGCGGGTCTTACTGATCGTTCCGCTGAGCCCGTGGGCTGGCCGCCTTGGCAGCGGCGACTGACCGTCGTCCCGGTCCCAGCGGCGTGCGTATGGGTCTGGGAGGCTAGCCCAGCCAGGCCATGGTGCGTTCGATCTTCCAGCGATGCCGACCCAGGCGTGCGGAGGACTCGACGCCCTTGCGGGCGATGCGGTGGACGATGCCTCGTTGCCGTAACCATCGTCGCAGGTGAGCTTAGTCGTAGGCTTTGTCCGCGTAGAGCTTGGAAGGCTTGCGTCGGCGTGGTCCGCGGCGGGAGCGGATCGGCGGTATGCCGCGGATCAGGGGGATCAAGGCCTGGCTGTCGTGGGTGTTCGCTCCCGAGATCCCGATGGAGACGGGCAGACCGGAGCCTTCGGTGATCAAGTGAATTTCCGACCCTTTCTTGCCCCGGTCGACAGGATTCGGGCCTGTCAGGTCCCCCCTTTCAGGGCCCGCATGTTCACCGAGTCGATCGCGCACCGGCTCCAGTCCAGCTCACCGCGTGCGCCGAGCTCGTCGAGCACCAGGCGGTGCAGCTTCGCCCACACCCGAGCGTTGGTCCATTCCGTGAGCCTGCGATGGGCGGTCGCTCCAGACGGTCCGAACGATGGCGCGGGCAACTGCTGCCACGTGCACCCCGACGTCGCCACGAACACGATCGCTGCCAGCACTTCCCGGTCCCCGTGCCGTCGCCGGCCGCCGCCCTGCGGCCTCGTCGGCGCAGGCGGCACCACCCGCTGGAACAAAGCCCACAACTCATCCGGCACCAGCCGCTCAACGATCCCCACGCCCGCAGCCTACCGAACCGGCCAATTGAGATGACTTCTTAGGACGATGGCTGTAGCCAGCGCCGCGCCGCGGCGAGATTTACCTCGACGTCATCGCTCCAAGTGCAGACCTCCAGCCATGAGAGGTAGCCGCCTTGCGCGAAGACCAGGACCTCGCCAGGGCACTCGCCGGTTTCGGTGAACAGCTGCACGTTGGCAGCCACGACGGTGCCGGGGCCCGTTGGCGCGGGCTCCACCGCGTGGGCGTCAAGGTCGAAGTAGGCAGTGCCGCAGCCGCACTCACAGCGGGATTGCACCTGAGTTGGGGCACCTGCCGTCGGAGGGCGACGTGAACGGGCTCGTCCGGGTTCAGGACGAGGTCAAGCACGTCGGCTAGGTCCTCGGGCAGGCTGTCAGTCATGCCGCCACCGTAGCTGACCAGCAGCTTTAGGCTTCGACCAATTTCGGGTCGGTCGACCCCACGCTCTCAGGTCCAGAGCCAGGTCGGTGCCGGCGAGGCAGCCGTCGATGGCCTCCGGTCGGTACTGCAGCATCTTCAGTTTGCGCTTGACGGCGCGGGTGATCTGGCCGAGGTCGGCCGCGGCGAGGTTGCCGATGTCCCGCTTGACCAGCGACCAGACGCCCTCGGTCGGGTTGAGGTCCGGGGCATAGGTGGGCAGCTGGAACACGGTGAGCCACTCGGCGTTCGCGTCGATGAACTCGTGCATGCCGGGCGGCAGGTGCAGGCGGACGTTGTCCCAGACCAGCACGATCGGTCCGCCGAGCTGGATGCGAGCGCGGACGATCAGGTCGCGGAAGTCGCGCCAGCCGAAACCCTTCGGCTCGTCCTTGCGGCCCCGGTACTCGCGGATCGCGTAGATCAGCCGGGACCGCTGGCCCGGCTTGTAGCAGGTCATGCCCGCCATCGACACGCGCCCGGAGCCGCGGCCCCGCACCCTCACGACCGGGGTCTGGCCGATCCGGCCCCAGGTCCTGGCGCGCGGCGGAGTCATCGACTGCCCGGCCTCGTCCTCGAAGACGATCCAGGCGTTGCTCTCCGCCGCGGTGCTCTTACCCGCGGCCAGGTCTCCTTCTTCCACACCTCGACCGCGTCGTCATCGCGCTCGATCGCCCGTCGAGTGGGCTGCTGCCAGCTCCAGCCGTGGCGCTTCAGTAGCCGCCAGGTGCCCTCGACCGTGTAGGAGATGTGGAAGAGTCGGCCGATCAGCGTCTTGATCCGTGCCAGGGTCCACCGCTGGTCCGCCCAGCCGTGAGCCAGTGGACCGCGCTCCAACTCCTGCTCCAGCCTAGCGATCTGGGCTTCATTGAGTCGAGGTCTTCCCGGCGACCCCTTCGACAGGACTCCCGCCTCGCCGCCCTCGCGCCAGGCCCGGCGCCACCGCTCGACCGACCGCAGGCTGACCCGCAGGGCAGCGGCAATCTCCGCGTTCTTCTGCCCGCCCTCGAAACGCTCCCGGGCCTGGAGCCGTAACCGCTCCCGCGTGATCCTCTCAGCGTCGGTCAGCCCGCCGCCCTGCGCATACCTCACACCCAACGGCTATCGGTGCCGACGACCAACTGTCAGGCGAACGGCACCGACATCACCCAATCAAGTTCAGTACTGCCAACTCGCCCGCCTGCGCCACAGCAAGGGCGAACCCCTCACCCAGCGCGGCGACGGCCGCGCCTACCGGACCTGGCTCCGCAACCCGGGCACCCACCTCAAGCCCGCACAGCTCGAGCAGCTGCAGGAACTCGGACTCGCCACACCCGCCTGACGGGGTCCGGCTCCGGCCGCTTCGGGCTGCCGGCGTTTCCGGTCGGGTGAGACGCGCACTACGGCCGAGGCGCTTGTATACCTGCTGTGTCAGCCCTTGGGGATTCTGGTGCGGGCCTGGTCGGCGGTCACAGCTTTGGAGACGCCCCGGATTGCATAGCAGTTGCCGCGGTAAACGATCTGGCCCGTGAGCCGAACCAGCGGTAAGGGCCCGACGCGCAGCCGCCGGTTGGGCCCTCACCGCGCGTCGTGCCGCGTGCGGTGTGACAGGGGTGAGTGGGTCAGTGGTCGGAGTAGCTGAAGTCACCGACGGTCCAGGCACTGACGTCCTCGATCGCAACCCGGTACATTCCGCCTGTTTCCGGGATTCCCACGGTGCCTTGCAAAATCCGGGCGACGTGGAAGTGTAGGTGCGTGGGCGGTCCGTCCTTCTTCGCAGGGGTGTCGAAGATGGCGGAGAACGGACCCAGGTGGGCGGAATCCGTCAGTACCTCCGACACCCTTCGCCTCCACACGGCTTCGGGAGCCAGGCGACCGGTGATGACAGCACCACCGGTGACCACGGTCAGGGACATCTGGTTGCTCTGGCCGGACTCCACAAGGCCAGCGATGTCAATGATCATTCTGTCAGGCTTCGGCATGAGATCTAATTCTATGCACTAACCCAGGTTGGGGTGCGCAGATGTGCCGCATGCGAGCGGGGGCCGTGGACGGGCACTTCGATCGGTGTCGATGGTGGGCCGTTGGTTCCAGTGCGCAGGTGCCCCTGACGCCGGCCACCTTGATCTAGCACCCGACACACGACGCGGGCTGTTGCGGGCAGCAGTCGTGCCCTGTGCCGATAGTCCGCAGCCGCCGCAGGGGCACACGCCCGCAACCGGGCGGCCGGGCAGGCCTGCCTTGAGGGCGGCTTGCCCCTGCCGCTCTCAAGCTGGCCGGGTCGCCCGCACTCGACCTGGTGGGGCTGCGGGGAGGCCCGCCCGCTGCCGGCGGCACCCCAGACGCCTGAGGCGGCACGTGCCAGCATGGGTTCGAGTGGTCCGGCTCGGCTCCACAGCCGAGTGCGGATCAGGCTGGGGGGTTCGGCGGGCTGGTGCGGTGGGCGCGCAGTTCTTCGTTGATGCGTTGGGCTTCTTCGAGCTGGTCTTCGAGGATGATGATGCGGCAGGCGGCCTCGATGGGGGTGCCCTGGTCGACCAGTTCGCGGGCGCGGGTAGCGATGCGCAGCTGGTAGCGGGAGTAGCGGCGGTGACCGCCTTCGGAGCGCAAGGGGGTGATCAGGCGGTGTTCGCCCAGGGCGCGCAGGAAGGCTGGGGTGGCGCCGAGCATGGCGGCCGCCCGGCCCATGGTGTAGGCGGGGTAGTCGTCGTCATCGAGAGGGATGGTGGGGCGGGCACTGCGAGGGGGCATAGACCTCTTCTTCCGGGGGACGCATCGAGGGGCCCGAGTGCCGACCGGCGCTCGGGCCCCGAGCTCGCAACACCATCTGGCGGCTGGCTGAGCCGTCCTTCTGTGTCCGCGGGTTGCACCTGGGAGGGCGGGGATCGAGGATGCGTGACCGGGGACCACCTTCCAGTCCGGGGCCTGCGCTACCCGGGCGGTCCTGCTCGCCCCGGCGATCCTGATGGTGTTCTGCTCCTTGCGTGGTTGTACTGCTGCGGGATATTCCGTGCGGCCCAAAGAACCGCACGGCCCGGAAGTCTGGGGAGGAACCGCGACTTCCGTCATCGTAAGTCACCTGGCCGCGCCCGCTTGACCTGCATGCACGGCAGTTCGTCTCTGCCGTGCCCTTCGACTTCCAGGCCAGGGTGAATACTAGCTTTCGTCGACGGCAATGTCTACTTCTGTCACTACAGGTTTTCTTCAAGCTAAGGCCTTGCGATTTGCCTCTCTTCCACCGGAAGAGTCACCTGTCTGGTCGAGGGTCGACCTTGGGGCGTACGCGTGACCCAGTGGTGCAGGACGCCCGGGGGGTGCTCTGCGAGTCATGCCGCATCCGTGGTGGTGTCCGAGCGGGACAAGGCGGCCGTGGCCGCTACCGGTGCACGGAGCCCGGCCGCACGGCGGCGCTGCTCGGCTCCAGCGGGATGCGGCGGCCGCCTCGCCCCACATCGGATCGGTGAGCATGCCGGCCGGAGCCCGGGGCCGACGGCAAGGTCCAGTCCGTCGGGGCGCGGGCCCTTCGAGCAGCGCCAGCCAGCGCCGACGGAGACGGCGCCGTCTGGACTTCGACGACCGTCATCACTGCCGTCACCGCGGCCCACGAGTCCTCGCCCGCCTCGGTCCGGTCGGCGACCCGCGCCGGGTGGAATGGCGAGGTACCGCTGTTCAGCAGCGGTGAAGCGGCTGAGGTCACTGTGCAGACGGGGCACTGTCCCATAGTCGCCGGGGGTGCTGCCCCGTCGGCGGTGCCGGAGCGGGCTGCAAACCGGACGGCGACGACCGCCGCTGCTGCTCGCTGGACAGCCGGGACCCCGAGCGCGCGGCGAGGCGAGCGGCGCAGCTGACGCCGATCGGCCCGAACTGGACTTGTCCGTGGCCCCTGAGCCGGCAACATCACGAGGCCCAGCCGCGTAGCTGTACGCGGTCGATTGCCTCACTGCCGAACACGCGAAAATGTGTGTTGGCTGGAGTAGACATTGGGTGGTGGTGTGGTTATGGTTTCTCACGTAGCCCAGAGAGACAGAAAGGCCCGGCAGAGACGAACTGCCGGGCGGCAGTACCCGTACTACAGCTGGTTGCAGTACGCAGGACGGTGCGGTGGTGGAGTCCCGAAGCCAAGGTTGTTCCAGGGCGGCGACGGGACTGACGACCGGACCGGGTGGCCCGTAGTGATCAGGGGCCGCCTTGGATCGGTACTGCAGTGCGTGCAGTGGCAGTACCGGTAAGTGCAGTTCGCAGTAACCCAGCAGTGAAGTCGGTGAGCAGTACCTCGGTGAAGGCGTCGGCTGCGGACGCGCGCACCGGGAAGTTCGGCGGCGGGGTTCCAAGCCAGGGCATACGCAAGACGGGCGTCGGGGCTGGCTGCCGAAGAGTGGCGCTGTTGCAGGCCACCGAGCATTACCAGCAGTACACGCGGTAGAGCAGTACCAGCAGTACGCAGTCTCAGCCAGAGGGAAGAACGGAGGAGCCAAGCGCCATCAGGATCGCCCGGGCGGACATGTGAGCCCGGGTACCGCAGGACATCGATAGTGAGGTGGTCTCCGGTCACGCAACCGCGATCCCCGCACCCCCGACAGCATCTCGGTCGGGTCGGCGGAAACAGAAGGCCGGCGCAGTATCAGGGTCGGCAGATGGTGTAGCAGTTCCTTCGGGGCCCTGGTGCGATACGGCACCAGGGCCCCTCCACGTGTTCCAAGGGGGGCAATGGCCACAGATGGATCGTTCGAGCGTCTCGACGACGGCTACCCCTCCTGCGCGATGGGTAGGGCAGCTGAGATGCTCCGCACCACCCCGGGCTTCCTCTGCTCCATCGGCGAAGCCCGGATGATCACCCTGCTCCGATCCGAAGGCGGCCATCGCCGCTACTCCCGCTATCAACCGCGCAATGCGGCCCGAGCCCGTGAGCTCGTCGACTAGGGCACCCCCCATCGATGCGGCCTGCCGCGTCGTCATCCTCGAAGACCAGCTTGAAGAAGCCCAGCGCATCAACGCCGAATACCGCGCACCGCATCCCGGCATGCGACTGACGCCTGACCCGTAGTCATTGGCAACGAGCCGACGCCGGTATCCATTCGCCGATTCAGAATATGAGCGCATGATCATCGAAGAGATTGAGCCGCCGCCAGACGGACGGAAGTCCCGGCCCCGCCCCGGCTCCACTCCCGACGCCCTCCACGCCCCGGCGGTGGATGCGCCCGCCGGCACCACCGGCCGGCAGATTGCCGGGCAGAGCGGGCCCGGCCCGGAAGGCGGGGTGGAGCGCGCGGCGGCTGCGATCAAGCCGAGGATGCGCGGCTGGCTGCACGCCGGGGTGTTCCCCCTCGCGCTGGTCGGTGGCATCGTCCTGATCGCCGTCTCGCGCTCGGCTGCGGCGGTGGCGGCCTGCTCGGTGTACGCGCTGTCGGCCTGCCTGCTGTTCGGCACCAGCGCTGTCTACCACCGCGGAATGTGGGGTCCTCGCGGGGAGGCGGTCCTGCGACGGCTGGACCACGCGAACATCTTCCTGATCATCGTCGGCACGTACACCCCCTTGGCGGTACTTCTGCTCCCCGCCGGACAGCAGTTGGTGTTGCTGGCCGTGGTGTGGGCAGGCGCCGTGGCCGGCATCGCCTTCCGCATGCTGTGGATCGGGGCTCCCCGGTGGCTGTACACCCCCTGCTACATCGCTCTGGGCTGGGTGGCCGTCTTCTACCTGCCCGACTTCGCGCGCACCGGCGGCACCGCGGTTGTCGTACTCGTCATCACCGGTGGTCTGCTCTACACGGCGGGTGCCGTCGTGTACGGACTCAAGCGCCCAGACCCTTCACCAGCCTGGTTCGGCTTCCACGAGGTCTTTCACGCGCTGACGATCGCCGCCTTCACCGCGCACTACACGGCCATCGTCCTGGCAGTTACATGACTGCTTTGGCGAGGCCCAGGCCCAACCCCTCCTTTCCTTCTCGAGCTCAGCCACCCGAGACGGGCGGATCAGGGGTGCGACGGGTACGATCCTTCGAGTGGTGAACGGCAACCATCTTCTGTATTTTGCGCTCCCGGGTAGGCCAGTATCTACGCCCGCGAGTCGAGGGTTTACTGCGCGACGCGGGGAGAGTCTCACCCGCAATGAACAGAGTGAAGTTATTTGGCGTACGCATGCCGATACGGCGTGCTACTGTCGACCTCAGTTGCAGTCGCGGTTCCCAAGCGCCTCCGTGAGCATTTCAGCCACTGGAAGCGCTTTTACACTTCCGGTCGTTTTCCGGTCGGGGCGCCATCGCAGCGACACGGTGTCCGTACAGTGCGGCGCTGGTGTACTGCCCCAAAGGAGATAGAACGTGGCATCTGGCACCGTGAAGTGGTTCAACGCGGCCAAGGGTTTCGGCTTCATCGAGCAGGACGGTGGCGGCGCTGACGTGTTCGCCCACTTCTCGAACATCGCATCCCAGGGCTTCCGAGAACTGCTCGAGGGCCAGAAGGTCACCTTCGACATCGTGCAGGGTCGAAAGGGTCCGACAGCCGAGAACATCGTTCCCGCCTGACACTGACACGCATTCTGTAGCTGGGGCCCGCATCCTCCGGGGTGCGGGCTCCAGCTGCGGTCACTTCCCCAGTGTCTTCGCTGGTGGACCGACCGCACCGTCGACGCGTGCCTCTTCGAAGCTGGACCCGTCGACGTCCTTGAATGTTACGCCACGCGATACCAGCCATCTATCGCCTGCACCCCGCACCGGATTCACCGCAGACCAGATTCTCTTCTGCATTCCATTCGGCTCGTTCTTGTGATTACCCGCGCCGCTCTTCTGCTGCGGGAGTTCCTTGATACGTGCCGTATCAAGGAAGGTTTTGAATGAACCCAGCACGTACGAATGATCGCTCCTCCCGCACCCGACGCCGCACCGGCGGCACCGATTCCGGTTCCGCCGCTGGTCCGGTACGGGGCAGCCGCTTCGGTTCATCCGCCCCAAAGCGTTCCGGAGGCCCGGGCCGTCCGGGCTGCCACGGCCGCCGGGCCGCTGCGGTCCAGGGCGAGTTCGCCCTGCCTAGGACGATCACTCCGGTGCTGCCCGCAGTACAGGCGTTCGCCGACCTCGACTTGCCCAGGGAGCTGCTGGCCGCGCTGACTGCCGAAGGGGTGAGCGTTCCGTTCCCGATCCAGGGCGCGACGCTGCCGAACACCCTCGCGGGCCGCGATGTCCTCGGTCGCGGGCGCACCGGCTCCGGTAAGACCCTCGCCTTCGGCCTGGCCCTGCTGGCCCGCACTGCCGGACAGCGCGCCGAACCCCGTCAGCCGCTTGCGCTGATCCTTGTGCCGACACGTGAGCTGGCGCAGCAGGTGACCGATGCACTCACCCCGTACGCCCGCTCGGTGAAGCTGCGCCTGGCCACCGTCGTCGGCGGGATGTCGATCGGCAAGCAGGCGGGTGCGCTGCGTGGTGGGACGGAAGTCGTCGTGGCCACCCCCGGACGCCTCAAGGACCTCATCGACCGCGGCGACTGCCGGCTGAACCAGGTGGCCATCACCGTCCTCGACGAGGCCGACCAGATGGCCGACATGGGCTTCATGCCGCAGGTCACCGCACTGCTGGACCAGGTACGTCCCGAGGGTCAGCGGATGCTGTTCTCCGCGACCTTGGACCGCAACGTCGACCTCCTGGTCCGCCGCTACCTCACTGACCCCGTCGTCCACTCCGTCGACCCGTCCGCAGGTGCGGTCACTACGATGGAACACCACCTTCTGCATGTGCACGGCGAAGACAAGCATCGGATCACGACGGAGATCGCGGCGCGCGAGGGCCGGGTGATCATGTTCCTGGACACCAAGCACGCCGTGGACCGGCTGACCCAGGACCTCCTCGACAGCGGCGTACGGGCGGCCGCCCTGCACGGCGGGAAGTCACAGCCGCAGCGCACCCGCACCCTTGCCCAGTTCAAGTCCGGGCACGTCACTGTGCTGGTCGCCACGAACGTCGCGGCACGCGGCATCCACGTCGACGCCCTCGACCTCGTCGTCAACGTGGACCCGCCGGCCGACCACAAGGACTATCTCCACCGCGGCGGGCGTACGGCCCGCGCGGGCGAGTCCGGCAGCGTCGTCACCCTGGTCACCCCCAACCAGCGCCGCGCCATCACCCGCCTCATGGCTGCCGCCGGCATCGTGCCCCAGACCACCCAGGTCCGCTCCGGCGATGAAGCCCTCAACCGGATCACCGGCGCCCGGACCCCCTCCGGCGTCCCCGTCACGATCACGGCTCTGGTGCCCGAGCGGCGTAAGCGCAGCGCAGTCTCTCGCAGTCGACGCAGCCCCGCTTCGGCTGCACGGCGCCTGCGCGTGCGGCAGTCCGCCTTTAACGCGGCGGCCTGAGCACCGGTGATCAGGAAGCTGACCCATCTCTGCAGGAGGCACCTTTTGACGCTGGTCCAGATGCAGCACCGCGCAGCTAATACCACTCGCGGGCACAAGACAGTGGTTGAGGCCATGGACACCGCCGGACCGCAGGTCTGGGACGACATGACCGTCGAGGTGGCCCTGTCCGTCATGGCCAGTGCCCGCGTCGGGCACCTGCTCATCTGCGACGACGACGGGCTGTGTACCGCACTGGTCACCCAGGCCCAGCTCACCGCCGTTCGTGACAGCTCCGCCTACACGGACCAGGTCCAGCTGCGCGACATCCTCGGCGATCGTAGGCCGTCCGCCTTGTCGGTGACCACGATGGCCGAAGCGGAGGACGTCAGGCGCCACAGTCGGCTCGATGCCCTGCCTGTCGTCGGCGAACAGGGCAGCGACCTTGGTGTCCTGGCCTTTGTGCGGTGAACCGCCCGCCGCGGGCCGTTTCCCTACTTCTCCCTGTGAGGCATCATGCGCTGTGTCATCGCCCAATTCCCGTTTGAGCTCACCCGGAGCGGCGTCCTGGAAGCCATGAAGGGCGTCAAGCCTGAGCAGGTCACCGGCGAGTCCGTCACCATCGGCCGCCGCACCTACCCCGTCAAGCAGGTCGGCCAGGTCATCACACGCCAAGACCGGCGCGATTTCAGCGCCGGCGAAGTCCTCCGGGCCATGACCCGGCTCGGCTTCACCTGCCGCGGCCTTTCCCGGACCGCCGATCCCGCGCGGGCCCTCGAAGCAGCGCTCATCGGCTGACCCGCCATCACCGGGTTCGTTGCTGCGGTACGGACGGATGGTGACGATGCACCGCTAGGGCCGGTTGCGGGACGACTGTGTCGGTCACGGCGTTCTCGGAGGACGACGCTGCCGGGCCGGGCCGGGCGCCGGGTGCCGCCGGCGACGGCGGCGTGTGTGGCACGAGCGTCCCGCTCCGTGGACCCGGGACCGTCGGCCGCTTGTGGAGGTGGGGCCGGGGTGTGATCCGTGGGTCGTCTTGTGGAGCGGGGTCGCCGCCGTAGGCGTCCAGCCACTGCACCGGCGATCGCCACGGCGATCTCCTCGGGGCTCCCCATGTGCGATCTCTCGTGTTTGTGGCAGCGGTGGTGAGACTCCGCCCACCCCGACCGGAGGTCGTCTCAGTGTTCCCTGCACGGGTACTTGCCGGTGCCCCGTTGGCTCTGGTGATTCTCGCCCTGTCCGAAGGCCGCGGCCGCCCCGTCGGGCGGCTTGCCCAGCGCTGCCGGGGCGGCGCCGAGAAGGGGCTCTGGGCTCCTTGTGGCCCCCGGACGCGGCCCAGGCCGCCGGCCGTGCCCGCGATGCCCGTGCGCCGCGCCCGCGGGGCAGCACGGAAAAGCGCCGATGGGCGGGGCCGTGATCAATGCCCCGCCCACCGGCGGCTTTGACTGGTTCAGCTCAGTCCAACTCAGTTCGGGTCAGTTTCGGTCGGTGACCTCGAAGTGCAGCCGAACATGGGTCGCCGAATCGGCGCCGGCCAGCGTGACACCGGTCGGACCCGGCTTGGCCGCCCCCGGAACGCTGATGGTTGCGCCGTGGATCACACCGTCGGCGTTCGCGTGCACGGTGATGAAGGCGAGACCGTCACCGAAGCCGATCCTCACGGCCTCGTTCGGCGCGAACCCGCTGGCGTTGACGACGATCGCCGTGGCGCGCGGCCCCGACGTCGTCGACAACAGCACGTCCGGTCGGTACGTCCGCGCCTCCGGTTCATCGGTCACCCGGACGGTGGCCGTCGCCGGAGTCCGCGAGGACGTGCCGGCCGCGGTGATGGCGTACCGGCCGGGCTGCGCGTCATCGGACGCCGCCACGGACGCGTGGACCGCACCCGTCGCAGAGGCCTCGACCGTCACGCTGCGCGCCGGGCTGGTGCCCAGCTTGACGGTCACGCGCTCGCCGGCGGCGAACCCGCTGCCGTTGACGGTGATCGCGTCACCGGCCTCGACGGTGGTGGATGCCGACGCCGAGATCGACGGCTGCAGCGCCGCCTTCCCCACGGTCACGGTGAACGTCTCGGTCCTGCTGGACAGCGTGTCCCACGTGGTGACGTGCACGGTGTACGTGCCCCGCTGCACGTACGTGTGCTCTCCGCTGATCGCACCGGACGCGTCGACCGTGGCGTCGGACGGAACCGTGCCGTCACCCCACTGGACGCGGGCCTGGTAACCCGTCGTGCCGGGAACGCCGCCGGTCACCGAACCGAGGTCCGCCGCGAGGGCCTTCCCCGGAGTGGCGGTCCGGTCCTTGGGAGTGGTGGTCACCAGCGCGGGCGCCGGCGTGCCGTCGTGGGCGACGGCGAACACGTGGATCCGGCCGGCGGAACCGGCGTCGCCGGTCTGCTTGGGCAGGGTCACCGACACCAGCGTCTTGTCCGCCGGGATCTGGAACGGCGTGGTGGCGAACAGGAACGGCTGGGCGCTGTCCCGGCTCGTGCCGAGCAGTCGGTAGGCGGACTTGGCGACGACGATGTTGCCGAAGGACGGCGTGCCGTCGGCGTTGCCGCCCAGCGTCCAGTCGCTCATCTGGATCGGGACGGTGCCGGTGCTGCCGTCGCTGAACGTCGCCGTGCCGGTGGTGTTCTGGTTGCCCTGCGTGCCGGCGCCGATGAACGAGATGCTCTTCGCGTCGGCCGGCAGGTTGAGCACGAGCGTGCTCCCGTTGCCCGTCGCGTTGTCCGGCTGGCCCGCCGGGGTCTCCGGCAGCGTGAAGTGCAGCGACGTGCCGG
This sequence comes from Streptomyces sp. NPDC008238, assembly GCF_042956445.1. Lineage (NCBI taxonomy): Bacteria > Bacillati > Actinomycetota > Actinomycetes > Kitasatosporales > Streptomycetaceae > Streptomyces > Streptomyces sp. NPDC008238. The sequence goes on along the minus strand of NZ_JBIBGK010000033.1, from coordinate 31,951 downwards.
GCACGTCGTGCTGCTGGCCCTGGGTCACGCCGGCCGCCTTGAGAGCGGCACGCGAGTACGCCCAGGACTTGCTGTCGCAGTTCGCGGCGAGCGCGCCCTCGTCCCCGATGCAGACGGTGTCGAATGCGGCGGTGAGGCTGGAGCTCGGCGCGTACGCCACGTCGGCCCCGACCGTGCCTGAGCCCTGGACGGTGCCGTCGGTCACCGTGACGTTCGCCTGGTAGTAGCCCGGCTTGGCGTAGGTGTGCGTACCGCTGACGCTGTACACGCCCCGCGAGCTCAGAGCCGTGGTGCCCGTGGTGACCGGCGAGCCGTCACCCCAGTCGACCGTGGCCTGGTAGCCGCTCGCGGTGCCCCCGGTGACGGTGGCCAGGGGTGCCGAGACCGCGACGCCGGACGTCGCGTGCAGCCCGCTGCTCACGCCGGCGACCGTGAGGTCGCCGCCACCGAGCTGGACGTCGCCGCCCGCGAGCAGTTCGACCTCGGCGAGGCTGGTCTGCGCGGCGCCGGCGGTCTCCTTCACGACCAGGCGGAACCGTGCGAACTTCCCCGGATTGCCGATCTTGAACGCCCGGGTCTGGTTGCGCGACGGGAACACCTCGCGGTGACGCGAGTCGAGTGTGGTCCAGGTGATCCCGTCGTTGGAGGCCTGCAGCTTCCAGTCCGTCGGGTCGCCCGCACCCGCACCGGAGGTGAGGGTGTAGTACGACGGCCTCTGCTTGCTGCCGCGGTAGACCCAGTCGATCTGGGGCTCGTCGGTGGCGAAGGTCATCTGCGTGGTCGACGAGTCGTCGAACAGCTTCGACGCGTCCTGCCCGTCGCTGGTGGTCGCGGTGCCGAGGCCCGGACCCGTGGTGTCCTGCAAGGGCTTGGGCACGTCTGTGCCCTTGGTCAGCGACGGCGGCGCGTCCTTCTTGCCGGTGCCCCAGGACGACGGCTGCGAGCCCATCGCGAAGTCGATCGTGCCGCCGTGGACGAGGTCGGCCGAGTCGACGGACACTGCGCGCTGGGTCTTGCCGTTGACCTTCACACCCTGCACGTAGACGTTCTTGGTGCTGTTGTCCGGCGCGTTGACAACGATGTCGCCGCTCGTGCGGTGGACGGTCATCTTGGTGAACTGCGGCGAGCCGATGGCCCAGTTGGAGGAGCCGGCCTGCAGCGGGTAGATGCCCAGCGAGCTGAGGATGTACCACGACGACATCTCGCCGTTGTCCTCGTCACCCGGGTAGCCCTGGCCGATCTCGTCGCCGACATAGAGGCGCTGCAGGATCTCCCGCACGATCGCCTGTGTCTTGGACGGCGCACCGGCGTAGTCGTACATGTACGGGATGTGGTGCGAGGGCTGGTTGCTCATGCCGAGCTGACCCAGGCGCACCGCCTGCGCCTCGAGCATCTCGTGGATCGTGCCGTTGTACCCACCGGGGTGGTCGGCGTTCTCCGGAGTGGAGAAGAACTGGTCGAGCTTCTGCTCCAGCTGCTTCTGACCGCCGTAGAGGTTGGCCAGGCCCTGGCCGTCCTGCTGCGCGGTGAACGCGAAGTTCCAGCCGTTCGTCTCGGTGTAGGCGCCGCCCCAGTCGAGCGGGTTGCCGGTGAGGAACGTGCCGTTGGCCTGGCGTCCCTCGAAGAACTTGCTGTCCTTGTCGAAGAGGTTGACGTAGTTGCGGGCCCGCTGGAGGAAGTACTCCGACTCCTCCTTGATCCGCTTGCGGTCGTCCTTCGGCACCGACTTGTCGTCGGCCAGGGCCGCGCCCATGTTGCCGATGCCGTAGTCGTTGATGAAGCCTTCCAGCGCCCACGACACGGACTCGCCGGTGGAGGTGGGCGTGTAGCCCAGGAACAGCCCGTTCTCGATGCCCTTGCGGCCGACCTCACTGCGTCCGGACGCGACGGTGGCGTCCTTGACCGCCGCCTCGTACGCGCCGAGCGGGTCGGGCACGTCGACACCGTTGAGGTAGGCCTCGGCCAGTGCCACGTTGGCGCTGGTGCCGGTCATGAGGTCGGCGTAGCCGGGTGAGGACCAGCGGGCTATCCACCCGCCGTCGCGGTACTGCTGGACGAAGCCGTCGGCGATCTTGGCCGCGACGTCCGGGTACAGCAGCGAGTACGCGGGCCACACGGTGCGGTAGGTGTCCCAGAACCCGTTGTTGACGTAGATCTGGCCGTCCACGACCTTGGCGCTGGTCTGCGTGGCGGTCGACGTGCCGGTCGGTGCTGACACCGGGCTCGCGTACTGCCAGCGCGGCGCGGCGGCGGTGCCGGTGTTCTCCGACTGCGAGTTCGGGTACAGGTTCAGCCGGTAGAGGTTCGAGTAGAGCGTGACCTTCTGCGTCTCGTTCGCGCCCTGCACCTCGATCCGGCCGAGCCGGTCCTTCCACGCCGCGGTGGCCGCGTCGTGGATCCGGTCGAAGCTCTGCCCGGTGACCTCCAGGCCGAGGTTCTTGCCCGCCTGGCCGACCGAGAGGAACGAGGTCGCGATCCGCAGCGTCACCTGCCGGCTCGCGGAGGTGTCGAAGGTGGCGGAAGTGGCGGAGGTCGCCGTCGGCGCCCGGTCGAAGGTGCCGGACACGAACATCCGGCTGCGACCGGCCGACAGGCCGCTTCCGTTGTCCACCCAGCCGGTGAAGGTGCCGTCCGTGCCGATGGTGAACGTGCCGTTGTAGAAGACCAGGCTTCCGGTGGCCTGCCCGGACGGGAAGGTGAACTGCATGATGCCACCGTGGTCGGTGGGCGACATCTGCGCCTTCAGGCCGTTCTGCGTGGTGACCTGGTAGAAGTCCGGCCGCGCGATCTCGTCGTCGTGGCTGAAGGCGAGTGCGCGTCCGCTGGGCGCTCCGGTGAGCGAGCCCTCGGCCGGCACCGGCATGACCGACATCTGGTTGCGGTCACCCATCCACGGGCTGGGCTCGTGCGAGATCGCGAGTCCCTGCAGCGTCGGCAGGTTGGCCGCGTTGTTGCCCGCCTGGTAGTCGTACTCCCAGGAGTTGGACGCGGCGTTGGTGACCGGCGTGAAGAAGTTGAAGCCGTTCGGCATCGCCGAGATCGGCAGGTTGTTTCCGCGCGAGAACCCGCCGGACGCGTTGGTGCCGCGCCGGGTGTCGACGAAGTTGGTCAGGCTGGAGCCGTCCACCGGCGTCGGGGTGCCCGACACGGTGACAGCGTCGAGCCAGCCCTGGAAACGCGTCGCGGCGGTGGCCTTGGGGTCGTCGTAGGAGAGCAGGATGCGGTCGATCGTCTTGCCGCCTGCGACCGCCCCGATCTCGGACTGCACCGCGTTCCACTGGTCGGCGTAGAGCACCTTCGACGCACCCTGCCCGGCCGCGGTGAGCGCGTAGCCGTGCTGGTCGACGGGCGAGAGGCCGCTCAGGTAGGTGCCGTCGGTGAAGTGCAGGTCGACGGCCGCGTAGGTGGACGGGTACTGGGTGTCCTTGGCCGTGAACTCGGGGAAGATCTTGTACGACAGCCGGGTCTTGGGCCCGACCGGGATGTCGACGTCGAAGAGCTTGTTGGTCGCGTACGAGCGGCCGTCGGCCCGCGCGCCGCCCGAGTACCGCAGCGAGGCCACGCCGGAGAACCCGGCCCCCGGCTTCATGTTGTAGCCGCTGACCGGTCCCGCGCCTGCGACACTGACCATCGGGGTGGCGGGCGGCAGGACGTTCGAGCCGTCGCTGATGTTCCAGTCCGCGAGCTGGAGGATCGAATCACCGGAGTTCGCCGTGACGTTCAGCCGGTAGTACGCGTAGGCCGTCGTGTTGCTGAAGCTGTAGGTGTTGGTGGCGAACCGCCCGCTGAAGCTCACACCCGTCCGCGTGTCCAGGTCGGTCCACGCGCTGCCGTCGTTCGACCCCTGAACGGTGAAGTCCTTGGGGTCGCGGCCCGCCGCGTCGTTCGCGGAGGTCAGCGAGTACTTCACCACCGCCGCGGGCTTGGCCAGCCGGTACGTCACCCAGCCGGTTTTGGCGAACGCGAGCCATTTGGTTGACGGATTGGCGTCCTTGACGTTGGAGGCGATTTCCCCGGGCGGGTTGTCGGCGCTGGCGGTCACCTCGCTGACCTGGTCGAGCAGGCTGCCGGGCAGTCCGGTGGAGCTCGATCCGCTCAGGTTCTCCTGGACCGGCTTGCCGCTGCCGTTGACCTCGACGGTGCTCGCCGCGGCCTGCGGGTCGGCCGACTCGAAGGAAGAGCTGAAGTTGCCGGGCGGCGGCGTCGCGGCACCCACCGAGGGTGCGACGACCAGCAGCCCCACGGGCAACGACAGGGCTATCGCCGCGCCGGCCCATCTTCGCAAGGACAAGTGGCGGGCAGAGGGGGAAGGCGACACGGAGGGACCTTTCGTCATTGGAGGTCGGGAGCATCACGTCGGGGCTTGCCGCGGCTCGGTCCTGGACGGCGCCAGGAGGCGCTTCGACCCGGAGGACAGTTCAGAACAGGTCAGTACGAAGCGGTGCCACGACTGTCGACGCGGGGCGGCGGCAACCGCCCCGGCCCCATACATGAGTTGGGGCGGGGGTCCTGGATCACGCGGAAGCTCCGTAAGGGGATGGGGGACTCGTAAAGGGGCACACCTGCCGTAGATCGCGGTTAGCGTGTTCCTTTCCAGACAACGTTGTCAAGAGTGGAGCGCGTAACCCCCGTGAAATAGCCCGTTCTCCTTCCCGGCTCGTCTGTCCGGCCGTGACCGGACGGGCGAACCGGGGCCCGCGATCGGCCCGCACCCAACCGCCGTCTCCGATCAGGTACTTCGCGGGAGGCTGCGCTGTGACGGGCGGAGGAGGACCGGGCGGCTCGCGCCTGCGGGAGCATCGGCGCATCTTCCTTGACCAGGAGTTACACCGAACGTTCCACACTCCCGCGCGACATCCGTTGCGCTCAGACCCGCTGCGTGTGCCGGGGGTGCCTGGGGTGGGCGCGCGCGGGGTGCGCTGGGGGTCGGCTGGTGCTGGTGGTGGGATCTTGTGTTGAGGGGTGGGTGACTGGCTGGTTACGGATTAGAGTTGTGTGGTTGTTGCTGGTCGGGGGGCCGGCGTAGGGGTGGGGTGGGACAAGGGTGTCCCTCGGGAGGGCCGGTTGCGTCATGAGTCGTCGCTCGGGTGGGTTGATCGGGATCTGGGCTGAGGCGCAGCGTCAGCAGCAGCGGCAGGTGGAGGCCCAGCAGCGGGCCCGGGTGCAGCAGTTGCGCAGTGCGGAGCGGCAGCAGCGGACGTATGAGCGTGATCTGGCGCGGAGCCGGCGGGAGCAGCAGGCGGCGTATCGGCAGCACCGTGAGGCCGATGCGCAGCGGCGTACGCGCGAGCTGGAAGCCCGCGTCGAGGAGTTGCGGACGTTGCTGCCGGCCGGATGCCGTACGCCGGCGTTCCGGCTGGATGCTTTGGCGCGCTCCGAGCAGCTCGAGCCGTTCGAACCCGGTCAACTGGGCTACTCGGTGGCGATGCCCGACCCGAATCAGTACCAGGCAGCGCAGGGCGGCTGGACGGCGAACCGGCGGGCTCAGGCCCAGCAGGAAGCGCGGGAGCGCTTCGAGCGTGACTGGCATGCCGCCCAGACTGCCGAAGCACAGCGCCTGCAGCAGCTGGCGGCGTACCGGCAGCAGTACGATCAGTGGGCGGCGGGTCAGCTGGCGGAGATCCGCGGCCACAACGCCGGCATCACGCAGCTGGCCGGCGCCGTTCGCCAAGGCGACCCCGAGGCGGCAGTGGAATACTTCTCGGCCGCCCTGTATGCCTCGGCCGGCTGGCCGGAAGGCCTGCCGCGCCGGCTGACCGCCGCCTACGACGCACCGGCGCGGCAGCTGGTGGTGAACTGGGAGCTGCCGAAGTACGACATCGTCCCCGAGGCGAAGCTGGTGCGGTACATGCCCGGCGCGGACCAGGACAAGGAGACCGCCCGTCCGGTAGCCCAGCGGCGGGAGCTGTACCGCGATGTGCTCGCCCAGTGTGTCCTGCTGGCGCTGCGGGAGCTGTTCGCCGCCGACGAGTTCGGGGCGTTGGACTCGATCGCGCTGAACGGCTTCGTCGACGACCACGACCCGGCGACCGGCCTGCGTACGGAAGTCTTTGTGGCGACGGTGATGGCCACCCGCACCTCGTTCGCGCCGCTGAACCTGGAACAGGTCAGCGCCGTGGACTGCCTGACCGGCGGGCTGCGCGGACAGCTGTCGGCCCGCCCGGACCAGCGCACCGCGATACGGCCGCACCGGCTGCCGGGCGACGTGGGTGGGACCGGCGTGATCAGCCACGGAGGCCAGGAAGAGCCGGATCTGTACGAGATGGACCCGATCGCCTTCGAGTCGCTGGTGGCAGACCTGTTCCGCGCCATGGGCATGGATGCGGTGACGACCCAGCGCTCGGGCGACGGCGGCGTGGACGTGCAGGCCGAGGACCCGGCCCCGATCCGCGGCGGGAAGATCGTCGTGCAGGTCAAGCGCTACCGGAACACGGTGCCGCCCAGCGCGGTGCGAGATCTGTACGGCACCGTGCAGGACGCCGGCGCCAACAAGGGCGTCCTCGTCACCACCTCCGGGTTCGGCCCCGGCTCGCACACCTTCGCCAACGGAAAACCGCTGGAACTGATCGCGGGCACCGAACTGGTGGACCTCCTGCACCGCCACGGTCTGAGCGGCAGGCTCGGCGACACCCAGGCCGGCGTCCCGCAGCAACGGCCTGCCCCCGACGAGACCGACGCCGGCCCCGCGCACGAGGACAACGTGCTCGGCATGGCGTGGTCAGGCAGCGTCGCCCTGGACGTGTGCGCCCTGGTGTGCCAGGGATCCCGGGTGCTCAGCGACGACCACTTCGTCTTCTTCAACAACCCCCGGACCCCGGAGGGAAGCGTACGGTCGGTGACCGCCTTCGCACCGGACAAGGCCGCCCTCCGCGTCGCCTTCGAGGCGCTGCCCGAGAGGGCGGACCGGCTCGTTCTGGCCGCGGCCGTCGACCCCGTCACCAACCCCGGGGCAGACCTTTCCGGATTCACCGACGCCTTCATCCGGCTCCTGGGCCCCTCGGGTGAGGAACTCGGCCGCCTGGAGGTCTCCGACGGCCGCCCCGGCGAAACAGCCCTGGTCCTCGGCTCCTTCCGCCGCCGCGCCAGTGGCGACTGGGACTTCGTCATCGGAGGCAAGGGATACCCCGGCGGCCTGGAAGCCCTGGTACAGGAGCACGGCATCGAGGTGTCCTGACATCCGGCACCGTGCGCGCCCGGTCGGGCACCCGTGCGGGCGCGGTGTGCACCCGCACCCCGCGGGGGAGATGCCCACGCCGCGCCACGCGCTCGGCCTCTGCGACCTGGAGCACCGGTTCTCGTTGGGTTGCGTACTGGGGTGTAGGGGTGGGTCCTGGGATGCGCAATGGCGGGGTAGCCGGGGGCCGCGTCGTGGTTGCGCAAGGCCGACCCTGTTGGCGGCGTTGCGCAAGTGGCTCGGGTGCACCGTGCGCATGTGCGCCTTGGCGGCGACGTAGCAGGTCCTGTTCGAGGTCGGGCCGCGGCGCTGCGCCAGCAGTCGGGAGTCTTCGTACGAGTGTTGCTGGTCTTTGGCGAGGCCTGGATTGGTGTCGGTGCTGCGTATTGCTGGCCATCTGCGCCCGTGGGTCCAAGGGCGCCGGCCGTGGGCGCGGGTGCGGGGGCTGTGGCTGGTTCATGGTTTTGGTTGCCTGCGGCAGGGGCATTTGCGGGCGCGCCCGTCGGGGTCGGTGGTCCAGCCGTGGTCGCATTCTCCGCAGTGGGTGGGATGTCCGCGCCGTGTGTCGGGTTGTGGGCTTGTGGGGGGTGTCCAGTGTTGGAGGTGGCGGTTCAGGTCGTACCAGGTGGGTTTGCGGGCCATGGCGGTGGCTGCCTGGGTGAGGAGTTGTTCGGGGATTCCGGTGGTGAGGAGTGCGGCGGCTGTGTGGGCGATGCGGCCTGGGGCGAGGGTGGGGACGGGGTGGCCGTGGTGGTGGCGGGCGGTGGTCCAGGCGTCGGCGATCCGGGCGGCAGCGGCTGCTCGTGGGCCGTCTGGCGTGGATCGGGCCGGCGCGGGCACGCCGGTGCCGGCGTTGCTTGGGGTGTTGCTGGTGGGGCGCGGAGGTGGTGGCGTCGCGGTCGGAGGTGCCTGTCCGGGTGGGGTGGGCAGTGGTGCTTGTCCGGTTGGGGTGGTGGTCTCTCTCTTCGGCGTCTGGGCGGGCTGCGCCGTGTGATCGGCAGTGATGGGCGGACAGGAGAGAGAGGAGTTTTTTCCGTCTTGCTTGTGGAGTCTTAGTTCTTTAGCCGACGGGTTTCCGGCGGTCGGCTGTCCGGCGGCCGGTTCGCCGATCGTCGGCTCGCCGACTGCCGGTTGACCGACTGTCGGGAACCCGTCACTCGGTCTGGCCTGCGCGTCTTCGGTGTTCTCGCCGGCTGTGCCGGAGGAAGGGGGGCCTGGTGTGACCGGGTGGGGGACAGGCTGCGCGGCCGAGGAGTCCGCGGGGGCTGGTTGTGGCGGCATCGGCTCGAGCGGGGCGGTGGCCGGGGTTTGGTGGTTGCGGGGGTCGAGCCAGGCCGGCTCGACGCGCACGGCTCGTGTCCCGGCGACCTGGGCCAGGAGGTGGTGGATGTCTTCGCGTCGGTGGGGGAGGCCGGCGACGGAGAATTCGGTGCGCCAGGTGCCGTCGGTGGCGTTCTGGTTTTTGAGTTTGACGATGTAGCCGCAGGCGACGAGGTTCCGCATGGCGTTGGTGAGGGCTTGGCGGCCGGGTTTGCGGGTGTGGGCGAGGGCGGCGATGGTGAAGTCCGCGCCGTCGGGCACGCGCAGGGCCATGGTGAGCAGTCCGATGTCCAGGACGCTCAGGCGTTGGTCGTCGACGGCGCGGTTGTCGACGGCGACGAACCGGGGTGGCCGGGTGGCTAGCTTCCTCACTGGCCGTCACCTGCCCTGACAGGTGTGGCCGCACCGGCATGAGCACCGTCCGCACCCGGCGGGAGGAGTGGCCGTCCGGCGCCGGCAGGGCGCAGGTGCCGGTCCCGCGCAGACCGGTCACACACCGGCCAGCTATGGGTCGTCCCGTGTCGATGGGGTGTGGGCTTGTGGCTCGCGGCGCGGGCGGCCTTCGTGCCGGGGCTTAATGCTTGTCGCCCGGGGCGCTTTGGCTTCCTTGGGTGCGGGCCGGGCATGACGGGCCCTGTGGTGCCGGGTTCGGGGTCGATGGCAGGCGGATGCTCAGGTGTGGTCATGTGGGCTCCTGGGCTGGTGGATGTGGGTGTTGGCATCCATCAAGCCCGGTGGCACTCACCGATTTGCTCACCGAAAAGGGGGGTGAAAGATCACGATCCGGCATCACTTGCAGGTGGTGAGTGCCTCGAGGTCACCGGTGAGGTGCGAGGGTCTACTCACCATCGCAGGTCGCGCAGCGGTGACTTGTGGGACATCACCGCCATACGGCCTGGCCTGTGACCTTGAATCTGACGCTATGACCGGCGGTCGGCGAGCGATTGCTGTCGGCACTGAAGTAGGGCACCGGCATGGGATCAACCCCGCGGGAGCGGGAGCTCCCGTAGTTGTCCGCCAGACTGTCTCTAGACCAGGCAGCCGGGTGAGTGCGGTGACGAGCACGCTGTGGCACGTGTGCGCTGGTCATCGCTTACGGGCAGGAACCGGCTTTCTGCCCGATCACGTACGCCTGCGACGGGGTTCTCGATCTTGACGTCGACCGGCGTGCTGGAATGCGACCAGTCGTAGGTCGTGGTCCACCTCTTTGCCAGAAGGGGGGATCTCTATCGGGCCGCCTTCGCCTGCGCGGGAAGGACGGCGGGCGCTCTGTCAGCGCCCGGCTGGCCTTCTCCTGCGTGTCCGATGATCTGTCGAACTATGGGTATCCCACTCCACCTGCTGGAGCCCGTCGGACGCCACGGCCACCCGGAACTTCTCCAGCCCGGGAGCGCCGTCATGGCGCCACTGCACGATGTGCTCCTCGATGTCGTTCCACAGCCGAGAGGGGCCACCCTGACGGACTCGCCACTCATCGCCGACCTGGCGCAGCAGGGCCCACGCGCCGGCCTCGCTATCCAGCAGCAGGTGTTCCCGCTCGTTGAGCACGAGGCGCTGGGCCCGAGGTGCTGCGATCTGCGCGACGAACCGGGCCGTCCAGTCGTCCAGGACGTCGGATCCGACGACGGCCTCCCGCTCGTAGCCGGCGCGGGTGTCCGGCAGCATCCCCATCGCCGGCGGGACGTGGGGGCGGGCGAGCATGAACGACACCTGCCCGCCGAGCAGCCGGCCGGATGCCGTGCCGTCCTCGTGGACGGTGAGACGGGCCAGCTCGGAGGAGCCCATCCAGCCGCAGAGTGTGGCGAGGATCTGGCCACCGGGCCGGGTCTGCGCGATCCACGCCGTGGGGATGGTGCGCACACCGCACGTGGTGATGATCCGGTCATACGGCGCGTTGTCCGGGTGTCCGGCCAGGCCGTCGGCGGTCACCAGGGAGGGGACGTGCCCGGCCTCGGCGAGGGCCGTTGCCGCCCTGGCCGCCACGTTCGGGTCGACCTCCACGGAGGTGACCATGTCGTCCCCGAGGCGCTGGCACAGCAGCGCGGTGGAGTACCCGGTGCCGGTGCCGATCTCCAGGACGCGCATGCCGTCCTCGACGTCCAGGTCCTCCAGCATGCGCAGTACCAGACCCGGGAGCGTGCTGGAGCTGGTCGGCTCGCGGAGGATCTGACCACGGACGTCGCCGGGCGCGATGGTCCCGGCGATCTGCGTGACCAGCGACTCGTTGACGTAACAGGCCGGCAGCCAGGCGGGGTCCTCCGGCATCACCGGCTCCCACGCTGTCGGCGCCGAGCCCGGGACCTGGCGGAAGAAGCCACCCCGCAGGAACTCGTGGCGGGGCGTGGCCGCCGCCGCGTCCCGCCACTGAGGGGAGCGGATGACACCCTGCCCCGTGAGGCGGTCGAGCAGCTGCTCACGCAAGGCGTGTTCGGGCATGAGGCCTTCCGTTCCAGTAGATCGGCCATGGCTGCCACCATCGGCAGCCCGGTCTCGGGCTCCATCCAGGCCCACTGGCCGGAGGGGTTGCACTCCAGGAACCACCATGCCCCGTCCCGGCCCACCGCGAAGTCGAATGCGCCGAAGACCAGGCCGAAGTGGTCCAGGTACCGGCGCAGCGCCGCGGAGATGCCCGGGGGCGGCTGCACCACGGTGTAGGTGAGGCGGCTGTAGTCGGTGCGCCAGTCCAGCAGGTCGCAGTCGATGCGCACGCAGAAGATGCGGTCGCCGATGACGGTCACGCGGACGTCTGCGACCTTATCCACGCGCTGCTGGAACAGGTGGACGGTGCCGGCCACTCGCTCGTCGATGTCGTCGGCGGTGACCTCGTCCACCTTCACCGCGCACGCCTTGCCGTCGACCTCGTACAGCGGCGTCGACAGCGGCTTGTAGATCACCGGGCCGTGGCGCTGGACGAAGGCCCGTGCGGCGTCCGGCTCGGAGGTGAACAAGGTGGGAGGGATGCTGAACCCTGCTGCCACCGCGGCGGCGAGCCCTGAGGGCTTGCTCGGCGTCCCCGATGCGGTGCGGGTGGTTGACGTACAGGCAGCCCGGCAGGGACGCCAGGACCCCGCCGAGGCCGTAGCGGGCCTGTGTGACGGCGAACCGGGCGGTCTGCGCGTCGAGGTGAGGGAAGACGAACCCGGACGGGCGCCGGTAGTACACCGACCGGACCCGTGTCAGGTCCGCGGTGCGGGTGGGCGTGGCCAGGGTGCCGGCGATCCCGTCGTGGGTGATGGTGGCCGCAACGGACAAGGTGGCGGGGAAGTCCCCGGAGTCGAACCGCACGACCGGGAGATCCCGGTAGTGCAATTCGCTGATCACCAGGTCCGTTGTGGGGTCGTCAAGGTTGGTGACGACCAGCACCGGACCGGCGGTCACTGGTCCGCGTCACTACCGGTGTCGGAATCACCGGAACCGGCGGCCGTCCGGGCTGGTGGCGGTGGAGGGCTGGGTACCGGTGCTCGTGCCGTGCCCCGGCATCTCCACGATGCCGCCGCTGGCGTTGTAGAACCGGGTGGTCTGCGACGCCGGGTCCAGCTCGGCGCGCGAGTAGGCGGGCGCGGGGGCGCCCGGATAGGGCGCCATCCGGCTAACGCCGAATGGCGGCGGGGTGGGCAGGCCCGAGGGCAGCGGGGTTCCGGTGGGCATGCGATCGGCGTGGCTGAACATGTCGTGGTCCTCCATTGGTTGCGGATCTGATGGGCCCCGCCGCGCGCTCCGGGTGATGATCCGGGCAGGCTCGCCGGTGCGCGCGGCGGGGTGGTGCACGGCCCGGTCCTTCTTCGGTGGGCGGGCCGTTTGCTCCCGGTCGGGGGTGCCGGGGGCGTCCTCCCCGTGAGGGGGAGGAGTCGGGGTGTCAGATCGTTTTAGGTTTGGTGTCGGGTGCGTTGATGGCGCTCGGAGGCCTGTCGTGTTGGGCGCTGGTGACTTGTGCCCAGAGCAGGGGGAGAGCGGCGCTGTTGCCGAGGATCCAGACCAGGCCGAGTACGCCGATCCGGTGGGGTAACGGCCGGGCGGCCGGGCGTACAGCGGGGGACAGCACGGAGGTTGCGGCGGGTTCCGGGGACATGAGACTTCCTTCGGGTATCGGGGGCAGCGTGGGGACGTACGGGCGCTCGAGCGCGGCCGCTGTGGCACGCTGCGCCACCAGGCCGGTGACCACGCAGGGCTGGCATTTGGCCCTGGCTGTAGCGGTGTCGGCGGCGTAGACGGTGACAAAGGGGGTCACCGGCAGCTCGGTGGACCCGCACAGCAGGCACGCTCCGGTCGTCCAGGGGCGGGCGTCGAGCAGTGCGTGTTCGGCGCTGGTTAGGGCGATGAGCATGCGGACCGCATCTGCAAGGTCGCTCAACTCAGCCCGAAGGCCTGTGGCGCTGCGTGCCCGGTCCGGTTCACTTGCTGCGTCAGTGGTGCGGCGTTGCTTCAGTGCGTGCTGCTCATCGAAGTTCGGTATCTTCGAGTTCCCACCAGCCGCGAGCCCCAGCATCGTCGGATAGGTGAGTAAGGCCTCCGTGTGGTCTGCGGCAGCGACTCGGGCCAAGGGGAGTTGTCGGCGCCCGGACTCAGGCGGGGCGGGGGAGTCGCAGTTGGCGTACTCGCCGACGGCATTCAAGCCGCGAAGTTGGGCGTGGGGGCGGAGCTCCTCGACGATCCGGTAGACGTTGCCGCATCGCGTCGTGAAAGCCTGAGGCAGCTTTCTGCTGGACTCGTTGATCTGGCTGGTCATCGGCTGGACTTCGGCGGGGAGGAGGACGGGCCGAAACCCTGCCGATTACGATGTGCCATGGTGCCTGCCTCTACGTCAGATGGTCGGCCAGGCCCGTAGCGTGCGGGCCTGAGGGCTGATCGCTTCACCATCGCCGAGCAGGGCGTTCCACGCTTCCCACCGGTGGGTACCCACCGTGGGGATAAGGTGACTTTGGGTACGGACATCAACGGCCGCACGGGGTACCTCATGAGCGATCAATCGACGGCGTTGCCACCGGAGCTGCTTGAGCGGCTCGAGATGAGAGCAGCACTTTCTGCCCACGACTTCGGTACGGTCTTCCTGCTGGCACGGAGCGAAGCTGGCATCAGCTACTCGCGGATCGCCGCTGCCTGCGACATCAAGCCCGAGCGAGTTGGGACGCTCGCTCGCGGCCGCGGCCGCATTACGACGTACGAGAAGATCGCACTCATCGCAGACGTCTTTCGTATCCCTGGGCACATGGTGGGCCTGACCCCTAGAGAATGGGAAGCAGCGACGGATACCGACGATGCACTACGCCGCCGCCAATTCTTGAAGGCCTCTGCCGCGGCGGGTGCTGGCCTTGCCGTTGGCTTGCCAGAGCCCGCACGACTGCAGACTGGTCGGCGAGTTGACGCCAGCATCCCGGACCACCTGCGCCGACGCACGGCCCGGCTGAGGGCGTTGGATGACATCCTCGGCGGCGGGGACACATATCGCGTGTACCTGAGTGAGTATCACGAGACGCGCCACCTGGTCCGCCACGCCGTGTGCTCCGAGCCTGTCCGCCGTAACCTGCTCTCCGTGCTGGCAGAGCAGGCTCAGCAGGCCGGATGGGCAGCGTTCGACGGAGGCCGCCGCGCCGAGGCCCGTGGTCTGTACGAGGCAAGCCACGATGCTGCCTCGGAGGCCGGTGACTCGGGACTGGCCGGCAACGCCCTCGCCTTCCTGGCTTACCAGACGCTCGGCGGCGAACCGCGGACCGCCGTCGAGATTGCTGCACGGTCATGCGTGACCGCCGGACCGGACGCTGCGGCCGGGGTCCGCGCTCTGCTGTATGAGCGACTCGCATGGGCTCATGCGGTTGCGGGGAACGCAGCTGAGACCGAACGCGCATTGGCGACAGCACGCGACGCCCTTGGAGAAGCGGCTGGCGCCCCACAGCCGAACTGGTCGGCCTGGGTCGACAGCAACGAACTCGACATCATGACCGGCCGGTGCTGGACCGAACTGAAACGTCCTCTCCGTGCCGTCCCCGTGCTGGAGAAGGCTCTCGGCGCCTTCGACGATACATGTGCCCGAGACAAGGCGCTCTACCTGTCGTGGCTGGCGGACTCTTACCTGGCCGCCGGCGAGGTCGAGCAAGCGGCCGCCGTGACCGGTCGCGCCCTTGACCTGTCGACCGGAGTGGCGTCTGTGCGGCCCCGGCAACGGCTCGGACCAGTTCTACAGCGGCTTGGCGACCACCGTGCTCTCCCCGCAATCGCCGACGTACTAGAGAAAGCGCGCGCTTGACTACTCGACGGGGACAGGCGTGGTGCTGGCGCTGATCCAGCGTAGGCAGCCCTCCGATCCGGTGACGATCGGCGTCGCTGAGAGCTGTGGATTATCCCAAGGGTGATGCTTGAGGACGTGAGCCTCCAGCGCGGGGTACCGCCCCGCCGAGGTCGTCATGACGAGCTTCCACTCCTCACCGGTGCCAAATGCGTCGGCGTGCCAGAACGCCGAGGTTACGGGTCCGATGATCTGGGCTCCTGCGGCCAGGCGCTCGCTGACCGCCGATCGGGCCAGCGCAACAGCCTGGTCGCGTGTCTCCGTCGCTGTGCTCACTTCGAGGTACTCAGCCATGGTGGCGAGCGTAGCCGCCGGTGTATGCGAGGGGCCCGGCCCGTCCATGGATTGGGGCTAGCGTTCGATGTGGAAGCGGCCTTGTGAGATGACGGCTTGGCGGAGTTTGGTGGTGAAGTCGGGGGTGCGGGCGATGCGGTCGACTCCGCCGGCTTTGCTTTGACGCAGGGCGGTTTTGAAGTTTTGTTCGAGGACTCCGGTCATGCGGGTCATCAGGTCGTCGTTGAGGTGTTCGAGGTCGATGTGGAGCAGGTCCCGCGGGGCGGGCTGGCGTAGCCGGGTGAGGGTGTAGGCGGACATCGCTGCCAGCGGGTAGAGCCAGTTTTCCAGGGTTTCCCCGAGCAGGGGATGGTCTTCGGCGTAGTGGGTCAGGAAGTCGCGCAGGTGGGTGTGAACGTCCAGACTCAGGCGGTAAATGTCCAGGTCCTGCCTTGGGGAAAAGATCTGGCCGTAGTGCTGGTCGTCCAGGAGGAGGGCTTCGGAGTGCCGGAGGGCGGTGTGCGGCTCGCGCTGCGCGAAGGCGGTGAACTCTCGAGCCAGGCGGGTCATGCTGACGACGCGGTCGAGGGGGAAGCCGAGGTTGCGGTAGTAGCCGGCACGGCGTTCGTAGTAGTAGCCGCCGGAGTGGGTGAGGCTCTCCTCGATGTCCTTCTGGATGGGCTCCGTCGCGCGCAGGGCACCGGCCGGTAGTTGGGTCTGGCTGTTGGTGGCCCTGATGATCCTGTCGCGGGCGGTGCCTGACTCCGGGGCCACCACGATTTTGACCAGGAGGGACCTGTCGCGGTGCTGGCCGCCGTTTTGGAAGTAGGCGTAGACCTCGTGGCTGGTCTGCAGGCCGTTGACGATCTGAGGATCCTTGACGACGATCTTCTTGCCGGCGATCTGGGCCGCGTCGGCGACGACGGTGACGCCGTTGTTGAACCACCAGAAGTCCTCGCCCGTACCTGACTTGAGGGTTTCGCCGATGGCGTTGTTCACTGCGGTGGACCCCGCGTAGTCACGCACGTTCGACTCGAACAGCTCCAGCCTCAACGCCTCATTGTCGGAGATGATGAAGCGGTAGTACTCGTCCAGCCTGGCCAGGCAGACATATCCCTCGCCCAGCGACGTGCTCATCGGTGTCTCGGAGAACACTAGCTGCGCTACGGCCCTGGCCCCGCGGGCGGTACGCTCACGCAAGTCTGCGGCGTTGAGGTACTCGATGTCCGCCGCGGCATCAGAGGTGATCTTCGCCAGCTCCCGCCGCAGCCGGTCCCCCTTGGACTTCACATTCGGGTGCGGGCTCTCCGCAGCCTTGCTGGCGTAGATCACTTTGATGCGGACCTGAGGAAACGAGGAGGCCAGCTCCTCCAGGATGTGCAGGAAGCGCCGGGTGCGATCCAGGAGCTTGGCATTGGTGTGGGGCGCCAGTTCTTCCTCATCGCGTCCCATGTTGAGCAGATCAGGCAGGTGGAAGGCCAGCTTCTCGATCACCGTCTCCTGGTAGCCCGTGGAGGTCTTGGCCTGTAGGATGACCAACTCGATGATGCGGGCACGCGGCGACAGATACCGGTGGGCATCCGCCGTCACATACCGGTCGTCCACAAACGTCCAGATGCCGTCGATCCCACAGTCATGCGCCCCGTCCACGACGCCGTCCATGATCTCGTCATTGTCGAGATCCCACTCCTGCAGCGCCTTGTCGGCAGCGAAGAAGGTGAAGAAGTCTTCCCGGCTCTTCCCGGGTGCCAGGTGCCGGTGCTGGTCATCCAAAATGCGGTCGAGCAGGCGCTGGTCGTTGTTCTGCACAGACGTCATGCAATCCCCCCACCGAACGGCAAAACCCCCGAAAATCCTGACAGGTGAACGTCAGGGTGAACACCCCCTTGCGCGCACCTAACCAGCACGCAACGCACCGCCTGGGGTCAGAGCAGTCCGGCCTGCGACCGGAGGAGGGGTATCCCTCGCTCCAGCCGATAGGTGATCTTCCGCTGGGGGGTGGCTACGGCCGTGGATGCCGGCGTTGGGCCCGTTCACCGACGGTGTTGACCACTGCCTGATCTCGGATGCGGTCCGCGCGGCGGAGAAGCATCGGTTCCTGTGGTTCGACAAGGCCAGACGCTGGGCGGACGCCACGGACGAGACCGCGTCCGCCGAGCACACCTTGGACAGCTGGGCGCCGTGCGTCCAATTTGCCGCTTTTTCAATGCTGCTAAATTTCTGTGCTCTGGCCTGGGAAAGCTGCAGGTCACTCAGTCTGCTCCCCGCACCCGCGGGGATGGTCCGCCGATGGCCCAGTCCGGTGGCGATGACGTCGACTGCTCCCCGCACCCGCGGGGATGGTCCGCCCTCGTACTCGAAGGACTCCAGGAGCTCCCGCTGCTCCCCGCACCCGCGGGGATGGTCCGCCGGGCCGCCCGGGTTCGCGTGCTGAGCGGCGAGGACAACGACGTCGAGCTTCGGGCCGGGAAGAGGCCGCTGTTCCGCAGCGAGTGCACCTACTACTGCCCTGACGAGGCCACTGCCCGCCGATGCATCGAGGCGCTGGCCGAGTCCGAGAAGCGGCTGCGGGAGCGGCCGGAGGTGCTGATGCTCTGGGACTGGCAGTCCACGTACTTGGAGGCCGAGCAGGACAACCCCAATGGCGGCGGCACGTGATCCTCGGCGTGGCCTGGTATGACGCTGAGTTCTTCGCCGACCGCAAGGAGGCGTGGTTCGGCGCGATGCACCAGCGGATCTACCAGGGCCTCGGCATCCCGCTGGAGAACATCGAGGTCACCCACTGGAGCCGCGTCGCCTGAGCGGCTGATGGGCTGACGCAGGGGTGAGCGGCCGGGTCCGCCGTGGCCTCCCTTGGGGGGGAGGAGGTGCGGGCCCGGCCTTCGGCGTTACGGAGGGAGGATCGGGTGAGGGGGCGTCAGTCGCGCGACAGCGCGGGCTCGGGCTGCGGCACGCGCAGGCCCTCGTCGCGCGTCCACCACCAGGCGGCCGCCGTGCCGACGCCGGCGACGGCCACCGTGCCCAGTCCGCCGGCCAGGAACCCGGCCGTGGGCGAGCCCGCCGCGACCGCGGGGACCACGAGCATCGACGCCGTTCCGGCGGTGCGGATCACCGTGAGGTCCAGCGACATCAGGCGGCGACGCGGACCGGCCGGGAGGCCGGCGAGGTGCGTCTGCAGGGTGACGCCGCAGAACGGGGCGATGAAGCCCGAGGCGGCGGCGAGCGCCAGGAGGACCGGAAGGTTCGAGGCGAGGCCATTAAGGGCCAGCAGCAGGCCGGAGGTCGCCCACACCGCGCAGTACGCAGCGGGCAGCCGGGACGGGAGGCGGACGTGTCCGGCGACGAGGTTCCCGGCCAGGGCGCCCGCGCCGGTCGTCGCCAGGAGCAGTCCGTACGTTCCGGCCCCGGCGTGGAAGCGGGCGGCGAGTAGGGCGGGCAGGGCGAATGAGACCGCCTGGGCGAAGATGCCGGCGCCGTGCACGCCGATCGCGGCGCCGGTCGCCGGGTGGGAACGCAGCAGCACACGGGCCCCGAGCCTCTCGGGCGCGGTCGGACGCTTCCCGGCCGGGGCGCTCTTGCGGGCGCTGCGGCCGAGGCGGGCGAGCACCGCGGCGGAGACCGCGAACGTGGCCGCGTCGAGCCAGAACAGCGCGGGCTGCGGCATCACCGCGAGGAGAACACCGGCTGCGCCCGGTCCGGCGATGCGGGCGACGCGGCCGGTGAGGTCCATCAGCCCGTACACGGCCTGCACTTCGCCGGGCTTCACCAGATCGGGCACCAGGGCGCCAAGGTTGGGGTCGAAGACGGCCCCGGCGGCGCCGACGGCGGCGGCCAGGACGAGCATGCCCGGCGTCCCGAACGTGCCCCAGGCGACGGGCAGCAGGGCGACGAGCACGATCCGGGAGGCGTCGACCGCAGCCAGCGCTCGCAGCGAGGCGAAGCGGTCCATCACGCGGCGGCCGACGGTGCCCATCACGACGTACGGCACTGACTCGGCGACCGCGACCAGGCCCATGGCGGCCGCGCCGGACTTCTCCCACGCCAGCCACATGATCGCCATGGCGTACAGGCGGTCACCGAACACCGACAGCGCCTGCGCACCCCACAGGGCAAGGACGCGGCGACGGCGCAGCAGTCGGACGTACCCCAAGATCACTCCCGCCCTGGAATGCGCGAAGTCCCGGCCGATGAGGCTGGCGGGACGCCAACACCCTAGGGGACGTATCGAGACGGATGAGACATGACGACACACCTGATCCCGGTGGAGGCGGGTATCGCCGCAGAGGCGACGTGCGGCGACGGAACCGAACTGGAGGCGATCAGCGACCGGCGCGGGCGCCGTGTGCAAGGCGACCGGCCCGCTCCGGACTGCGGCCGTGAAGTGGGGGAGCGGCCAGGAAGGAACGGTGATCGCTGCCCGTGAAGCCGCGGCCCTGTCGGTCAGGGGCCCGGGCCGCGTAGTGGCCTACGGGCGCGGCAACGCCTCGGTGTGGATGATCACGGACTGGTACGACGGCCCGTCGACCCGCGAGGCCCTGGCCGGCGTCCGCGACGGCACGGCTGATCTCACGGCCGCCCGTCAGCAGCTGGTGGCCGTGGTCGACGACGTGGCGGCGCTGCACGACTCCGGTTGGGTGCACGGCGACCTCCAGCCCGAGCACACCGTGCACACCCCGGACGGGGTGAAGTTCCTCGACCGCTCATGGGCCTGGCACCCGAGACTGCTGGCTCCGTCGAACCTCTTCCGGGGCGGCCTGCCGCACCTGCTCCCGCCGGAACTCGCGTGGAAGGTCCAGCGCGGCGAGCTGCCCGTGGTGGTGTCGAAGGAGGCCGAGGTCTACGCTCTGGCAGCGAGCCTGTGGTGGGCGGTCGATGGCGGCTGGCCGCTCGACTACGCGGCGGCCGACGTCGACCCGTCGTGCCTGGCCGGGCCGGAGTTGCGGCACGCGATCGCGACCCGGGGCATCCCGGTCCGTGAGAGCGTCGTGTGGCCTGACGTCCAGGAAGTGCTCGGCCGCGTCCTGGTCCAGCCAGACTTTGAGCGGCCGCAGGCGGGAGAGCTGGCCGCTCTGTTGCGGTCGGGGTGCTACGCGGGTTGAGGGCCGTATTCAGCAGTCCCGCCCTGGCGTACGGCGGTGGAAAGTTCTGTGGAGTCTTATCGATCGGCCACTCTCGTCGTACGCAGCCACCACGGCGCGGGCCTCGAAGATCTGGGCCCACATCGGGCTATTGCGGGCGGGTACAGAGCCAGCCCGATCGCGGCCAGCGTATGGCCCCGACCTCTCGACCTCTCGCCCTATGGCAGGTCCCGTGCAAAGCCGCTACGCCAACCCCGACGCTCTCGAGCACAGATCACCGGGGTATCTGCCGCCCCGCCTCGGTAAGGACAAGCGTGAGGTGACCCAGCCACTCAAAATCATCCGGGTAGTCCCAGCTCTCAGCATCGGCCAGCAAGGCGGGAAGGTCATGCCGTTGGATGGATGGACCGGGCTGGAACCCCGCTGTGCCGTTGGGATCCGTCCGGGGGATGTAGCAGGAGACTTCGATCCAACCCTTGTCGATGAGCGGCAGAAGGATGGCGGCAAGCTCGGCAGGGCCGGCGGACGCCAACGGCTCCTCTAGATCTCCCCGAACACCGGGCAGGATGTCGATCTCCGTCGCATTGATCATGAATGCGCGCTCTGCTGACGACAGCTCGTCCGTTGCGGGGTAGCTCACCAAGGGATCATCGCAGGTGCAGAGGAGGTGGAGGCGCGGCAAGCTCTCGCACCCGTCGCCGGGCCGCCTACGGGTGGCCAACAGTGACATACGACGACAGCGGCCGACCGCCATGTTCGGCATGGACCCGCAGGCCACCCTGCTCTATCTCGCCGACCACGTCGACGAAGGCCATCTACCGGCTCCGTGAACAGTCCGCCTGGTTAACAGAGGCGCAGGCCGCCCGGAAGTTCGTCTTCGATGATCTCGACCAGCCAGTCGAAGGCGGTCGGGCCTCGGCCCGCGCGGGCTTCCGTGGCGTCAGCGGCGGCCGAGTCGCCGTTGCCGGCGGTTTCGATCAGGGTCCGCGGCGGCCGGAAGGGGGTCTACGGGGAGAGCCGCGTGTTCACGGTCGATCAGGACGAGGAGGTCACTGAAGCTCTGGGGGCGGCGTTGCGGATTCTGGTGGGATGGTGCGCCACGGGCCAGGAGGGGGCAGCAGCGACAGGTTGGTCTCCGCAGCGTGCCGGTGAGGGCCCAGGCGATGACTCTGCCGGTGCTGTGATGTCGCTGGATGCCGTGGCCTCATGGGGTGGCCTGAACAGCTCCGGGCGGCGAACCCCTCCGTGCCGAGGGCCGGTGTAGCCCACTCGCTGGGGGCTGCTGGAACGGCGGACATGGCGTCCGATCTGCCACGCGCTACCGGCCAGAGCCCGGCCCGTGGCCGATCGCAGGCGCCTGCTGCCTTTCGTGCCGAGGGGCCCGTCCCCGCCTGAATCACGGGGCATGTGGCGCGAACGGTGGTCCCGGGCCGTCACGGTTTGGCGTCGCGGGTGATACTCCGGGCTCGACCGCCAAGGTCCCGCAAGCCCGCGAGCACGTCCGGGGCGCTGCGTGTTCTGTGGTGCTGTTCTCTGCCCCAGGGTGCACACGGGTACGTACCCGTACCCCCTATAGTGTGGTGCGCCACCACGAATGGAGACCGCACGTGTCCGATGCGAATGTTCGTATCCCTGCCGAGGCCCGGGACCGGCTGTCGGAGATCGCCGCGGCCGAGGGCCTGTCGCTGCGCGCGTACCTGGCCCGCCTGGCCGACACCCTCCTGACCCCTGCAGAGCGGGCCGAGCGCGCCGAGCAGGCCCGCGCCGTCCTCAATGCCTGGAACGGCTACGCCCCCACCCCCGCTGAGCAGGACGACCTGGACGCCGAACTTGACCGCCGCCTGACCCAGGCCACCGCCCGGTGAACCAGACCGTGCACGTCGTCCTGGATGACACCGCCATGGTCGCCGCCGGCCGCGGCAACCTCCTGGCCTCCCGCCTCATCCACCGCGCCCACGCCGAAGCAGGCTGGCACCTGTACGCACCCACCTGCGCCCTGGTCGAAGCCGACCGCGCCCGCCCCGGCACCGCCGAGCACATCGCGGCCCTGCCCGGCATCACCGTCGTCGACCTCGACCTGCCCGCAGCCCTCGCCCTCACCCGCGAGGCCACCTGGGCCGCCGCCCACACCCGCCACACCGCCCAGCCCACCCCGGAACGCCCCGACGGCGCGGTCATCGCCACCACCGCCCCGGACCAGTGGGCCGGCCAGCCCGTAAGGACTCTCGACCTGACCTGACCTGACGGCCGAGGCCACGTGCTTCGCTACGCCGCGGCGTATTTGATCAGGACGCGTACCGGGGAATCGCGAGGTGGCCGGGCAGGGCGTCACCCCCGGCTGACACCGAAGCCCAAGGTTAGTGTCGGCCCGGACCTCGGGTCCGGGCAGACACTGCCCCCTATGCCCACTTCACGCCCAGCCTGCGCAGCTCGTTCAACTGCTCCTGGCTGAGCTTGTCCCGCCGCTGCTTGGTGTTGGAGATCCATACGCCGAGCCGGACTGCTACCGGCTCTGCTTCACCGTCGACAGCGATGGGTTCGCTGCATCCTCGCGGCACTGGCCGGTGTGGGCCTTCGCGTTCGATCCATTGTGCAAGGGCGGTCAGGCCGCGTTGGAAGGCCTGCTGTGCCTTGGTCGACGGCTTTACCCCAGCGCCTTGCCCGGCCGGGGGAGGGGTGACTTGTTCGGCGGGCGTGATGCCGAGTGCAGTGAGTCGGTGCTGCTGTTCGGTGCTGAGCTGCGCCCAGCCCGTAGACTGCCGTACCAGCCACGCCCCAAGATCATCGCCTTCGTAGCGCACGCCGGGTTGGATGCCGGCTACGGAGTGGTCGGGTTCGCTCTTTGCGAGGTCGCGGAGGATGGCGTAGGGGCGTTGCCAGTCCAGGGGCCAGGGGCAGTTCCAGTCGGGGTCGATGGCGGCCAGCTGCGCCGCGCGGTCCGCTGCCCGTTCGGGGTCTTTGCCGAGGCCGTCTTTGCGGCGGAGGTTAGCCAAGGGTTGCCCGATGGGCACCGGTTTGCCGTCTCCGTCGTCGAGGGCTTCGCCCCATAGGGCGTCCTGTCGCGGTGCGAGGTGCCCGTGGGCGCGGTGGAAAGAGCGGAACGTGGCGAGTTTGGTTTCCCAGGCTTGGTCGCTGGGTTCCCAGATCATGCCGGCTTCCGGCTCGTCGAGGAGTTTTCTGCGGCGTTCTTCCAACTCTCCGGCTCGCAGTGCTCGTCGTTGCTGGTTGACCCAGCGTCCGAGGGGGAATCGGGTCACGCCGAGTTCGACTTCGGTGTCATACGGCACGGCGTGCAGGCCGGTGATGCCTTTCTCCTGGCGCCACCTGCGCAGTGCCTGGTAGCCCTCGAGCCAGACCAGGGATTCGGGGCGGTAGACGCGTGTGCGCAGGAACGCGGCGATGGTGGCGGGGTCGCGGGGGGTGGCGAAGTTCAGCAACGCCGACTCCACCGCGCCCGCACTCTCCGCGCCCTGTTCTTGGCCCCCGCCGCCGGATCCGCCTGCTGCCGCGCCACCACTGGTGGTGCCGATGATGCGGCCGTCCGTGTCTCGCTGGACGTGGACGGTGCGGGCTCCGCTGCTCAGCGCACGTGAAGCGAGCTGCTCCACGAGTCGTTCGTCGTGACTGCGCAGTCCCTGGAGTACCGCTACCAGGGGCCGGAACGACGCGGAGGCGATCATGTTGTCCGGGTCTTCACCCCGTTGGAGGAAGACCGGGACGATGATCCGGGCGACCTTGGTCGTGCCGTCCGCCTTCGGCCGCAAAGCGCGGCCGATGTTCTGGACGATTTCGACTTAGGAGCCGCGGGTGTCGGCGAAGCAGATGGCTTCGACGCCTCGTTCGCCGGTGATGTCGACGCCTTCGCCGAGGACCCGCACGCTGGCGAGGAAGGCCCGGTGAACCTGTCGGCCCTGGGCGTCGGTGCCGTTCGCGAACTGCTGGAGCACCTCACGCCGCTCCGCCACGAGGTGGTCGCCGCACAGCCACCCAGCCCAGACGCTGTCCGGGGGTACGTGGCGGTTGGCGGCGAGGTTGTAGAAGCCGGCGTCGATCGACGACGCCGGCAAAGCCCCGGCTTCGGCCAGGGCATGTTCGGACGGCTGGCTCCCGTATAGCTCGGCTGCGGTTTCCGGGAGTTTGGCCGCGAACGCGGCGGCGTCTTCGACGCGCTGGTGGAAGGTCATGACGGTGCGGAGGTTGTGGGCGGCGGCGTGTTCCAGCAGGGCGGCTTGCAGCAGGGCGAGGCGCCGGCCCCGCATGGCTTCCTCGGAGGCTCCCAGGGTGAGGTCGGGGTCCTGGATTTCCAGGACGTCGATCTCGAATCCGGCCAGGATTCCGCGTTCGACCGCCTCTGACAGCCCGAGTTCGAAGATCCATTCCCCGTAGGTGCCGGCCGGGTCGGAGACCATCGATGCGATCTCCAGCTCGGTCCCGTCCTTGCCCTTCGGCGGCCGCGGCGCGGCCAGGATCCGCGGTGTCGCGGTCATGTACAGCCGGTAGGAAACGGGGATGCGGGTGTTGTCGTGGATCGCGGCCCAGGGCCGCCCGAGGTCCCCGGCGGTGCCGTGCGCCTCGTCGATGACGGCGAGGTCGAACGGGGCCAGCTGCTGCCCGTACAGGCGCTGCCCGCCGGTCAGGGCTGCCTCTAGCGGCCCGCGCACCCGTCCGCCACCTGTGATGTCCTCAGGGTCCTCGCGATCCACCAGGGAGGCGTAGGTAGCGAGCACGACCACGGGCCCGGTACCGGCCCACAGCGCGAGCTGGATGGGGTTCGTGGTGGTCCGCACCTCCAGCTGCTCCAGCAGTTCGTCGCCCTCCAGCGAGCAGACGCCGACCATGGGCCCGCGGTGCCCGACTCGGCGCCAGGCCTGCGCGGTCTGCACGAGCAGGTCGAGCGTGGGCACCATCACCAGGACGCGACCGTCCCGGAACAGATCCAGCGCAGCCACAGCCGCGGTGATGGTTTTCCCCGATCCGGTGGCGGACACCAGCGTGGCCCGCGCCCCGTCGTCGGGGACGGGGGAGCGTGCGGGGAATCCCGCCCACTGCCGGATCCGCGCGTTCGCTTCGACCTGGTGCTCGCGCAGCCGGACGCTATTCACGCCTGCTCCTCCTCCTGAGCCGGTTCCACGGCCACCGCCGTCTGCGCCCTGTTCCTGCCCGCACGCGCTGGTCGTGCAGGTGCTGAGAGCCAGGGCGTCCGGTGTGACACCGTACCGGCCAGTCTCCGGCCACGGGCCGGCCTGCGGCCCGGCCGCCGCTCTCGGGTGTCGCGCGCGTTCCGGAAGCGGCACGGGAACGTACTCGGACCCCCCGGTGGTGTCCTGCAGCACCGTGAACGGAAGACCCCGCGTGCCCGATGTGAACGTCCGGACCCCCGTTCGGCCGCCGAGACGCCCGGGGCTGGCTCTGCTCGTGAGAACGGGTTCTGGCACGAGTTGTGTGATGGGTCCACGCAGAGTGACTGCGGCTGTGAGGGGGTCAGATCTGGTTTCCCAGGTGCCGGGCGTTCCAGGAGCTGATTATTGCTGCTCGCTGGTCGTCGAGATTCACGACGTCTCCGGGGGGTGCAGGGGCGAAGATGTCGACTATCTCAGAGCCCTCGCTCTGCCGTTCCGAGTGGCGGACGTATGCCTGCCGGCCGTTGGTGAACTGTCGCAGTTGTCCGGAAGGTTGGACGTTGGGGCGGGCTCCCTGGCAGCACAGGAGGCGACCGTCACGTTCGAGCTGTTGCCGGGCCTGGGAAAGGCAGTCGAGATAGTCGGTCCCGCTGAACTCTAGGCGTGAGTGAGCATCGAGGAGCGCGATGAGACCGGTGGAGGGATCACTGAGGCAGATGGTGACGTGACGCACCAGGCCAGCAGCGTCAACGGTCTGAAGGAATATCTCCTCGATCCACTTCGGCGGAGGAACGTCGCTGCCGTCAGTTGTGTCCTGCTCGGACCGGCTATTCATACCGACCATGATCTCTGCCGTTGGCAGGCCATGGAAGCTCTCACTCCACCAGCAGGACGCGCTTGCGGAGGAGGGCGAATTTCACCCGCACGCGCTGGTCGTGCAGGTGGTGAGAGCCAAGGCGTCCGGTGTGACACCGTACCGGCCAGTCTCAGGCCACGGGCCGGCCTGCGGCCCGGCCGCCGCTCTCGGGTGTCGCGCGCGTTCCGGAAGCGGCACGGGAACGTACCCGGACCCCCCGGTGGTGTCCTGCAGCACCGTGAACGGAAGACCCCGCGTGCCCGATGTGAACGTCCGGACCCCCGTTCGGCCGCCGACACGCCCGGGGCCGCTTCGAACGAGGAGACCTTAACTGATCGTTTCTGAATGACGTGCGGAGTCGTCGGAGGCAGATGATGCTGCAGGCGAGTTCCAGGAGGCCCTGGTGGAGGTCGGCGCGGCGTTCGTAGCGGGTCCGGAGTCGTTTGAACTGGTGGAGCCAGGCGAAGGTGCGCTCGACGACCCAGCGGGTCTTGCCCAGGCCGGAGCCGTGGGCGGCACCGCGTCGGGCGATGAGGGGCTTGATGCCGCGCTGCCACAGCAGCCGGCGGTACTTGTCGTAGTCGTAGCCGCGGTCGGCAAATAACCGCTTGGGCTTGCTGCGCGGACGCCCTTGAAGTCCCCGTATTCGGGGGATCGCGTCCAGCAGTGGGATCAGTTGTGTCACGTCATGCCGGTTCCCGCCGGTCACGGACACGGCCAGCGGGGTGCCGCGGCGGTCGACGATCAGGTGGTGTTTGGAGCCGGGACGGGCTCGGTCGACCGGTGAAGGCCCGACGTGATCCCCCCTTTGAGGGCCCTGACGTGGGAGCCGTCGATCGCGCAGTCGTCCATCTCGAGCAAGCCGGTCTTGCGTAGTTCGGCAAGGAGCTCCGCGTGCAGCCGGGGCCAGACACCGGCTTCGGTCCAGTCCCGCAGACGGCGCCATGCGGTCACGCCCGAGCAGCCCACCACACCAGCAGGAACGTCCCGCCAGGCCACCCCCTTGCGCAGCACGTAGACAATGCCCGCCAGCGCAACACGGTCAGGCACCCGAAGTCGGCCTGGGTGCCGGTGCCTTCGCTCGGGCTGCGGCGGCAGCAGCGGGGCTATGCGCTTCCACAGGTCATCAGGGACAAGATCATCGGACACCCCGCAGACCCTGCCGACGAAGATCACTGACTGCCAGCCGACACGCCGATCTCATTCTGCAACGATCAGTAAGGCCAACTTGGCCTGCGCCGAGTTAGATCGACGACGAAGCCTTCACCGCCTACGCCCTCGACGACCCCACGATCGCCGCGCTGCGCTCTTGGGCTGCGCACAAGGGGTTCCTCCGGCAGGTCCGATTTATGGGGATTGCGACATGTACCGCCACACGGCGTGCTCCAAGCCGGCGCGGTCATGTCCGAGGAGATCGGCGGTCTCTTCGTACACCGCCCGTAGCTCCCCATAGCCTGGGCCCGTGACTCCGGCCTGGGCGGCGAAGGCGCGCAGGTGCACGTCGACGGCGATCTGGGAACGGCCGACGAGGTTCCTGAGATAGTCCACGCTTTTTGGCCCCACGCCCATTATCTTCCGCAGGGCGTCACGGTTGGCCTGCCGGCCGAGCCATGCGTGGAGCTCGTCGCGGGTGTCGACGCGCCTCGTGACCAGGAGGTCGGTGAGGGCGTGGGCGGTGGCGACCCGGCGGGGGCTGTTGAAGTCCATGGCGGTGGAGAGGTCTTCGGTGGCCAGACGTGCCTGGAAGCCCTGCACCGTGGCGGCGTCGGGCCAAGCGGCCTGGAGTCGGATCAGCCGCGGCCGGATCGTCGACTTGTACCTGCGGCGGGCGTGGAAGCTGGCGTCGCAGATCACGGCGCCCATGTGCGTCCAGCCGCGAGACGGGAGGAACGGGCCGTCGCCGAGGGCGGACCGCACGTGGGCGGTCAGGCGCTGCACCGGGCTGTGTGCGGTCACCGGCCCATGATGGCGCCCGGCCGGGCCCGCACACCCGGGAACACCGAAAGCAGGGGAAGGGAAGAGGAACCGGCGCCGGGGCGCTGCCGGGCGGGAGGGCCGCCGAGTGACGAGGGGGCGACGGCAAGTATCGCAACTATGATAGTTCGGGCACTGTGACGTCCATGGAGACGAGGACATACACGACAATCGACCTTCGTAAGGCCATGGGGGAGATCCTTGACCGCACCCGGATCGCGGGTGAGGCGGCCGCGATCACGCGCAAGGGGAAGACGGTGGCCTATCTGGTGCCCGCCGAGTGGTTCGAGCAACACCAGCAACAGCCCGGGCAGCAGGCGGCCTCCGACGTCGGCCAGGACGCGGCCTGAAGCGCCAGGCAGGAAGACCGGGAGCCCTGACTTCATGACTGCTCAGCCAGTGCATTTCGATGGACCCGGGGGAGATGAAGCCCAGGTTCCGTTGATGCCCGAACGGACACCGCAAGCCCTGCGTCTGGCGATCCAGGAGCACGCCCCGCATCTCCTGCCGGACTTCGAGTCCCATTGGCACCAGGCGATCGGGGACGCTTCCAACCTCACCCCTGTGCCGGCGTTCATGCGGCTGTGGTGGACCCAGTACGCCATCGCTCGCGACCCCCGCCTTGCAGCACACCTTCACAGTCTCGAGGTCCGCGCCGCGAAGTCCGAGGACCCTAAGGAGTCGGCCACTCTCCTGGCCGAGTACAGCCGCCTGCGGCGTGAAGCGGCGACTGTGAAGCCTGGCCAGTGACGGACGACCTCCCGCAGCCGCCCTGGCAGATGGACTGGACCGCCGAGGCACGACAGGAATTCGACGCGATGCGCGCCGACGGCCGGCAACTCGTCCTGGCCGCCCGCGCGGAACTGATCACCGTCCAGGACCCCTACTACCGAGGGATCGACGCCGGCGCCTGCCTGCCGCATTGGATCACCGTGCGCCCCCTTGCCTCTATCAGCCCCGGCGGACCCCACATCGCCGATCTCGCCGGCGGGCGTGGATGGCTCGTCTACACCTTCATCCGCGGCCACGCCGAACCCCAGATCACCATCACCGACGCCTTCTGGATCTGACGGGCCGTGAGCTGACGGCGCGTGCCCGCCCGGCGGGAAGCTGCCCTTGCCCTCGCTGAGGGAGCTGCAGCAGGGGTGGGGGATCGCTGTGGCGACCGGGCAGAAGGTACGGCGCCCACTGCGCGGGACGGCCTGGCCGTGTTGCACCCGTGGCTGCGCGTGTTCGTCACGAAGCCGCCGAGCCGGGGCGCTGACCGCGGGTACTGCCCCGAACAGAATGG
Source organism: Streptomyces sp. NPDC008238 (assembly GCF_042956445.1). NCBI lineage: Bacteria > Bacillati > Actinomycetota > Actinomycetes > Kitasatosporales > Streptomycetaceae > Streptomyces > Streptomyces sp. NPDC008238. The sequence goes on along the minus strand of NZ_JBIBGK010000033.1, from coordinate 2,585 downwards.
GCGGCGCATCTGTGCAGGTCAGCGAAAGCTACTGTGCCGCTATGAAATCCATCCTGTGGGCCATTTGTACTGCCGTGCTCGGCCTGGCGATTGTCGCCGTGGTCGTAGTCATGGCCTTGCTCTACTTCGATGGGCGGAACAGTGCCCTCGACGTGCTCATCGTTTCTGCGCCCATTTTCGTTGGTCTCGGGTTCGGTGTGTCCGGTGCCTGGCGAAGAGCCAAGGGCACCCGGTCGGCACCCCGGACGCCGCTCAGTGCCTGGGGCAAGGTTTTGTGGAATGTTCTCGCGCTGTTCCTGTGTTTCTGGGCTCTTGTCTTTTTCGTGACAGCCGGCAAGGTTCATGAGCCAGCCATGGCGGTCATGTGCGTCGTGCTTGCAGGCGCCTTCGTGTGGGGTGCCGTACGGGCCTGGAAGAGGATCGGTGTGACCGGCCAAACTCAAGAGCCTGGCCGTCCTTACAGCGCTCGCGACCCCAAGACGGGCGAATGGGCGAAGTGGGACCGAAGGCAGCGATAGCCCCGGAGATACGAACGCGCCTCCGCTGTCCCGAAGGACAGCGGGGGCGCTCCACGGCCGCTACGCCACGTCGTCGCCAAGGCCACGTCAGACGGATCAAAGGGTCCGCGCGCACCGCTTTTCGTGCGCCCCGGCGGGAAGCCCACGGGGCCACGAATTCCTGCTGGGGCTTCGAGCTGAACCACCCGTAGTCCCGCCTTTGCCGCAGGCCCGATGGGTTCGGTCATGCAGGCAGTGGCGGCTCGATCAGTCCTCCGGCCGAAGCTGCTGACGAGCCGCTTCTAGCCTGCGGTCGTAGTCAGGCGTGAACAGCTCAGGAAGTGCGGTCGAGCGTTCCGGCGATGGATGGATCGGTGCCCAGAGCGCCGGAGTGTCGGCAACGCGGCTGAGGTCCCTACCGGGCCATGGCGGTCAGGGGAGTGCGCCGTGCGATCTCGGCTTCCCCAGTGCCGTGGCCGGCGTCGGCACCACGTGCCCCGGACCGTTCGAGCGGTTCGGGAAGGCGGGGCCGGTCGAGGCGGAATTGCGATTGCCTCGTGCCTGGCCTGCTGGGCATCCTGCGGGGATGCGCTTCTCGATCAACGTGCCCAACTTCGGGGACTTCGCGGACCCCCGCAATGTAGCGACCGCGGCGGCCGCCGCTGAGCAGGCCGGCTGGGACGGGTTCTTCGTGTGGGACCACATATTGCACCGTCGGCATCAGGGACGTCCCTTCGGCGACCCCTGGATGCTGCTGACCGCCGCCGCACTGGCGACCTCCCGGATACGGCTGGGCACCCTGCTGACACCGGTTCCTCGTTACCGTCCGCAGCAACTCGCCCGCCAAGTGGTCACGCTGGACCACCTCAGTGGCGGCCGGGTGATCTTCGCCGCGGGCCTGGGCGGTCCGGTCGAGGACGAGTACGCGAGTTTTGGCGACACCGCCGAGCCGCGCGTCCTGGGCGAGCGCCTTGACGAAGGACTGGAGGTGCTCAGGCGCTTCTGGTCGGGCGAGCCGGTCGACCACCACGGCCGGCACTACGAGGTGCGGGACGTGACACTCCTGCCCGCCACCGTGCAGCAGCCCGCTCCGCCGGTCTGGATCGGCGGGTTCTGGCCGCGTCGGGCGCCCATGCGGCGGGCCGCGCGCTGGGACGGCGCGGTGCCGCTGTTCGAGACGGCCCGGCATGGTCAGGTGCCGGACGTGGCGGAGGTGCAGGAGCTGGTCAGCTTTGTGCGTAAGCACCGTACGGCCGGGATCGAGCGCCCCTTTGAGTTCGTGCTCGGCGGTGCGACGTCCCTGGACGCGGCGAAGGCCAGGGACGTGATCGGGCCACTGCGGGACGCGGGCGCCACGTGGTGGGACGAGCGGCAAATCCAGAGCAGCCCGGACCTGGACCGCCTGCGCCCGGTGCTGCGACGCATCGAGGCGGGCCCGCCGTCGGTCTGACAGTGCCTGCGCGCATTCTCGCCGATTCCGTGGTCCCGGAACGAGTTGTGCGCTCCGCGCGTGACGGGAATGCCCACAGTGCGACCCGTGCCGCTCGGGGTAGGGCCATGCCACAGGCGGGACGGGCCGACCTCGCCGCGGTGTTGACGTCCGTATGCCGTTTCCTGCTGCCCGGCGGACAGAGCCGGGGGCGGGCCGTCGGCGATTGAGGGTTGGTGTGGTCTGCGCTGCACGCGCCGTCGGCACTGTGTTCCGGACGCGGTAGGGCAGGTACCTGGCGGCCGTGGTGACATACGTGTGGCCTAGTCTCATCGCTGGCCACATGGCCAGGGTACGGATGCCTTTCGGATTACCCTTCCGTGCCGGGCCAGGTCTCCCCGGGAAGTCGGGGAGGCCTGGTGCCAAGCGATGGGAGCTCTCCATTCCCCCGCGCCCGCAGCCGCCTCGACCTCGGCGGCCTGGCATGGATCAACGAACACCCCGACGGAAACCCGCAGGCGTCACATCCCTGGCCAACCGACGACCCGGTCACCGCTGGGGCTGAGAAGCCGTTTCTCTATCGATCATGGTGAGCATCGGTTCGAGTGTGGCGACTCGGTCGGGTGATCTCCGGGATGTCCGGGCATGAGGGTAGGGCC